>NZ_LR134533.1:0-746160 GCF_900638685.1 Neisseria weaveri | reverse complement strand
AAAGCCGACGCCGAATTCAAGCTGGCGGATTTGGAACAGTTTTACCGCAATGCCAAAGTACGCTTTGACGAAGACGAAGCCTTTGCCGATACGTCGCGCGAGTATGTGGTGAAGTTGCAGGGCGGTGATGAAGCCGTTTTGGCTTTGTGGAAACAGTTTGTAGAAATTTCTTTGAGCCACGCGCAAAATGTTTACGATACTTTGGGCTTGAAGCTGACTCCGGAAGATGTGGCAGGCGAATCGATGTATAACGACGATTTGCAGCCGGTGATTGATGAGTTGTCTGAAAAAGGCTTGGCGGTTGAGGACGACGGCGCCAAAGTGGTGTTTTTGGATGAGTTCAAAAATAAAGAAGGCGAGCCTGCGGCGTTTATCGTGCAGAAAAAAGGCGGCGGTTTCCTTTATTCTTCCACCGACTTGGCTTGTGTGCGTTATCGTGTAGGCCGTCTGAATGCCGACCGTCTGCTGTATGTGGTTGACGCGCGCCAAGCCTTGCATTTCCAGCAGATGTTTACGGTTGCGCGTAAGGCGGGCTGGTTGCCGGAACAGGTGGCTGCCGAGCATATTGCGTTCGGTACGATGATGGGCAAAGACGGCAAGCCGTTTAAAACCCGTTCGGGCGATACGGTGAAATTGGTCGAGTTGTTGGACGAGGCACAAGAACGCGCCACCGCTTTGGTTAAAGCGAAAAATCCGGATTTGAGCGGAGAAGAAGCGGCAAACATCGGTAAAACCGTCGGTATCGGTGCGGTGAAATATGCGGATTTGAGTAAAAACCGCACCAGCGATTATGTGTTTGACTGGGATTCGATGTTGAGTTTCGAAGGCAATACCGCGCCTTATCTGCAATATGCTTATACGCGCGTGCAAAGCGTGTTCAAGAAAGCGGGCGAATGGAATGCCGACGCGCCGCTGCAGCTGAACGAGCCTTTGGAAAAGCAGCTTGCCGTTGAGTTGCTGAAATTCGAAGACGTGCTGCAAAGCGTGGCGGAAACGTCTTATCCGCATTATCTGGCGGCGTATCTCTACCAAGTGGCAACCCTGTTCAGCCGCTTCTATGAAGCCTGCCCGATTTTGAAAGCGGAAGGCAGTGTGCGCAATACGCGCTTGCAGTTGGCCAAACTGACCGGCGGTATTTTGAAGCAGGGCTTGGAATTGCTCGGTATCGAGACTTTGGAAGTGATGTAATTTTTGACAACAACAGGCCGTCTGAAATTTTAAATATTTTTTCAGACGGCCTTTTATTGTATGAGGCCGTCTGAAAATGATGAACCGTTATGTCGGAATGTTGCTGCTGTTTGCGGCGGTGCTGGTGTGGTCGGGCATTCAGCCTAAAGATTATGCTGTCTGGGCATTGGAAGTGTCGCCTGCGGTTATCGGTGCGGTGCTGCTGTCGGCGACATACCGGCGTTTCCGTTTCAGCGATTTTGCCTATGTTGTGATGTGGGTGCATGCCGTGGTTTTGCTGGTCGGCGGTCATTACACTTATGCGGAAGTGCCGCTGTTTGACTGGCTGCGCGAGCCGATGGGCTGGAGCCGGAACAATTACGATAAGGTAGGGCATTTTATGCAGGGTTTTTCGCCGGCGGTGATTGCGGCGGAGATTTTGTGGAAGCGGCAGGTGGTGCGCAGCCGCGGTTGGCTGGCGTTTTTGACGGTGTGCGTGTGCATGGCGGTCAGCGCGGTGTATGAATTGATTGAGTGGCTGGTGGCGGTGTTGAGCAAGCAGGCGGCCGATGCGTTTTTGGGAACGCAGGGTTATGTTTGGGATACGCAGTCGGATATGTTGTGGTGTTTGATCGGTTCGCTCTGTATGGTTTTGCTTTTGCGTCTGGCCAACCGGCCGACGGCGGAGTAGGGCGTGGAATTGTGGTGGCAATACGGTGCGTTGGCCGCTTCGGCGTTTACATCGGCCACGGTGCTGCCCGGAACATCCGAAGCGGCGTTTTTGGCGTTTCTGCACGCCTATCCGCAACATTGGTTGGCGGCTTTGCTGGTTGCCGGATTATTCAACGGATTGGGCAGTATGGTGTCGTATGCGATGGGATATTGGCTGCCGGTTAAAAAAAGGCCGTCTGAAAAAATCATGGCTTATTTGCAGAAATGGGGCGTGTGGACTTTGTTGTTGGCGTGGGTGCCGGTGGTCGGCGACGGTTTGCCTTTGGCTGCCGGCTGGCTGCGTCTGAATCCGTGGTTGAGCAGTGTGGTTTTGGTAGCAGGCAAGTTTTTGCGCTACGGTTTTTTGTTGGGTGCGGCCCGGGCGTTGTTTTGAATTGCGTTTGTATATGGGGATATCAACGGATTGGGTTGAAAACAAGCAAGAGGCCGTCTGAAAATTTCAGACGGCCTCTTGCTATGCCTGTATCAATGAAAGATTACAGTTTGGCCAAACGGGCGGTATCGATGGCGATCATGCGTTCTTCGTTGGTCGGTACCACCAATACTGCCGGGGTTTTGCCTTTCGGGCTGATGAAACCGGCTTTGCCGAAGCGTACGTCTTGGTTGGCCGCTTCGTCGATTTCCAAGCCCATTGAGCGCAGACGGGCAACGGTTTTGCTGCGGACGAGGTCGGAGTTTTCGCCGATGCCGCCGGTAAACACCAAAGCGTCGATGCCGCCGGTGGCAATGCTCATGGCGGCGATGTATTTGGCTAAGCGGTAAGTCATCACTTCCAATGCCAATTTCGCACCTTCGTGGCCTTCGGCAGCGGCTTCCTGCAACGTGCGGCAGTCGTTAGACAAACCCGAAATGCCCAACAGGCCCGATTTTTTGTTCAGCAAGTCGTTGACTTGTTTGATGTCCATGCCTGCGTTTTCCGCCAGGAACGGATAGGCACTGGCATCAACGTCGCCGCTTCGCGTACCCATCACCAAGCCTTCCAACGGCGTGATGCCCATGCTGGTGTCGACGGATTGACCGTTTTTCACTGCGCAAACCGATGCGCCGTTGCCCAAGTGGGCGATGACCATCGAGCAGTTGTTGACATCTTTGCCCAACAGTTCGGCAGCGGTCGGTGCTACATAACGGAAGCTGGTGCCGTGGAAGCCGTAACGGCGGAAACCGTATTTTTTATACAGCTCTTGCGGTACGGCATAGGTATAAGCGTATTCGGGCAGGGTTTGGTGGAAAGCAGTGTCGAACACGCAAACGTTCGGCAGGTCGGGGAAGACTTCCTGAGCGGCGCGGATACCGATCAGGTTGGCCGGATTGTGCAGCGGTGCCAACGGGATACATTCTTCCAAAGCGGCGATAACATTGTCGTCCACCAAAACGGAAGAATTGTATTTTTCACCGGCGTGTACCGCGCGGTGGCCGATGGCTTTGATCATGGTGTGCAGGTCGTGGGCTTTCAATTCGTCGAGCAAAGCCTGTACCACGCTCTTATGGTCGTTGTTTTCGCCCATTTCGATCTGGTGTTTTTCGCCGTCGGATTTGCCGACGAACCAAGAGCGGCGGTCGATAGGCTGAACATGCGGATGTTCGAAATATTTAAAGGTAACGAAAGCATCGTTGGATGTCAGTTTTTCAGCCAGACAGCTTAAGATCAACTCGCCGCTGGCGTGATCGATCAAGGCTGCTTTCAGAGAAGAGCTGCCGCAGTTTAAAACCAGAATCAATTGATTAGACATTACTATTTCTCCTTGTGGTACATGGTTTTTGTTGTGGATAGACCGTCTGATTCTACAACATGAATGCCCGTTTCGGGCAAGCTGCGCAGTGTCCGGCCTGTTCCGTTTTTGCTTGTCGGAAGCATTAAACAGCAGAACGTTTCCGTCAGGCCGTCTGAAAAAAAAACGGTCTGACGGAGACGGAAGATCAGAAGCAGTCTTCGGGAACGCGCACCCAACCTTCCATGATGATGCGCGCGCTGCGGCTCATCACGGCTTTTTTCGCCGTCCATTGGCCGTTTTCCAATACGGCGGCCGCACCGACGCGCAATGTTCCGGAAGGATGGCCGAAGCGCACGGCTTCGCGTTCTCCGCCGCCGGCGGCCAAATTCACCAATGTGCCGGGAACGGCCGCGGCGGTTGCGATGGCTACGGAAGCCGTACCCATCATGGCGTGGTGCAGTTTACCCATAGACAGTGCGCGTACCAAAAGATCGATATCGTCCGCTTTGACTTCTTTGCCGCTGGAAGAAACGTAATCTTGCGGCGGTGCGACAAAAGCGACTTTAGGTGTGTGTTGGCGGATGGCCGCTTCGCCCAAATCTTGAATCAGACCCATTTTCAGTGCGCCGTATGCACGGATTTTTTCAAAAAATTCCAGTTTTTCGGTGCTGTTGTTGATGTCGTCTTGCAGCTCTTTGCCGGTGTAACCGATGTCGGCGGCGTTGACGAATACAGTCGGAATTCCGGCGTTGATTAATGTGGCTTGCAGTTTGCCGACGCCGGGAACGTCCAGCTCGTCAACCAAGTTTCCGGTCGGGAACATGCTGCCTTCACCGTCGGCCGGATCAAGAAATTCGATTTGCACTTCTGCAGCCGGGAAGGTTACGCCGTCCAGCTCGAAATCGCCGGTTTCCTGAACTTCGCCGTTTTTCATGGGAACGTGGGCAATGATGGTTTTGCTGATGTTTTTTTGCCAGATATAAACGGTGCAGATGCCGTCTGAAGGAATTTTGCCCGGATAGACCAAGCCGTTGCTGATGGCGAATGCGCCGACGGCGGCGGTGAGGTTGCCGCAGTTGCCGCTCCAGTCGACAAACGGTTTGTCGATGGACACCTGTCCGAACAGATAGTCGACGTCATGGCCTTCTTTGCTGCTTTTATCGAGAATAACGGCTTTACTGGTGGAAGAGCTGGCGTTGCCCAAACCGTCGATCTGTTTGCCGTAGGGATCGGGGCTGCCTAAAACGCGCAATAAGATTTTGTCGCGTGCTTCGCCGGGATTTTGCGCCGCTTCGGGCAGGTCGCTGCGTTTGAAAAAGACACCTTTGGACGTGCCGCCACGGTAGTAGACTGCAGGAATTTTAATCTGCATGGGGTTATTCTCCTTGAATTTATTGTTTTACCGGCGCAACCGCTGTCGGTTGGCTGTCGATTATTTGTACACCGATTCTAAAGAAAAACATAGCGGAACAAAAGCCTTTTTATCGTGATAAAAGCGGTAAATATTTATTTTTCATGAATGCTTGTGATTGGAAGCGCGGAAAAAGACAGAGGCCGTCTGAAAATTATGGTGATTTTTCAGACGGCCTCTGTCGGTCGTGATGGAAACAGTTTAAGCGGAACGGCGGTTGCTCAGCAAAATGCCGCCGAAAATCGCCAGAATACCGATAAAGTGGTAAAGGTGGAATGCTTCGCCCAACAGCGTTACCGCCAGCAGCGTGCCGAATACCGGCATCAGATGGATGCTTAATCCGGCACGCACCGCTCCTACACGTGCGATGGCTGCCGTGTAACACAAATACGCCACCACCGAAGGAAACACGCCTACATACGCAAATCCCAGCAGCGCGTCCGTATTCCAATTCACCTGCGCTCCGCCTGCACGTTCCCATAACCACAAAGGCAGCAGCACCGGCAAACCCAGCATGATTTGTACTGCCGTCAGCCCCGTACGGTTGATTTCAGACGGCATATGCCGCATCCACAAAGTATAAAACGCCCAGCAGACCACCGCTGCAAACACCCACAAATCGCCCGAGTTAAACCGCAACGCCCACAAGTTTTCCAAATCGCCGCGCAGGATAATCGCCAGCACGCCGCACAATGACAGCAATAAACCCGATACCTGAAAACGGTTTAGCGTTTGTCCGTAAAATACCGCACCGATCAGCATAATCAATACGGGAATACACGAATTGAGCAAGAGCGCATTGGTGCTTGTCGTATTGTGCAGCCCCGTATAAACCAACGTGTTGAACGCCGCCACGCCTGTCAGCGCCGTACCGATAACCGGCTTGGCATGCCGGCGGTAGAGATTTTTGTCCCGCCGCATTGCCGCCCAGGCAAACGGCAGCAGAATCAGCAGCGAAATCACCCAACGTCCGAACGAAAGCGTAAACGGCGGAATATCGTTGCGCACCATTCTCGCAACAATCACATTGCCCGCCCAGAGCAGCGGCGGCGTAATCAGGAAAGGCAGGTTTTTGAATAAGGACGGGCTAGGAGACATGGTGTCGTACCGGCGGATAAATAAACGCATCATAACAAGGCACGAACCATCATTCCATGATTTTGTGGGCGGAAAACAGCGATTCTGCCTGCTGTTTTACGGTATGTTTCGGATTGGGCGGTAAAGTTTGCAGTTGAGATCATTCGGAAAACCGGGGCCGTCTGAAAATATTGTATTTTTCAGACGGCCCCGGCAGTTGGTTTTAGCGATGAAAGACAAACCGACAACAGCGAAAAGAAAACAGTAGGCACAGTCTGCCGCCATTAATGTCTAAATGAATGTTATAGTATAACAATTCTATTTAATTTCAAAGACTTAGGAATGAAAATCATTTGACTTTCATCCAACATCAGGCGCATACTTATTTCATGATTATCAATCAAGACGAAGCCGGTTTCACGTCTGACATCAAACCGGCGCGTCTTTCATCCGTCCACCCCAATCAGGAGAAGCATCATGAAAATGAAAGCAGCAGTGGTCACCCCCGACAGCAACGGTAACGTAGAAATTATCGAACGCGAAATCCGCCCTCTTGAAAACGGCGAAGCATTGGTAGAAGTAGAATATTGCGGCGTGTGCCATACCGACTTGCACGTTGCCGCCGGCGATTACGGCCAGAAACCCGGCCGCGTACTCGGCCACGAAGGTATCGGCATCGTAACCGAAACCGCTCCCGGCGTAACCCGTCTCAAAAAAGGCGACCGCGTCAGCATCGCTTGGCTGTATAAAAGCTGCGGTTCGTGCGAATACTGCAATACCGGCCGCGAAACCCTTTGCCGCACCGTATTAAACGCCGGCTACACTGCCGACGGCGGCATGGCCACGCACTGTATCGTAGATGCCGATTATGCCGTTAAAGTACCCGACGGCTTAGACCCCGCCCAAGCCAGCAGCATTACCTGCGCAGGCGTAACCACTTATAAAGGCATCAAAGTTTCCGGCGTCCGCCCCGGACAATGGATTGCCGTTTACGGCGCCGGCGGTTTGGGCAATTTGGGTGTGCAATACGCTAAAAAAGTGTTCGGCGCACATGTGATCGCCATCGACATCAACGACGACAAACTGGCTTTGGCAAAAGAAGTGGGCGCAGACATCGTGATTAACGCCGCCAAAGAAGACGCAGCCAAAGTGATACAGGAAAAAGTCGGAGGCGCACATGCCGCAGTCGTTACCGCCGTTTCCCGTGCGGCCTTCAACTCTTCCGTAGACTGCGTGCGCGCTGGCGGGCGCGTCGTAGCCATAGGTTTGCCGCCCGAAACCATGGATTTATCCATCCCCCGCATCGTGTTGGACGGCATCGAAATCGTCGGCTCGCTGGTAGGCACGCGTAAAGACTTGGAAGAAGCATTCCAATTCGGCGCGGAAGGCATTGTCGTTCCTGTCGTACAAACCCGTACGCTCGACGAAACCAACGACATTTTCCAAGAAATGCGCGACGGTAAAATCCAAGGCCGTATGGTTATCGACATGAAGAAAAGCTGCGGCTGCACGCATCACTAAACGCCTGTATTTGATTTAACCGGCAATACACCATGCCTGCCCGAACGGATACTCGGACAGGCATGGTTTTTTCCGAATGGCCGTCTGAAAATTAAGGCCGTCTGAAATTTTCAGACGGCCTGTGTGTTGAAAAAGCCGATGTTTAAGCAGCTTTTGCAGCTTCTTCCTCGGTGTTTTTTTCTTCCGCCGGGTTCAGACACATGGTTTGTAGGATTTCCTGTATGCCCCAACCGATACGGCCGGCATAGTTGGTGTCGTTCATCAGGGAAGAGGTTTCCCAGCCGCTGATTTCGTTGTTGCGCAGTTTTTCCATAATGCGTGCGCGGAAGGTTTCCAGAGAATCGATATGCTTGGTCAGCAGGGCGGATTGCTCTTTCCATTCTTCCGAACATCCTTTCAGCTCGGACATTTTGCGGAACAGCTGCAGGCTGCGGAACAGGTGGCGGCGCAAACGCATATAGTCTTGATAAACGGGAGACTCGGGCTCTTGCAGATAACGCTGCATGTTTTTCTGCAAATGTTTGCTTTCTTTGATGATGTCGATCATATTCAGTGCGGCGGTATGCACGGCAGCCAATTGTTGCTGCTGCATTTCGCCGTCGATGTCGATTTTACTGGTAAAGTCCAAAATCTGGCTGTACAGAGGTTTGATTTGTTGTTCGTACAGTTTTTGCGCGTCCAATTCCAAAGGCAGGGTAGGCGGCGGCAGTTTTTTGCCGTCATCCGCGCTGCCGCTATAAAGCTCGTGGGCAGGGATAAAGAGAACGTGACAGATCACTTCCAAGCCCAATGCGTTTAAGTGGCGGACTTCTTGAGTCAGCGCGCGCAAAGCGGTGTCGCCGGATCGCAGCATATTGCTGTGGAGATGGCGCGGCGTTACAACGGCGTCGGAAACGGCCAACAGCTCGGCTTCCTGTTTTTCCGGCAGCCAGCTGATAAGACGGTCGGCAAGACGGTCCTGCAGTTTCCAGAATGTGGCCAGGCCGAGTAAGTTGAATAAGGTGTGGAACAGTGCCAGTTGCAGCAGTTGGCTCATGCCCGTCAGCCCGGCCAATCCGGTTACGGCTTTTGTCAGCGGTATCCATAAGATCAAAGACAGTACGGCTGTTACCGTATTGAACACCAAATGCGCCAGAGCCAAACGTTGACCGTTGCGGTTGCTGCCCAACATGCCGACAAAAGCAGTCGAAGCGCTGCTGCCGACGTTGGAGCCGATGGCGATGGCAAAACCCTGAGCCAAGCTGATTTGACCGCCGGCCAATGCGGCCAAAGTCAGAATCAGCGTAGCGTGTGAAGACTGGAGCACAATGGTCAGCAGCAGACCGATACCGCAGAAAATCGCGATTTCGGTGATACCGCCCGAACGGAACGAAGCGAAATCCATGGTGCCGCCGAAAGCCTGGAAACCTTCTTTAATCGCGTCAATACCGATAAAAATCAAGGCAATTCCGACTAAAACCCGTCCGACGGCTTTGGTTTTGTTGTTGAAAAAGCTCGCCAAAATACCGAAAACCACAACCGGTATGGCAATCGGACTCAAGCTGATGCTTTGTCCCGCCAGAGCCAGCAGCCAGATGCCGCTGGTCGCACCGAGGTTGGTGCCGAGAATAATGGCGATACCGCCTGCCAAAGTAATCAAACCCGTGCTTAAAAAAGCGATGGTCAATAAAGAAACCAAAGTACTGGATTGGAGGATAAACGTCGCTCCGATACCGAACAGCAGGCCTTTGCCGGAAGAAGCCGTACTTTTAGCTATCAATTTCTCCAATGTGCCGCCGGCCGTATTATGCAAGCCTTCCTCAATACATTGCATACCGAATAAAAACAGGGCCAAACCGTAGCAGAGTTTCAGCCATGAAGGGCTGTACCAAAAACTATAAGCCAATGCAGCCAACAACAAGCCGATCAGAATAGATCTTATTTTTATCGTTTTCATAACTTACATTCGCAAAAAGCAAAAGATGTTGAATAATGAAAGAATTGTCATGTTATTGTAACAAAATTATCGTGCTTGTTTGTGATGAAAAACAAAGATGGAGAATGCAGGTCGGACAGGCTCTAAAATAAGGTTTGTTTTAGCCTCGATAAAACCTTATTGAACTTCAAGCCTCTTATCAAATTAGATATAATGAAAAACTTTCAGCAGCCCCAAGAGAACAGGCCGTCTGAAACGACAACGATAAAAGAAAGCTGCGCTAACTATGCCTTGGAACATCCCTATTTTCCTTACGTGGATCCGAGTCTTATTGATTCCGGTATTTACAGTATTGTTTTATCTGCCCGAAAACTGGCTTGACCCGCAAACCGTCAATTGGGCGGCCGCTTTTATTTTTGCGTTGGCAGCCATAACAGACTGGTTCGACGGCTTTTTGGCACGTTTGTGGAAACAAACCTCCGATTTCGGTGCCTTTTTGGATCCGGTAGCCGACAAACTTATGGTGGCCGTAGCGTTGCTGCTTTTGGTCAGTTTGAATCGGACTTATGTTATTTTTGCCATCATTATCATCGGTCGTGAAATCACCATCTCCGCTTTGCGTGAGTGGATGGCGCAGATGGGCAAAAGAGGAAGCGTGGCCGTTGCCACAATCGGCAAATTCAAAACTGCGGCGCAAATGGTCGCCATTTTCCTATTGCTCGCCGGATTGCACGATTTTTACGGAGTGAATCTGATTTATTTAGGTAACATATTGATGTTTATAGCATCTGTTTTAACCATTTGGTCTATGTTTTATTATCTGAAAATGGCTTGGAAAGAATTTAAAGAATAATTTTTTACAAAAGACTTGACATAAAAAAAACAGGGATTATAATGGCGTTCTCTTGCTGATGCAGCAAAGCAAGAAAAACAAATTTAAGCGGGAATAGCTCAGTTGGTAGAGCGCAACCTTGCCAAGGTTGAGGTCGCGAGTTCGAGACTCGTTTCCCGCTCCACAGTTTACCGAATCAAATGTAATTTCAATGCGGGAATAGCTCAGTTGGTAGAGCGCAACCTTGCCAAGGTTGAGGTCGCGAGTTCGAGACTCGTTTCCCGCTCCAAAAAACACATTTGACCTATGCGGGAATAGCTCAGTTGGTAGAGCGCAACCTTGCCAAGGTTGAGGTCGCGAGTTCGAGACTCGTTTCCCGCTCCAAACACCAAGCCGTTTACACCATTTAAGTGGCTTGTTACGCCTTAAGGCGGGATAGCAAAGTGGTTATGCAGCGGCCTGCAAAGCCGTCTACGCCGGTTCGATTCCGACTCCCGCCTCCAAATTAATTTAATAATATCCCATGGCGGGGTGGCAGAGTGTTTATGCCATAAGAGGTGCAACTCTTATGTAGGCCGGTTAAAATCCGCGCCCCCGCCTCCAAGTTTTTTATCTTTTGTCCGTTTGTGGATTGAAGGTAAAAGCCCGGGTGGTGAAATAGGTAGACACAACGGACTTAAAATCCGTCGACCCTAAACAGGTCGTGCCGGTTCGATTCCGGCTCCGGGCACCATAACCATCATGATTTTCCTAAGAAAATTATCTTCTCGTATCAAATAATCCTCGAACAAAAAACATTTCGGTTAAAGTTACTGTGACAAATTTGTGTCGTCATTTTGCGAATGTCTCACCAAATCAGACAGTATCTTAGCATGTGACTGCAAATGCTCCGATGACAGGTGAGCATAGCGTTGAACCATAGATAGTGTTTGCCATCCACCCATCTCTTGTAACACCCTCAATGGCACTCCGCGTTGAACTAACCAACTTGCCCATGTGTGTCTCAAATCGTGCCATGTGAAATCTGTTATGTTGGCCAACTCAAGACTTTTCTTCCAGTACCTACTATTTATACCAACAATAGGATTTCCACGTTTGTTTACGAAAACGTACTCGGAATGTTTTCCTATCTGCCGCTTTAAAACCTCAATTGCGGCATCATTCAAAACAACACCCAAAGCTTTTCCAGCTTTCACCTCATCAGGATGGCACCAAGCAACTTTACGATCTAAATCTATTTGGTCCCACTTAAGATTTAAAACATTGCTTTGTCTTAAACCAGTATTGAGACTAAATATAATCAAATCAGCAAAGTATCGTGGTTTTGCCACCCCTATCAGCCTTTGAGCTTCAGCAGGCTTTAACCAGCGTACTCGTCCTGCATTCTCCTTATATTTTTCAATGAATGGTGCTTTGTCTATCCATTTCCATTTTTTTGCAGCTGCATTCAAAATAGAAATGATAAGAGATAAATAGCGGTTCTTCGTGCTGTCTTTGCATTTCAGATTGCCTACCACATTCATCACGAACTCGTTATCAATGTGATGCAAATAAACGCCTCTGAATTGTGTCAGCATTCGTATTTTTGACTTATCGTCATCTATACTTCTTTTTGCTGCCTTTTCTTTAAGCCACTTTAAAGCGGCTTCATCCCATAAACGCTTAGGCTTTTCGCCAAGTTGAGAAACCCGCCAAGCATCATGCTTGAGTTTATCTCTCAGTTCTTCGGCTGATTTTTTGTCTTTTGTGCGAGCAGAGCGTCTAACTCTTTTTCCGCTGGGTGTTGTAAAGTCAATGTACCAAACGCCGTTCCCACGGCGATATAATCCTTCATTTTTAAGCATTTTTCTTCACTCCTATTAGCAAGTGAAGCCTGCAATTGCTCATTCTCTTGATTAGAAAGGAATGCGTCAAGTGCACGCTGTGTAATGCAATATTTTCGTCCTGGTTTTGAGGCATTCAGACGGCCTTCACGGATATGCTCTCGAATCGTTTCGGGATGGCATTTGCAATACGCAGCAGCCTCTTCAACATCATATGTATTCATAGCTGTTCACTCATATACTGTTTCATACACCGTGTACGTTGCTGTTTTCAGAAATTCGGCCAGTTTTCCAATGGCAAGATGCCGTTTGATTTTTGGCTCCAGTATTAAAAAATCATTGCTCGTAATGTAAAAAAACAGGCAGTAAAATCTGCCTGTTTCTGTTTGTACCGGCAACAGCCGGTAGTGCGGGTAGTTGTTTTCCGGCGGAGTAAAGCCTGGCGGGACTTTTATAGTTCGGATTACCGGAGTAGCTTCGCTTAACATAAATACGCCTTCATAAAAAGTAAGGAAAGACTTTAGATATTCATAAATCAACGTTTGAACGGTCATTTTTTCCGTCGGATGCTTTTGAATAAATTGCAAGCCAAGAACCTAACACCATAAATGCAAAAATTCCGCCTACTAACAACATCTTAAATGTTTCACTGCCCCAATCTGATTCTCCATTTGCAATGCTTAAAACACTGTCTAATAAAACAATAGTAAAAACGACGCCTGCCAATAACATAACAAGGATTATAGAGACTCTCATACTTTACTCCCTATACCAATAATGTTTATTTAAGATTCAAAACTACTAAAAGAAGTAGTAATCCTATACCCCATGCGGCAGAAACAAGCATCAACAGCTTTTTCAGACGGTCTATAAAGGCTGTATTAGCTTTCTCTACATCCCGAATAACACGTTCAGAAACCGACGCATAAACACGATCTTCAGTTTCTTTTATCCTATTGTTGGCTTGCTGTGCCAGCTCAACCAAAAGCTGCTCGCGGTAGGTTTCAAGTTTTGTGGCGGCTGCCGTGATGTTTTCGGCATGGGCAGCAATAGCTTCGGTGTATTGCTCTTGATGAGATGAAAGCTCGGCGAAAGCTTTATCAAACATCTGCTGTTGCATAAGAAGAACCGCCATTACCGGATCATCTTTGGAAATACGAAGACCTGTAAGGCGGAATACTTCAGATATGATGTGGTCAGTTTCACTACTCATCGGCCGCACCGTTTTGCTGATTCACCCAAATGGGAAGATTTTTTAGTTGAGCGAATAAGTCGCGTTTTACAGTACGCAAGCGTTGGCGTGGCATGATGCCCCAATCGGACGATGCCTCAATTTCAGAAAAGGTTAGATTTGCTGAAGTCATAGCCTGAATATCTTTTTCGTAAGTATCAGGATTACGATGTGCGACTTTAATAATTCCAATAATCTTAGACTTATTGTCTTTATAAACCGAAAAATCAGTAAATACCTTGTTATCGGAAGATTTAATAGCACCGTTATATTCATTCAACCAAACAACAACATCTGCATCTATGGCATTGATGGTTTGAGATAAACCTACAACGCAATCTTCCAATGCTTGCCCGCCCATAATCGGCACATGGAGAATCAGACGCACACCGTTTTCTTTCAGTAATTCGTCCACATGGTTCTCAGCCATATAACTCATTAGAGGTACAAACGTTGCAGCCCCGTTGTCCACTACTGCAATGCCATCAGTTTCAATTAGCTTTTCAATCAAACCATCAAACATACGGGTATCAATAGTATTGTCTGCTGTAAGGATGTTAATGATTTCAGGTTTCAGTGAAGCATACCTGCTAAAAGTTTGGTTTACCGGGTCGGTATCGAAGCAAACAACTGGAACCTCATTTTTTGCTTCAGCAGCCAAATATTGGGCAATAATCATGGCTGTAAACGATTTACCAACTCCACCCTTGCCCTGGACAATCAAATGTGCTTCTTTCATTTTATTTCCTTTTTAAAACGGCCTATCGACCAATCTTTTTACACATTAAAAAACGCCTTAAATCAGGCGCGCTTTAGTCTGTAAAAAGACCGGCGGAGAATGCTAACTCCGCCGGTTGAAGTTGCTCCGGTAGGACTGGATGGAGGAATGAAACCGGAGCCGAGTGAACTATTTCACATTTACCCAACGCCCGCCTTCTTTTTCTTCTCCCACATACTTCACATGGTCGCCTGCGGTCGTCCAACTGTGTTCAAAATATGCAGAACAATATGAAGGTTTAGCATTTCTGATATAAGGCACTTCAACTGTAATCCATGATCTATCTGCGTAACGCCCCCCAGTTTCTCTGATTTTTTTTGTATAGGTTGCACGATTAATACGGTTCAACTCGGCAGCATCGCAACGACCGGCACCGTTGACCAATACGTCAATCAAGCCGGGCATATTTGATTCATTACTGCTCGGACAAAGATTCAGGAAATTCCGGCGTGCCTCAAGCGTTTTATGGAATTTTTTGTGGCGAATATTGAAGTAACGTTTAATTGATGCTGCGCACTCATGCGGTCGATCGCCGGTGGATAAACACAAAATGGCTTCACACGCCAATTTCGTGTCGCCGGTCAGTACATCTCCCGCTTGAGCAGGGAGAGATGTAAAAATAGCGGCTGATGCCGCCAAACTTGCAAGGATTTTCTTCATCAACATATCTCCATTTGACTTAATGCCGTAAGAAAAGGATAATCGCCATACCCTATGGATAATTATCCTTTCAAACAAAAGGCCGCTTTGGAAACAAAGCGGTTTTCTTATTGCCACACCACCGTATTGACCTGAAACTTACTGCCGTGTCGGACGATATTCACACACAAATCACCATTGCGTTTCAACAGCATATCAACCTGTTTGGACGCTGCTTTCAGGCTGTCATAAATTCCCACCTGAATCTGTTTCGTTGTTTTAGGGATAGCTTTCATCATTTTTCCTTTCTTGAAGAAATAAAAAAGCAGGGCTCCCACCTGCTCCCCGACGCTATTGCCGATAGTCAGCCTTATCAGAGCATCATGAGCATAACGGCAACAGGCTGATAAGACCTGAAACCGCGATTGTTCCAAGGCTGCCGCTACTGATAATTGATTCACGGCCAAAGTGCTTGTTCAGGACATCACACACGCTACGGTATCGTAACCGCTCAGTCTTTTGTTGCCCAGCCACTGAGTTGCCGGCCATTATGAAATTCATTCACATGGGGAAACTATCTTCTCAATAGAAATTAAGATTACTTTTGTCATTATTTCAACAAGTCTTAGTGTTATAATGACGATACGCAGATTGAAGCCCGCTTTTTCAAACGGGCTTGGGTCTGAGTACAGATCTCAGACGGCGTGCGAGGCCGTCTGAAAAAATGCGTGTTAGGGAACACGCTCAGGGCATTATCGCCCTACATCTGCCCACAAGAGGCAGTTTAATAAAGTGAAATTGTCAGTCAGAGCTCCTCCGTGGATTTGCTCAACATCGGAATTACGTTCCGATTCTTTCCGTTCAACTAGCCGCTTAACCCGGACGCACCCGCGCTACCCGGTTAGTCGGCTTTTTTCTTTTTGGTATGTTGACGATACCTGCAACCGTTTATCCGATTTACCCAAAGGCTGCTACGCCTTTTCTACGCCTGCCTTGCCGTTTTTGAATCTGAAGTCTGCATGACTTCTCAAAATACGGATTTGACTCCGAAGGTCGGTTGCAACGTTACCAAGCTGTTAAAGAGCAGTCCATCTAAAGCTTGGATAAATATTAGCAAACTAATTTTAATTAGTAAATAGTATTCTAATAATTTAGTATAAAATTTTATTAGCATGGTAATTTTAGCAATACTTACTTTCTTATATCTCCCTAGAAGCCTTCAAAACAAAAAATAAAAGCCGCCTGAAACAATTCAGACGGCAAATAAACTAACCTGATTGGATAAGGTTGTTTCAATCAAAGATTAAACGAATTAATCCCCCCTCTCCATATTACTCTCCCCAAAATTTCATCCGATTCTATGGCATCAACATCTGAGAATCGAGTTTTATCCAAATTATCACAACGATAAATCCATTTTTGAGATGAATCTAGAATTGTTCTACGTATAAATATTAGTCCAGAGCTTCGCTTGATCACAAAAACCCCATTCTCATGTTTTACTTTATCTAATCGACTAAAAGCCACGTCATCAAAAATACTTATGGTTGGAGACATACTTTCATCTTTACATTTGATGAAATCAACATATCCCGCATCAAATCCATTTGCTTTTAAAAAGTCTTTTTTCAAAGCTATTGATGAATGTTCAGACGTAATATATGAATCCGTATTCTCAATGTTTTCTGGTTTTTGAACAATAGACGGGGGATTTTTCCCATAAAGCAACCACTCAGGCGAAACATTGAGAGCAGCAGCCAACTCTATTATTTTTGCGGAACTCTGATTACGTCCACTTTCCAACTGGCCAATAGTCCCCTGGCTGACATTTGCACGTTTAGCCAATTCAGCTTGACTTAACTCCAAATTCAATCGAGCTGCTCTAATTCTATCTCCAATATGTTCCATAGCTTGCTCTCTAGCAAAAAGATTAGTCTATGGTTTTACTTAATTAGTTTGGTTATTGATAAAAATTAGCTTTCTAATTAAAATAGTTTGCGTAATCGAAAGGATTTTTCATGGACTGGACACAGATTATTCAAGATATACAAGACGCGGGATATTCACAAAAGCAAATTGCTGACTTTTGTGGTTGTTCACAAGGCTTTATTTCACAGGTCAAAAATAATTACTATCGAACTCAAAATACAAAAAGCAAAAAGGCCATTTCCTTTGAAACTGGAACGGCTTTATTGGAACTTCATAAAATCGTGAAGAATTCAGAGTAATCTAGTTATGCAAATCGCCGACCTGCGCCATTTCCTTGAAAACAAATTCATCCAAGTCTTTGATGAATTTATGCCACTGTGTGCCAACGATTTTCAGACGGCCTCGTTCCTGTCCAATTTGTTTTGGTGGAGCGACGTAGCCGATAAAGAACCACACAAGAAAGGCTGGATTTACAAGACCGCAAACGATTTGAAAAAAGAACTTAGCCTCACCCGACGCGGCTATGAGAAAGCGCGCCGTATCTTGCTCGAACAAGGCTTGGTGCAATACCGGCGTGGCGGCGTGCACGGGAAAATGCACTGGTATATCAATCGCGAAGCATTACTCGCCAAAATCTGCAAAATGCGTGGCGTTCCCGTACCGGAAGCCGTCAGCAACTACCACTACGACAGAGACAACTTCCGCATTCCCAAATTTATTCCGCTCAAGCTGTGGCAGGCTTGGCTAGACATGGTGGCCGAAAAAGGCAAGACAACGGGTAATTCCATGAAAAAAACCGCCATCAAACAACTGGCAGCTCTCCACAATCAAAATCTAGACCTACGGCCTATTATGGAAAAATCCATTCTCAAAGGCTGGATAGGTTTCTTTGCAGATGATCGAAACCAACCCTACAAGCCCACTGAAAAAAGCATACAGGAACAGCGCAAGCAAATTGAACGCGAACTAGCCGAGCAGTTGGCAGAGCGTGAACGAACAACCCAATCTTCATCCGACAAGCCCGATATAAGCAAAAACAAAAACTATCAAAACATACTGCAATACCTGAGGAAAAAAGGCTGAAAATAAGCACAATAAGGACTGAAACCTTATTGCACCTTAGTGCTGGCCAAACACATTCAAAACCTGTCTTCACCCTGCTTTTGAGCCTTGCTCGAGCAGTTTTTTACGGCTGATACCCTGTGTCAGCCGTTTTTTTATGCCTTTTTGATGGTTCTAAGGTTTGAGGCCGTCTGAAAAGCCGATTTCAGATATTTCTATAATCATTTTTTCCAATCTAAAAAATCATTATAAATCATATCTTTGTACAATTTGTACATTGTACCTTGCTCAAATCGGGCAAAGTTGTTTGTACGCGACGGACAATATCTATACAGAGATCACATCAGAGACCAATTACAGATATTAATAAGGCCATTCGGCCTGATAATTTTTTGTGCAAATTATTTTTTAATTTAGAAATAGACGTTTAAGGTGTTTAGCAGGGGGATATTCACGTTTTTTGTGGATAATTTGGTTTAGGAAGACATATTTTTGACGCTTCAAGCTAAAAGTATCCACAATGTAGATACGAACCAAACGGAATATCAATATGAAGTTACAGCACTTAGGCATCAGAAATCAGGTTTGTGGTCGCGTAGGATAGATCGGGAACACAGACTGGTTTACTCCGTAGAAGAAGATACGGTAACAGTTTATGCTTGCCGCTTTCACTATGGACGTTAGGTACAAGTTTTTTTGAAGAGGCCGTCTGAAAAGATTCAGACGGCCTTATTTACATCAATTTTTTTGCATCAACTTCAGAAGGTTTAAATTTAAATTTCCGAGGCTCACCCGGCGGAGTTTCAGGGGGTTTCTGAATTAGCCGCATTCTTTGGCTCAACAGTACCAGCGTTTTTTTCAGTTTGTTGCGCTACATCTAGTTGAGATTTTCGCACTTTTTCTTGCTGCTGATTTTGTGCCGAGGAATGCTCGGTTATTTCCGGTTTTTCCGAAGGCACATGACTAGGAAATTTCTGATTCTGCCGCACAGATTTTTTTTCATCAGTTTCTGTCCGGCTACGGATAAACCAGTTTAACGTAGTCATCCCCACAGTAATGCCATTCATCTTTAAAAAATCTAGTATTTGCTGCTGAGTGAAACCTTGAGATTTAAGCAGCAGAATATCTTCTCGGTACGGTTCCAGCTTTGAGCTCCGACCTTTTTTCTGATGAGCTTGAATAAATTCGGCTGCTGATATTTTCGGCATACTAATCCTATCCAATTATTATCTAAATTAATCTAATAAAGTCTATAGTTATCTATAAATATACCAATTAATATCTATTTTTGTCTAGCAAAATATCTAACAAATACCAATAATAATCTAACTAATATCTAGCATTATCTAATTAATATCCATATAAAACTATTTGTAACTAATGCAATCCAAAATTGCAAACGTTACTATCCAAGTCCGCGCGTACCTCACCCCTGCTAAAAACGCAAAATTTCCTAAATAAACCTATTTTTAAACTAGACGCAGGATAGGCAACGAGTGCCAAAAAACGCCCTAAAGCGTTTTTAAAAATTCCGCCCAAAGGCGGAAACGCCGCAAGCGGCTGTCCCGTAAACAACCATCGGGGGCGGTCGCCGCCGTGTTGCCTCTAGATGTCTAAATTTCAAAGCGCAAAAAGTCCAGACCAAGACGAGTGTCTTTGCACGTCTTCCACCTTTTCCACCACGCCACGGGCGCACCGGACAAAGATGAAAGCCGCACAAAGCCAGTCTGGACTTTTTGCGCTTTGAAATTTTTAACGACATCACAACACGGCGGCGACCGCCCCCGATGGTTGTATCGTTGCATTGTTAATTATTTCGCATGAAAGGAATGACTATGGGATTGGACATGTACGGCTACACCATGCGCGCCGAGTTTGCGGGCGACCGACAAACCGATGTGATGCCGCAAACCGATGAAGAGCGCGAGCAAGCGCAGCTAACCGACATAGCCTACTGGCGCAAATTCAACCACCTGCACGGATGGATGGAAGAGCTTTACCGAGAAAAAGGCGGGCAAGACGAAGTGTTTAACTGCCGAACGGTAAGGCTGGAGCTAGAGGACTTGGAACGGTTAGAGCAGGAGTTAGAAAAAGACGAACTGGAATATACGCCGGGCTTTTTCTTCGGTGGAGAAGAGGTGTACCCCGAAGACATAGAAGAGACCAAGAAATTTATTGCAACCGCTCGCGATGCCATAGCAAACGGCTTGGCAGTCTTTTATGACAGTTGGTGGTAATCGTTAACCAAGTTTCGGACGGCCTGTTGTAGCCGTCCGAAAAGCAGAATATATCAGAAAAGGAAAAAAATCATGGGCTGGATAGCATGTCATACCGCAGGAAAAAACCTGAAAGCGGCATTTGAAGATTGCTGGTACACCCTAGAGTGGGGTTTGGGCTTATCGAAAAAATACAACCCGACATTGTACGAAGACCTGCGCTTCTTCATTGCCGATTACCGTCTCAAAGGCGGCAAACTGACCCTGCTGATTCAAAACCGAAAATACCCCGACCATCGGGAACTCGCCTGTTTCTTTATTGACCTCGACAAGAAAAACGGACATTTCTTTGAGAAACAAGTGGGTTATAACGAAGCATTTGCAGAGAAATTCCCGATGATGAAAACATGGGCAAAGCAACTGCTGGCTAAACAGGGGCGATGCAATACAGACAATGAATGGGTACGGGGGCGTTTCAGCGATTTCAGTCGCTACCTGTCCGACGCATACATGAAAACGTCCAAATCGAGAGGCATTTGAGATGGGTACACGTTGTTATATCGGCCGTCCGAATCACAGACAGGAGGGTTGTCTGATAAAGCTGACACCTCAGAGCAGAAACTGTATCCGCCATTTCTTTCAGATTGTGGATGAAATGACATTGGAGCGCGGGATGGTGTGCAGTATGCCCCTTGTCTTAACTGAAAGCGGGCTGATGAAAATCAAAAGCGATATTAAAAACAGGCTGTTCAAATACCTTGCTTGGGCTGAAGAAGAAGGTTTCTCTGAATATTACGCCGTTCAATCTGCCGTCAATAACGGACTTTGCCGAATCCGATTGTGGCAAGACTGATTTTTGCAACAAATGATTCAGACCGCCTTCAGGCTGTCTGAAAGAAAGGAAGCAGCGATGAAATACCACTTTCAATATGGATACACAGGTACGCGCGAGATGGTTATTTTTTTAGATGAAGCAGCATTAAAAGACAACATATGGGCTGATGATGATGGAGATATACGGGTTTATCAAGATTTAACGGTTACGTTCGATATAGACCGCTATTTACGGCTGATGCAGCTTCTGAAACCCCTGAAAGAAATTGATGCCGGATTTGGACGGGTGCAGATGACAGCGGATATTGAAAGTAAGAGCGCGGCCGAAACCTACAAAATACGCGGCACATTTATAGAAGTTTATTACAAGGGAGATTTGAATCTTGATGCGAGATGGTGGTGCGATGGAGCTTTGATTGATTTTGGTGTGTATCTAAACATGCCGAATCAGTTTTACGCTGACCCCGCAGCATGGTTTGAAAAAGAGATTGCAGCGAAAGGGATTCAAAACGTTGAAGAAGTTATGGAGGCGGAACAATGGAAATAAACAATGTTGACCACATTCTCACTCAAATATCAGAACTTCACCCGAAGCAAATGCGGGAAGTATTTATGACGATGTGGCGCAATATGGACAGTTTAAACGATGGTTTAACCGCGGACGACTGCATAGAAATTTTTGCTTCGGCCTTAAAAGGCAGTTCCGATTTTACTTACGACTTACTGGCTCAAACATGTGCGGATTACGAGGTCGGCACAATGACAGAAACATTTGCGTTATTGCCCCGACCAATGTATGACAAGCTGTTTTCAGACTGTTTGAAAGGGGATATTCCTCCCAATACAAGGCTGGATACGGTAGCTTTAACTAATCTGCTGATGCTGGAAAATGTCGCCAATGTGGAGGCCAGTATAAGGAATGGTTGTATAAGAGCAACACATTTCATAGGCTCTGATGGAAAATTTATTTATGATTCAGGGATTGATGATGAAGAAAATCAATGGGGAATTGATGAATTTAGGGAAGCCTACCCTAAGACTTGGTGGACAATCGAGCAAGTAATCTCCAATTTTTAATATAGCAGGCCGTCTGAAAGAGACGGTTTCAGACGGCCTGAATATGGCAGATGGGAAAGCCCGTTTGTCAAAATCCATCCCGCAGCAGCCCCGTTCCCGGCTCCGTACCTCCGCCCGAAACGTCCCCACGCCCCCAAGCCGGACTTGACCATGCCGACCGCTCCGGCACCTGCGGCAACCTACGCAACCGGCAAGCCCAAGCCCGACTTGCCCCCTCCTGCGGGAGGATTATTGTTATTACCGTTACTTCTTTGTTGAAACATATGAAGTGAAGAAAGCAGCGTGAAAAGGTTCCGGCAGCTTTCAACGTTCGGGTTCGGAGCCGTCCAATGAAGGATGCCGCTCTTTAATTTGGGCTAACAAACTCCCATACAGATTAATCCGTGCCTGCATCTGTTCGGCAGGCGAAAGCCCTTTGATTACGGCTTCGCCCGCCTGTATCACTTGCTTTTGGGCAGGGGATAAAAGATGGGTGTTCTTTTGGAAACCCTCCCGAATTTTCCCGAGTTCCCGCTCATTGCGGTGTAATTCATAATCGATAGTTGTGCCGGGTATCTGCCCGACATGGATACGGTCATCAAAAACCAAGCCGTCCCTGTTATATACCCTGAAATGATCGGCTTTGCCGGATAGAAAAACGGTATCCGCATTTTTCGGCAGCAATTCCACCACCAAATCATGATGCGCTTTGTCGGTGTATCGGGGCATTTCGCCTAACAATTCCATTTGTTCGTATCGCTCGAGTGTGCTTTGCCAGCTCACTTCTGTCGGTGTAGTTTGGATATAGACGGCCGTTTCATAACCGTGGCGGCGCATATCATCTAAGGTTTTCATCGGCACGTCGGCTGTGCGAAAAGTACCCTCGACACTCACGTTATATCCTTCAGCAAGAGCCTTTGCTATAACCCTTTCTGTCATCATTCCTGAAAAAGCGGCCGTATATTTGGGAGCATCCTTGCCATATTGAGCCTGAATATCGTCAAAATCAGGATGGTAGCGGCGGAACTCGTCACCGTTTACCACCAGCAGATTCCCGCCAAGCTCCGCATTGATTTTACGAACAAGGTTGGATTTTCCTGCGCCGGGCTGCCCGCCCAGCACGAATCCTTTAGGCAAAGAAGAGGGACGAACCTGGTTTTCGGAAATCAGGTCGTCCCAAATCATTTCAAATGCAGCTGCTTCCCGTGCGGGCATCATTTATGCGGCCGCCTCCGGTTTTGGCAACGCCGAATATTTTTGATGGAGGGCATTACATTCATCCGCCACAGCCTCAAAGTCTATGCTTTCGGGAGACGAAGCATAAAGGAAACGGCGCAGCGAAACGATTCTGTCTTGGTCTGCGGAACGCTTTCCGGTGCGCGGGGTTTTGCGGGCAATCAAAGCCTGCACCGACGCCACACGTTCGATCAGTGCGTCTTTTTGCATCAAGGTGCACATTACCGGTTCTCCTGTTGAGAAGTTTTACCGGTACCGATTATACCATATACGCCTAATCTGTTGAAAACGATACGCTTTGCATCTGCCAAAAGCAAAAAAGCCCTGCCGCAGCACATCATCCCATGTGCTGCGGCAGGGCTTTTATTTGTCATGGCGGCTTCAAATAATATCAGTCTCCGAAGCCTTCCAACCACTCTTGTTTGTTGATTTCATACTCAACGGCAGAAAAACCGTCGGGATAATCTTTAAAACCTTTCTGTTTTAATGCGTATTCTTTAGCCTTCTCTACCTCTTCCGGACTTGAAAACACACCCAAGCACTTATCATTTTCATGACCTAGAGCGTCTATTCGCGTATGGTAGAGAACATAAACTGTATCCAATGTAAACATTTTTCTATACCTTTCAATTAGTTAAAAGCTCTGTCGCCGTATTTTTTAATTTGATTATGCTCTGTCGCCGGGCCGGTTTTCCATTTCCCTGCGCCGTATTTGGCATCCAAAACACGTTTTGCAAACTGGGTACCGCTTTCATTGGGGTTTTTGCACGGCTTTAATCCTGCCTGCCTCACCCAGCTGGGAGCATCTTTTGCCGCTTCTTTCCCGCTCAGATGGCTGGCAAATGTTTTATATTCCAAACAATTGAAAGCATGGCTCGGTGCGGACAAGCTAACCAAACCCAAAGACACAAATGCCGATAAAATCAGTTTTTTCATGACAGTATCACCTAATTTACACGATGGTTTTTTATATTATCAGCCCAATCCGTAAAATTCTATCTTTACTGTCAAAAAATAGAACGAGCAACAGTGGTGGCAGACACAAAAAAGCCCCGCCGCAGCACATGAAGTTGCGCTGCGGCGGGGCGATAGATGATATTAACTTAATTGGCGATTATCAAGCAGATATAGGCAACCCAAAACAGCGGGATGACTGCCAAAGGTAAACGGAAAACCCAAATACGAAAAATGCAATCATCAAATTATCCAACAATCCGGATTGGAAGGCGGGGGAATCAGCCGCCCTGTCCGAAAAAATAACGGCGTAAAAGGTGCAGGCGGCAATTATCAGGAACAGCAGAACTAACAAAGCATTTAAGACGATGAGCAGCCACAGCGCAGAATCAGGCAGTTTCCGCCTGTTTTCTGATTCGTTATCTGTTTCACCTATCATATTTATTCCTTTCCATATTTATAGGTATCCGACCTAGGCGGCACAGGCCATTTCTGCCGGCTCGGGCCGCCAGTTGGCGCGTATCAGCGCGGCCATCGGCGGCGGCGACACCGAGTTACCACACATCCGCACTTGGGCGGTTTTGGTAAGCGGTTTGCCGGTATGGTCTCTGTCAAAGACGTAATCGTCAGGAAAACCCTGAGCTTTATAAAGCTCCTTGGGCAACAGCATACGCAGCGTAATATCCACTATGTAATGGGGTACGCCTTGTACATAAACTGTAACCAAAGCCAATTTTTCTTTGGTCGTTATGGTATCCAGCGGAGCCGATAAGTTGCGGGCATCACCGTTTCCGTAATAGTTGATCAGGAATGCGGCAACCTTCAGGGCGCGGTCTTCAGCATCTCCCAGCTCGCAAACGGCCAACGACGTTTTACCGCCGCCACCGTCGGTCATCACCGTACCCATAGGTGCGGCAATGTCGCTGCCGGTGCTGGCTCCGAACTGGCGTATTAAGCAGGCTGATACCAGTTGTTGCTGGCTGCCGCTGTTGGTAATCGTCGTCATCGGCTCGGTTGCGTCTTTGCCGTGTACGGTGTTGAAGCCGCCGTTTGCCTGCATCAGATATGCGGCGGCTATGGCGTGTCCGCCGCTGCCGGAAGCGGTTACTGTGCCGAGGGCATCGGTAATATCCCGGCTGCCGATACCGCGCCGTTTGGTGCGGCCGCTTCCTTCTCCGTGAGCAGCGTTGACCAAAACCGCCGAAACCAAACCGTGCCGGTTTTCAGTCGTTTGTGTTTTCAACGGCGCAGACATATCGGATGCCCTGCACTCGTTATTCTTCGGAGCATGATAATGGCTGATGATGGGGGCTAAGGCGGAAACCGCCACCCAAAGCATGGGCACGACCAGCCGGTCGTTCGGGATTGCCGCCGCTCGTACTTTCTCCACCAAATTTGACGATAAAAGGTTCGGGATTATCCAGGACAAACTTTTTGATGCCTTTGGCAATCCGGCGCATGGTGGCTTCGGCCAGCGGCTTTTCGCGGTCGAATATGGATTTGCCGGGCACGGACCAATCGATACATTCGGCGGCGGCCCGCCATTTCTTCTGGCCGGGCTTGGGATTTTTAAAATGGGTAGCTTCCGGCCACACTATCGGCAAACCGTCTCTCCGCGCAACCATAAACAGCCGCTTGCGGGTAGTGGGTGCGCCGTAATCGGCGGCAACCAACGTCCGCCACTCGACGACGTAGCCCAGTTTTTCCAGCTCCCGCACGAATTTCCGCCATCTTTCTCCAGCGTGTTTAGGGTCAGGCACCAAGTATTGCTGTTGCACCGGCACTCTTTCGCCGGGAGCCGCCACGGTTTTATCCAACTTAATCACGCGCCCTGTAGCTTTGTCGCGTTTGGCCACCAACCGGCCCCACCGGGTAATCTGCTCGACGTTCTCGAGCGTAATAACATCAGGCCGGACTTGTGCCGCCCATCTTTTACCCGCCCAACTCAATGAGCGGGTTGCATTGTCACGCGGCTGGCCGCCTGCGGCTTGGCTGTGATGGGTACAATCCGGGCTGAGATGCAGCAGACCGACAGGGCGGCCACGGCAGGCTTCATAAGGATCGACTTCATACACATCGGTTTGATAATGTATCGTCTGCGGATGGTTGGCGGTGTGCATGGAAATGGCTTGTGCATCATGGTTAACCGCAAAATCAATATAGAGGCCGGTGGCCTGCTCGATGGCGCAGCTTGCTCCACCGCCCCCGGCGAACAAGTCGCCGATTTGTTTGTATCTCAAGTCTAGTGTGTATTGTTTGGTCATTTTTACTTCCTGTGCAAAGACATGGGAAATTCCTGCCGGACACTTCCGTTGAGCAAACAACCGTTGGCACGCTTACTGCGCTTTATGCCGTCTGCTCCCCAGCTGCCCCATTGTTTGAAGAAAAACGCGGCTCCGGTAGCTTCGCATTGTTGCCGGATGTTATCCACCCATGCGGGCTGCATCTGCCTTGCTTTGGAGCCGGATTCCCCGCCGACGACAACCCACTCGATGTTTGTAAGGTTTAGAGGCCCCAAATCTTCCAGCAGCGGTTCGCAGGAAATAAAGCGGACGGTTGCCGGAATGTTTCTCAACAATTCGATCCGGGGCAGGCCGTAACGCCGGTCTTCTACCGATACGCCGAGCCATACGTTTTCAGGAACGGTTCGCGTAGCGAAGTATTCCGCCATTCTTTCCGCCCGCTTGGTCAGCACCTGATAAGTGTGCTGTGGTGTCTGCCGGACGGTTTCAAAAATACGGTCGATGTAAGCAAACGGTACGTTTTCGTGAAACGTGTCGGACATGGAGTTCACAAAATAAACCGCCGGCTTTTTTCTGTCGGCGGGTTCTTTCAGACGGCCTTCCATCAGGGTAAGGGCAAAACCGTTTTCATAACCGGGCGTGTTCATGGACTGCAAACGCTTCGCCATTGATTCGGCATAGCAGTTTTTGCATCCGGGCGATATTTTGGTACAGCCGGTTATGGGATTCCATGTACGTTCCGTCCATTCGATATTGCTGTTGGCCATAAAAATTCCCCAAATATTAAAAACCGATTGCCTGCTGTGCCGTCCGCTGTTCGTGCAGATTGACGAAAGCAGGATTCAATTCAATACCTATCCACTTTCGCCCTAAACGGTTGGCCGTTTCCGCCACCGTGCCGCTGCCCGAAAACGGATCCAGCACCAAATCACCCGGGCGGGAACCGGCCAAAATACACGGCTCGATCAGCTTCGGCGGGAAAGCCGCCAAATGGTCGTGGCGTGCGGCTACGGTGGATACCGGCCATACGCTGCGTTTGTTACGCAGCGGCCGGGCAGGGGTGTGCTCACGGTTACTGCGGTGTTGGGTTGCACGTTGGCCGGGATTCGGCGTCGCCGTATATTTTCCTTTCGTCCGACAGAAATCATTTTGCCGGTTTGCACCGGGGCGTTCGTAACTGTCCGAAGGCTCCCGGATGGCTTCGTGATCGAAGTAGTAACGGCTGTTTTTGGATAACAAAAAGAGATATTCGTGTGAGCGGACACAGCGGTCGGTGACGGATTCGGGCATCGGGTTGGTTTGTCCAAATAATGTCTTGGCGCAAATACCAGCCGTCTGCCTGCAAAGCAAGGGCGACACGCCACGGAATGCCGATAAGGTCTTTGGCTTTAAGGCCGTCTGACAGCGGTGTGCTTTTCAGACGGCCTGCCAGTTGGGTGTTCGTCTGAAATGAATCTTGATACCCGCTAAACGGGCTGCCGTCGGCATTACGGCCTTTGCCGCTGCCTGCATAACTGTCGCCGAGGTTGAGCCATAAGGTTCCGTCATCGGCCAATACTTCACGCACCCTGCGGAATACTTCCACCAAGTTGGCAACATACTCATTCACGGTCGGCTCCAAGCCGATTTGTCCGTCACAACCGTAATCACGCAAACCGTAATACGGCGGTGAGGTAATGCAGGTTTGAACTTTTACGCCTTGTTGGGCCAGCTGGGGCAGCACAAGGCGGCAGTCGCCGGTAAACAAGGTATTGTTGGATTTTTTATATTCCATACTGGTTTGTTCCAATGAAATAAAACCCGCCCACTTAAATGTGGGCGGGTTTATACATGATTACCAATTAGTTTAAGCAGATAGGAACCCTAAATCTTTTTCACCAAGCCATGTCAGAGACAGACCCGTACTGACAAGGGAAGCGTCTATCATCACAAAAACATGTTTGAGAGCTTGAACGGCATCTATTCCATGCACTTGAAAATTCATGTCTTCTCCTGCACCAACAATTCGATACCGGCAAATCCACTCTTCTTCATGCACTTTCTCTGGTTGGGCAATAAATACATCTACCAATGTTTCGGGAGAACCGGCAACAGCCAGTGTTCTGTGTGCAATGCAAGTATCTTTGGTTATTTTCTCGCTCATGATTTGACCTATCCATTACTTATTCAATAAAGCCGGAAAACCTATTTTCCCGTTATTTTTGGTACAGTATGCAAGGCGTTCGTTTGCAGATGACCAACAAACTGCTCTTTTCGTACTATTTTTTACCTTGTTACACGCTGCTATATCGGCATTATGCTGGCGGTTGCATGATTCATACTTCGACCATTGAGCAGATACGGATGTTGAATATAATGCCGCTACCAAAACCGTTAGAGTATATAAATTTAGCTTCATCATTTAATCCTTTGCATGAACAATCTCCAATGAATTTAATTCATTGAACAATACAGACAGTATAAATAAAGAAAAGTTTTTACTTAAGAAAATGAAACGATAAGTCAACGAGAAATACCGTCTTCGTGTCCTTTCTCCATCACCGCCGATGGATGCTCTAACTTTTCGAACCTATGATTGCCATGTATTCGGTCAAAGCTGCTTTGCGCTTTGGTATCAAACGATTGCCCGGCCACATCTTTTGCCAGTTGGCTGATGATGCGGGCTTCGGTTTTATTGCCCATCTTATAAAGCTCTTTGGCTATTAGGCCGTATTGCTCCAGGACAATACCGCGCGTCTGCATGGTTTCCCGCAAAAAAGGATGCTTGGGGCGGTCATTGTTTTTCAAGGCTTCTATCAATTCAACGGCCTGCTGCTTTGCAACATTGGACAACGCACCACGTTGGCGCATGGCCCGCAACAGGCTGTTTTCCGGTTTTTGGACTTTGCCCCGGTGTATGCGCTTGGTGGCCGCGCACATCACGCCTTCTTCGCGCAACTTTTCTGCAAACCGGACACGCCATTCAAACAGATCGGCTTTGCGCGGGTTGAGCCGCTGCCCGAACTCGTCGCGCATCAATACGCACAAATGGACGTGGGGATGTTTAGGCTCGTCGGGATCGTGGCTGTCATGGTGCAGGCCGAACACATATTGATGCCCGGCAAATTGTTCGGCAGCGAAGTTGCGGGCGGCATTCAACACCGCGTCCGGCGGTGTGCCTTCGGGCATGGATAAAACGATGTTCAAGGCTTCTTTGTGCTTGCTTTCCTCGGGGATACCGAGTTTGCGCCAGTCGTCTGCAAAATCCATGACCGCGCGTTTGCCGATCAGCTTTTCGCCGGATTGCGTTTCCAGCGGCACTTCGCCGTTTCTCGAAACATAATCCAAATGGTTGCGGACACCTTTCATACCTTTGGAGTTGTTACTGAGCCGCTTGGGGATTTTAACCATCACTTCGGGATGTTTAAGTGCGGCGGCGCGCAAGTTGGCCAAACCGCTGCCGGGCTTCAACGGCTTGGCGTTGCTGCGGCGGCTACTGCCGAAATACAGCCCGCCGTCTTTTTTGGCTTTGACGGCACGAGTTTTATAGCCTAAAAACCAATCGTCTATTTTACGGTGCATCGATCTACGCTCCTTAATGGCTTACTCGCGCTTGCGGCGGCGGTTGGTTTGCAGCACATGGTTTACCCTGACGACGTGGGCATCAATGAACTTTTTAAGTTCAGCAATCTGTTGGCTGCTCAAAGATACGTTTTCGCCCGCATTCAGGCGGCGGGCGATTTGGTTGAGGTTTCTGCCTATCATGACCAACTGGTAGTTAGACTGCGACAGCACATCGGCTTCAAATGCCGATAAAATCGGATGATGCGAGATATGGGATTGGATAATATCTCTGACGACATCATTGATGGAGCCGCGACGTGTATCCGCTGCCACCTCAAGATAGGCGCGGTCTTTATCCGGTAGGCGCAGGGTGATGCGCTTTTTACATTTGGGCGGCGGCAGTTGTACCGGATCGGGTTCGGCGGCGGCTTCCAACTCCGCCTGCAACAGTTTTTTGGCCAATAAAGATACACTGGCTTTCCCGAAACGTTTAAAGGCCACTTCGCGAAGAGATTGTAATTCGTGTTCTTTTAGACCAAACACCCTGACAGGTATTGATTTCGCTTGGTTAGCTGTTTCATTCATAAATCATACATCCCGAAAAAGCCTGCATCGCGTATAGATGCAGGCTAATCTACAAACGCTATTCAGAATCACCGATCTAAGCCGGTTTCGGCTTGCCGCTCCGCCGTAACCTCATATTTGTTTGCGGCTGCCTGCGTTTGCGAACGGTAAAAATTAATCCTTGCCTGCAACTGCACATCGGCAGGCAGGCCGGATATGGTTTTTTCCAACGCATGTTCCAAAACGGTGCGGTGCTGTTTGTCTGCCGTTGACAACGTGGCCGTCTGCATCAGGTATTGGTGTTTCAACATATTCAGACTGCCGTGACGGCTTGGCTCCGCCCCATCATTGGAAAAGGCCGTCTGAACGGTTTCAGACGGCCTGGCTGTGTTGTTGGTAGTTTTTTCGACCGGCTCCGGCGGTGCGGCCGGAGCCTTCTTCGGTTCCTGACTGATCTCTTTTTCAAGTCCCATCACATAGCCCTGAATTTTGTCGGCATCACGGGCGGCTTTAAGGATTTCGGTAGGTTCGTCGGTCAAAATCTGTATCCATGTGCCGACGTAGGCCGCATGGCGGCTCGGGTCATGCGGCAATCCAAGCTGCCGCGTCAACATCATGGATGCGATTTCGGCTCGTAACTCTTCCCGGGCATAAGACAGAGTGCCGTAACCGCCGGAAAGCTCGCGGTTTAACCGGCTTTCATGCCCCGTCCAATGCCCTAGTTCGTGCAAAGCGGTGGCGTAATACAGACCGGCATTCGGAAACTGCTCTTTGTGCGGCAGCACGATATGATCTTCAGACGGCCAGTAATAGGCGGCATCTCCATAACGGTGTTTGATTTCCGCGCCCGAGGCGGCGAGAAGAGCTTCAGCACGTTGGTGGTTTTCCCATTCATGCTGCGGGGAGTGTATGGGTTTCCATTCGGGCAGACCGTCTATTTGCTCCGCATTGAAAACGCTGAACGTTTTGATATAGGGAAAGTCGAGTTTGACAAACTCCTTCTGCGGCTCGCCCTGGTCGTCCAAGGCCGGCTTGCCGTTTTCGTCCTTAACCGTTCGCTCGACATGGGTAATCAACCGTATCAGCGGTACGCCTTTTTCGCCTTTGCGGACTTGTGCGCCGACCGACTGCGCCTGTTTGTAAGTCAGCCAGCGCGGGTCATTATACGGCTGCATCATCAATTTCAGCGTATTACTGCCCGAATAGGTTTTGCCGGTGAGATGGTTATACGGCAGACCGCTCATGGTAGGCTCCCACGGCTTTTGCCACGGAGCCGTTCCGCTTTTCAAATGCGCGATAAGTTCTGCGGCAATGGCTTCGGCGTATTGCTCTTGTGCATTTTGCGTATTCTGTTGCTCTTTGCTCATTTCTTCCTCCAAACAAAATACCCCGCACTGTTTAAGTACGGGGGTATGTTTCAACCGGTTTTACCGCTGGCCGTCTGAAAGCAGTTGTTTTGCTGACTGCGGCTCGTCGGGATTGTCCAAATAAGCCTGTATGCTTTCTTCTGAAGTGCAAGCATCTAAATAGCGTTGCTGCTCATCGGGGCTTAAACTAAAAAACACTTCAGCCTCTTCCGGCGTGAAGAAATTCTCCAGCGGCTCCTTTTGCTGCAATTCAAGCAACAGATCATTTTCCGACATACACTCTCCTTTTCGTTAACGTTCCACTTCCATTTCTTTGCCTTGCGAACGTTCATGCCGTTGATTTCGTTCGGTTGTTTGCTGGGTAGGCGTTTGCTGATGGGCGGGCTTTATCGGCTTGGGCAGTTTCAGCTTGCTTCCGCTCATCTGTTTGGCCGTATGCTCATAATAGTTGGTCAATGCCAACGTGCGGGCATCACCTTTCAGACCGCGGATGGTGTCTAGAACATTTCGCTCGTGCCATTGCAGGTGCTGCTTGTTCGCTTTAGACAACTTGGCTGCCTTATCCGCGTAAACCGCTTTGGCCGACAGATAGTTCGTTTCCAAAGCAGCCGTTTTCATACGGTTGGCCTGTACGACCACTTCGGAGCGGATTTCGGATTGTCCGACGGCTTGCAAGGGCACACCCGGTTGCGTGTCGGCGGCATGGGAAGAGTTGATCGTAGCGTCAGACGGCAACTCGTTCTGTGCCATCATCTTATCTGCCTTCGACAGCATCTCCACGTCGGGCTTGGTGGACACCTTTTGCTCGCCTTTAGCCGGCGTTTCTTTCTCCTGCTGCTGCCGGTTGTCTTGCACGATTTCCATGCGAAACAGGTTGCGCTCGACTTCTTTTTTCTCGGTACCGGTAACTTGGCCGTTTTCATCACGGACAGCTACTTCAATCTCAACCGGTTGTTTACCCAACTTGTGCAAGTGGATGCGGTCGCCGACTTCGGCTCCGCTGCGTGCCATTGCATCGGGAATATCCACGCCCCATACAGTGCGCTCCTTGCCCTCCCTTTCCAGCACGATATACGGACTGAGTTGCTCTTTAGGGTTGTGGCGGTAATGTGCCATGCCGACATCCACAATCCGTTCGCCCACTTCTGCGGCCGCTGCGGTTTTGGTCGCTGCACCCGCTTGGGTTTCAGACGGCTTTTGCCGTTTATCGCCGGGATATGGGGCGGGCGCAACCTTTTCCTTTACCGGCTCTATTGCCGGTGCGCGTTCGGGCTGCGGTTCGATGGCATTCAACGAACGCTCCTGCCGCATCCGCTCCAACAAGGCCAAGTCTTCGGGTTTGGGGCGGTATCCGGTGGTGCGGATACCCCGGCTTTCAGCCGCCACATACATCATGGCCTTAAACTCTTGGCTGCCGCTGATTTTGATGCTGTCCCAGCCTTTCTCTTTGGCCACTTCCAGCATATCGTTGATGGTTTGCATATCAGTCTTGGCGGTACTGATTTTTTTACCCGCATCCGTGAACATCACGGTAGTGTGGTTGGCCGCCGACAAATATTTGCCACCGGCAACAACGTAACGGCTCTCAATGCTTTCCGGCGGGATACGGTAATTCAAATCGGTTACGGGCTTTTTGACTGATGCGGCATCATGTTCGGGTATCCCTTCGTTTTTCTCCGGGGCGTTACCCGGAAGGGGCGATTCCCAGCCCGCTTCTGTTTTACGGAATGTAATCAATTCACCGTCGTGGGTTACGCCTTCATACTCGCCTATATCGCCCGCTTTATCCAAATCGGCTTGGATTTTTTCCGGTGTATCCTGCAAATACTGGGTATCGGTGCGCGGATCATACATTTCATAATGCTTGAAATCGCCTTCATAATACGAATGGCCGGATACCCCGTCGGCGGTACGGCCTCTGCCGAAAACGTGATCGGGATCCACACCCTGATAGGGTTCGGGTTCTTTTCCCCGGCGCAGCGCGGCGTATTCGATGATGTTTTCCGACAGGGCGGCGTTTTCAGACGGCTTTTCCGCTGCGGCTTCCGTCCCAACTGCATCATGTTCGTTACTGTTCATCTCCTGCTCCTGTAAAACAGAAGCCGCCTCAGTTTGGGCGGCTTGGTGTGGCGGTTCGGCGGGCGGTGGAGCGGAATAGCCCGACAAGCGGGCTTCTTCGGCAACTACGGCTGCCCACTCTTCATCTGTCATGGCGGATGCGGCGGCGGGGCGCGGTTGCCCGACTTCCGGCGCGACAGCGAGTTCCGCTTCAGGCCGTCTGAAAGCCGCTTCCATTTTTTCGCGAACGGCTTCGATACCGGCCAAATGGTGCAAGTCGTTAAAATCGCTCGGCAGCTTGGGGCGGCCTTGTTCGTCCATGCCGTTTTCCTGCTGGTATTGTCTGATTTGGGTCATGGTAAATTCCGGTTCGACAACCTGTGCCCGACCGCCGAAGTATGCCGCTGCCTGTAAAGCCTTTTTCATACCTGTCTGACTGGCATCGTTATCTACTGCAAGCGTAACAGGTACGTTTTCAGGCAAACTTTTGGATAAACGTTCCGATACCGTTACCATATTTCCGGCATGGAACGCCACGATAACGGTTTTACCCGTGGCTTGGTGGATACTTGCGGCCGTCGCAAAACCTTCGGCGATTACGATACCGTTTTGGGTGTTGGCGGCGTCGCCCACTACCGCAAAACCGCCTTGTACTTGGCCGTCGGCCAAAAACCGCTTGCTGCCGTCCTGATTGATGGACTGGACGTTGACAATCTCGCGGTTGAAATACACCGGTACCAACAGATTATTGTCGCCCTGATACAGGTTTTGGCGCAGCCCGGCGATAGCGGCAGCACCGGTAATGCCTTTGGCCGCCAAGTAAGGATGGCGGGCTTCGGCAGGCGATGCCTGCGCCCAAATACGTTGGGCTAGCTGTTTGACCTGTTCGCGGCGTTCGGCGCGGGCTTGTTCTTCAGCCAAACGCACCGCTTCCCGCTCTGCCTGAATCCGCGCCTGTTCTTCGGGCGACGGCGGCGTATAGGGTTTGTCGGAACGGTAGCCGTTGGCACGGGCGTGATAAAACAGAGAGCCAATGTGCACCAGCCCGGGTTTGAATGATTTCCAAGCTGTTTTAGCATCACGGGCATTATAGTTATCCGCTCCTTGAGACCAGCTGTCCCACAGGTTAAAACCTTCTTCGCCCAGCTCGTCTTTCAGGGCTGAGCCAATCTGTATCCATGTGTCGCGGTCATGGGCATCGATATAAGTTAGTGCATTACGGATGTCATCGTAGTTGCTCATAACTGTTCTCCAAAATTAAAACGGCCGTCTGAAATTTTCAGACGGCCTGTGTATTACCTTTAATTATTAAGCCGCTTCCGGCTGTTGATTATTGCTGCCTGTCGAAGTGTTTTTCAGGATTTCCGACACGATGGACATTCTGCCTGCGCCCCAATTTTGGATGATCACCGGCACCACTTCGGCCACAAACTCCGGCTTGCTGTCCGGCGGAATCAGTGCCGTAATCAGCGCACGGGCAATCTCTTCGTTGTTGGCTGCTTCCTCCCACTTGAAGCTCGCCATATCTTCAGGCGAAACATAATCCGGTGTTATCACTTTCGGCGGTTGCTTCCGGGTAAGGGTGAGTTGCAATTCAGGCACATGGGGAACCGGTAAATTGGCACGTTCACGCAAAATCGGGTCTTCGTGGTAGATGATTTTGTCGGCATAGATAGGCCGGATACCGGTCATGTTGATAATCACATCACTATCGGGCATGATTTTGAGCTCGTCGGGATTCATGACCGCGCGTTTTTGATCGCTCACACTGTTACTGCTGCTACTGCTGTTTTTGCCTCGTGAACGCGAGGACGACTTGGCTTTGTAGGTATAGTAACCGATCAGCTTGCTGAGTTCTTCAGCCTCATCCTGTTCACGCGGGGCAAACACCAAGCGGCAAGTGAAGTTACTGAAAAACGTTTGACGGCCGGTTCTGCCGTAAACCTTCTCAACTTGTCCGGGTGTCTGAAATACGATGGTTGGGCGGATACCGTAACCGGCCAAGTAGCCGACACCCTCTTCGATAGCCGGAATGCGGCCGAGTGCCGTAAATTCATCCAACATCAAAAGGCACTGGTATTTAAGCGCCTTATTGTCCTTTGGCAGCCCTTGTCGCACGTTGACATCACACAACTGGCTGAAAAACAGATTCAGCAGCGTGCCGTACACTTTGATTTCTTCCGGCGAAATGCCTAAATAAATCGTGGTAAGTTCACGGCGCACATTATCCAGGTAAAAATCATCGCCGCCGGTGGCCGCTTCAACCGCAGGGTCAAGAAAAATCGCCAGCGGCGCGGTCATGGTGGACAAAACATCACCGCCGGTCTTTGCGTTACCATTAGCGAAGCCCATCAACAGTGTTCGGCAGTTACTGCTGAGTTGTGTTGTCTCCGGCTGCGCTGCCCGCAATTCAAACTCTGCCTGTATCCACTCTTGCAGGGTCTTGCCGTCAGTAGGGGCAGTAAGCCGAAACAGGTTGGCCATCGTGGTTTTGTTTTCCGGCTGGCTTAAATCACGCTCCTTTTCAGTCTCGATCAAATAAAGTAACAGCCCGGTAAACAACTTCTGCGCCTCCTGCTGGAAAAACTTGGCGCTACCGCGGTCTTCCGTCGGTAACGGGTAAAATACCGCTGCTACCGCGAGCGCATCCTTGTAGGTATTGATCGGGTTTCGGCGCACATAAGTCAACGGGTTCCACCGATGACTTATAAGGGGAGCATTTGGATCGCGGTCGTGGTACGGCATGGTGCCCGAAGGATTGAAGAAAAACACCTTGTGACCGCAGCGGGCGCGGAAGCCCGCCGTGATCAGGAAGTTTTCTTTTTTAGGATCATTAACGGCCATGCTGTGCCGATAGTGCAGACAGTTTGGAATCACAAAGCCGACACCCTTACCGCTCCGGGTTCGCGCGGCTAGATAGACGAAACCATCGTTTGCCCAACGCAAGTATTCGTCTTTATATTTGCCTATCAGCAAATCGGGTGGATCTGAATCTTTAAAATCGTTTTTAAACAGCCCGGTCTTCTTTATTTCCCGAAGGTTCGCAAAGCGAGCCGAGCCGTGTAGTTCTTTTTTCGGACGGGAAAACAACGCTGTCAGAAACAATACCACAACGAAAACCGGCAATAAGGCAGCGGCAACGGTGGAGACGTGCAGCCGCCAAACCATGCCTTTAGGCAACTGTTCTATATGCTGCCAATATTTGATAAGCAGAGATACCGACGGTTCGGTTTTTAATCCCAGCCATTGTGTATAAAGCATGGCTCCGATATACAAACCTCCGCAGACGGCTACTACCATCAACAGGCCAAACAACAGAGCCGCTACCAAATATTTCTTCATGGACAAACTCCAAAGCAAAGGCCGTCTGAAAATTTCAGACGGCCTAAAAAAAACAAGCTCAGCTTACATCATGTTGTAAATACTGCCATCCTGCGAGACATCATTACCGGAATGAGTATGACGGTTTGCAGTATGGATTATTTGCATTTCGTTGGCGATTACTTCAGTTACGTTGCGCTCGATACCGCTGTTGTCGGTATATAGGCGCGTCCGAAAACAGAAAGGCAGTCTGAAAACCGTTTTCAGACTGCCTATGCTTACTTTATTGGTTAAATGTGTAAAGCACAATACACTTTATCGCCATCAAAACCTTTACTTACCAGTTTCACTGTTTTGAACGTTTGCCCTTCATCATCCGTTACCACAACGATAAGTTCTTGGTCTTCAAAGGTTTGAAGCTCTTGAATAGTTTGGGCAATACTTTTCTGCCGGTCTTCCCATTCTGTTGTTCCGCTCATTTTTAATCTCCTACGCGTACTGATAAATCTTCGTTGTAAGTGCCTAACCTGGTTTGCTTGCTGCCAAGAGCCGCAACGGTCTTGGCAGCTTTCCAAGCTCCACCTTTGTGGCTGTCCACATCAGGAGTAATATACGGCAATCCTTTAACCTTTGCAGATTTCGTTGCTTCATACACAGCCTGCCCATTAGAAATTTGCCCGGTCTTTTTATAACCGAGTTTCTCTGCTGCCCGCGTTGCGGCAGCCGTTGTGGGGAAATATGGTGCAGCATAAACAGAAGTCAGCGGTCAAAATACAGTACCCGACAAACTGAAAGCAACCAATATGGAACGCAGTAATTGCTTGGTTTTCATATGGTATTCTCCCAACCTTTGATCAAGTTGTCCGAACATTTTAGTTTCCACAGGGAGAAAAAGCAATCGGATAGATAGGGAATATCTGCTCATATCTTGTTTTCAGACGGCCTTAAATCATGTTGTAAATACCGCCTTCCGGTGAAGCGGCATTACCGGATTGTGTATGGCGGTTGGTCGTATGGATCATCTGCATTTCGTTACACACCACTTCGGTTACGTTGCGCTCGATACCGCTGTTGTCGGTAAATGTTCGCGACCGCAACTTACCGTACACCAAAATGCAGTCGCCTTTTTTCATATACTGGCACACGACCTCAGCGTGCCGACCGTATAGCAAGACAGGGAACCATTCGACATGCTCTTTAAGCTCCTTCGTTTTTTTTCTGTCCATTTTTCGGCAACGGCCACTGTGATTTTAGTCATCGGCGTACCATCGGGCATGTAACGTAGCTCCGGGTCTTTGGCCAAGTTGCCCATTACTTCGATTTTGTTGATGTATGGCATTTTTAATCCTTTCAAACCAAAGGCCGTCTGAAATTTTCAGACGGCCTTTAGCAACATAAGATATTAGTATTAGGGACGCTCTTGTAACTGTTGGATTTGCGAAATAGTCTGAAACGCCATTCTTAAATCAAGTTTGGCATCTTCAGGAGAAACATAGGTCTCAAGCGTATAATCAGCTTCATTTCTAGCATTTCTCAGTTTTTCCATCTGACGACCGATAACCTTTAAGTCTCTTCGGTTTTGCTGCTTGAAAAAATCAATAAGCTGTTTGTGCATGGAGTAACCAGATGTATATGTAAATCCCAAACAATTAAAAGCAAACTGCAAACCTGTATGATAAACACCGTAATACATCCGACTGACTGCATTACGGTTGCCTATTTCATTTTCACCTATCATAGTTTTTGCACTATCTACAAAATCTTTTGGGTCAATCATAATCAACTGCCTATGCCATAACTCGGATTATAAGGGCGGCACGAAATATTAAAATTAATCAGATTTTTATCAACAGATTCTTCCATATCCACTAATAGGCGGGATAGGGATTCATCTGCTTCGGCGAGCCGTTCTACATCGGTTTCAAAACAGAGCATTTTTAACTCAATAAAAATATCGTATTCCACTGAATAACCAAAAGAGTAGGTTGGGATCTGCAAACCTTTTTCTGCAAGAAGTTTCTTGGCGGCTAAAATAGCCTGAACCATTGCAGATTGAGAAACTTCGGTATCTTTCAACAGCAGATAAATTCTTTCCAAGTCATCTTGGTAGTTTGGCTCCAACGATTCCATCCGTTTCAAACGTTCGATAACGTAACCGGCATCATCAACAAGTCCGTAAATCATACCCATGTAAGCCAAAGGTTTCAGATAGCCAGGATCATCTGTATTGTTTGCCGAATCAAACATCTGCTTGAGGTATTCCGTAGCCTCATCGAAAAATCCCATTCGATTTAATCCGTTCACACGGAAAAAATCTGCCAATGTCGGTTTTCCGTATGCCGAAATAAAATCAAAATGCTTGTCAAATTCCGCTTTCCGGTTGGTTGATTATAGAAAGCCGTAAACTCAGATTTAACTGCCGGTGAACTCATCAGCGTCGTGGCATCATAAGTTGCCTGAATCAAATCCCAATCATAACTTTCACGATAACGCACATATTGTGACAGCCAATATTTATTGATCACTTCGTCATAGTGCATTTCTTTATTTTTAACCGTGGTGATGATATCCACCGCACCTGTTGTATCGTTTACCCGCTGTACAAACGAAACTGCCTCTTTCAACGGAGTAAGTCCCATAACGGCACCAACGGCCAAAGCGCTTACAGCCAAACTTCCAAAAAAGCCTTTTTTCCAGCTTTTGGCTTGGGACAGCGCAGATTCAACCTTTGATTTTTCAAAATCAGCAGACATCTGCATCATTTGATCTGTTTGTTTATTAACACTTTGCTCCCGTTTTTTTCTGCCGCTTCTTTGCGTTCCGCAGCAGTTTTCGGTTTTTTTGAGAAGAATTTACCTAGCATTTTTGACCTCTAAAGTTTTATTAATCGGAAAAGGGGTGCCGGAAGGTTTAGGTGCTTTCGTGGAACACCCGAAAACAAATGAAACAGTGGCTAAGACGAGTAATGTTTTTTTTCATCAGACTGCCTTTCTAAATAAGAAATGCCTGCCGGATAAAATCAGGCAGGCATCGAAGTGATAATCAAAAAATCAGTTTATTCGACGTCCGTTTCGGTAAATGGGTGCAGGACGATCGTCATAGTCAGAGGAGGGCGGCGCAATTGGTGCAAAAATCATGCCGAGAAATACCAATCGGGGAAAAACCTTACTACCATAGCGCAAGCCATAGCAAGTAGTAATGTGACAATATAACGCATGATAATCTCCTATTCTTTTAACCGACCGAATACTGCATCATTTACCCGTCCACTCCACTCCCTGCCGTTAAACAGGTTCTTTATCACTACGGTTCGGCCGTAACGGTCATTAAGATAAACAGTATAAGTACAAAACAGCCAACTGAACATGCCCGGCCGGAATTGAGCCTGATCAAAATTTTCCCACCTTACTCCGCGAATGCCGCGTGTCCAGGGGAAAAGCCCACAGTAAAACCAAACTCCCTCTTCATCTACAAAGGCTTTATATTGGCGGAATTTTTGCAGGGATATGTTTTGGAGGTTGACAGTTTGTCGGTAGGATTGTCGTATTATCCGAAGCAGCAGGCTTAAATGGCACAGGTCAGCCGTTAAGTTGTGTTGAATGGGTATTTAAGTTTTGTTTGCATGGAAGTTTGAAAAAAGGCCGTCTGAAAATTTTCAGACGGCCTTCTGCTTTAGATACAGGCATTAATTATGTGACTTGACCAAACGATATGCCTGTATGGTGCGGTATTACACAATCGCAGTAGTGTTTGCAGCATCTTCGGTGTAGGCAATCGTTTCGGCAACCGGGTAAACCGCGGTATCTGCCATGCCGGTACCGGCGACGGCGGAAGAGGCGGGCAGCAGGCTGTCGAGTGCGCTGTCCAGCGGGTTGTTGCCGCTGTCGAGCAGGCCGTCTGAAACGCTGTCGGCAGTGTTGTCTGCTGTTGCAGGCAGATTGTCGCTGCGGACTTCGACGGCAGCCGCGTTACCTTCGGTAACTGTGTCTGCACCCAATACCGGGATAATTTCTGAGTCGTCGATGACTTCAACAGAAGTATCGTCAGCCGAATGACCGCCAAGCAGTTTGGCCAGCTGGCTATTGTCGACTTCACCGTCGTCAAACACGAATTTGGTTACGGCTGCTTTGTCGTCATTCGTTTGACCGGCAATGGTCAGGGTATCGGCACCGCTGTTGAGCGAAATCACCCAATCTTGTGTACCGTCAGGTTTGTCTACTGCCTGAAGACTGACTTCGCCTTGAGAAACACCTTTCAAGACAACGGTATTGCTGCCTTGTGTGTCGTAAATCACGTCATGGCCGTAGTCTTTGCCGAAGTAGTAGGTATCGTTGCCGGCACCGCCATGCAGACGGTCGTCACCACCCAAGCCGTTGAGTGTGTCGTCGCCTGCGCCGGAACGGATTTCGTTGTTCAGGCTGTTGCCGGTGATCTTGTCGTCAAATGCGGTACCTGCCACGTTTTCGATAAAGTCGGTTTTGGCCGTGCTGCTTACCGTTGTGGTCAGTTTGTGAATATCGCCTTGCAGAATCGGATCGATTTGGCCGGGCGCGTGGTCGGCAGCAATATCGGCAACTTTGGTACCGTCAAATGCAATCGGTTCAAGGGCGTGTGTGGAGTAAATACCGCCGAAACCGATGGCGTGTGAAACGATTTTGTGTTTGATGACAAAGTTTTCCCACTCTGCTTGACGGGTCATACTTAAATAGCTGTTAGGCTCGCCGTCTGAAAGGAACATAGAGAAGTTTTGGCCTTTTTCGTTAAACACATCGCCACGGTTGGTTACAAATGCAGTTTCTGCGGTATCCAGAGCGCCATAGTAGTTGGTGCCGCCGCCTGCATATAAGGTGTTGATGGCTGAAATTGCCTCTGCCTTATTCATCCATTTGTTCATGCCGTTGAACACGACATAACCATAATCGCTGAAGCCGATAATGCGGATGGCCGTGCCGCCGGTTTGGCTGTATTTCTCAATCAGCTCAATAGCGGCTTTTTGGGCATTCTTCATATTTGTGCCCCACATACTGCCCGAGGTGTCGATGATCAGCATCAGGTTGGTTTTATCGCCTGCGCCGCCTGCAACACCGCCGCTGCTGCCTGCACCGATTTGAATGACGGTATCGCTTCCGATACGGCCTTCAAATTTACTCAGATCGATTTCTACGCCTTGTTTGGCGTTGCCGAATGCGATGGTGTCGGTGTCTTGGCTGCTGCCGCCGTCAATAACGGTTTTTTTGCCTGCACCTTCGATAACGAAAATATCGTTGCCGTTACGGCCGACTAAAACGTCATCGCCGTCTGCTCCGTTGAGTTCATCGCCGCTGTTGCCGCCAGAAATGTAGTCGTTACCTGGCGAGCCTTTAAGCGAAATCACGGTAGCACCGTCTTTTTTCACATTGTCGGCAAGCAGATCGCGGTAGTCGAGATCTTGCACGTTTTTGGTTTCGGCATTGCCTTCGGAAGCGGAAACGATGTTATCCAACACTTCGGCTTTGCCGGCAGCAGGGCTGTTGTCGGCATTGATTACTTTTACCGAAGAAGTCACGGAGTGCTCGGCAGTCAGTTGGCTCGGCTCTTCAAAAATCAGAGTGCCTGTGCCACTGATGATTTCCACGCCTTTGAGAACATCGAGGTTTTTAACTTTAACGGTGATGTTGCCGCCGATATCGATTTGTTTCACGCCGTTTAACTGGCCTGCATCAAAGACAACGGTCGCAGGTGCGCTTTGGCCTTTGATTCTCAATACGCCCACACCGTCGCCGTTGATCTCCAGTTTGTCCAATTGGGAAGCAGCGAAAGTCACATCGGAAGGCATGTCGACTTTTTCAATGCTTTGAAGCGCAGCAACGCTCAGGTCAGTGGTGCCGAATACATACAGCGTGTCGTTGCCTTCGCCGCCGTCGAATACGTCGCCGTTAACGACTTCCGCCCAATCTTTGCCGTTCAGGTTGCTTGCGGCGCTGCCTAAAACGTCATCGTATGCTTTGTTGTCGGTTTGGATACCGGAAGTGGCGTTGCCGACGGCAATGAATTTGTCGTCACCCATACCGCCTTCGGCCTTATCCGCGCCCGCGCCGCCGCGCAAGGTATCGTTGCCTTTCAAACCTTGCAGTACGTCGTTTTTGTTGCCGCCGTTCAATACGTTGTCGTTATCGTCGCCAACCAGCGTCAGCCCTTCTTCAGGCTCCGGTTGCGGCACGGTTGTGCCGTTGACGGCTTTCAGCAAATCAGCGGCGCTATAAGAGAGGCCGTCTGAAAATTCAAATTGTGCTACGCTGCCGGCAGCTTGATTTTGAATGGTCAGGGTGTCGCCGGTTTCTTTGATGGTAATTACCCAGTCAGAGCCGGACTCGACGATGCTCAAGCCGTCGGCAGTGATGCCTTCGCCAAAGCGTACGACGTTGTCGTTAGAGCCGTCTGAAACCACGTCATGATGGTAGCCTTTGGCAAAGTAATATGTATCTTTGCCTTCGCCGCCGCTCAACAGGTCGTTATCACTGCCGCCATCTAAAAGGTCGTCGCCTTTGCCGCCATCGAGAACGTCGTTTCCGCCGCCACCGTAGAGGGTGTCGTTGCCGTCTTTGCCGTCTAGGGTGTTGTAGAATTCGTTACCGGTCAGAATGTTGTCCAAATCGTTGCCGCTTGCTTTGAGTGCGGCTTCGTTGGATTTCAGGGTCAGATTCTCGGCATGATCGGCCAAAGCGTAGTTAACGCTGGAGAATACGCTGTCGATACCTTCATCTTTTTCTTCGTTAACGGTGTCGTTGATGTGGTCGACATGGTAAATGTCGTCGCCTTCGCCACCAACCATTTTGTCTTTACCTTCTTCACCGTCTAAGATGTCGTTGCCTTTGTGGCCGTACAGGCTGTCGTTGCCTTTGCCTGCTCTCAGGTAGCTGTCGTCATTGCCGCCGCGCAACACGTTTTCGATATCGTTGCCGACACCGTCGCCGCTCTTCAGGAACAGATATTCCACATTGTCGGACAAGGTGTAGCTGCCGTTTGAAATCACCAAATCGATACCTTCTCCGTCTTTTTCATGAACGGTATCGTTGGCATTGTCTACATAATAAGTGTCGTTGCCTTCTCCGCCGACCATTTTGTCACGGCCTTCGCCGCCGTCCAAAATATCGTTGCCTTTGTGGCCGTACAGGCTGTCGTTGCCTTTACCGCCGTTCAAGCGGCTGTCGTCATCGCCGCCGCGCAACACGTTTTCGCCGTCATTGCCGGTACCGTTGCCGCTCTTCAGGAACAGATATTCCACGTTGTCGGATAAGGTGAAATCGCCGTCGCTGTGCACCGTATCGATGCCGCCGTCTGCTTCTTCAACCACGGTATCCTTGCTGTCGGCATAGTAAACGTCGTCGCCGTCGCCGCCGGCCAAAATGTTTTTACCGCTGTTGCCGGTAAGGGTGTTGTCTAAATCGTTGCCGGCCGCATTCAGGTCTTGGTCTCCGGTCAACACGACATTTTCAATGTTGTCGTGTGCAGTGTAATCAACGGAACTGTAAACAGTATCTTTGCCTGCACCAAAATTTTCTACTGCTACGTCGCCGCTGTCGTCTACATAATAAGTATCGTTACCGGCACCGCCTCTCATGATGTCGTTTTCGGTGCCGCCGTCCAAAATGTCATGACCGCTGTTGCCGATTAGGGTGTCGGAACCTGCGCCGCCGAAAAGGTAGTTGTCGCGGTTGTTGCTGGTAATGTGGTTGTCCAAGTCGTTGCCGTAGCCTTTCAGACGGCCTGAACCGGTTAACACCAGATTTTCAACATTGTCGGCCAATGTGTGCGTAATGTTGCTGTATACCGTGTCTGTGCCTTCGTCGGCCACTTCGATAACGGCGTCGGCTTCATGGTCGACATAATAGCGGTCGCTGCCTTCGCCGCCTTCCATATGGTCGGCACCGTTGCCGCCGTATAATGCGTCATCGCCTTTGCCGCCGAACAAACGGTCGTTGCCGTTTAAGCCGAAAAGTTCGTTATTGGCTTCGTTGCCGCGCAGTTCGTTGTTCAGGTTGTTGCCGTAGCCGCTAAGAATCTCGTCGCCGGTCAGCTCCAAATTTTCCACATTGTCGGGTAGGGTGTAGTCGACGGAACTGAGAACGGTATCGTTGCCGTGATACATGCGCTCGACGATGGTATCTCCGGTATGGTCGACAGTGTAGGTATCGTCTTTGGGGGTGCCGATAAAGGTATCGACTTTAGGTTCGCTGGAAACGGCGAGGGCAGGTTGTCCTTCGAAGGAATCAACCGATAATTTCTCGTCTAGTTTGGCGGTAACATCAATTTCTTTTGCGCTGATTGTGTTTACTGCACTCATCACTAACTCCTTTAAGCATTTATTAAAAATCACCTTTCTTATGTAATACAAAGTTAAAAAAAACTCCGTATCATTTAATTAGGTATTATTAATATAATAAAGTTTGTTAGTATTTTATTATTTATTGTAAATATTGTTTATCTGGCAGGCCGTCTGAAAATCAGTATGGTTTTTCAGCGTGTGGAAGATAGGAAAAAAGGGATGAATAGTCATCCCTTTTTTCTTTAAGATCTAAATATTAGGTTTATCGACAATATCGGTTAACGGCCATCTGGGTTTGACGTTGAAGCTGCCTGCCGTTTGGGCGTGCTTCAGGCGCATGGTGCCGGCAAAAGCAATCATGGCACCGTTATCCGTGCAGTAGGCCATAGGCGGGAAGAATACGCGTACGGCTTCGGGTTGGGGTTTCGGCCGGCCTTTGACGGCGGGCGGTAAAATTTTCAGACGGCCTAAGGTCTCGCGTAATTTCCAGTTCGCCCCCACGCCTCCGGCCACAACTAAAGTACGGAATCCTGTATCCGATAAGGCTTTTTGTGCTTTGGCGGTCAATACGTCGACCACCGCATCTTGAAACGCGCGGCAAATGTCGTTGCGCGTCGGTTCGGGAATACTGCCGTTGTTTTCGGCACGTACTTTTTCAACGGCGGTTAACACGGCGGTTTTCAAGCCGGAAAAACTCATCTGCAAGTCATGGGAATGCAGCATGGGGCGGGGGAAAGAGAATGCGTCGGGCGAGCCGAGTTTGGCCAATTCGGACAATTTTGCGCCGCCGGGGTAGGGCAGGCCGAGCAACTTGGCGGTTTTGTCAAAAGCTTCGCCGGCGGCATCATCGACACTTTCGCCGAGCAGGGTGTAATCGCCGATACCGCGCACTGCCATAAATTGTGTATGTCCGCCCGAAACGAGCAGGGCGACAAACGGGAATTCGGGTTTTTCATCGGCCAACAGCGGCGACAGCAAGTGTCCTTCAAGATGATGGACGGGAATCACCGGCTTATCGAGCGAAAAGGCGAGGGCGTTGGCATAGCTGGAACCGGCCAATAACGCGCCGCCCAAACCGGGGCCTTGGGTAAAGGCAACGGCATCGATATCGGCATAGGTTTTGCCTGCTTCGGCCAAACAGCTTTCGGTTAGGGGAACCAGACGGCGGATATGGTCGCGGCTGGCCAATTCCGGTACAACGCCGCCGTATTCGGCGTGCATAGCCATTTGGGTGTGCAGTTGGTTGCCGATTAAACCGTGTTCCAAATCATATAGGGCAACGCCGGTTTCATCACAGGAAGATTCAATGCCGAGAACTAACATATTTAAATTGAGGCCGTCTGAAAAAATGAACGCATTATTTTAGCGAAAAATAATGCGTTTGTCTGAAAGGCGGTAAGAGGCAGCGTCAGCCGTGCCAAAAATAACGCACGATATGGAAAAACACCGGTGCGGCAAAACAGACCGAATCCACCCGGTCCAACATACCGCCGTGGCCCTGAATCATATTGCCCCAGTCTTTCACACCGTAATCGCGTTTGATGGCCGACATCACCAGACCGCCGAAAAAGCCCATCAAACAAATCACCAGCCCGATTAAGGCCGCCTGAACCGGAGAAAACGGCGTAATCGGCGACATCAACACCGCGACTACCGTTGCCGAAGCAATGCCGCCCACCGTGCCGGCCACGGTTTTGGAGGGCGACAGCGACGGCATGATTTTGCGTTTGCCGACGGTTTTGCCCCACACATATTGCAGCACGTCGCTCGACTGCACTACTGCAATCATAAAAATCAACAGCAACACATTCTGCTCGTGCGGAAAATCATCCAAATGCAGATTCATCAGCGCCGGTACGTGCGACAGACAGAAAATCGAAATCATTGCCGCCCATTGCGTTTTGGCGGTGCGCTCCAAAAACTGTTCGGTTTTACCGCTCAGACTGGCGATAATCGGCAGCAGCAGAAAGCCGTAAACCGGAATGAAAATGGAAAACATACCGTACCATTCGGTAAACACGAAATAATATTGCACCGGCAGCAGCAGGTAAAAACACATCACCATAACCGCATAATCGCTGCGGCGTTGGTAAACCAGCGTGAGAAACTCGCGCAAGGCGGCAAAGGAAATCAGGAAAAACAGAATCACCGTGCCGGTTTTGCCGAACCAAAAAGCCAGCAGCAGCACGATGGTCATAATCCACCACGCATAAACGCGGGCGTTCAGGTTGGCGATAGTCGGATTATCCGCACCTTTTTTACGCTTCAGCCATTGCCCGATCACACCGGCCAAGACCAAAACGGCAAAAATCACCATGAAAATGTAACCGGCCTGCGGCGGGATGGCGTGCGTGGAAACGGTGGAAACAAACGGATTCATGCTGCGTTCTCCTGATTATCGTGAAACAAGGCTTTTTGCTGTTTTTCAGACGGCGCCAGTGCCAATAACGCAGCACGGGTGCGCAGTAGAAATGCCTCTTTGTCTTCGTTTTCCTGCAGGGCGATTTCTTCGCCGATGTTCACATTGCACAATAACGGAACGGGCAGAAACGTGCCTTTCGGCAGCACATGGTTGATGTTGTCGATCCACATCGGTACGAAACGGACATTGGGATTTTCGCGCGCCAAATGGTAGATACCGCTTTTGAACGGCAGCAGCACGGTATCGTCGTCGGTATTGCGGGTACCTTCGGGGAAAATAATCAGCGAATCGCCGTTTTGCAGTGCGGCAGACATCTGCCCTGTTACCGCGCGGGGATCGCTGCCGTCGCGGTCAATCAGCAGGGCGTTGAATACGTTTCGGATAATAAAGCGTTTGACTTTGTTTCCCAGCCAGTAATCGGCTCCGGCAACCGGCCGAACGCATGCCCGCCAGCGGCGCGGCAGTGAAATCCACACCAGCACAAAATCGCCGTGGCTGCCGTGGTTGGCGTAATACACTTTTTTAGCGGGAGAAAATTTGAGGCTGTTGGCCGCTTTGGGGCGCACGCCGGTAATAAAGGATACAAACAGGCACAACGCTTGGTCGGTCAGCCAAGCCAGCTTTTTCTTGAAAAATTCCATCATGTTTCCACTTTTTCGGAGAAATTAAATCGGGTTTTCAGACGGCCTCTTGCAAACCGTTACGGATACGCCGCACGCAGGTATAAACCAGCAATGCCGCCAACAGCCACATACCCCACTCCAACCATTGCGGCAAGCCGTCTGAAAGCGCATACCACAACCCCAAAGCGCCGAACACAAATGCGCGGTCGCTTTTGCCCACCGGCCCGTCGTAACGGCGGCCGTTGCCGTGCACCTGACCGAGCACGCCGCATAATTCGCTCATTGCCGCCAGCCAGATAAATAAGCTGATCTGCACACCGCCAAACGGAGCGATAAACGCAAACGGCAGATACAGCGCAGCATCGGCGGCCACATCGGTCACTTCGTTCAAATAACCGCCCAGTTTCGACTGCTGGCCGAACTCACGCGCCAGCATGCCGTCGATTGCATTCAAAGCCATGCGCACAAACAGCCACACCGGCAGCAGCCAAAACCATGCCGGCGTATCGGCAAAAATACTCAGCCACACGCCGAGCGCAATCGAAACCGCACAGGCAAACAGCGTTACCTGATTGGCGGTTACACCCCGTGCATACAGGAGGCGCACCAGCGGGCGCAACAGATTTTGAAATTTGGGTTTGAGGGCGTAGATGCTCATAGAAAAACCAATCGGTTGGAAAAGGAGGCCGTCTGAAAAAATATCACCGTATATCGATATTATCATTTTCAAACAAATATATGACCGAATGCAACTTCAATAGCCGGTTTTCGTGGCGGCACAGCGGTTACGGCAGTTTATTCGGACAACATAAGCCGTTTTAATTAAACAGGCGTTTTGCATTCAGACGGCCTTAAGCCTTTTCGTGTATAATTTACCGCTTCTTTTCAAACGCGGTTCGAAATCCTCCCGCGATACCAAAACTAGGAACTCAAATGCAAAACGAACAAGCACTGGTCATCTTTTCAGGCGGCCAAGACTCCACCACCTGCCTGATTCAGGCGATTCACACCTACGGCCGCGAAAACGTGCACGCCGTCACTTTCCAATACGGCCAACGCCATGCCGTCGAGCTGGACTGCGCCCGCCGGATTGCCGAAGACTTAGGCATCGCACAAACCGTGCTCGACCTCAGCCTGATGCAGCAAATCACCCACAACGCTTTAATGGATGACACCGCCGAAATTCAGACAGCCTCAAACGGCGTGCCGAACACTTTTGTCGACGGCCGCAACGCCCTGTTTCTGCTTTACGCCGCCATTTACGCCAAAAGCCAAAATATCAAACACATCATCACGGGCGTGTGCGAAACCGACTTTTCCGGCTACCCCGATTGCCGCGACGTATTCGTGAAATCCATGAACGTTACCCTCAATCTGGCCATGGACTACGCCTTCCAAATCCACACGCCGCTGATGTATCTCACCAAAGCGCAAACGTGGGCGCTGGCCGACCGGTTGGGCTGCCTCGACTACATCCGCGAACACACACACACCTGCTACCACGGCGTAACCGGTGGCTGCGGCGAATGCCCGAGCTGCGTGCTGCGCGAACGCGGGCTGGCGGAATATTTGGCGGACCAAAGGCCTTGATGCGCGAACCGTTTCGGCAACCAAGCCCTAATCCATCTATTTTAAGGAACAACCATGAAACAGCTGTATATGTTTTATCTCGGCGGCAACGCAGGCCGCTCGAATATTGAAGTACACGACGTGCAGTTTGCCGTATGCAGCGATTACCGGGAAGCCTTGCCCGCGCTCAAAGCCGCATGGTTCGGTGATGCCGATAAAATCCACATCGACGGCTGGCAGACGGTCGGTTGGGCGGACGGCTATGATGTCCGATTGTCGGACAGGCCGTCTGAAAATCAGGCGCGGCTTTATTTTGTCAACGTCGGCGGTTATATCAAAAACAGTTTGGCCGAAGCCCACGCTTTCGGTTTGTTTGTCGCAGAAAGCCCGGCAGAAGCCAAACAGAAAGCACTGAAATCGTTGCTGCCCGATTATTGCCAACAGCATAAAGACAACTTGAAAGATGTCGACAACCTGCTCGAATTAAGCGAAGTCGGCGGCCTGCATATCCACCTTGTTCCCAATCCCGACGGCAAGCCCGACGAAATCGGTTTTCAAGGTTATATGCCGATTTAACAATACTGAAAACAAATACAAGGCCGTCTGAAATTTCAGACGGCCTCACACAGCAAATCATGAAAATCACCAAAATCTTCACATTCGATTCGTCGCACATGCTCGACGGACACGACGGCAAATGCCAAAACCTGCACGGCCACACCTATAAGCTCGAAGTCACGGTTTCAGACGGCCTCATTCAAGGCGGCACAAAAGACGGTATGGTGATGGACTTTTCCGACCTTAAAACCATCGTCAAACGCACCATTATCGAACCGTTCGACCACGCCTTTATCTACAACGGCAACAACCCGCGCGAAAGCCAAATCGCCGCCCTGCTCGAAAGCTGGAACATGAAAACCCTACGGCTCGGTTTCCGCACCACCGCCGAAAACATGACGGTGGAAATGTTCGGTCGTCTGAAAAACGCCGGCCTGCCCGTGAGCCTGATCCGCTTGTGGGAAACACCTACGTCTTGCGCGGAATACGAAGGGGAATAAAGCCATGACCGAAATCCGCCCCGAAAACCCGCAATACCGCATCGTTGAAATCTTCGAAAGCCTGCAAGGGGAAGGATACAACACCGGCATGCCCGCGGTGTTCATCCGCCTCGGCAAGTGCAACCTCGCCTGTTCGTGGTGCGATACCGACTACCTCACATTCAATATGATGAGTTTGCAGGATATTTTAGGCCGTCTGAAAAGCTACACAGCCCGCAACATCATCATCACCGGCGGCGAACCCACCATCCAGCCGCATCTCGATATCCTGCTCGATACGCTGAAAGCCGAAGGCTACACGCTCTGTATCGAAACCAACGGCCTCAACCCTGCGCCGCCGCAGATTGATTTTGTCACCGCCAGCCCCAAAGCCTGCTACGCCGAAAAATACGAAAAGCAGTGCATCGCAACCGCCGACGAAGTGCGCATCGTGGCCGACGGCGACGTGCTGGCGTTTTGCGAACGTATGGAGCACAAAATCCGTGCCAAGCATTACTATCTTTCGCCCTGCGAGCAAAATGGCGAAATGAATATTTACGATACCATCCGCCAAATCGGTCTGCTCAACAGCCGCTCCGATGCCCCCGTACATTGGCAATTGAGCGTGCAAACGCATAAATGGGCGGGGATTGAGTGATGACGGCATAAATCGGCGGATAAACCGTTTCGACTGATTAAAAACTGCGTTATGCTTTGTTTTTCAGACGGTCTCTATTGAATAAAGGCCGTCTGAAACCATATAGCGTGGGATTGACCGAATAATAATTGGGAAAAACATTATGACTAAAACCGTTCATTATCTGAAAGATTACCAACCGCCTGCTTACCATATCCGCAAAACCGATTTGCATTTCGATATTCAGGAGCCGTATACCACCGTGAAAGCGCGTTTGGTGGTCGAGCCGAAGCGGGCGGGAGAGCCTTTGGTGTTGGACGGTTCGGCCGAGCTGGTTTCCGTGAAAATCGACGGAGAAGCCGTGGAAAACTACACGTTGGCCGATGAAAAGCTCACGATTGCCGATATGCCGTCTGAAAATTTTATTATTGAAATCGAAACGCGCATGAAGCCGTCTGAAAACAAATCGTTGATGGGTTTGTATGCTTCGGGCGGCAATCTGTTTACCCAATGTGAGCCGGAAGGTTTCCGCAAAATCACGTTCTATCCCGACCGCCCCGATGTGATGTCGAAATTCACCACCACCATCGTGGCGGACAAAAAACGTTACCCCGTGCTGCTTTCCAACGGCAACAAGATTGACGGCGGAGAGCTTTCAGACGGCCGCCATTGGGTGAAATGGCTGGATCCGTTTGCCAAGCCGAGTTATCTGTTCGCGCTGGTGGCGGGCGATTTGGCTTTGACCGCAGACACCTTTACCACGAGCAGCGGCAAAAACGTAGCGATTGAGTTTTACACCACGGAAGCCGACAAGAGCAAAGTCGGTTTTGCGGTCGAGTCGCTGAAAAATGCCATGCGTTGGGACGAAACCCGTTTCGGTCTCGAATACGACTTGGATATCTACATGGTCGTGGCGGTAGGCGACTTCAATATGGGTGCGATGGAAAACAAAGGCTTGAACATTTTCAACACCAAATATGTGCTTGCCGACAGCCGCACCGCCACCGATTTCGACTTTGAAGGCATCGAATCGGTGATCGGGCATGAATATTTCCACAACTACACCGGCAACCGCGTAACCTGCCGCGACTGGTTCCAACTTTCGCTTAAAGAAGGCCTTACCGTATTCCGCGATCAGGAATTTTCCGGCGACCGCGCCAGCCGTGCCGTGCGGCGTATCGACAACGTGCGTATGCTGCGCCAGCATCAGTTTCCCGAAGATGCCGGTCCGACGGCACATCCCGTCCGCCCCGCTTCTTATGAAGAGATGAACAACTTCTACACCATGACCGTTTATGAAAAGGGCGCGGAAGTGGTGCGTATGTACCACACCTTGCTGGGTGAAGAAGGTTTTCAGAAAGGCATGGCGCTGTATTTCAAACGCCACGACGGACAGGCGGTTACCTGCGATGATTTCCGTGCGGCGATGGCCGATGCTAACGGTATCAACCTCGACCAATTCGCCTTGTGGTACAGCCAAGCCGGAACGCCCGTGCTGGATGTGTCAGGCCGTCTGAATCAGGCTGACGACACGTTTGTTTTAAACATCAAACAAACCGTTCCCGCCACGCCCGATATGGCGGAAAAACAGCCGATGATGATGCCGGTGAAAATCGGTTTGCTGAACCGCAACGGTGAAGCGGTGGCATTCAGGCCGTCTGAAAATGCCGAAGCGCAAACCGAAGCCGTGCTGTTGCTGCAGCAGGCCGAGCAGGAATTTGTGTTGCACGGTGTAACCGAAGCCGTGGTGCCGTCGCTGCTGCGCGGATTCAGCGCGCCGGTTCATTTAAATTATCCGTACAGCGACGAAGATTTAACCTTGCTGCTGGCGCACGATACCGATGCCTTTGCCCGTTGGGAAGCCGGCCAGACCCTTTACCGCCGCGCGGTGCAGGCCAATTTGCAGGCCATTGGGAATCAAACCGCCATGCCCGCGCATGAAGGTTTGGCTGCGGCGGTGAAACAGGTGTTGCGGCAACAGGATTTAGACCCCGCATTCAAAGCCGTGCTGTTGGGCGTGCCGTCTGAATCCGAGCTGTGGGACGGTGCGGAAAACATTAATCCGCAACACTACTACCAAGCGCGCGAAGCCTTGCTCAATACCTTGGCCAAATCCTGTATCAACGAATTGGTGGCCGTACGCACATGGGCGTTGGCGCAGGAAGAAGCCGGCGGTATCGACAAGCCTTACGAATACCACCCTGAATTGGCCGGCGTGCGCAGCCTGTTGGCGGCCGTGCGCTTGCTGACCATCCGCGAAGAGCGTCATTCCATGATTAATACCGCCGCCTATGACGGCGAACGCAGGGCGCAAACGGGATTAGTGGAAAAAGTCGAAGGCGCGCGCCTGAAAGACTACATCACGCGCTACGAGCAGCTTACCCGCAATATGACTCATGAAATGAGCATTCTCAATACCGTCAACCATATTGAAGAAGAAGGCCGCAACCGTCTGCTTGATCAGTTTGCCGAACGTTATGCCGATGATGCGCTGGTAATGGACAAATATTTTGCTTTGATCGGCTGCAGCCACCGCAGCGATACCCTGCAACAGGTTCAGACGGCCTTAAACCATCCGAAATTCAGCTTGGAAAATCCGAACAAAGCCCGTTCGCTGCTGGGCAGCTTCTCGCGCAACGTGCCGCATTTCCATGCCGAAGACGGCAGCGGTTATGAATTTATCGCCGGAAAGGTGATGGAAATCGACCGCTTCAACCCGCAAGTGGCCGCCCGTTTGGTACAGGCGTTCAATATCTGCAATAAGCTCGAGCCGAACCGCCGCGGGTTGGTGAAGGCGCAACTGCAACGGGTTCGGGCACAAGAAGGTTTGTCGAAAGATGTGGCCGAGATTGTGGGCAAAATTTTGGCGTAAACCGATAATCGGCAGCGCGTCATACGCGTCATAAAAGAGGCCGTCTGAAATTTTCAGACGGCCTCTTTTTTATGATTGGCTTAAAACGGTGGAGTTAGGGTTTCAACAAGATTTGTTTAAGCGTTTGATCCATTTTTTTCACTAAGGTGTCCGCACCGAGGTTGCTGAGGTGGTCAGCATCGATGTAGAGCATTTTTTCTCGTGTACCGTCTGTTGATATCAGGCAGTAAGGATGATTCGGATCTTCGGCTTGAGGTTGGCAAAGGTATTTTAAAGGCTCGATGAGGGTAACGCTGTTGTCGGTTGCGGTTTTGCGTATCGCTTGTGCCAAGGCTTCGGGAGCAATGGCTTTGGCAAACACCGGTTGTCCGGCTGTGCCGTCGGAGGCGGTCTCATTGAGGCGTTTGGCATAGGCGCGTTCAACGGAAACATACCAGCGCGGTATCATGGAAATAATTACGATTTTGCTGTCGGGGGAAGCGGCTTTGATTTGCTTGACGGTGTCATCCAAATAAACGGGAACCGGGCTGTAGTCGTCGGTATTGAGAGCGTTCAGCCATAAGCTGTGCAATATAATCGTTTGGTATTTTTTGACTTTGATATGCTCCAGAATCTGGCGGTTGATCATCAGGCAGTTTTTGCGTGTGGAGTAGTCGGCAAACCGGTCGTTCAATACGGGCATGCAGGCGGATTGGGTAAGCTGTGTCAGGGCAATGCCGTTGGTTTCTGCAAAGTCCGACAAGCCTTGATATAAGGCGGCACTGTGGCTGTCGCCCCATAGTAAAACATTGTTGTTGCCGTTTTCATAACAGCTTTCTGCATGGATATGTTGATGATCGTCTTGAAGCAGACATTCGTGGCGGCGTGCAAGTTGATCCCATTTGTAGTCGATATGGGGTTCTTTGCTTTTGAAATAAAAGTGGCCGGCCAGACCGGTGCAGCCCATCATTACGCTGCCGAGCAGAGACAGTTTGAAGATGTAGCTGCGATTGTATTTGCTGCGGTTGCGGAAAGGGGCTTCGACATATTTCCAAGTAAAATAGGCGAGAATCAGTGATAGCGCCGACAAACCGATCATCAACCATGAAAATTCGACATGGAATTCCGAGCGTATGCGTGCGAAAGCGAATAAAGGGTTGTGCCACAAATACGCGCTATAGCTGATTAAGCCGATTTGTACCATGATTTTGTTGGATAAAAGTTTGCCGACCCAAGTTTTTTGATTGGTAAAGACGATAACCAAAACCGTGCCTAAAACAGGCAGAATGGCATAAATGCCCGGAAACGGTGTGTGTTTGGAGTAGGTGAAGATAGAAACCGCAATCATCGCCAAGCCGGACAAACTGCCGATTTGGTTTAAGGTCTGGTTTTGCGCATGGCGGTCGTATTTTGAAAAATAATAGGCAACCGCAGCACCGGAAAACAGTTCCCATGCCCGAAAAGGCAGCAGATAAAAAGCAGCAGTCGGATAATGGCGGACGGCCCATTCGGAAGCCGCAAAGCTGGCAATCATCAGCAGCAACATGAAAGGCACCAGCAAGGCTCTGCCTTTTTTCCACAGCAGCATCATGATCAGCGGAAAGAATAAATAATACTGTTCTTCTACTCCGAGGCTCCAAGTATGCAGCAGCGGTTTGAGCTCGGTTGCGGTTTCGAAGTAGCCGCTTGTCAACCAAAAAAGAATGTTTGATGAAAATGCGGCAACGCTGACCAAACTTTGGCTGTAAGCTTTCATCTCATTGGGAATCAGCCATGCGTAGGCAAACGGAGTCACGCAGATTAAAACGAAAAACAGGGCGGGGAGAATACGCCGGAAGCGGCGTTCGTAGAAGTCTCTCAAGGAAAACCTGCCGGCTTCCATGTCCGACAAAATGATTGAGGTAATCAGATAACCGCTGATCACGAAAAAGATATCCACACCGATAAAACCGCCTTTAAATACTGACCAGCCTGCATGGAATAAAATCACAGGCAAAACGGCCACGGCCCGCAGCCCGTCAATTTCGTGGCGATATTTCATGTTTTTCCCATTCTTGTGTTTATTGCAGAAGCCGCCTGAAAGCGGTAAATATTTATTGGATAAGCCTAAATAAGCTAAATAAGGCTGAATTATTGGTTACCGCCGGCACTTTGGCTCTGCAATAGGTAGGTTTGTTAAGAAGCGTATTTTAAAATAATAGAGATCTTAATTGATTCTAGATTAATCAATTCGATGATTTGGTCAGATAAAAGTTCATTCATTGGGCATGATTTCTCAACTCTCATTTTCAGGCTGAATAGGCGGTTACGGTATGAGAATAGGGACGTGGCTACAAATTCAATCTTGAACCACTTATAATATTTGACTTTATTTATAAATTATTGAGCCATGTCCGAACTCTTCGCCCCTGCCGCCATTTCCGTTTCCGAATTGAACGCCCTAGCCAGAAGCCTGCTGGAAGACAACCTGTTCGGGCTGTGGGTGGCGGGCGAAGTGTCCAACCTTACCCGCGCCGCCAGTGGGCATTACTATTTTTCGCTCAAAGACAGCCGCGCCCAAGTGCGCTGCGCCATGTTTAAAGGCACGGCGGCAAAGTTGGCCGCCCCTTTGAAAGAAGGCGACCACATCGAGCTGACCGGCAAAATCAGCATTTACGAAGCGCGCGGCGAGTTTCAAATCACCGTGAACGAAGTGCGCCTGAAAGGTTTGGGGCAGCTTTACGAAGCCTATGAAAAACTGAAAGCCCAATTGCAGGCCGAGGGCGTGTTTGCGGCGGAACGCAAAAAACCGCTACCCGCCCATCCGAGCACCATCGGCATCGTAACCAGCCTTGCCGCGGCAGCTTTGCGCGACGTGGTCAGCACACTAAAACGCCGTGCGCCGGAAATCCCCGTGATTGTGTACCCGACCGCCGTGCAAGGTGCGGGCAGCGAATTGCAGATCGCCCAAGCGATTCAGACGGCCTCTGCGCGTGCCGAAGCAGATGTATTAATCGTGTGCCGCGGCGGCGGTAGCATCGAAGACTTGTGGGCGTTTAACGAAGAGCCTGTGGTGCGGGCGATTGAAGCGTGTGAAATCCCCGTGGTCAGCGGTGTCGGGCATGAAACCGATTTCACGCTGGCGGATTTTGTCGCCGACGTGCGCGCACCCACGCCCACGGGCGCGGCGGAACTGGTCAGCCCCAACCGCTTGGAATCGCTGCATAAGCTCGCACAGGCACAAGGCCGTCTGAAAACGGCATTGGAGCAGCGTTATTACGATGCCAGCCAAAAAGTGGATTGGTTCGCCCGCCAAATCCGCCATCCGCAGCAAAAGTTAAACGAACAACGCAACCAACTTGCCGCCTTACAACAATCGCTGCGCTTCTCCATGCAAAACAACCATCGTTTCAATGTGCAGAAGCTCGCCCGCCAGCAGCAAACCCTCGCCCATCTGCGCCCCGATATTTCGGCGTCCAAACGAGACGTAATGCGTTTTCAGACGGCCTTACAGCAAAGCCGTTTGTCTTTGTTCGCGCTGTACCGCCAACGCCTCGAGAAACAGGCCGCCCTGCTCGAAGCCGTGTCGCCGCAGCACATTTTGGAACGCGGCTTCAGCGTGGTTAAAAACAGCCGCGGCCAAGTCATCCGCAGCGCCCATGCTTTGAAGCAAGGCCAGAAGCTGCACATTACCTTTGCAGACGGCGAAACCGACGTGCGCGTAACCAGCGAACACAAACAGCCGGATTTGTTTGATTATTCTTAAAATTTATATTTAGAGGCAATCATCAGGCCGTCTGAAAACAGGAAGCCGCCATGAACAAGCACAATATCTTCCACCCGCTGCCCGAACGCACCGATATAGAAACCTTTGAAGACATCTTGCGCACGCCTAATATCCGCATCGAACGTATCGTTTCGCACGGACAATCCTCTCCCGAAGAGGGTTGGTACGACCAAGACGAAGCCGAATGGGTGATTTTATTGCAAGGCAGCGCGGTGCTGGGTTTTGAAAACAGCAAAGAAATCAGCCTGCAAACCGGGGATTATGTGCATATTCCGGCGCATTGCAGGCATAGGGTGGTGATGACGGATCAAGAGGAAGTTACGATTTGGTTGGCGGTGTTTTACTGAATATAGTAATAGAATAAGGTTTATCTATGAGTCTCAGCTCTTTGGAAGCCATACATGTCAATAATTTTAGCCCTAGGATATTTAATCAGAGTTGAATTACCCTCAAAATCAACAACCACACATTGCATATGTAAATTATCAATATCCATCTGATTTTCAACATAAAATCTGTAGATAGTATCTAATGATTTTTTATTAAATGAGCTAAATCCACAAGATGTTATACACTTAAACGTGTTTCGAAAATTTTGGTCATATGCAGGAACAATACCAAAAACACCCAAAATGATCTTTGTCACTAAGGTCACATGTCTTTTATCATTCCAATTGAGCTTTTCTGTCACTCTGTTATAGAGATCTGTAATAGTTTCAAAATTTTTAGGATAGTTTGGAACATCAATATCCCAAAGTGATTCTTTTTGTTTATTAATAAATTTTACTAGAGGTTTAAGATAAGCAGGATTTAGGTTAAGCAAATGACTTGAACCTCGGAGCATTCCCCAGCTCGCTAAATACCCCCATAGTACATAGCAACTCTTTTCTAGATCATTATCATTTTTGCCCTTTGATTGAGGATGAAAATGAGCATAGCAAAAATCAAAACTCTTATAGCGATGATGAATCGAATCATTCGAGTTATAAGAGGCAACCACTTGGGAAATATCTGTCTGTTTCAAACTAATCATTTGTGAAAATACCGAATCTAAAAATTCAGGCTATCTCTTAATATCAGAGATAACCTGAATTTAATTAAATTATTTTAAATAAAATAATCAATCTCTCAAGCCGCGTTACCTTCCAAGAAGTCTTGCGCGAAGCGTTGCAGCACGCCGCCGGCTTCGTAGATCAGCACTTCTTCGGCGGTGTCCAAACGGCAGGTTACGGGCACTTCAACCGTTTCGCCGTTTTTGCGGTGGATAACCAGCGTTAAGTCGCAGCGCGGTTCGCGTTTGCCGATCACATCGTAGGTTTCGGTGCCGTCCAGTTCTAAGGTGTGGCGGTTAACGCCTTCTTTGAATTGCAGCGGCAGCACGCCCATGCCGATGAGGTTGGTGCGGTGGATGCGCTCGAAGCCTTCGGCCACAATGGCTTCCACGCCGGCGAGGCGCACGCCTTTGGCGGCCCAGTCGCGGCTGGAGCCTTGGCCGTAGTCGGCACCGGCCACGATAATCAGCGGCTGTTTGCGGTTCATATAGGTTTCAATCGCTTCCCACATGCGCATCACTTGGCCTTCGGGCTCTACGCGGGCGAGTGAGCCTTGTTTAGTGGTGCCGTCTTCGTTTTTCACCATTTCGTTGAAGAGTTTGGGGTTGGCGAAGGTGGCGCGTTGGGCGGTCAAGTGGTCGCCGCGGTGGGTGGCGTAAGAGTTGAAGTCCTCTTCAGGCAGGCCCATTTTCGCGAGGTATTCGCCTGCCGCGCTGGTCGGCAGAATGGCGTTGGAAGGCGACAAGTGGTCGGTGGTGATATTGTCGGGCAGAATCGCCAGCGGGCGCATGCCTTTTAAGGTGCGCTCGCCTGCCAACGCGCCTTCCCAGTATGGCGGACGGCGGATGTAGGTGGACATGGGGCGCCAGTCGTACAGCGGGCTGGGCGCTTTTTCGGCGGTACCGGTGTCGAACATGGGGATGTACACGTCGCGGAATTGCTGCGGTTTCACATGTTTGGCAACGATTTCGTCGATTTCCTCGTCGGTCGGCCAAATGTCTTTCAGGCGGATTTCTTTGCCGTCTGAAACGCCCAATACGTCGTTTTCAATATCGAAACGGATGCTGCCTGCAATCGCGTAGGCCACCACCAGCGGCGGCGAGGCGAGGAAGGCTTGTTTGGCGTAGGGGTGGATGCGGCCGTCGAAGTTGCGGTTGCCCGACAATACGGCGGTGGCGTACAAATCGCGGTCGATGATTTCCTGTTGGATTTTCGGATCGAGCGCGCCGGACATGCCGTTACATGTGGTGCAGGCAAAGGCAACGATACCGAAACCGAGTTGCTCCAATTCGGGCAACAAGCCGGCTTCTTTCAGATAGATTTCCGCTACTTTGGAGCCGGGTGCAAACGAAGATTTCACCCACGGCTTGCGGGTTAAGCCCAGTTTGTTGGCATTGCGCGCCAACAGGGCGGCGGCCACGACGTTGCGCGGGTTGGAGGTGTTGGTGCACGATGTAATCGCCGCGATGATGACTGCGCCGTCGGGCATTTTGCCGTCTGAGGGCACTTCGTAAGGCGCGGCGATACCTTTGGCGGCCAAATCGGTGGTCGAGAAACGGGCGTGCGGGTTGGACGGGCCGGCCATGTTGCGGGTAACGGTGGATAAGTCGAACTTCAACACGCGCGGATATTCGGCTTTGGCCAAAGCATCCGACCACAGGCCTGCGGTTTTGGCGTAGTTTTCCACCAATTTAACTTGTTCGTCATCGCGGCCGGTGAGTTTCAGATAATCAATGGTTTGTTCGTCAATCGAGAACATCGCGGCGGTGGCACCGAATTCGGGCGTCATGTTGGAAATGGTGGCGCGGTCGCCAATCGACAGGCTGCGCGCGCCTTCGCCGAAGAACTCAACAAATGCGCCAACCACACGCTCTTTACGCAAAAATTCAGTCAAAGCCAACACGATATCGGTAGCAGTAATGCCGGGCTGGCGTTTGCCGGTCAGCTCCACGCCCACAATATCGGGCAGGCGCATCATTGAAGCGCGGCCGAGCATCACGGTTTCGGCTTCCAAGCCGCCCACGCCTACGGAAATCACGCCCAGCGCGTCCACATGCGGCGTGTGGCTGTCGGTGCCGACGCAGGTGTCGGGGAAGGCCACGCCGTCTTTTACCTGAATCACGGGCGACATTTTTTCCAAGTTGATTTGGTGCATGATGCCGTTGCCCGCGGGAATCACATCCACATTTTCAAAAGCGGTTTTCGTCCAGTTGATAAAGTGGAAGCGATCTTCGTTGCGGCGGTCTTCGATGGCACGGTTTTTGGCAAACGCATCGGGATCATAGCCGCCGCATTCCACGGCAAGCGAGTGGTCGACAATCAGCTGGGTTTGCACTACGGGGTTGACTTTGGAAGGATCGCCGCCTTTTTCGGCAATCGCATCACGCAAACCGGCCAAATCCACCAGCGCGGTCTGCCCCAAAATATCGTGGCACACCACGCGCGCAGGAAACCACGGAAAGTCGATTTCCTGCTTGCGCTCAATCAGTTGGCGCAACCAGCTTTGCAGCGTGGGCAAGTCCACCTTGTCGGCACGGTTAACCAGGTTTTCGGCCAAAATGCGCGAGGTGTACGGCAGCGTATCGTAAGAACCGGGTTGGATATCTTCACACGCCGCGCGGGCATCGTAGTATTCCAAATCGGAATCGGGTAGGGGTTTGCGGTAGATTTGGTTGGTGCTCATAAAATTGCTCCTTAGTGTTTTTCTTTTCAATTTTGCGTTTCAGTTTTCAGACGGCCTGTATTGAGGGGAGGCCGTCTGAAAAAAAATTCTCTGCATTAAGCTTATCGGTTTCTATGAAGCGAAGCGTTGGGAATTTTTATTGTTATTTGATTGATTATATAAAGAACGGTTTTATTTTGCGCTGTTTGCAATCAGGCCGTCTGAATTTTTTTCGGCTTGGTTGTTAATTTGCTTGAGTAGTTTATTTTCAGACGGCCCGTTTAAAAAAAGCTGTCTGAAAATCAAAAAGGTACGGTTGGTAAAACCGACCGTACCTTACAACATTTAATTAGCGCTCTTCCATCGGAACGAAAGCCAAATCATCCGGGCCGGTGTAGTTCGCGCTCGGGCGGATAATCTTGCCGTCTTGGCGTTGCTCAAGAACGTGGGCAGACCAGCCGGTAGTGCGCGAAATCACAAATAGCGGTGTGAACATGGCGGTGGGCACGCCCAGTTTTTGGTAAGAAACGGCAGAGAACCAGTCGAGATTCGGGAACATTTTTTTCTCGTTCCACATCAGGGTTTCCAGACGCTCGGCCACATCAAACAAGCGCATATCGCCGGTTTCTTGGCTCAATTCGCGTGCCACTTCTTTAATCACAACGTTGCGGGGATCGGAAACGGTGTAAACAGGGTGACCGAAGCCGATAACGATTTCTTTGCGGCCGATGCGTTCGCGGATATCCGCTTCAGCTTCGTCGGCATTGCGGTAGCGTTTTTGGATGTCGTAAGCCACTTCGTTGGCACCGCCGTGTTTCGGGCCTTTCAATGCGCCGATAGCACCGGTAATGGCAGAGTAGAGGTCGGAGCCCGTACCGGCAATCACGCGCGAAGTGAAAGTAGAAGCATTGAATTCGTGTTCTGCATACAGAATCAATGAAATGTGCATGGCTTTAACGTGGGATTTTTTCGGGCGCTTGCCGTGCAGCAGATGCAGGAAGTGACCGCCGATGCTGTCTTCTTTGCTTTCTACTTTAATGCGTTTGCCGTTGTGCGAGTATTGGTACCAATACAGCAGCATACTGCCCAAGCAGGCAATCAGTTTGTCGGCAATATCGCGCGCTTCGCTGGCCGGTTGGCTTTCACGCTCGGGATGAACGCAGCCGAGCATGGAAACGCCGGTACGCAATACGTCCATCGGGTGAGTGTGCGCAGGCAGGCTTTCCAGCACTTGAATCACGCGGATAGGCAAACCGCGCAGTGATTGGAGTTTTTTCTTGTATGCGGCCAGCTCGAATTTGTTCGGCAGATGGCCGTGAATCAGCAAGTGTGCCACTTCTTCGAATTCGCAATGTTTGGCCAAGTCGAGAATGTCGTAGCCGCGGTAGCTCAAATCGTTGCCGCTGCGACCCACGGTACACAGTGCGGTATTGCCGGCAGGTACGCCTGAGAGGGCAACGGATTTTTTCGGTTTCGGTGTTACTGGGGTTTCGGTAGTCATGTTATTTCTCCTAGGTAAACAATCGTTATGGTTTAAGCCTTATTGTGGACTCTATTTAAATCAAATAATTCAAATGTTTCTGATTCAAATGATGAGGCCGTCTTAAATTTTTCGGGTAGGGCGAAACCGACGCCGTTTTCAGACGGCATCTGTTTCGCATTTATTCCGATTGGTTGTTTATTTGTTTTGGCTGAACAGCTTATCCAGTTTTTGCTCGAAATCGTGGTAATTCAGATGTTCGTACAGCTCGGCACGGGTTTGCATGGTATCTACCACGTTGGCTTGAGTACCGTCACGCATAATGGATTGGTAAACATTCAATGCGGCTTTGCTGGCTGCACGGAAAGAAGAAAGCGGATAAAGAACTAGGGAAACGCCGTTTTCAGCCAGTTCCTGCTGAGTGTAAAGCGGCGTTGCGCCAAATTCGGTGATGTTGGCCAATACCGGAACTTTGACGGCATCGGCAAATTTTTTGTACATGCCCAGTTCGGTCATGGCTTCGGGGAAAATCATGTCGGCACCGGCTTCCACGCAGGCCTGCGCGCGCTCGATGGCAGCATCCAAACCTTCAACGGCCAAAGCGTCGGTACGGGCCATGATGACAAAGTTTTCATCAACACGCGCATCAACGGCTGCTTTGATTCGGTCAACCATTTCCGCTTGGGAAACGATGGCTTTGTTCGGGCGGTGACCGCAGCGTTTTTGAGCCACTTGGTCTTCGATATGGACGGCAGCTACCCCCGCGCGTTCGAAGTTGCGGATGGTACGGGCGATATTGAATGCGCCGCCCCAACCCACATCGATATCCACCAGCAGAGGCGTGTCGACATTGTCGGTAATGCGTCGTGCATCGATCAGCACGTCTTCCATCGTGGTAATGCCCAAGTCGGGAATGCCGCACGAACAGGCAGCGACACCGCCGCCGGAAAGATAGATGGCTTTAAAGCCGCTTTGCGTAGCCAAGCGGGCGAAATAGGCGTTAACACAGCCGACAACGGCTAAAGGATTCGATTCTTGAACTGCTTGACGGAATTTCAGACCGGCAGAAGGTAGGGTCATAATATAGTCTCCAAAGTGTTGATATTTTTCTTGTGCGTTTGAGTTTATCCATGAAGCATGGGTCTGTAAAATTCAAAATTCTGATGGGATTCATCAAAAAACCTGATGGGATAAAGTATGAATAAATGAATTTGTTTTTTCTATTTAATTTATTGAAAATAAAGTATTTTATTAAAATTTTATAAAATTTTTCCAATAACTTATTTTTATATTAATTAAAAATTTTCCGGTTTTATACGGATTTTTCCATGTGGCATGGGGGCGTTTCGGCGGCGGTTTGCTTTGTTTGAAAGCCGTGTTTCCAAGCTTGAGACGGTGTGTGAAATTCAGACGGCTTTGCAGGTTTTCAGTTACAATACCGCCTGAATCCGACGGATATTAATAAAGATGATGAAAGAACATAAAGCACGAAAACGCTTCGGGCAGAATTTCCTGCAGGATACGCGTATTATCAGCGATATCGTTAACGCCGTCCGCCCGCAGCCCGGCGATACGGTAATCGAAATCGGCCCGGGTTTGGCGGCGATTACGGAGCCTTTGGCCAAACGGTTGGACAAGCTGCATGTGGTGGAAATCGACAGAGATATTATCAAGCGTTTGAAAACCCTGCCGTTTGCCGGTAAGTTGGAGATTCACGAAGGCGACGTATTGCAGTTTGATTTCCGCAGCGTGCCGGGCATGAAAAAGATTGTCGGTAATCTGCCGTATAATATTTCCACGCCGCTGCTGTTCCGGTTGAGCGAAGTGGCGGACGAAGTTGCAGATATGCATTTTATGCTGCAAAAAGAAGTGGTCGAGCGCATGGTGGCAGAGCCGAAAACCAATGATTACGGCCGCTTGGGCGTGATGTTGCAGTATTTTTTCGATATGGAATATCTGCTGGATGTGCCGCCTGAATCTTTTGATCCCGCACCTAAAGTCGATTCGGCAGTTGTGCGTATGATTCCGGTAAAACACCGTTTGGGTGAAGCTTTAGATTTCGACCATTTTGCCAAACTGGTGAAACTGGCGTTTCATCAGCGGCGCAAGACCATCCGCAATAATTTGAAAGAAGTGGCCGCGGATGGGGATTTACTGGCGGTGGGCATCGATCCGCAAGACCGTGCAGAACATATCGCGCCGGAAAAATATGTTGAGTTGAGTAATTATCTGGTTGAAAAGGCCGTCTGAAAAAACGTAGGAAACAAGCATGATTAAGTTTAAAAACGTACATAAATATTTTAAAGACCTGCATGTAATCAACGGCGTCAATCTGGAAGTGAAGCAGGGCGAAGTGGTGGTGGTGTGCGGTCCTTCGGGCAGCGGAAAATCGACGCTTATCCGTACGGTCAACCAACTTGAAACCATCGAAAGCGGTGAGATTTGGGTGGACGGCGTAAACGTGGCCGACCCGAAAACCGATTTGAACAAAATCCGTGAAGAGGTGGGCTTTGTGTTCCAAAGCTTCAATCTGTATCCGCATTTGACGGTATTGGAAAACATTATTCTGTCGCCGATGAAAGTGAAGAAACAGAGCCGCGAGCAGGCGGAGAAAAAAGCGATGGAGCTGTTGGAGCGTGTCGGCTTGAAGCATAAAAAAGACGCGCTGCCCGGACAGCTTTCAGGCGGCCAGCAGCAGCGTGTGGCGATTGCACGCGGTTTGGCGATGGAACCGCGCGTGATGCTGTTTGACGAGCCGACATCTGCGCTTGATCCGGAAATGGTCGGCGAAGTGCTGCGCGTGATGAAGGATTTGGCAACGACCGGTATTACCATGATGTGCGTAACGCATGAGATGGGTTTTGCGCGCGAGGTAGCCGACCGTGTGATTTTTGTTGATCACGGGCAGATTATCGAAGAAGCGACGCCGGAAGAGTTCTTTAGAAATCCGAAGCATGAGCGTGCCAAACAGTTTTTGCAGCAGGTAATGCACTAACGGATAAAAAGGAGCCTTTAAGGTTCCTTTTTTGTCGGATTGGGATTGGGCGGCTTGATGCCGCCGGTGGAGATATATATGTTGCGTCCTGAAAGTTGTGATGTGTTTAACCGCACTTTTTTCCAGTTTGCACAAATGAAGAAATATGCGCCGGATTCGGTGGAAGCCGTGAAAGCGGAATACAAAGCGGCTTGGGCGGTTTGGCGCGATGTGGTTATGCAGGTTTACGGACGTTTGGGTGCGGAGTTTGCAGAACCGCATATCGAGCGTTGGTGTAACGGCTGGCAGGTAAGGGCGCACTTTTTCGCGTATTTCAAATACCATCGTTACCGGCAGTCGGCGGCCATTTTTTCGCTGCTGCTGAACCGCCGCCGTCTGACGGTTGCTTTGGATTGGCATGCTTACCGCGCCGCACAGTCGGTGATCGGATTGGCGGATTACCACCGTTGGACAGAGGCTTTACCCGAAGACGGGCTTCCGGGTTTTGAGGTTTGGCTGGGCAGCGACAGCGAATATGACGATCATTTAAACTCATCGGCTCTGTTTGCTTGGAAAGAAGAAGTGTTGGCAGGCGGAAAGGATTTTTTCCGCATCGGTTGCCATGTCGGGCGTGATGATTTAGCGCATACGGATGCAGTCGGGCGGATTGTGTCGGCGGTGCGTTTGTTGCAGCCTTTGTATGAAGCATGCCATGAAGGGTGGCAGAGTAACGGTAAATAGATTTTTTTGCCGGTTGCCGCTGATTGAAGTTGATGAGGCCGTCTGAAAATTTCAGACGGCCTCAAGTGATTTAAGATTCGGTAAGAAAGGTTTCAACGGTTTGCAGCAGCTTTTCCGGCTCTTCGCGGTGGATAAGATGGCCGGAGTGTTCGAATAACTCGAACCGGCTGCGGGGAATGAGATCGGCGACGGTACGGACGGTTTCGGGCGGATTAATGCCGTCGTATTTGCCGGCGATAACCAGAGTCGGGGCTTGGATATCGGGCAGTTTGCCGCTGAGATCAAAGCCGACTAAGGCTTGGTTGACGGCGTGGCGTTGTGCAGCGGTGAGTATGGGAATGCGGGCTTCGCGTCCGCGCCGGTCGGCTTCGGCGTTGAGGGCATCGCGTCGGGCTTGAGATGTGTGCGGTGACCACAATGCGGCCTGCAAAACGGCTTGGATTTGGGTTTCCGTTGCGGTTTTCGGCGTCAGGCCGTGCGCTTGGAGCAATCGGGCAATGGAGGAGCCGTTGCCGTCATCTTTCGGTTTGGTCACGGCCAGAATCAGGCGGCGGATTTTTTGCGGGGTATTGATGGCGGCTTGGGCGGCAATATACGAACCCATCGAATAGCCGAACACGTGGGCTTGGCCGCCGAAACGGTCGATTAGGGCGGCCAGGTCTGCGGCGTGGTCGGCTAAGGTATAGTGTTGCGGTTTGCTGCTTTGCCCGTGTCCGCGGCAATCGTAGGTAACGGTGAAGTAACGGCTGCTTAATTGTTGTGCCAACGGGGCGAGCGAGGTGCGGTTGCCGAGCAGGCCGTGTATCAGAATCAGGGTGGGGTTGTCGCGGCTGCCGTAGGTGTTGAGGGCGATGTCGATATGGTTGAGCGTTTCTTTCATTTGGTGTTCTTTTTTTCAGACGGCCTTATTCTTCAGACGGCCTTACTCTTCGGTTTCCGCCCAGTCGCTTTTGATGGCGGTATGGATGGTGTCCATATCGAAACCGCGATAGGCGAGAAAGCGCATTTGTTTTTGGATTTCTTTCGGGTCTTTGTCGGGGTGTTTGAATTTTTTGCGTAAAACGCTGATGGCGGTTTGCAGTTCCTGCCGACGGTCGGGCAGGAAGGCGCGTGCGTCTTCTTCGCTGACGCCTTTGGCGTTGAGGGCATGCTTAAGACGCAGGCGGCCGTGTTGTTTACTTTTGCTGTGGATATAGGATTCGGCGAAGCGTTGGTCGGACTGCCAATTGCGTTCGGCAAACTCTGCCAAAACCCGGTCGATTTCTTCTTCGTCTTCGCTGTATCGCAACAGTTTGCGTTTGAGCTCGGCGCGGCTGATTTCCTGTCGGGAAAGTATGTCCATGGCGCGGGCGCGTAGTGATTTTTGCGGCTTCATAAATACGGATGAGGCCGTCTGAAAATGAAGGAGTTTTTCAGACGGCCTGTATATTGGGATTATTCGTCGTCGTTTTCTTTTTGCGGTTGCAGGTTTTCGTAGATTTCCGGCAGCGAACCGATCAGCCAGTCCGGTTTGGTGGCCGGGTTTTGCGAGAGTTCGGTCATGTCGCCGTAGCCGAACGTAACGCCGACGCTTAAACAGCCTGCGGCTTTCGCGGCGAGAATGTCGTTGTGCGAATCGCCGACCATCAGCATATTGGCAACGTCGATATTCAAAACTTCGGCGGCGTGTTTCAGCGGCAGCGCGCTGGGTTTCTTCTCGGGCAGGCTGTCTCCGCCGAGAATCAGGCTGAAGTAGTCGGCCAAGCCGAGCTGTTTTAAGAGTTCGACGGCCAAAATTTCGTTTTTATTGGTAATCACGACCAATGGAATACCGAGGCTTTTCAGCAGGCCTAAGCCGGTTTCGGTTTCGGGATAGGCGCAGGTGAAATCGCTCAAATGTTCGCGGTAGTAGTGCACGAAAAAGGTAAAGCCCTGCTCCCACAGAGCGGCTTCGGCTTGACCGTCGCGCCGGTCGGTTAACACGCGGTGGACGAGTATGCCGATGCCGTCGCCGACATAACTTTCTACGGTGTCTCGGGGCAGGGGAGGCAGGCCGAGATGTCCGCGCATGGCGTTGGCGGAAGCGGCCAAATCGGGAATGGAGTCGCAGAGCGTGCCGTCCAAATCGAAAGCTACGGCTTGAACATGGTCGATAGTCGGATTCATATCTTTTCGGTGTTATTGTTAGCTAAAAAGCTATTGTAGCATTTTTAGCATGGGATTCTGATTGAATAAGGCCGTCTGAAATTTTCAGACGGCCTTTGGAGCAATGGTTGGGCGAATGCTTATTGATCCAACTCGAATGCTTTGTGCAGGATGCGGGTGGCCAGTTCCATGTATTTTTCGTCGATCAATACGGAAACTTTGATTTCGGAAGTCGAAATCATCTGGATATTGATGCCTTCTTCAGCCAGCGTGCGGAACATTTTCGAAGCCACGCCGACGTGCGAACGCATACCCAAGCCGACGATGGATACTTTGCATACGGTATCGTCGCCGTCGATTTCGGCCGCACCGATGCTGTCTTTCAGCTGGTTCAGCAGCTCCAGAGTCGGTTTATAGTCGCCGCGAGGTACGGTGAATGAAAAGTCGGTCGTGCCTTCCGCACCGACGTTTTGAATGATCATATCCACTTCGATATTGGCGTTGGCCACGGCACCCAAAATTTGGTAGGCAATGCCCGGTTTGTCGGGTACGCCGCGCACGTTGATACGGGCTTGGTTTTTATCGAATGCGATACCGGATACGGCAGCTCTTTCCATGTTGTTGTCCTCTTCAAAGGTAATTAATGTACCGTCGCCGCCTTCCTGCAGGCTGCTCAATACGCGCAGGCGGACTTTGTATTTGCCCGCAAACTCTACGGAGCGGATCTGTAAAACTTTCGAACCGAGGCTGGCCAATTCCAGCATTTCTTCGAAAGTGACCGTTTCCAAACGGCGTGCTTCGGGCACAACGCGCGGATCGGTGGTGTATACGCCGTCCACATCGGTGTAAATCTGGCATTCGTCGGCTTTTAAAGCGGCAGCCAAAGCAACGGCGGAAGTATCCGAGCCGCCGCGGCCCAATGTGGAAATATCGCCTTTTTCGTTGATGCCTTGGAAACCGGCCACAATCACGACTTTGCCTTCTTTCAAATCGGCGCGCATGGCAGCATCGTCGATTTCTTCGATACGGGCTTTGGTGTGGGCGTTATCGGTTTTCACGGCAACTTGCCAGCCGGTGTAGCTCTTGGCGGGAACGCCGATGTTTTTCAGCGCCATGGCCAAAAGGCCGATGGTGACTTGTTCGCCGGTGGAGAGGACAACGTCCAACTCGCGGGGATCGGGAATATCCTGCATTTCGTGTGCCAGTGCGACCAGTCGGTTGGTTTCACCGCTCATGGCCGAAACCACCACGACTACGTCGTGCCCTTCTGCGCGGGCTTTGGCAACACGCTTGGCGACATTTTTAATGCGTTCTGCCGAGCCGACAGAAGTGCCGCCGTATTTTTGTACGATTAACGCCATTTTTCGTGCTTTCTTGATTGGTTTTATATAACTGTTTGAAATCTTTTCGGAGCAATATTCGGGATTTTTAAAAGCTGCGGCGGAAAGGCAGACGCAGCTTTTAGAAATTTTTGCTTATGCTGTTCAGGAACTTTTCCGGCATGGCGGAATCGGCTGAATGAAGCATTATTACTATTTTTTACACATAATACAAGGTTCATTTGTTCTAAAGTAACCAACTCGGCAGCGCCTGCTTTACAGGCTTGCGCGGGGTGTGGGGAAATTGGCAGATTGTTTTCAATTTTACACGGATGCCGAACAGGGCATTTCAGGTTTGATGTTAAAGAAAACAGGAAATGCTTTGTGTAGATGACGGTACGCCTAAGAGGCCGTCTGAAAAAATTGGCTTTTCAAACGGGTGGCTGCATAAACTGTTTACAAATAGAGGTTGTACACTATTTGAAACATTGCTGCTTTGTGGGGCTAAACCTATAATTCCAATATTAAAAATACTTTATTAAACATTTTCGTATAGATATTCATGAAAAAAATATTGCTACCGCTTGCCTTGTCTGCGTGTGTATATGCACCGTTGGTGGCGGCTTCCCACGATTCGGACGGAGCGGCCGACAACATTCAGACGGCCTCCCGACCGGCGAATGAAAGCGTATTTAGTTTTGAGCAGGCCAGGCAGGCTTTGCTGGCTTCGTCGCCCAAGCTTGCGTCTGCACAAGCGTTTGAACAGGCGCGCCGTTTGCAGAGCGAGGCCGCTTCCAATTTGGGCGGGCCGAGCGTGATGTTGGAGGCCAATGCCGCCCGTTACCGCGTACGTGGCGATATCGACATCGCCGATTTGAAGCAGAAAGCGGCGGAGCATACCCAAGCCGGCATCAAAATTCCCGGCGTTGATCCTTCCATGCTGGCATTGATGAATGCCGGCGCGAAAGGCATGGTGGCCGGTATTCCCGACGAATTGCCTTACGATGTCAAGCAGACCGGCCGCAATGCCGCGCTGCTGGCGGTATGGCCGGTTTACAACGGCGGTGCGGCCGGAGCGGCTAAGGATTTTCTCAAAGCCCGTGCCGACGAAGCCGGAGCCGACACTTCTCTGACCGCCAACGGCTTAAACAGCACCTTGGCCGAGCGTTATTTCGGCGCACAGCTTGCACGCATGGCCGCCGGTCTGCACGATCAGGCCGTGAACACCCTTTCGCGCTACGACTACACCGCCAAACGCGCATTGGAAGAAGGCCTGATTGCCAAAGTGGAGCGTTTGGAAGCGCAGGCCGCATTTGAAAATGCCAAACGCGAAGCCGAAAAAGCGCACCATGATGCCGCTTTAGCCGAAACCGCCTTGCGCCGCCTGCTCGGCAGCGAAAGGGCGGTAAAACCGGCCACGCCGATTTTCCTGCATACCAAGCCCATTGAGCCGCTGTCCCATTTCCAACAGCTTGCCTTGGGAAAACATCCCGCATTCGGCAAAGTGAACGCCAAAAAACATCAGGCCGAAGCCCTGCACAAAGCCGGACACGCACGCTACAAGCCCAATCTCAATCTTTTCGGCGCATACGAAATCAAAAACAAAGCCAACTGGGTGGCAGGCGTCAATCTGCATTGGACGCTATACAGCCAAATCGACCGCAAAGCGATGGGGCGCGCTTCCGCACAGCAAATGATTCAAGCCGAAAAAAGCGGTGAAGATTTGCGCGACAATATTTTGCTGCTGGTGGAAAAACATTGGCGCAATGTCGAAAACGCCCGCATGGAATATCTGCGTCGCGGCAGCAACGTCAATCTGGCCAAAGAAGTGCTGCGCCTGAAAAAAGCCGGGCTGCGCGAAGGCATGAATACCGTGGCGGAGCTGATGAAAGCCGAAACCGAGTTTACCAAAGCCAAAACCGAGCGCGCCAAAGCCGCCAACGATTATGTGCAGTCGCTGGCACAGCTGCTGGAAAGCAGCGGCATTCCCGAACGGCTGCCCGATTACGAACGGCAGGCCGATGTCAAACTGTTTATGAAAAACGGCATCGTCCAATAATTTCAGACGGCCTGTCCGGTCAAATACAGGCCGTCTGAAAAAAAGGCCGTCTGAAAATCACCAATACAATCAGGCAAGCCCGGCTCCCGCCCAAGAGGCCGTCTGAAAAAAAAGAAAGCATAACCATGACAGAAAGCAAAAACAAAAACCGCTCCGCCGCCTTAATTGCGGCCTTACTGATACTCGCCTGCGCGGTGGCCTACGGCGTATGGCTGGCAGCCAAACCCACGCCCGTCGTGCTGCAAGGGCAGATGGAAGCCAAAGAAACCGATATTGCCGCCAAAGTACCCGGCCGCATCAGCAGAATTTTCGTCAAAGAAGGCCAAAACATCGAAGCCGGTACACAGCTGATCGAGATGGACAGCCCCGAAATCACCGCCAAAATCAAACAGGCCAAAGCCGCGCAGGAAGCCGCCGAAGCCGTAGCCCGCAAAGCCGAACACGGTGCGCGCCCGCAGGAAATCGAAATGGCGCGCGCGCAATGGAAACGCGCCCAAGCCGCGGCCGAATTGGCGGAAATCTCCTACCGCCGCGTGAAAAATCTCGCCGACGAAGGCCTGATGTCGCGCCAAAAACGCGATGAAGCCTACACCAACTACATCGCCGGCCGAGAACAGGCCGCCGCCGCCAAAGCCCAATACGACATGGCCAAAACCGGCGCGCGTACAGAAGACAAAGAAGCCGCCGAAGCCCAAGCCAAACAAGTGGCCGCCAAAGTGGAAGAAGCCGAAGCCGCCCAAGCCGAAGCCAACCTGAAAAGCCCGATTAAAGGCCAAGTGGCCGATGTGATGGCAGAAGAAGGCACCGTTGTGCCGCAAGGCGTGCCGGTGGTTACGTTGGTGGATTTGAAAGACCAATGGCTGGTGTTGAACGTGCGCGAAGATTATTTAAACGCTTTCGCTTTGGGAAAAGAATTCGAAGGCACGATTCCCGCTTTGGGCGGTCAGCCCGTGCGCTTCAAAGTGTTTGCCAGCAAAGTGCTGGCCGACTACGCCACATGGCGCGCCACCCGCAATAACGACGGCTTCGATATGCGCACCTTCGAAATCAAAGCCCGCCCCGTACAGCCTTTGCAAAACGTCCGCCCCGGCATGAGCGTGCTGGTGGTTGCGGAATAGCAAAAGGGTAGGGATTGGAAGCAAACAGGCCGTCTGAAAATTTCAGACGGCCTTATTGTGAAAATTATTGGTATAAGTTAAGGCTTCGGCATGGCTTCAATCTCAAATCCGAGCTGATGCGCTGCTGCAATAAAACCCGATATTCTGTCGGCAGCCCATTGATTACAGACGGCAATTTCAGTTCTATCGTCAAGAAAGATAGTCTCACTGAAATACCGGTTTAGGTATTTTTCTTCAATATTTTCGATTTTTCGGATAACACCGAATCTTTTTATTCTGTGCAAAGAATCGGGGAATTTTTCATGTAGTTTTTCAAAAGTTATCCCTGATTCTCTCTTCACATATTCTTTTACTATATGGAAAACCAATTGATTTTTTGGGAGGTTGTTAATTAATTGTTCTTTTAGAGGATTTTTAGTGTCCTTGAATTTGTATTTTGTGTAATCCCTATTGTGTTGTTTTTGTTCTTTAATTTCTTCTTTCTTTTGTTTCTGCTTCAGCCTGAAATCATTAGCTTCTGCCAATGGAATAATCTTATCCATATCCCACAAATATTGGCCGTTTAACTGATACGGCGTAATTTTGATGCAGGAAATATCGATTTCTTTTTCCAGCAGCCATAAAACACATGAAGTAAGCTCGGAGCTGAAATTTTGATTGACCAGAATAATGCGGACATCTTTTAAGAAATCGTCGCTGTTCAGAACATCTTCCTGTTCACCGCTTTCTCCTTGGTCTTCGGTTGTTTCGAACCATTCTTCAATTTTGGATTTGGCGTCTTCCTCCGAGCATTCGTATGTTTTTGCATAAACGGAATAAACATCGTTGGGTGTCATTTGTGAGACCATCGCTGCATAGCGGATAGTCTGCAAGTCCATGTGCAAACCGTTTTCATTCCTCTTTAGTCCGATGACAACAAGATTGCCTTTTTTATCGAGTGCCAAGATATCTAAGTGTTTGCGGGAATCTTGCCAACCTGAATATTCTTCGGCAATGAATAACAGTTCCTCTCCCAAGATTTTCGGTGCATCGCTTCTTTTTTCATCGACTTCTTGTTTTAATCTGCCGATGATGATTTTTTGAATTTCGTCTTCCAGCATCCCGTAGTGTATAAATGTTTTTTGATTAACCGGCTTGGCAATTTTGATATTGTCTAGGGTATTTTCAATTTCAAAAAGGCTCATGGTCGATCACTGTTATGTTAGGAATTAAGTAATTTTAAAAAATGTTAATTTAGAAGATAATGATAGTTTGCAAAATTTTGATGAATGCATCGCGTTTAATTGCCGAATATATACTTAAGGCCGTCTGAAATTTTCAGACGGCCTCTTGCTTTCGGCTTTTTAAAAACTATTTCAATCCGCTCAAATAAGTATCGCTGTCGTCAATCCCCAATTCAATCCACATCGGCAGGTGGTCGCTCATGCGGTAGGTGCGCCAGTCTTTGAAGCTGCGGCCGGGCTTGGTTTCGCGTTCTCGGGCGTAGGCGGCTTCGTCTTCCAAGCGGTAAACGTGTTCGAAGAAGTCGAATACGCCTGCGCGTCCGGTGGGCTTGAGTTTGGCAAGCTGTTTGTAGTAGGCGATTTGGTCGTAGTGGCGGTCTTTGGCGACGTTGGAGCCGGGGATGGTTTTGAGTTCTTCGGGAACGACGAATCCGGCTTCGGTAATCGCCTGCATGGTGACGTCGCTGCGGTTGAAGATGTTGAAGTCGCCGAGCATGATGAGGTTGTCGGGCTTCACTTCTGCGCCGGGCTTATATTGTGGTGCGCCGGAAAGTTTGGCGGCGTGTTTGGCGATGGTGCGGCTGAACGATTTGATTTCGTCGAATCGGCGCGGATCGACGGCCACGCCTTTGCCGTAGTAGATGTGTACGGTGGCGAGGGTGAGGTAGGCCCAGCCTGCTTTGAAGCCTGCCACATAGGGCGAACGGGCGAGCTGCAAGGGTTCCTGTTCGGCGTTTTTGTCTTTGGGCAGTACGAGTTCGGCGGCCAAGCCGGTGAAGCTGACTTTGCGGCGGTCATAGAGATAGGCCATGCGCTCGGAGTTGCCGGACGTGCCGAGGGTGACGTCGGTAACGAGAAACTGCCAGTTGTCGCCGAGCAGCCGTTGCAGGTGTTGCAGCGGGTAGAGGCCGTCGCGCACTTCTTGAATGGAAATCAGGTCGAAATGGTTGAGGATTTCGGCAATGTAGTAATAGGCTTCTTCGCTGCGGTAGCCGTATTTGCCGGAATCGAACTCGCGGATGTTCCATGTGGCAAGCAGCAGGGTGTCGGAAACGGTGCGGGTGGGAATCTGTTCGGCTAAGGCTCTGCGCAAGCGTTGCAGGCCTTCGACGGTGCGGCGGCGGGAGGCGGTGTCTTGGATTTTTTTGATGTCGGCGTAATAGGTCATGATGTCTCCTTGAAAACGCTTGTTGGGTATTGCATAGGCTTATGTTTTAAATTTATCACTTTGTTTATGAAGAGGAAAGTTGTTTGACGGGCGGCAGGCGCGGATTTTCAGACGGCTTTGTTTTACGTCAATATCGGCATGGGCTTATTTATTGCTTTTGAATAAACAGTTTAATTTGTTTCGTGCGGTAAGATGGTATTGATGATATGATTTTTTGATTGTTTTTCAGGCAGACTGTTTGTTTAAAAAGGAAAAACAGGCCGTCTGAAAAAAGTTAATATGAACACAAACCGGATTTTCAGCTTTATTTGCGGCAAGAATGATTTTCAGACGGCCTCCAAGCTGGAGAGGCCGTCTGAAAAACCAAGATACCTATGAATAAACTCACCGACATCTTTTGGCAAAGTGCGCGTTTGGAATGGCACTATCTGCGCCGTGAACGCTGGGAGCTTTCGCTGCTGCTGTGGCTGCCGCTTGCCGGCGTATTGCTGGTGTGGTGGATGTTTGCCCGCGCGGCCATCACCGACCTGCCCGTCGGCGTGCTGGATAAAGACCACAGCGCCTTATCGCGCCAAGTGGTGCGTTATCTCGACGGCGCACCGGCTTTGAAAGTGGTGCAGACTTACACCGACGAACGCGCCGCACAACAGGGTTTGGACAGAATCGACGTATACGGCGTGGTGGTGATTCCCGACGGTTTTTCCCGACAGCTCAAGCAAGGCGGGGCTTCACCGTTGATTTTGCAGCTCAACGGGCAGTTCGGTTCGTTTTCCGGCGTATTGGTGCGCGACGTGCAGGCCGTGGCGGGCACGCTCTCGGCAGGGGTGGAAATGAAAGCCCTCAACAAACGCGGCGCTTCGCCGCAACAGGCGGAAAATACGTTCAGCCCGATACGCACGAGCACTTCCGCGCTGTTCAATATTTCCACCGACTACCAGCAATTTCTGGCCGCCACGCTGATTCCGGGGCTGCTGCACATTTTGGCCATGACCGCCGGTGCGGTGGCTTTCGGACGGGAAATCCGCGATAAAAGCCTGCACGATTGGCTGACGGCGGCAGGCTGCCGTCTGAAAGACGGCCATATCCGCTTTGGCGATGCCATGTCCGCACTGTGCGGCAAGCTGCTGTGGCCGGCGCTGGCCTTTACCGTATGGAGCGGCATGCTGTTGTGGCTGCTGGCGCAAACGCATGATGTCGGCGGGTTGTCGTGGCTGGCCGCGTTTTTAGGGCTGTGTTTGATGATGCTGGTGTCGTTGTGGCTGGGCGTGATCGCCACCGCTTTGCCGATGTCGCTGCGTATGGGGCTGTCTGCCACCGGCTTCATTACCGCGCCCGCTTTCGCCTTTTCGGGTATTGCGTTTCCGCGTATCGCCATGCCCCAATGGGCGCGGAATTGGTCGGACATATTGCCGCTCACGCATTATCTGGAATTACAGCAAGGGTTGCTGGAAATGGGCATACCGTGGCAATGGTCGGCCGCGCCGCTGTTGTGGTCGGCATTGGCCGCCGTTCTGCTGTTGTCGGTTGCAACCAAATTGTCGCAACGTGCCTACCGGCTGCCCGAACGTTGGGGCGCACGATAGTTTTTCAGACGGCCTCCTCAGCTTGGAGGCCGTCTGAAAACGCGATGACCAATGGACTCTAGTTTCTGCTGTGCCTTGTACCAAAAACAAACTGCAAAACTTTCCCGAACATGAAACAGAAAATCTTCACCGCCGCATTTATCGACACTGTCCGCAACATCTTTTCCGACAAAGGCGTGCTGCTGATGTTGGTAATCGCACCTGTGCTTTACGGCTTTTTCTATCCGTGGCCGTACAGCACGCAGGCGGCGCGGCGGATTCCGGCGGCAATCATCGATTACGACAAAAGCACTTTGTCGCAGCGCATCATCCGCATGGCAGAAGCCAGCCCGCGTTTGGACGTTCGGGTGATGCCTAGCGAGAACGATGCGAAAACAGCCTTGTGGGAAGGGGAAATCGGCGGCTATATGGTGCTGCCAGCCGGTTTGAAAAACGATGTGATGATGCAGCGTCCCGCACGGGCGGAGGTGTTGGCCAACGGCAGTTACCTCTTAGTCAGCAAAGAAGTGCAAACCGGTTTTGCCGAAGTGGTCGGCACGGTTTCGGCAGGCATTCAAATCAAACGCCTGCAAGCGGGCGGTATGACTCCGGAACAAGCTTTGGCCGCGCAAAATCCGATACCGTTTGTGATGCAGGTGCAATACAACCCGACTCAAGGCTACGGCAATTATGTCGTGCCGGGCGTGGCGGTGCTGATTGTGCAGCAGCTTTTGATGATGGGTTCGGCGTTGCTGGTGGGTACATGGCGCGAACAGAAACGGCAATATGCCACCATGCAGGCGTGGGCGGGCAGAATTGCCGCACTTTCGGTGATGGGCTGGCTGATGTCGCTGTTTTACTTCGGCTGGGTGTTTTATATCCAAGACTACGGGCGCGGACAGAATATCGGCGGCATGCTGGCGTTCACACTGCTGTTCGCACCTACGGTTGCCACGCTCGGCTGTTTGTTCGGGCTGTGGTTTCAAAAGCGTGAGCGTTCTTTGCAGTTGTTGATGTTCACGTCGATTCCGATGTTTTTCCTCAGCGGCTATGCTTGGCCTGCCGAATTGCTGCCGCTGCCGTTGCAATGGTTGCGCTGGCTGATTCCGAGCACGGCGGGCATTCAAGCTTCGGTGCGCTTCAACCAAATCGGTACGCCGTTTGCCGATGCCGCGTATCTGCTGCTGGTGTTGTCGGTATTGCTGGCGTTGTTTGTCTTGGTGTTGTGGTGTTATGTCGGCAAAACCCGGCCGCAAGCGGCAGAATCGGTCGGCGATAATGGATAAAGCCGCTTGCGGTGTTTGACATTAAACTTGGATTATAAAAAGGCCGTCTGAAAATTCAGACGGCCTTTTTATGGCTTAATTAAGCGGCTTACAGCAACACTTTCTCGATGCCGCCGTTATTGGCTTTTTCAACGAACTCGTTTTGCCAGTTGTCGCCGAGGATGTGTTTCGCCATTTCCACCACGATGTAGTCGGCGGGCATGGCGTTGTCGTCGGTGTAGCGGCTCAAACCTTGCAGGCAGGCGGGGCAGGAGGTGAGCATTTTGACCGGTTCGCCCTGCGGCAGCTGCTTGAGGTTTTTCTCGATTTCTTCCTGCTTGCGGAATTTCACTTGCGTGGCGATGTCGGGTCGTTTGACGGCAAACATGCCCGATTCGCCGCAGCAGCGGTCGCTCAACACCACTTCTTTGCCCATCAGCTCGCTGGTCATTTTGGTGGCGTTCATGGTTTTGATTGGGCTGTGGCAGGGGTCGTGATACAGGTATTGCTGGCCGCTCACGCCGTCGAGCTTGATGCCTTTTTCCAATAAAAACTCATGAATATCAATGATGCGGCAGCCGGGGAAAATGTCTTCGAAGCGGTATTTTTCCAGCTGGTCGTAGCAGGTGCCACAGCTCACGACCACGGTTTTGATATCGAGGTAGTTTAAGGTGTTGGCCAAACGGTGGAAGAGCACGCGGTTTTCGGTGGTCATCTGTTCGGCTTTGTCTTTGTTGCCGCCTGCGTCTTGCGGATAGCCGCAGCAGAGGTAGCCCGGCGGCAGCACGGTTTGTACGCCGGCATGCCAGAGCATCGCTTGCGTAGCCAAACCGACTTGGCTGAACAGCCGCTCGGAGCCGCAGCCGGGGAAGTAGAACACGGCTTCGCTGTCTTCGGAAAGCTGCGGGTTGCGGATAATCGGCACGGTTTTGTTGTCTTCGATGTTCAACCAAGCGCGGGCGGTTTTTATCGGCACATGGCGCGGCAGCGGGCGGTTGATGAAATGCACCACTTGCTCTTTAATCGGCGAGCCGCCCGTGGTGGCTTTGGGGGCTTTTTTCAGACGGCCTGCACCGATATGGGCTTTCTTGCCCCAGTTGTATGCCATATTCTGAAATTTGAAACCGGCTTCCACCACGCCTTTGCGCAATACTTGGATGGTGCGCGGGTCTTTGGCGTTGAGAAAAGCCATGCCGGCGGCTACGGCTGGGTTGAATTTGCGTTTACCGGCTTTGCGCAGATAGTTGCGGATGGCCACGGTTACGTCGCCGAAGTCGATGTTGACGGGGCAGGGCTTCACGCAGCGGTGGCACACGGTGCAGTGGTCGCCGACATCGTTCAGTTCGTCGAAATGGCGCAGCGATACGCCGCGGCGGGTTTGTTCTTCGTATAAAAACGCTTCGGTTAGCAAGCCGACACCGAGAATTTTGTTGCGCGGACTGTACAGCAGGTTGGCACGCGGCACATGGGTGCTGCACACGGGTTTGCATTTGCCGCAGCGCAGGCAGTCTTTCACCGATTCGGCGATGGTGCCGAGGTCGGACTGCTCCATAATCAGCGATTCCACGCCGAGCAGCTCGAACGAAGGCGTATAGGCGTTGCGTAAATCCGAGCCTTTCATCAGCTTGTGGCGGTTGAAGCGGCCTTGCGGATCGACTTTGGCTTTGTAGTCCCAGAAGGGCTGCATTTCTTCGTCGGTTAAAAATTCGAGTTTGGTAATGCCGATGCCGTGTTCGCCGGAAATCACACCGTTTAAGCTGCGGGCGATGTTCATGATGCGTTCCACCGCTTTGTGGGCGGTTTGCAGCATGTCGTAGTCGTCTGAATTGACAGGGATATTGGTATGGACGTTGCCGTCGCCCGCGTGCATGTGCAGAGCAACGAACACGCGCCCGCGCACCACGCGGCTGTGAATCTTGGCCAAACCTTCCATGATTTTGGTGTCGGCCTTACCGCTGAAAATTTCAGACAGGGGTTTCATTACGTCGGCTTTAATCGACACGCGCAGGCGGAAATCGCGGAAGGCGATGAAGCAGCTTTCTTCGTCTCGCGCTTCGGGCGCGGCGTGGACGGCATGGCCGTAACGTTGTTTGTATTCGGTCAAAGGCGCGTCGAGGTTGATAAGCAGCCATTCCCAACGCTCTTTAACCGATTGAACGTGTGCCAATGCGTGTTTGGCGCGTTCGCCCAGCAATTCGCTGCTGGGCAGGTCGGTGCCCATTTTATCGACGGGCAGGTTGCCTTGCAGATATTGGATTAAGGCTTCGCACAAGGCGAGTTTGTTTTTAATCGACAGTTCGATGTTGATGCGCTCGATGCCGTCTGAATACTCGCCCAAACGCTCCAGAGGAATCACCACGTCTTCATTGATTTTAAAGGCGTTGGTGTGCTTGGCGATGGCGGCGGTGCGGCTGCGGTCGAGCCAGAAGGTTTTGCGCGCTTCGGGGGTAACGGCGATAAAGCCTTCGCCGTCGCGGGCTTGCGCCAGTTTGACGATATGCTCGGCCGCTTCGATAACGGCGGCTTCATCGTCGCTCACAATGTCGGCAATCAGCACCATTTTCGGGCGGCCTTTGCCCGCCGCTTTGGTGGCATAACCAACCGCGCGCACATAGCGCCAGTCGAGATGTTCCAAACCGGCCAGTTGTACCTGTTCGTGGCCGAGCAGATAATCACGGATTTCTACGATAGACGGCGTGGCGTTGGCAACGGTGCCGAAAAACTCCAAACAAATGGTGCGGATGTGTTTCGGCATGGTGTGCAGCACAAAGGCCACGCTGGTGATGATGCCGTCGGTGCCTTCTTTTTGCACGCCGGGCAGGCCGCTGAGGAATTTGTCGGTAACGTCTTTGCCGAGGCCGACTTTGCGGAATTTGTGGCCGTCGATTTCCAAGCGTTCGGTTTTAACGATGTTGAGGCCGTCTGAATCCAATGTATGTACATCGAAAACGGCGGTTTTTTCGTCGTGGATTTTGCCGAAGTTGTGGCGCACGCGCTCGATTTTCAGCCACTCGCCTTGCGGGTTGACCATTTTCCAGTAGGCAAGATTGTCCAGAGCAGTGCCCCACAATACGGCTTTTTTGCCGCCCGCGTTCATGGCCACGTTGCCGCCTACGCAGGAAGCATCGGCGGAGGTCGGGTCAACCGCGAATACCAGTTTGGAGGCGGTGGCGGTTTCCTCCACCCGCCGCGTTACCACGCCCGCGCCGCAATGGATAATCGGGTGTTTGCCTTCCAAACCGGGCAGTTCCACATATTCCACGCCGTTGTGTTTGTCGAGTTTTTCGGTGTTGATGACCGCGCTCATGGCATCGAGCGGCACTGCGCCGCCGGTATAGCCTGTGCCGCCGCCGCGCGGAATGATGGTTAAATCGAGTTCGATTAAGGCTTTCACCAAAGGTGCGACTTCGGCTTCGGTGTCGGGATTCACCACCACAAACGGATATTCCACGCGCCAGTCGGTAGCGTCGGTAACGTGTACCACGCGGGCGAGCCCGTCGAACATGATGTTGTGTTTTTTGGTGATTTTGGAGAGGCGCGCCAGAATCTGTTCGCGCTTTTTGCGGGTGGTTTCGAAGCTTTCGTCAAATTTTACGACAGCGGCTTCCGCCAATTGCAACAGGCGGTTGACTTGGGGATTGTCGTCGCGGCGTTTTTGAATTTCGTTGAGCCGGTGGCGCATTTCCTTAACCAGAGCAGTGCGGCGGTTTGGATGTTCGAGCAGGTCGTCTACCAAATAAGGATTGCGCGTCATCACCCAAATATCGCCCAAAACTTCGAACAGCATACGCGCAGAACGGCCGGTTCGGCGCTGCGTACGCAAATCTTGCAAGATCAACCATGCGTCTTCGCCCAAAATACGGATGACAATTTCACGGTCGGAATAAGAGGTGTAATTGTAGGGAATTTCGCGTAATCGTTGCTGTGTCGTTGTGGTCATGGTTTGGTTCCGAAAATCATATTTTTCATTGGCAGGCCGTTATTTTAAAGGAAGTTGGGGATTACAGGAACTTTTTTATTGTTTTAAATAACCTGTTTTTCAGCGTGGCCGGTTGGGCGGTTTTGATTGGTTTGCGTTGGTTTTATGCAGGATTTATTTATTTAAAACATGATGTTGTTTTTATTTTTTGTATTGTTTTCAGTTTGGTGTGATGGTTTTATTTGATGTATATTGTTTACAATATTTATCGGGAATGACACCGTCAGGCCGTCTGAAAGCGGAAAGCAGCCCCGGAAATCCTGCGGATACGCAGTCGGGTCGGTTTGGAAGGGAGGTTGGAAAGTGCGGTTATTTTCTCCTTGACTTATAGGTGAAATTCAAGTTTAATTCCCTACCTAACTTATTCGCCGATTTGACACAGCTTGCGGGCGTAAAACAGCTAAAGCGTAATTCATTTTCCAATGTATTAAAGCGATAGTGATTGTTGCCCGTTGTGTTTGCACATCGGGCTTTGTTGTATTTGAAAGAAGCAAGAAATATATGATTATTTTGGATAATGTATCCAAGCGTTATCAGCATAGAGATAAGTCTTGGTTTACTGCGGTCGAGCCCATCAGCTTGGAAGTGAAGCAGGGCGAGATTTTCGGCTTGATGGGCTATTCCGGTGCCGGAAAATCGACTTTGCTGCGCCTGATTAATTTGTTGGAACGTCCGGAGCAGGGGCGTGTGATTGTCGACGGTCAGGATTTGACGGCGATGGGTGCCGCCGATTTGCGGTTGGCAAGACAGAATATCGGTATGGTGTTTCAGCAGTTTAATCTGTTGAGTAACCGCACGGTTGAAGATAATGTGGCTTTTCCTTTGGAGATTGCAGGATGGCCGTCTGAAAAAATCAGCCAGCGTGTGGCCGAGTGTTTGGAAATCGTGGGTTTGTCTAACCGTGCCGGGCATTATCCGGCCCAGTTGTCGGGCGGACAAAAGCAGCGTGTCGGCATTGCCCGCGCTTTGGCTTCCAACCCTAAAGTCATTTTGGCCGACGAGCCGACTTCGGCTTTGGATCCGGCAACGACGCGCAGCGTATTGGAATGCTTGGAAGACATTAATAAGCGTTTCAATGTGACCATTGTCATCGTGACGCACGAAATGAGCGTGTTGAGACGTTTGTGCGACCGTGCGGCTTTGCTGCATCAGGGCAAGTTGCTGGAAGTGGTGGAAGTGAACAACAATCAAATTCATGCACAGTCCGAAATCGGGCAGGAACTGATTCGGGAGGACTGAAATGGCGGATTTGACTTTTGCTCAGGCCGTACAAAATATTACTGCGATGCGCGGCGAGATTGTTCAGGCTTTGTGGGAAACCTTTATTATGGTCGGTTTGTCGACCACGTTTGCAACCGTATTCGGCACGGCTTTGGGCGTGTTGCTGTTTGTTACCGCCAACCGACAGCTTCATTACAGCCGTAAGCTGAATTTTGTCTTGGATAATATTGTCAACCTGATGCGGGCTTTCCCGTTTGTGATTCTGATGATTGCCATGATTCCTGCAACGCGGGCGATTGTGGGCAGCACTATCGGGCCGGTGGCGGCATCTTTGGTTTTGAGTGTTTCCGGTTTGTTTTATTTTGCCCGTTTGGTCGAACAAAACCTGCGCGAAGTGCCGCGCGGTGTGATTGAGGCGGCCAGCAGCATGGGTGCGACGCCGTTGGCGATTATCCGCAAAGTTTTGTTGAATGAAGCGCGTGCGGGTATGGTGTCGAGTATTACGGTGTTGGCCATCGGTCTGCTTTCTTACAGCGCGGCGGCCGGTATGATCGGCGGCGGCGGTTTGGGCGATTTGGCCATCCGTTACGGTTATTACCGCTACCAGACCGAAGTCATTATTTTTATTGTTGCCATTTTGGTGTTGCTGGTGATTTTGATGCAGACTACGGGTAATTTTATCGCCCGTAAGCTGGATAAGCGTTAATGTTGGTTTGAATGGATATGAGGCCGTCTGAAAAATAAGGGATTGTTTCGGCGGCTTGAATATAACTTTAAGGAGACTTTGAATTATGCAAGCAAATATTTTATTTAAAACTTTCTCTCTGAGCGCGTTGGCGTTGGCTCTGGCTGCCTGCGGCGGTCAAAAACAGGAAGCGCAAGCACCTGCAGCCGCTTCTGAAGCTGCTGCTTCCGCTGCCGTTGCCACCGAGAAAAAAGAAATCGTATTCGGTACGACTGTCGGTGACTTCGGCGATATGGTTAAAGACCAAATCCAACCTGCTTTGGAGAAAAAAGGCTACGCTGTAAAACTGGTTGAGTTTACCGATTATGTCCGTCCTAACCTGGCATTGGCCGAAGGTGAGTTGGACATCAACGTATTCCAACACAAACCTTATTTGGACGACTTCAAAAAAGAACACAACTTGGATATTACCGAAGTGTTCCAAGTACCGACTGCACCTCTGGGTCTGTATCCCGGAAAATTGAATTCTTTGGATGAAGTGAAAGACGGCGTAACCGTATCTGCTCCGAACGATCCTTCAAACTTCGCCCGTGCTTTGGTAATGTTGGATCAATTGGGTTGGGTTAAATTGAAAGAAGGCGTGAACCCGTTGACCGCTTCTAAAAACGACATTGCCGAAAACCTGAAAAACATCAAAATCGTTGAGTTGGAAGCCGCTCAATTGCCGCGCAGCCGTGCCGACGTTGATTTTGCCATCGTAAACGGCAACTATGCGATGAGCAGCGGCATGAAGCTGACCGAAACCCTGTTCCAAGAGCCGAGCTTTGCTTATGTGAACTGGTCTGCCGTAAAAACTGCGGATAAAGACAGCGCATGGTTGAAAGATGTGAATGAAGCCTACAATTCAGACGAGTTCAAATCTTACGCCAAACAACGCTTTGCCGGTTACAAATATCCGGCTGCCTGGGGTGAGCAGGCTGTGGAAGGTGCGGCCGCCGAAGCTGCTTCTACCGCTTCTGCTGCCAAGTAATATCGGTTTGAAAATAAAGCAAAACGCTCCGATTATCGGGGCGTTTTTTTATGCTTGTTTCGGTTGGGAACAGTAAATAAGCAGCAAGAGGCCGTCTGAAAATTTCAGACGGCCTCTTGGGGTTAAAAATGAAGTGGATGCGAAGGTTTATTTACCTAATGCGCTCAATACTTCGGCTTTAACCGCGTCAACGGCTTGCGTGCCGTCCACTTTGATGTATTTCGGTGCGTGTTCGCCGGTCAGCTTGCTGTAAAAGCCGATTAATACGGCGGTTTGGTCGTGGTAAACGGCCAAGCGTTTTTTAACGGTTTCTTCTTTATCGTCGTCGCGTTGGATCAGGTCTTCGCCGGTAACGTCGTCTTTGCCTTCCACTTTCGGCGGATTGTAGCTGATGTGGTAGGTGCGGCCTGAAGACAGGTGTACGCGGCGGCCGCTCATGCGGTCTACGATTACGCTGTCGGGTACGTCGATTTCGACAACGGCATCTAAGTCTACGCCGGCTTCAACCATTGCTTCGGCTTGCGCCAATGTTCTGGGGAAACCGTCGAACAGGAAACCGTTTTTGCAGTCGTCTTGGGCGATACGCTCTTTCACCATGCCGATGATGATGTCGTCGCGAACCAAGCCGCCTTCGTCAATGATTTTTTTGGCTTCCAAACCCAGAGGAGTGCCGGCTTTGATGGCTGCGCGCAGCATGTCGCCGGTGGAAATTTGGGGAATGCCGAAAGCGGCAGTGATGAATTGTGCCTGAGTGCCTTTGCCTGCACCGGGTGCGCCTAATAATAAAACTTTCATATTTTGTCCCTCTGTGGATTGATGATGAAACAATTGGAATGATTGATTCGTTTTTCCGCCTGACGGTGCAATGCAGGTTTCGTCAGGCGGGCTTTGGTTTGTGGTTTTTTATGAAGCGGTACGGCCGCGGCACGGGGTATCCGGGCGGGCGGCGGTATTGTGTTTTATCGGCTGTTTAATCTTCATATTTCTTCCTTTTGTAGAGATATCGTTATTGTATGTTTGATATTTTTTGCGTTGCGCTTATTTTTCAGACGGCCTCAAACAATCGGCGGACGCGGTCTAAGTCTTCTTGTGTATCCACGCCTGCGGCCGGAGCGTTGCCGGTGATTTCCACTGCGATGGGAAAGCCGTGCCATAGGACGCGCAATTGTTCTAAAGATTCAATCTGTTCGAGCGGCGAAGCTTCCATCTCGGCGTAACGGTGCAAAAAGCCGACGCGGTAGGCGTAAATGCCGATGTGGCGCAACGGCGGTGCCGATTCCGGCAAGACTTTGCTGCCTGCCTGCATACTGTCGCGCGGATAAGCAATCGGCGCTCGGCTGAAATACAGGGCGTTGCCGTTTTTGTCCAAAACGACTTTGACGGCGTTGGGGTTGGCAAATTCTTCAAACTCGCGGATGGGGTGGGCAGCAGTTGCCATTTCGACTTGGTTGGCCAATAAGATTGCTGCGGTTTGATTGATCAGCTCCGGTGCAATCAGCGGTTCGTCGCCTTGAACGTTGACGATAACGGTATCGTCAGACAAACCGAGTTTGGCGGCGGCTTCGGCCAAGCGGGTGGTGCCGCTTTCATGCTGATCCGAAGTCATTACAACTTCAACGCCGTGCGCTTGGCAGGCCGTCTGAATATCGAGATGGTCGGTGGCAACGATAACACGCGCCGCCCGGCTTTTGGCCGCTTGTTCGGCAACGCGGACTACCATCGGCTTGCCGTGAATATCGGCCAAGGCTTTTTGCGGCAGGCGCGATGAGGAGAGGCGTGCGGGAATCAGTACGGTAAAAGCAGTCATGCGCTTAACTCTTCTTCGTTCAGCCGGCGGGCTTCGTTTTCGAGCATATAGGGAATGCCGTCTTTAACCGGATAGGCGAGCTTGCTTTCGCGGCACCAAAGCTCCTGCAACTCCGGCTTGTATTCCAAAGGCGCTTTGCTGACGGGGCAGACCAAGATGTCTAAAAATTTCTTTTCCATTAAATTATTTGCCTTTTATTGTGCATCGGGGTTTACCGCAAACCAACAAGTTGACTTCGCGGATGAATTTGGGAAGGTTTTTCTGCTCGTATTCTTTTACTTTTGCGTCAATCATCATGCCCATATCCGCCATAACCGCCGACAGGTATTTCGGTGTTTTATCGTTGATGGAGCGGCCGATCGGCGAGCTGTAAAACTGAATCATGGCATCCACTTCTTCTTGGGTGTAAACGGCCGCACCGCCGCTGATGGCGAGTTGGCGCAGCTGTTCACGGAATTTCGGCGTGTTGATGCCGGCTGTCATGTTTTCGGTATAAATTCGGGCTTTGGCCAAGACTGCCGGGCGTTTGCTTTCGGGAATCTCACGCCGGAACCATTCTTGAGCTTGTAAGGATTGCAAAGTTGCAGAGGGAATGGCTTGTGTCGATTCATCGAAAATTTTATCGAATTGTTGGACTTCAAACAGTTTTTCCAATGATTCGCGGCTGGGGGTTTCGGCATAAGCGGCAGCGGCGCTTAAGCATAAGCCGAGGAATAATGCGCTTTTTGTTTTCATTTATTTTTCTCCTGAGGTTTTATTTTCAGACGGCCTGCAATCCATACGGCCAAGTCAGGCTCGATTATCGCATAAACAGGCAGAACCCACACATTTTCTAATTCCGGGCCGTCTGAAAATTTGACGGCGTCTTTCTCGGTAATGAATACGGCATCGGCTTTCGGCAGCAGCCCGGCATGTATGTCCGCGTGGTCGGCAAGCGCAACGGTTTCGTTCAAACGGATATCCGATTGGGCAAGGGCATCGAAGAAACGCTGCGGTTTGGCAATGCCGGCAACGGCGGCCAGATAAGGACGGCTGTTTTTCAGACGGCCTGAGTGCCATTTTTCTTCAGGCCGTCTGAAACGGTAAATACCGCCGTAAGCGATACGGCTGCGGAATATATTTTCAGACGGCCTGAAGTTGTCGTAAGTTTCGCCGTTGCCGCTGATTACGACCGCATCTGCCGTTTGCAGACGTTCGAGCGGTTCGCGCAGGCTGCCGTTGGGCAAGAGATCCAAGTTGAGTCTGCCCGTATCGGCCGCCGGAAAGACGATGATTTCCAAATCGCGGTGCAGGGCGTAATGTTGCAGGCCGTCGTCGGCGACAATCAGTTGAATATCCGGATGGGCATCGAGCAGGGCTTGTGCCGCTTCGGGGCGGTTGCTGCCGACGGCTGTCGGAGCTCCGGTTTTCCGGTATAGAAGCAGCGGTTCGTCTCCTGCTTCGGCTGCGGTGCTGTTCCGGTGGAGAAGGTGGACTCCGGTTTGCTTGCGCCCGTATCCGCGGCTGACGATGCCGACTGTGATGCCTTGTTTCATCAGGGCGGACACCAGTGCGGCGGCAATCGGGGTTTTGCCGACGCCGCCGGCGTGGATGTTGCCGATAATGACAACGGGAACGGGCAGGCGGATGCTTTTGGTCTTGCCGGACAGGTAGCGGTTGCGCCGGTGCCGGGCCAGACAACCGAACAGCACCGACAAGGGCTTCAGCAGCAAGGTCAGCAAAAAATCGGGTTGCTGCCAGTGCCGCTCGATAATTTGATGCAGTTTGGGCATAAGGCGGCCTTGTGGGAAACAGGGCTATATTGTAGGGGAATTGTGCGGATTATGCAGGCTTTTGTGGGTACGGGTCTGTTTCCGCAAAAGATAAAAATAAAAGCATTACCGAAAACCGGTAATGCTTTTTTGAATGAGGGGGCGAGCCTAACCCCTGGCACTGACTTATCAAAGTGGGCTGCTTGCTTCCGCACCTGACCCGTTGCTTCAAATTATCATGCAGGGAGACCCGCCATAGAAAGTGGGCATTATATCCGTTTTGCGGCAAAACGCCAAGCCTGTGCCGTATGAACTTTGCGGCGGGCGGTTTTTATTATTGAAACACCTGAGGCTGTTGGAAAACCGTCGGGCCGGCTTGGCAAAGGCCGTCTGAAAATTTTCAGACGGCCTTTCGGGGCGGGTTGTTAAGTTTAATCAAAAAGTTCAGATAATGTTGATAACGGCGGTATCGTCCGTTTTGGCCTGCTCGGTAATAGCATAAGACGGTACTTGGCTGCCGCTAAAACCGGTGAGGCCGTCTGAATATGGATTGCCGGAAAGCAGTTCGGCGTTGCTGTTTTCCAAGAGGCCGGGAATGGAAGCGGGGATGTTTTTATTCAACACGGTCAACGGTTGGGGCGCGGTTTGGTCGGTTTCAGGCGCAACGGCGGAACGGAAAGGTGGGCGGGTGACCGTTTCGAACAATTCGGCATTGGTCAGCGTTGTGCCGTCTTTAAATACGAAGGAAGTGACCGAAGCGGCTTTGCTGTTGTCTTGGTTTTCGATGGTTAACACGTCGGCAGTGCCTTTGATGCTGATTTCCCAACCGGTTTTGACGGCGTTGTCCAGCCATACGCTTTCAGGTTTAAAGCTGCGGACGGACAAGTCGGCGGCGGTAATGCCTTCGCGGAAATGGACGCTGTTTTCGCCGTGGATGTCGCTGATGGTGTCGCGGCCGTAGTTTTTGCCGAAGATAAAGATATCGTTGTCGGGCAGTTGGGCGTTGTAGTCGCTGCCGTACAGCCTGTCGTTGCCGGTTCCGCCGTCTAAAATGTCGTTGCCGTTGCCGCCGCTCAATACGTCGCTGCCTTCGTGGCCGAACAATTTATCGTCTCCGTTGCCGCCGATTAAGCGGTCGTCGCCGCTGAATCCCGATAAGGTGTCGTTCCCGTTTAAGCCGTATACGATGTCGTCGCCGGAAGAGGCGGTAATGGTGTCGTCGGTTTTGCCGCCGAAGCGGTTGCCGGGTGTGCGGTCGGGATTATCCGTTATATTGAACAGGATTTTTCTGTTGATATCGGGGTAAGTGGAATTGTAGGTATCCACCACTTGGTAGTGTATGGATGCGGATTTTGCATCGGTATCCGGAGCAAACCAGACGCCCGTATTGATCGGAATATTCAGTTTGTTGGTGTTGGCAGCCTGAACATAGGGGTTGTAGGGCGAATCTTCGACAAACAGCCTGCCGCCTTCGATGCTGTTGATCTTAATGATTTGGTCGGCGGTTTCTTTTTTTGCAATCTGGTAAGACGAATAACGGTTGATGGCGCGCGATTCGACTTTGGGAGTCAGAATGCCGGGCGGTGTCAGTTCGGCGGCGGTCATGGTGAAGCCGGAAGAAAATTCAAAGAGCGCGACGGCCGGACCTTTCCATTTGCTTGGTGCCTGATCTTGGTTGAGTATGGTTAATTTGTCATTTGAACCTTTGATGCTGATGGTGGAGGTGGCGGCATCCCACAGGATGTCTTGGGGTGTGATGCCTTCTTTGAATTTGACTTTGTTGGTGCCGATATAGAAGGCGTGATCCGCTTGGAGGGTTTCCATGTTGTATTCGGTGATGGTGTCGTGGCCGTCGTCCCTGCCGAACAGATAGGTGTCGTTGCCTAAGCCGCCGTTGAGCTTGTCGTTGCCTTTACCGCCTTCGATAAAGTCGTCTTGGTTTTCTTGGTTGAATACGGTAGGAGTCGGAACGTTTTCTAAGTCGCCGTAAATGGTGTCGTCGCCGTCGCCCCCGTATAAAAAGTCGTTGCCGTATTCGCCTTCCAGTTTGTCGTCGCCTTGTTTGCCGTAGAGCTTGTCATGACCGTCGCCGCCCGACAGGCGGTTGTTTCCTGTGTTGCCGGTGAGGATGTTGTCGGCATCGTTGCCGTGGGCTTTGGCATCGGCATTGCCGGTTAGGGTCAGGTTTTCCAGATTGTCTTTAAGGATGTTGGCGTCCAGACTGCTGAGAACGGTGTCTGTGCCTTCGTTTGGATTTTCGGTAATGGAATCCCAAGTGTCTTCAAGTATGTATGTATCGTTGCCTTTGCCGCCGACCAGAGTGTCGATGCCTAAGCCGCCGTTGAGGGTGTCGTCGCCTTCATGACCGTAAAGGGTGTCGTCTCCTTGACCGCCGTGAATATGGTTGTTGAAACGGTTGCCGTTGATGGTGTTGTCCATATGGTTGCCGCTTGCATTCAGGGCGGTGTGTTTGGGGAGCAGGGTCAGGTTTTCGATGTGTTGGCCGAGTGTGTAGCTGACGCCGGCAAATACGGTGTCTTTACCTTCGCCGGCGGCTTCGTGAGCGGTATCGTTGATGTGGTCGACATAAAAAGTATCGTTGCCTTTGCCGCCGACCATTTTGTCTTTGCCTGCTTCGCCGTCGAGAATATCGTCACCGTCGTGTCCGTACAGGTTGTCGTTGCCTCTGCCGCCTTTCAGATAGTCGGCGTGTTTGCCGCCGCGTAAGACGTTGGAGGCGTTATTGCCCTGTATGTGGCTGCTGTGCCCGGATACAAACAGGTTTTCTACGTTGCCGTGCAGGATATAGGGGGGGAGGTCGGCAATGCGTTCGACTTTCTGGGCCGGAACGCCTAAATGGATGGTATCGGTACCGTTGTTGCCGTATTCGTGAACGGAGATTTTGTGGATATCCAGATTGAAGCCTTTGACGGTGCCGTCGATTTTATAGATGTCGTCACCTTCGCCGCCAATCAGCTGGTCGCCGCTGTTGCCTGCGTATAGGGTGTCGTTGCCTTTGCCGCCTTCGAGTCGGTTGACGCCTTCGTTGCCGATGAGGATATTGTCTTGGTCGTTGCCGATGGCATGCAGGTTGTCTTTACCGGTAAGCGTGATGTTTTCGATGTGGCTGTGTGCTGCGTAATGGGTGGAGCTGTATACGGTGTCGTTGCCTTCGCCGGCTTTTTCGTTGATGGTGTCGTGGCGGTTGTCGACATAATAGATGTCGTTGCCCGTACCGCCGTCCATGATGTCGGCACCGTGACCGCCGTCTATTACGTCATGACCGCCGTTGCCGATGATGGTGTCGCGACCTTCGCCGCCGTATAGGTAGTTGTCGTTGTTGTTGCCGGTCAGGGTGTTGTTGTCACGGTTGCCGTAGCCGTTGACTTTGCCGTTGCCGGTGAGGGTCAGGTTTTCGACATGGGCGGGCAGGGTGTAGTGGACGTTGCTGTATACGGTGTCGTTGCCTTCGCCGGCGCGTTCGGTGACGGTGTCTTTGCTGTGGTCGGCATAATAAATGTCGTTGCCGGTGCCGCCGATTAACGTGTCGATGTCCGTACCTCCGTCGAGTATGTCGTCTCCGCCTTCTCCTGTGAGGGTGTCTTTGCCGGCTAAGCCGTACAGGCGGTTGTTTAATTTGTTGCCGGTAATCGTATTGTTTTCTTCATTGCCGCTGCCGTCTTGCTGGGTTAATGGCAGTTTCGGTGCGGTGTGAATCAGGATAAGGTTTTCTACATATTTGGGCAGGGTGTAGTGGCGGGTGTAGCTGTATACGGTGTCGATGCCGTGATACTGCTTTTCGATGATGTGTTCGGACGGGAAAGAGATATGGTAAACGTCGTCTTTGGGTGTGCCGAAGTACCGGCTTACGGAAGCGGATTTGAACGGTTGGGTTAATTCGATGCCTGCTGCATTAAGATGGATGTCGGATAAAATATTTTTATGGGTAACCATGCTGCTCATTTTTGTTGTCTCCTTCACGTAAGGCGCAGTTGGGATTTTTGGTATATTCAGTTACTTTTTTGATTTTTTTTGGATATTTCAACTTGGAAAAAGTTTTTATGATGTTGTGTTAATTTCGAAAAGGATTGTTTTGTATTTAGAAAGAATACAGAAAGGCCGTCTGAAATTTTCAGACGGCCTTAATGCTTGCAAGTGGAATAAAAGTTAAAATAAATAAGAGAGGGCCTGCGTATTGTGCAGGCAGATAACGGATGCGGATATATGGTTTTGAAAGATTTGAGAAGCGTAGTTTCTTTACTGTTGGGTTTAACGGTTTTGCAGGCGGCTGCGGTGGATTTGGGGCGTATCCGCGCCGAAGAAGTGGCGGTGTATGTTCAGGATTTGAACAGCGGCGAAGTGTTGGAAGCGCATCGGGAAGACGTGGCATTGAATCCGGCTTCGGCGATGAAGCTGGTTACGGCTTTCGCCGCACTGCGTAGCTTGGGTTCGGATTACCGTTGGCAAACGGAGTTGAAAACGGCAGCCGGACAGCGCAACGGTGTGTTGGACGGCGATATTTATTGGGTCGGCAGCGGCGATCCCGTGTTGGATCAGGACGGCTTGACGGCAATGCAGCAGCAGCTTCGCGACGGCGGTATTAGCCGGATTAACGGCCAGCTGGTGTTGGACGGCAGCGTTTGGAACGGCCGCGACAGTGCGGACGGTTTTTCGGACGATTCGGGCGAGCCGTTTATGACGGCGCCTGATCCGCATATGCTGGCCTATAAAGTGGTGTGGGCCGTGCCCGAACGGAATGAATCGGGCGGTGTGGCGATACGCACCAATCCGCCTTTGCCCAATATTGCCTTTGATAACCGTGTGAGTTTGAGCGGTTCGGCTTCCGCTTGCGGTTCGTTGTCACGCTACATGAATGCGGTATACGGTAAAGGCGTGTTGTCGTTCAGCGGCAGTCTGCCGGAAAGCTGCTTGGGCAAGGAAATGTTTATCAATATGCTCGAGCCGAAAGAGTTTGCGCAACACAGTTTTATCAATCAATGGCGTGCGGCGGGCGGCAGTATTTCAGATGGCCTGAGATTGGGTAGGGCGGAATCGGGAGCCAAAGTGGTGGCGCGGCACCGTTCCAAACGTTTGGCGGAAGTGTTGTCGGATATGAACAAGTTTTCCAACAATCTGATTGCGCGCACGGTCTTTTTGAAGATGGGCGAGCGCTCTGCCGACGGTTTGACGGCGCAACACTCGGAAGCGGCAGTTCGCCGTGAGCTGGCATCCGCCGGTTTGGACGATGAGGCATTGGTGTTGGAAAATGGTTCGGGCTTGTCGCGCCGCGAGCGGATTACGGCGAAAATGTTGGGACAGATGCTCGGCAAAGCCTACCGCAGTCCTTTTCAGACGGCCTTTGTCGACAGTTTGCCGATCGCGGGGACGGACGGGACGCTGAAAACCCGTTTCAAACATATCGGCCCACCGCTGCGCCTGAAAACAGGCACGCTGAAAAATGTGCGGGCATTGGCAGGTTATTATCTCGACGACAAACGTCCTTTGGCGGTGGTGGTGCTGTTGAACAGCCCGAGAGCAGGCGGTTTGCTGGAAGAATTGGATGCTTTGGTGACACGGATTGTGCAGACGTACCGAAGCAAACCTTAAGCCGTAGTTAAATAGAGCCGGTTGGTTAGATGAAAAATTATGAAAACAATAGCTTAGTAGATTGTCGTAGAGGAATGTGATGATGGATTTCAGAGGCCGTCTGAAAAATAAAATGGTTTATGCCGTTGCCTGTTGGCTGGCGGCGGCATCTTTGCCGGTATGGGCGGCACACGGCATGAGTTTGGGGCAGCCCGTGCGTTATCCGGCCGGTTTCGATTCGTTTCCTTACGCCAATCCGAACGCACCCAAAGGCGGCACGTTTACCTTGCCGGTACCCGGCAGCTTCGACAGCCTGAATCCTTTCATGCTGAAAGGCAGCAGCGAAGTGGGCATAAGCACGCTGACTTTGGATACTTTGCTGGAAAAAGGGCAGGACGAACCGTTTGCCATGTACGGCCTGCTGGCCGAAGACATCAGCTTGGCTTCAGACGGCCTTTCCGTTACATTCAGATTAAACCCAAAGGCACGGTTTCACAACGGCGACCCCGTGTTGGCGGAAGACGTGGCGGCTTCGTTCCGCTTGCTGACGCAGGATAAAGACGCGGCACCGATGTACCGTTTTTATTGGTCGGACGTAGCGGCGGTGGAAACGCCGGACAAACGCACGGTACGCTTCCGTTTCAAGCAGAAAAACGCCGAACTGCATTTGATTTTGGGCAGCCTGCCGGTGTTTTCACGAAAAAGTTACCCCAAAGGATTGGCGGCCGATCCGAACAAACCGCCCATCGGCTCCGGTCCTTACCGGCTGCACAAAACCGACAGCAACCGCTTGAGCGAGTTTAAGCGCGATAAAGCGTATTGGGCGGCGGATTTGAATGTCCGCAAAGGTTTTTTCAATTTCGATACCGTGCGCTTCAAATATTACCGCGACGACAGCATCCGCTTGGAAGGCATAAAAGGCGGCCAATATGATTTTGTGCAGGAAAATGTGGCGAAAAACTGGTCGCGTGCCTATCCCGATTCGATTCTGAACAAACGCGGTTTGAAAAAATACGAATGGAAACATCAAAGTACGGCCGGTTTGCAGGGTTTTGTCATGAATATGCGCCGCATACCGCTGAACGATATCCGCGTACGGCAGGCTTTGGTGTGGAGTTTTGATTTCGAAAGCGTCAACCGCCGCGTGTTTTACGGCCTGTACCGCCGCAGCGACAGCCTGTTTACCAACAGCAGTCTGGCGGCCTCGGGCAAACCTGAAGGAGCGGAGCTGGCGGTGTTGGACACCGTCCGCAAACAACTTCCGGCCGCCGTGTTTACCGAAAATGCACCGAGGCCGCCTGAAATTGATCCGAAGCTCGGTGTGCGCCCGAATTTGTTGAAAGCAAGAGCATTATTGCTGCAGGCCGGATTCCGTTATCAAAACGGCGTATTAACCGACCGGCAAGGCAAGCCGCTGGTGTTGGAGTTTTTGGCACCGTCTAAAGTATATGAACAGGTTATCGTCAAATGGCAGCGGGATTTGGAAAAAATCGGCGTGCGGCTGAATATCCGTTTGGCAGATTCGGCGGTTTATCAGAAGCGCATGAACGGTTTTGATTTCGACATTACGGTAGTGGTGTACGGCAACAGTGAAAGCCCGGGCAACGAGCAGCAGCTTTATTTCGGCTGCCAATCCGCCAAAACCGAAGGCAGCCGCAATTGGGCGGGCGTATGCGATCCGGCAGTAGAAAAACTGCTGAAGCGTTTCGAGCATTTCGACAGCCGTGAAGAATTGGTTGCCGTGTCGCGCGCGCTCGACCGCGTGATCCGCCATCAATATATTGCCGTGCCCAATTGGTATGCCGACCGCTACCGTGTTTTGTACCGCAACGGCTTGAGCGTTCCCGAACGCAAACCGGCTTACTTCGGCGCGATGGAATGGGCGTTGCAGACAGGTTGGAAAAATATCCGTTAAGCATAAACGCCCAATCAATCCGACTGCTTGAAAGGCCGTCTGAAAAAATGCGGAAATTTTCAGACGGCCTTGTTTATTGTTTTGACAAGCAGATGAAAGCAACCGGTTTAAACGGATTAACGGACTTTTGAATCTGTTTTATTCAGCCGTTTGATGATTATCGGCTGAAAACAGCAAAAGGCCGTCTGAAAAATACAGAAATTTTCAGACGGCCTTGTTTATAGCGGGCAGAAGCCATCAGCCCAAATGTACCATTTCAATCTGCTCCATGCTGCGGCCTAAGAAGCGTTCGCCGATGGTGCGGAAGCGCAGCGGGATATCGCTGACGTAAAAGCGGTAATCGGCTGCCGTGTTGCCGGTATTGAGCAAATCGGCTTCAGCCAATGCCTGCGCGGTGGCTTCGGCAGTAGTAATGGCGGAGTCAACCAAAGCCAATTGCGGCGCTTCGCTGCGGATCAGCGGTTTGAGCAGCGGATAATGCGTGCAGCCCAAAACCAGCGTGTCGATATCGTCGGCCAAAAGCGGTTTCAGATATTCGCGTGCCGTCAGGCGGGTAACTTCGTGGTCCAGCCAGCCTTCTTCCACCAACGGCACCAGCAGCGGGCAAGCCTGCGATTGTACGCGGGCATTGGGGTTCATGCTGTGTATGGCACGGGCATAAGCGTTACTGTTGACCGTCGTACTGGTGGCGATAATGCCGATGTGGTCGTTTTTGGTGGTTTTCAAAGCAGCTTCGGCGCCGGCGGCAATCACGTCTAAAACGGGCATATTGCCTGCCATTTGACGTACTTTCTGTCCGGCTACGGCGGCGATGGTGTTGCAGGCGATGACGAGGGCTTTGACTTCGTTTTGCAGCAGGAAATCGACGATTTGTGCGGTAAAGGTTTCGATGGTTGCCCGTGATTTGACACCGTAAGGCACGCGCGCGGTGTCGCCGAAGTAAACGATGTTTTCCATCGGCAGGCGTTCCATTAAGGCGCGGACGACGGTCAAACCGCCGACGCCGGAATCGAAAACCCCGATGGGGCGTTGTTTGTTGATACTCATATCCATAAGGTTTCGGATGTTGCATATTGAAATAGCGGGTTATCCGTTTCAATCTGCTTTAGGTCAGCATGAGGCCGTCTGAAAAAAACGGCGCGGTTTCAAACCGGCGGAGTGCTTGTGCCGGAAGCGCTTATTGTACACCGCTTTTCAGACGGCCTGTATCTTTGCGCTGCACGACACCGGAATCTTTTCCAGCCCTTATAAAACTGATTTTATGCCGTTGTTTCGGGATTCCGGCGTGCAATCGGCACGTTAAATGAAATTTACTCCGGCGAGGTTTGCAAGATTTTCGAATTAAAGCATAATTAAACATTCTGTTTAAAGGTTGTGAACAAAATGAACCCAAACGCACAATTTCCGCGTTTTCTTGCCGATGAAGAAGCTACGCTGGCATTCGGCGGCAGTTTGGCCGCTGTGTTGGATGCGCCGCTGGTGATTTATCTTCAAGGAGATTTGGGTGCGGGAAAAACCACGTTTACGCGGGGTTTGCTGCGCGGATTGGGGCATGCCGGCTCGGTAAAAAGCCCGACTTATGCGATTGTCGAGTCTTATCCCTTATCGGGTAAAACGGTTCACCACTTTGACCTGTATCGGTTTACCGCTCCGCAAGAGTGGGAGGATGCGGGATTGGACGATTTATTGACGGAAGACAGCGTGTGTCTGATCGAATGGCCGCAGCAGGGCGAAGGGTTTGCGCCGGCCGCCGATTTGTCCGTCAGATTGGAAAATGTTGAAAACGGCCGCAGCTGTTCAGTCGAAGCCTGCACGGAGCGCGGACGGGAGATTTTGGAAGCATGGTTAAGTTAACAAGAAGAACAATTCTGCGCCGCGCCGCCGCAGGTTTGCTGTTTACCGTTACCCCGGTTGCCGCGTTGGCGAAAGTTGCCGCGCAAAAATTTGTAGCAGTCAGAATTTGGCCTGCCTCCGCTTATACCCGCATTACTTTGGAAGCCACGCAAGCGTTGAAATATAAGCATTTTATTTTGGATAATCCTTCACGTTTGGTGGTGGACATCGAAGGGGTAACGCTCAATGACGTTTTGCAGAAAATCGGCAGCAAAGTCCAAAGGAGCGATCCTTATATCCAAGGCGTGCGGGTGGGACAGAATACGCCGAATACCGTCCGTATCGTGATTGACTTGAAGCAGGCCGTAAATCCGCAAGTATTTACCCTGCCTCCGGTTTCGACGTTTAAAAACCGTTTAGTAGTGGATCTTTATCCTTCTGCCGATGTGGTTGCCGAAGCAGATGACCCTTTAATGGCGCTGCTCAAGGATTATTCGCAAGGAAAAATCCGTAAAGACGGCTCGACTTCAGGCAGCATGGCCAAAAGAAAAGAACCTGAATCCGAACCTTATACACCGCCTTCTCAGGGAAGAAGAAAACGTGCACCGATTGTGGTATTGGATCCCGGTCACGGCGGCGAAGATCCGGGTGCTATCAGCCCGGGAGGTGTGTATGAGAAGCATGTGGTGTTGTCGATAGCACGGGAAGTGAAAAAACGCTTGGATGCAATGGGTTATAAAACCTATATGACCCGGAACGAAGATGTGTTTATTCCCTTGGGGGTGCGGGTGGCGAAAGCACGCAAACTGAAAGCGGATGTATTTGTTTCCATTCACGCCGATTCTTTTACCAGCCCGAGCGCACGCGGTACGGGCGTCTATGCCCTCAGCACTAAAGGCGCGACCAGTGCGGCGGCAAGTTTCTTAGCCAAAACCCAAAACAGTGCCGACTCTATCGGCGGTGTGAGAAAAGTGGGCAACAAGCAGATTGACGATACATTGTTTGATATGGTTCAGACGGCCACGATTAAAGACAGCTTGGTGTTGGGCAGCAAGGTTTTGAAAGAATTAGGTAAAATCAATACCTTGCATAAAGGTCATGTCGATCAGGCAGGCTTTGCCGTTTTGAAAGCGCCTGAAATTCCGTCGATTTTGGTGGAAACCGCGTTTCTTTCCAATCCGGTGGAAGAAAAACTGCTGGCCAGTTCCTCATTCCGTTTGCGTAGTGCACAGGCGATTGCAAACGGCATTCAGCACTATATCAATGGAGCGGTGTTGACTTAAAACATGAAGCAAAAAAGTGTTGTTGCGTGTTCAAAACAAAAAATGTTTTCACCGTAATTAATTTTTGTTTTGCTATCGAGTGCAGCGGTCGGTAAGGCTTGTTTCAGCAGATATTAATGTCAAAATATTCAAACGGGTAGCGGTAAAAGAGACTGCTCCCCGTGTTTTTTGAAAGATTGTTCAAAAAAATTCTATCATTTCAGCCACTTTAAAAGTCAAGTTATCTTTATTTTGAATTTTAATTGTAAATATTTGTTATTATTTGATTGTTTTGATTGATTATATTAATGGCGGGTTGATAAATCATACTTGACCGCCTACAAACAATTACTTAAAGTAAGCTTACTTTAACCATAAATTGGTCTGACCAATTAACCAAAAAACACAAACCAAAATGACTCAAACTACTATTACTCAACCTCAATCAGGCGGCAGTAAGCCTACGGACGTGTATTTTTTCGGTACCTGTCTGTTGGATATCTTTATGCCGGAAGCAGGGATGGATGCGATGACTTTGCTGGAGCAGCAAGGTATCCGCGTTCATTTCCCAATGGAACAGAGCTGCTGCGGACAGCCCGCTTTTTCTTCAGGGCATCCGGAGGAAGCGTTTGATGTTGCTAAAGCGCAGCTGGATTTATTTCCGGAAAATTGGCCTATCGTGGTTCCGTCCGGTTCTTGCGGCGGCATGATGAAACACCATTGGCCGACCATGTTTAAGCATACCGAACACGAAGCGACGGCCAGTAATATTGCCGGAAGGGTGGTGGAATTTACCAACTTCCTGGTTGATATCGGTTATCAGCCGAAAGATGTCGGTGCGCCTGCCAAAGTAGCTGTACATACTTCATGTTCGGCACGCAGAGAGATGGGTGTTCACCTGACGGGTTGGGCATTGGTAGACAGTTTGGAAAATGTGGAGCGTGTGGTTCACAGCCACGAAAGCGAATGCTGCGGTTTCGGCGGCACGTTTTCTGTGAAGCAGCCCGATATTTCCGGCGCGATGGTTACGGATAAAGTTTCTTCGCTAAAAGCGACCGAAGCGGTAGAAATCATCAGTGCCGATGCCGGTTGTATGCTGAATATCGGCGGAAAAATCGCTAAAGACGAGCCGGGAATGCCGCGTCCGAAGCACATTGCTACTTTCCTTCTGGAAAGAACGGGAGGCAAAGCATGAGCGCACGTGAAAATATTTTGGCGAAATTGCGCAAGGCCAATGCCTACCCGATGCGCGAACCGGATACCGTTGATTATTACCGTGAAATGACTCCCGTGTGGGAAAGCGAAGTGGAACGCCTGAAACATTGGGCAAAAACCATGCGTGCGGTTAAAACGGAAATTTATTGGGTAAATGCGCAGAATTGGGCAGAAACATTGCTCGGCGTTGCTAAAGAAAAGCAGTTGCGAAATATTGTTTTGCCTTTGCAGACCGAACACGGTGCGCGAGCGGCAGAAATTTTTCAGACGGCCTCAGAAATTGAGGTAAAAGCGTTTGATAAACCGATAGAAGATTGGAAAGACGAGTTTTTCCAAGATGTGGATGCAGGGTTTACAGCGGTTAAGTGCGGCATTGCACATACCGGAACGTTGGTGTTGTGGCCGACTCCGGCAGAACCGAGAAGCCAAAGCCTGGTTCCTCCTGTTCATATCTGTTTGTTTGATACCACGAAAATGTACAACAACTTTTATGAAGCGGTAGAGGGTGAAAAAATGGCGGGCGGTATGCCGACTAATGTTGTATTGGTGTCCGGCCCTTCCAAAACGGCCGATATCCAGTTGACTTTGGCTTATGGCGCACACGGCCCACGCGATATGGTGGTGTTGGCTTTGTTGCCTGACTATATTTCTCCTGCCGATTTGGAGGACGCAGCATGACCGAGCAAATTATCCACATCCACCCCAAGCCGGAAACTTTTAAAGAAAATGCACGCAAAGCGCTGGCAGACAAACCGCTGCGCAAGAGTCTTCGTACAGCCATGGATATGTTGATGACAAAACGCAAAAATGTTTTGTCGGATGAAGTTGAATTACAGGGTTTGCGTACCCTTTGCGAACATATCCGCCAGCGGTCACTGGCAAAACTGCCTGATTTGTTGGAACAGCTTGAAAGCAATTTGACCCGCTTGGGTGTTAAAGTACATTGGGCGGAAACGCCGGAAGAAGCCTGTACCATTATTCACAATATCATTACCGCCCGTAACGGTAAATTGATGGTAAAAGGTAAATCAATGGTCAGCGAAGAAATCGAGCTGAACCATTATTTAGAAGGGCAGGGCATTCAAGCGGTTGAAAGCGATTTGGGCGAGTACATCGTTCAAATGGCCGGTGAGAAGCCGACTCATATCGTGATGCCGGCTATTCATAAAACCAAGGAGCAGGTTAGCGAATTGTTCCATAATCATTTAGGTACGCCTAAAACCGATGATGTGGATGAGTTAACCGGGATTGCCCGCCGTGCGTTACGTGATGTGTACCGTACTGCAGATGTCGGTTTGTCCGGCGTAAACTTTGCCGTTGCGGAAACGGGTACTTTGTGTTTGGTTGAGAACGAAGGTAACGGTCGTCTGACTACAACGGTTCCGCCCGTGCATATTGCTATTACCGGTATTGAAAAAGTGGTGGCCAAGCTGTCGGATATCCCGCCTTTGTACAGTTTGTTACCGCGTTCGGCCATCGGTCAGAACATTACCACTTATTTCAATATGATTACCGGCCCGCGCAGAAGTGAGGAGTTGGACGGACCGCAGGAAATGCACTTGGTGTTGTTGGATAACGGCCGTTCTCAAGCCTACGGTGAAGAGCAAATGCGCCGCACGCTGCAATGTATCCGCTGCGGTGCCTGTATGAACCACTGTCCGGTTTATACACGTATCGGCGGTGCGGCATACGGCACGACTTATCCGGGTCCTATCGGTGAAATCGTATCACCGCATATGTTGGGCTTGGATGCGACACGTGATCTGCCGACTGCCTGTACATTGTGCGGTGCGTGTAATGAAGTTTGTCCGGTTCGGATACCGATTACCGAGCAGATGATCCGTTTGCGTACTGAAGCACAGCGTTCTCCGAGCGAAGTAGTGCCTTATCCGATTAAAGGTCAGGGTGCATCTCATACCTTTACCGAAGATATGGCTTGGCGAACCTTCAATGGTATTTTCAGCGGTAAAAAAGCTTACCGTGCTTTCGGCTGGGCGGCTACGAAATTCCGTACATTGACACCGGGTAAACAGTTGAGTTGGACGCAAAACCGTGTACCGTTGAAGCCGGCGACTAAAACGCTGCATGAAATGGTGGCGGAAAAGCAAAAGCAATCTTGATTGTTTGATAAAAATTCAGACGGCCTGATAGGGTGGTGCATTGTTTAAAGCAAGCAATGCAATGCCCGTTCAGGCCGGTATTTGGATAACGGCAACCTGTAAGGGTTGCTGTATTAGGCAGTAGCCTTTTCATGAGAGAAGGTTACCGTTTTTATATAATGTGTCGGGGTGACAGACGATACAAACACAAAAAAGTTTTACCTCAAAGGATTGAAAAAAATGGCTTTATTTCTCAGCATTTTTCCAATAGCGCTGCTGATTTGGCTGATGGTCAAGAAAAACGGGATGCCGTCTTATATTGCTTTGCCGCTGATTGCCGCGTTGATTTACGTTTTACAGATTACTTATTTCGGCAATGATTTCATGTTGCTGAATGCAAACGTAGTCTCAGGTTTGATTTCTACACTGACGCCGATTACGGTTATTTTTGGTGCCATTATGTTTAACCGCATGATGGAAACCACGGGCTGTATCGATGTTATCCGCAAGTGGTTGGGTAATATCAGCCCGAACCCCGTCGCACAGCTGATGATTATCGGTTGGGCGTTTGCATTTATGATTGAAGGTGCGAGCGGCTTCGGTACACCGGCTGCGATTGCGGCCCCGATTCTGATGGGTTTGGGTTTTAATCCTTTGCGTGTGGCTATTTTCACGTTGGTGATGAACTCGGTTCCGGTATCGTTCGGTGCGGTAGGTACCCCGACTTGGTTCGGTTTTGCGCCTTTGGAATTGTCTCAGTCTGATATTTTGGATATCGGTCGTCAAACCGGCTTTATCCACTTCTTCGCTGCATTTGTGATTCCTTTGATCGGTTTGAGCTTTATCACGTCTTGGCAGGAAATCCGTAAAAACTTCCTGTTTATCGGCATCAGCGTGATGTCCTGTACCATTCCTTATGTATTGTTGGCTACGGTTAACGAAGAGTTTCCGTCTTTGGTGGGTGGTGCGATCGGTTTGATGATTTCTGTTGCCGTTGCCAATAAAGGCATTGGTTTGAGTAAAGATTATCCGAAAGATCCGAATGCCGAAAAGCTGCCTTTTGCCGTTGTAGCCAAAGCATTGGCACCGTTGGGCATGTTGATCGGTTTCTTGGTTATTACCCGTATCAAACAATTGGGTATCAAAGGGTTGTTGACTGATATGACGCCTTTGTTCAATGTTCCTTTGGGCGTGTTTGATTTGGAAGTAACCCGTTCGCTGACTTTTGTGTTCAAAAATATTCTCGGTGAAGCGGTAAACGACCGTTACCAAACTTTATACGTTCCGGCGTGGATCCCGTTTGTGATTACGGTATTGATTGCGATTTGGGTATACCGTATCAAATTCTCCGATGCTAAAGCGTTTTATGTTGCTACCTTTAATCAGACCAAAAAGCCGTTGTTGGCTCTGATGGGCGCGTTGGTAATGGTGAAATTGATGTTGGTCGGCGGTGACGCTTCTATGGTGAAAACCATCGGTCGTGAGTTTGCACACATGGCCGGCGAGCATTGGGTTTATTTTGCGCCTTACTTGGGTGCGATCGGCGCTTTCTTCTCCGGTTCGAACACTGTATCCAACCTGACTTTCGGTCCGATTCAACAGCAAATCGCTTTGGATACCGGTTTGTCGGTTACCTTGATTTTGGCTCTGCAGTCTGTCGGCGGCGCGATGGGTAACATGGTGTGTATCAATAATATTATTGCGGTAAGCACGGTATTGGACGTACATAACCAAGAAGGTGCGATTTTGAAGAAAACCGTTATCCCGATGTTTATCTATGGTGTGATTGCAGTGGTTGTTGCAGCAATCTTCCTGTTCTAAAGTATTGAGTTGGTAAAAAGGCCGTCTGAAAATTTCAGACGGCCTTTTGTTTTTTAGTATTGGAATAATCATTTCATCAATATTTTTATTATTCCGCTACTTTACGTTTACGCCCCGAAATTGGGCTGTAAAAGTGCGCAGGTTACACGCTCTTTCCGGCTTCGGCGCGAACGTCCGGCAATCTTGCCGCAGGCGCTGCCGGGATCAAGCTGTTTGTCGTCTGTATGTGGACGTGTTTTGGTTTGGCGCTCTCTATTGTTATGTGTTTTGGCTTGCTCTTTTGCCGGCTCTGAAGTTTGATCGGTATGACCGTTCGGCCACCATTTGGGTTCAAAGCCTTCGATTCTTTCTATTTGCAAGCTTTTGCCGATCAACTCTTGAATGGATTCAAACATTTTCTGTTCGGTTTCATCCATTAGCGAAATGGCGATGCCGTCTGCGCCGGCGCGTCCGGTTCGGCCGATACGGTGTACATAATCTTCGGGCTGGGTCGGCAATTCGTAATTGATTACAAACGGCAGTTCGGCAATATCCAATCCGCGTGCGGCGACATCTGTGGCCACTAAAACACGCAGCTTGCCTTCTTTGAACGCATTGAGCGTTTCTAAGCGGAGCTGTTGGGATTTATCGCCGTGAATGGCTTGCGCACTGATGTTGCGGCGCTGTAAATCTCGGGTTACATGCTCTACGCTTTGTTTGGTTTTGCAGAAGACGATGACTTGGCTGATGTCCAAGTCCAAAATCAGCCGTTCCAACAGGCTGCGTTTGCGCATGGTGTCGACGGCAATAATGTGTTGTTCCACATTTGCATTGGTGGTGTTTTGTGCGGCTACTTCCACTTGCTCCGGACTGTGCATGAAGTCTTGGGCCAGCTTGCGGATAGGGGGCGCGAAAGTGGCTGAAAACAGTAGGGTTTGACGCTGTTTGGGCAGCATCTGCATGATTTTGCGGATGTCGTCGATAAAGCCCATATCGAGCATACGGTCGGCTTCATCTAAAACGACAATCTCGACTTTGTTTAAATTGATGTTTTTTTGTTTGATGTGGTCGAGTAAACGGCCGACGGTGGCGACGACGATTTCACAGCCGGAGCGTAACTCTTTGGTTTGGTTATCCATATTTACGCCGCCGAACAGTACGGTATGGCGAAGCGGCAGGTTTTTGATGTACGAGCGGATATTCTGGTCGATTTGGTCCGCCAATTCGCGGGTGGGCGTTAAAACCAGCATACGGACAGGGTGCATGGCCGGTGAAGTGCTGGCATTGGCGTAGCGTTTCAGACGCTCCAAGCTGGGCAACATAAATGCGGCGGTTTTACCCGTTCCGGTTTGTGCGGCGGCAAGCAGGTCATGTCCGGCCAAAGCTTTGGGAATGGCGGCCGCTTGAATCGGTGTGGGTTGTTCGTAGCCTTGTTCGCTTAACGCGGAAACGATTTCATTGCCAAGGCCGAGTGAGGCAAAAGGGTTCATGTTCAGTCTTTCTGTGGAAGACGACCCGAAATAGAGATTGAGAAGAGGAGGCCGTCTGAAAATTCCGAGTATGTATTCCGGGCATGGCCGGAATGCTGTATGAATAGGTCGGGCGGGTAAACACGTTTGTTGCTGTGATAATGCTTTGGGTTGCCATGGGCAGCAGCAGGTTTACCGGCCGTTTAAGATGTATGCGTATTATGCCATAAATCGGTGCCGGATTCAGGAGACGGATGGTTTTCGCGAAACCCGTCAAGCCGGTTTTCAGACGGCCTAAGAGCTTGGGAATGAAATATGCGGATAAAATAACAGCGGATGTTTTCAGTAGATGGTTCACCATTTATCGGTTTTTTGCCGGTCGTTTTGTGCCAGTGTGCCGGCATATTCGCTGCGGCTGCGGTATTCCTGATTTTGGCGGATGCAGTCTGCAACATAATTCAAATGCTGTTCCGCATGAAAAGAAGCTTGTTTGGAGTCTTCCGCTTTAATGGCTTCGCAGATGGCTCTGTGTTGGCTGATGAGTGCGGGTCGCGGGTCTTCGATGCCCTCCGTATACATGATACGGCTGCGGGTTTGGTAATACAGCATATTCAGCAGGCTGTTGGAGAGATGGGAAAACAGAATATTGTGAGAGGCTTCGGCAATGGCCTGATGAAAACAGACATCGGCTTCTTCTTGCTGCTCGCGGTTTTGTTTGACATAGGCTTCTTCAAACTTATTTACCCAAAATTCGATGCGTTCCAAGTCGGTATCGGTACGCCTTTTGGCGGCCAAAGCCGCCATACAGCCTTCGATGCTGCGGTTGAAGTCGAATACGTCGGATTCCCAGTCGGGGTGGCTGCCAAGCAGGTTTTTCCAACTGTGTAAAAAATCTTCCTGATATTGTAGGGAAACATAATAGCCGTCGCCTTGTCTGGCAGCGAGCATATTGCGTGCCACCAGCATTTTTAATGCAGCTCTGATGGAAGGGCGGGAAACATCAAATTCTTCGGCCAGTTTTCTTTCCGGCGGAAGTTTAGTGGAAACGGGATATTCGCCTGAAATAATGCGTTTTTCGATAATGCCGCAAATTTGCTCGCTTAAAGTTTTGGATTTTAACAGGCTCATAATCCGGCTTTTCAGAATCTCAGATAAATAAATTGGCGGGCAGTAATTAATTTTTTAATGCTTGCATATATTTTTTAAACTTCCAGCGGATTAAAACGCCATAGAAACCGTTTAAATATTCGAAGAAAACGTGATGCCTAATAAGTATTGTGGCTGTTTAAATTGTTAATTGCTTTTAAAAATGGTTAATAATTGGTAATAATAAAATATTTTTGTATTGAATTAATCCTTAGGGAAAAGATTTGTGGAAAAATTTGCAAATAAATCTTTACATATATTGAGTGCCAAATTTATTTATGGCAGATTGAAGCTACCGGAAGTAAATATTAAAAATATTAAGTTTTAAATATTTCAGCCGGACAACCTTAAACGGTTATGAATAACGACAACACAAAGGAGCACAATCATGGCAACACAATTCTTTATGCCCGTTCAAAACATCTTGGGCGAAAACGCCTTGGCCGAAGCGATGGATGTGATTAGCGCTTTGGGCTTGAAAAAAGCATTAATCGTTACCGACGGCGGTTTGAGCAAAATGGGCGTTGCCGACAAAATCGGCGGTTTGTTGAAAGAAAAAAACATTGATTACGCAGTATTCGACAAAGCACAGCCCAACCCGACCGTTACCAACGTCAACGACGGTTTGGCAGCCTTGAAAGAAGCCGGTGCGGATTTCATCGTCTCTTTGGGCGGCGGCTCTTCACACGACTGCGCCAAAGCAGTAGCGATTGTGACCACCAACGGCGGCAAAATCGAAGACTACGAAGGTTTGGATAAATCGAAAAAACCGCAACTGCCTTTGATTGCCATCAATACCACTGCCGGTACGGCTTCGGAAATGACCCGCTTTGCCGTGATTACCGACGAAGCCCGTCATGTGAAAATGGCGATTGTCGATAAAAACGTAACGCCGCTGCTGTCGGTAAACGATCCTTCTTTGATGGAAGGTATGCCCGCTCCGCTGACCGCAGCTACCGGTATGGATGCCTTGACCCACGCGGTGGAAGCTTATGTTTCTACCATCGCTTCACCGATTACCGACGCTTGCGCGCTGAAAGCCATCGAACTGATTGCGGGCTATCTGCCCACTGCCGTTCACGAGCCGAAAAACAAAGAAGCCCGCGAAAAAATGGCTTACGCCCAATTCTTGGCAGGTATGGCGTTCAACAACGCTTCTTTGGGCTATGTACACGCGATGGCGCACCAATTGGGCGGTTTCTACGACCTGCCGCACGGTGTGTGTAACGCGCTGCTGCTGCCTCACGTTGAGCGTTTCAATCAACAGGCCGCTAAAGAGCGTTTGGACGAAATCGGCGCCATTTTAGGTAAATACAACAGCGATTTGAAAGGCTTGGACGTGATCGACGCGATTACCAAACTGGCCCGTATCGTCGGCATCCCCAAATCTTTGAAAGAGCTGGGCGTGAAACAGGAAGACTTCGGCGTGTTGGCCGACAACGCTTTGAAAGACGTTTGCGGCTTCACCAACCCGATTCAAGCCAACAAAGAGCAGATTATCGGCATCTACGAAGCAGCATTCGATCCCGCTTAATCGCTCAATGCTGATTTGATGCGAATCTAAGGCCGTCTGAAAATTTCAGACGGCCTGCAAGCATGTTGTGTAAACGGCTCTTTTAAATAAATCGCAATCTATATGGTTTGAAGCGATAAGAAGATCCGAATATTAATGTCTTGTTCGAATTTCAAACTGCTCGGAAACAGCTTCTTTAATAGTTTTTAAATGATTGTTTTTTTAGATGTATGTATGATGTATTAAGGCCGTCTGAAATTTTCAGACGGCCTTTGTGTCAAATATGTATTGCTTATTTGGGATTGTCGGGGTGGATTCCGTTTTCCTTCAATAAGTTTTCAATTTTTTCCTGTACCTTTTGGGCTTTAGCGTGCATGGTCAATTGGTATTTGATTTGCTCAAACGGAGGTGCGTCGGCGGCGCGTTCCGAAGCGGCAAGTTTGAATAGATAGTATTTACCGTCCAATTCTACCGGTTCGGCGGTAACTTGTCCGCGCGACATTTGGGCGACCAGTCCGCTCAAGTTGCCGGGCAGTTGGCTTGGTGAGATCAGTTCGTTTAAAGCCTGTTGCTCGGGGTTGGGGTAGCGCTTCATCAGTTCTTCGAAGCTCAAGCCTTTCAACAGCAGGCTTTGTGCTTCGGCTGCCGCTTCTTTTGTATCGAAGTGGACCTGCTGCAGGCGGATTACACGGGTTTCGCGGTCGTAAACGGCGCGGATTTCCGCTTCGTCAACTTCGGTATTGCGCTCTAAATATTGGCTGTATTGCTGTGCGTAAAACTGTGCTTCGACGTTTTTCCATTGGTTTTGCACGTCCGGTTCTTTGTCTAAACCGAGTTTTAAGGCTTCGTTTTTCAGGATTTCAAAGCTTTGCAGTTGCAGCAGTACGTCTTTGCGGATGGCGGCACCGTCCGGTTTTTGGGTCAGGTGCGGATCGGCATCGGCCTGTTTCATGATTTGGCTGACCATGCTGTCGATACGGGCGGTTTCGATTTCAGGGGCTTTGGCTGCAACGGTGCCGGCAGTTAGGGCGGCCAGTGTCAGCAGGGAAACGGCGATACGGTTTTTTCTTGTGATCATGATAGGGTTTCCAAGATGTTATTTTGCCGGCTGAATGGTGGCTTTTTGGTATAAAGCGCCGATGGCTTCATTGATTTTCGCACCTTGGATCTGCTCGGTCAGATTGTCTTTGATTTGCTCGTAAGGAGGTACTTTTACTTCGCGTTTGTCGTGAATATAGAATACGCCGAATAAGTTGGGTTCTTCACGCATCGGTGTTTCTGTGAAGCTGCCTTTTTTCAGATTGCGTACGGCGTTGTAAACTTCGGGTGCACCTTGTTCCAGATCTTTCAGGCGGATGTAGCCTTGATTGATGCCGCCGGTTTTTTGGACTTCGGGGTCAACGCTGTATTGGCGGGCTACGGATTTGAAGTCTTTTTTGGCTTTGAGGTCGTTGACGGCTTGTTGGGCTTTTTCTGCCGACTGGGTGAAGATTTCGCCCAATTGGACTTCTTGCGAACCTTTGTAGAATTGGTTGAAGTCTTTATAGGCGTTTTTCAGATCAGCTTCGCTTAAGGGGTTTTGCATTAATACGTGGGTGATGTAGGCGCGGTTCAGCATTGCGGATTCATATTCCGCCCATTCCTGCTTGAATGTAGGACGTTTGTCCGCGCCCTGTTTTTTGGCTTGGGCGCGTGATTGCTCCAAAGCTTTTTTGAATTCGGGAATTTGGTCGATTTTCAGGCGTTTGGCTTCTTGGGCGACCAAAACGGAAGTGATGCGGTCTTGAATCAGTTCGTTACGCAACTCCGGACTGTCTTGGACTTTGCCTTGCGTTTGTTGTGTGATTTGTTTGATTTGTGCATCGATTTCTTTGCTGTCGATTTTGGTGCCGTTAACGGTTACCAATGTGGCTGCGGAAAGTCCGGTTGATAAAGCAGCCAATACCAGTGCGGAAGCGAAATGGGTTTTTTTCATGAATATTCTCCAATAATGGGGCGGATTAACCGGTATGTTCGTCGGGAGTAACGGCTTTAATGCTTAAGGCATGAATAAGGCCGTCTGAAAATAAATCGTGCAGGGGATCTTTAACCATGCGTTGGCGGTTTATGCGGCTGATGCCTTCGAATGCGGGGCTGACAACCAAGATGTGGTAGTGTCCCCCGCCTTTGTTGCCGGCATGTCCGATGTGCAGATGGCTGTCGTCGCGAAGCTGTAATAGGGTCGGACGTAGGGCTTGCAGGCGGGTTTCGATTTCTTGTTTGGTATCCATAGTTTTATTTAAATACGGCTTTAAACGGCTTAATCAGAATCTCGTCATAAACACCGGAATGGACGTAAGGGTCGTCTTCAGCCCAGCTTTGCGCGTCATCCAAAGAAGCGAATTGGGCGATAATCAGGCTGCCCGATACTTGTTCGGGATTATCGGGAAGCGGATTGGGGCCTGCGGTCAGCAGACGGCCTTGTGCCTTTAAATCTTCCAATCTTTTCAAATGTTGCGGACGGGCGGCTTTGCGTGCTTCGTAAACTTCTTCGCCGTCGGTTGCCAAAAGCATGAAGTATTCCATAAGTTATTCCTTATTGGGTAAGTGTCGGCTCAGGTAAAAACCTTGTCCGATAAAGAAAATAATCATTAATATGGTTGAGCCGAAAAGCTTGTAGTTAACCCATTGGGCTTGGGTAAAGTTGTAGGCGACCAGCAGGTTAATCAAGCCCATCAGGGCAAAAAATACAATCCAGGCAAAAGTCAGGTTGCGCCAAATGCCGTCGGGTAGCGTCATTTCTTTGCCCATCAAGGCTTTCAATCCGCTTTTGCCGAGCAGGTGTCCGGTTAATAGGGCTGCCGAACCGAACCAAAATAACAGGGTGGGCTTCCATTTGATAAAACGGTCGTCTTGGAAAAGCAGGGTCGCACCACCTAATACAGTGATCAAAATCAGACTGACCCACTGCATCGTATCCAGTTTTTTGTATTTCAGCCAAGTAAAGCCGGCCTGGAGCACGCCGATAACGAGAGCAACGGCAGTTGCCCAAAATATGTTTTTGGTAACGGTGTAAGTAATGAAAAATAAAATAACGGCAATTAAATCACTGAGTATTTTCATGGTTTATTGAAAACGGTTATCGGTAACCGACAATCATACCTGATTGCGGAAAGCTTTGACACTATTTATTACCCGTTGCTATCCGTAGCACTTCTGCGGCTGCAAAGGCCGTCTGAAAATATTGCGGCATGACATTCAAAGTCAAAAGGTTGGTCATTTGTTTGATTTGTCAACGTGGTTATAAAGTTGCAAGTGTTATTTTCTTTTGATATAAAAGCTTCGGAATACTTGGCACAATGTGCAATTAGAATATATCATGTAGGCTGATGAAAAATAGTGTTGGCTATCATGCTCCAATACAAAATCGGGGGATATAAATCTTGAAAAAAAATTATCAAATCAAACTGATTGCTTTGTCTGTTGCTATGGCTGCCTCTTTTTCTGCCGTAGCGGGATTGGGGGGATTGAATATTAAGTCAAGTTTGGGCGAACCTTTCTCGGCTACAGTAACGGTAACCGGTGAAGAAGCCAAATATTTATTGGATGGCGGTAAGGCCGAATTTTCAGACGGCAGTCTGAAAGGTACGGTAAGTGCATCCGGTGATAAAGCCGTTATCAATATCCGTTCCAATAAAGCAGTTCAAGAACCCGTTTTGATTTTTCAGATGGGCGTAGGTTCTCAAACACGCCAATATACTGCGATTATTGACCCTCCCGGGTATCATGCCCAGCCTTTGCAAACGCAGGCACAGGGTTCCAAGAATCCGCCTTCAACCAATATCAATGTGCATAAAATCGCCAAAGAGCGTGTAGCCGAAGTAGTCGGCGGACGTTCGTCGGCCAAACAAAATACCTCTAACCGTGCAGAGAACAAGAAAGATTCCGATAAGGAAGTTAAAAAGCAGGCGGCCAAAGCTGCTGCGCCTGCCCGTATTGCTTACGGTGGCAAACACATCATCCGTTCCGGTGAAACTTTGACGCAAATTGCCGCACGCATCCGTCCGAGCGGTTTGACTACATACCAAACGGTTCAGGCATTGGTGGCAGCAAACCCGGAATTATTCAGCGCACACAATGCCGATAAGATTTGGCCCGGTAATGTTTTAAATATTCCTACGGCAAACGAGCTGAAAGGCTTGGCTGCTTCCGGTGCCAAACTACAAACGGAAATCCCCCAAGCTGCAACGCCGTCTGAAAATATTGCAGACGCGTCTAAACCTGCGGTTGAAACCCAAGCTGCGCAAGTAGAGCAAACTCAAGTAGAGCAAATTACTGTTGCTCAAGAAGCACAGGCAGCATTGCAGCAGCCCGAGCAGCCGGCAAGCGCTCCTGAAGTCCAAGCTTCTGCAGTTCAGCAGCCAATGGAGGAGTTAGCCGCTTCGGAAGTGCAGGCCGAACAGGAAGTTGCCGCATCGGAAGAAGTGGCAGTGGTTGTAGAGGAAGCGGAGAAACCTGAAGCTCCTGTTGCAGTGAATGAAACGGACGGCGGTGAAGAAGGTTTCGGTTGGTGGAAGTGGTTGCTGATTGGAGGTTTGGCAGGTGCATTGGCATTGTTGCTGCTGGCACGCCGTTCTCCAAAGAAATCAGAGCATGCAGCTGTGGTTCCTGCTGTTGCAGAACCTGAGGAAGATGAAACCAAAATTTTCGATGATATGGTTTCTTCCGCCATCGAAAACGACTATGGCATTAAAACCGAACAGCCTGTGGCTCGTCCCACCGAATCCAAACCGTTGACTAAAGCCGAAGCGGCTGCCGTTATGGCTGCAGGTGCTGTTGCCGGTAAAACTAATGCTGCAGCTGCCCAACAGCCGGCCAGCGAACTAGAGATTGAAGACGATTTTGATGATGTGTTCATTGAGGAAACTTCATTAAAATCAGAAGGCTGTGCCGATGACATCAATTTGGATATGGGGCGGATCGATAATCAGCAAACCGGTATTTTGACCGGTGCGTTGACCAATGATGCGGAAACTAAAGCCAGAGAAGAGGCTGATTGGGACAATATCGAATCTACAGAGAGCGTATACGAGCCTGATCCCGAGCCGGTATATCAGCCTGTTGAGGAAATTGCTTATCAAACCGTTGAAGCGGTTGGTGCAACCGAAACAGTTGCCGCCTTGGAGCAATGGAACAGTGCTAATGCGGAAGCTGAGGTAGATCCTGCGCAAGACGATGAGCCTTTGGAATTTGTTATGCCTTCTGTTGAGGAGGCGTCTCAGAATACCGAAGAAGCCGTTGTGTACGGCGATAATGAGGATGACGACAATTCTTGGCTGAAAATGGCAGAAGAAGACAGCGGTTCTTCCGAGTTTGAGCCGGTAGATTTCGATACCGTTCATGCTCAAATTGACCAACAGGCTGCCAATAGAAAAGTGGAGCTGGTTGAATGGGAAGACCTGAATGTTTCAACCGCAGACGGCGGTGCCGGCTTTATTTCCGAATCTGTCGGTATGACTGCACCGTTGGAGGCGAAGTATGAACTGGCGAAAATGTATATTGAGATTCAGGATCCCGAGGCTGCCCGCGATACTCTGTTGGAATTGATAGAAGAGTCCGATGGTGCGATTTTGGCCAAGGCCAAAAAGCTTCTTGAAGAATTGGACGCTTGAATCTGACAAAAAATGCCGTCGTTCAGACGGCATTTTTATTGGTCGGTGTTTAAGTGTAAGTACGATAGGTTAAAAAACGGCATTCATGTTTGAGAAAGAAAAGCTGGAAAGCAGCAATAGGCCGTCTGAAAATAGAGACGATATTTTATGCAGTAATTTGCAGCGTTGGGCTTTAACGGTTGCTTATGACGGCAGCCGTTTTTACGGTTGGCAGAAGCAGGCTGACGGATTGCCTACTGTGCAGGAAGCATTGGAATCTGCGTTATTGCAAATTGCCGGAGAAAAAATCAACACGGTTGTCGCCGGCAGAACCGATACAGGCGTTCATGCAACGGCTCAGATTGTGCATTTCGATACGCGTGCCAATCGTCTCGAGCAGGCATGGATACGCGGTGTAAATGCGTTTTTGCCTGAAGGTGTTTCGGTGTGGCGCGCGCAAAAAGTCAGCAATCGCTTTCATGCAAGGTTTGATGCTTTCGGGCGGCGTTACCGTTATGTTTTGCAGTCTTCTCCGGTGCGCTCTCCGTTGTTAATCGGAAAAGTCGGTTGGACGCATACGCCTTTGGATATGGCGCTAATGCAGCAGGCGGCGGCATATTTGGTAGGGGAGCAGGATTTTTCCAGTTTTCGGGCGGCAGAATGTCAAGCCAAATCGCCGGTTAAAACGATTTACAGTGCCAAATTGTCCGGCTCTGCTGAGCTGATGGCCTTGGATTTGCACGGTAATGCGTTTCTGCATCATATGGTGCGGAATATTATGGGGGCGTTGGTTTATGTGGGTAACGGCCGCTTAAGTGTGGAAGGTTTTGCCAACCTGATTGATGAGAAAAGCCGTCTGAAAGCGCCGCCGACTTTTATGCCTGATGGTTTGTATTTGACCGGAGTAGATTATCCTGAAGAATGGGGCGTGGAAACGCCTGCGCCTCCTATTTGGTTGTGGTAGTCTTTGTTTGGCAGGTGTTTGATCACCTTGATAAAAAAAGGCCGTCTGAAATTTTCAGACGGCCTTTGATGTTTATTGCTTAGAGTAATTGGTAGATAAAGAAGATAAAGGTATGCAAAATAAATACCGGAATCAAAATGCCGAACGACCACGCCATATAGCCGAAGAAGCTGGGCATTTTTACCTTGCGCTGTTCTGCAATGGCTTTAACCATGAAGTTCGGTGCGTTACCGATATAGCTTAAGGCACCCATAAACACCGAACCCATAGAGATGGCCAACAGTGTATGGAACAGCGGACCACTCATCAGGCTTGCCGCATCGCCTCCGGCCAAGTTGAAGAATACCAGATAGGTAGGTGCATTATCCAAGAATGCAGACAACAGGCCGGTCATCCAGAAATACATGGTATTGATCGGCGCACCGGAGCTGTCGTGAACCATAGCGATTAGCGGACGGAACGCGCCGGCTTCGCCCGCTTTTAAGATGGCCAATACCGGCGCGATGGTAATGAAAATACCCAAGAACAGTTTGCCGACTTCTAAAATCGGATCCCAGTTGAATTCGTTTCCGGCACGAACCTGTTTAGGTGTAATGGCCAAAGAAACAAAAGTCAGACCCAATAAAATCAGATCGCGAACCAGGTTTTGCAGCAGATAGGTACTGCCCAAAATTTCAAAACCGGGATGGTTGGGTTTCCAAATGCCCGACATCAAAACGGCACTGATTACGCCCAATAACAGCAGGAAATTCCATTTGCCGAAAATTTGCAGCTTGCTGTCCGGAGTCGGATCTTTGGGTGTCAGTTCGTCTTCACGTGCATAGAAATAACTGTCCAAAGCATAAAACAGCAGCAATAGGATAACGGAGCTGATTAAAACCGGCGCAAACATATGTTGTACAGTCCACATGAAGTCAACGCCTTTTAAGAAGCCCAAGAACAAGGGAGGATCACCCAAAGGTGTCAGACCACCGCCGATATTGGCAACGAGGAAGATGAAAAACACGACAACGTGTACGCGGTGTTTACGGTTGTCGTTGGCTTTCAAGAGCGGGCGGATAAGCAGCATGGCTGCGCCTGTCGTACCCATAAACGACGCTAAAACCGTGCCGATGGCCAAGATAGCAGTATTCAGCTTAGGGCTGCCGTGCAGATTACCCCATACCAAGATACCGCCGGAGATCGTGTACAGCGCCAATAATAAAGCGATGAAAGGAATGTATTCTTCCACCAAAGCATGGGCGACGGTGTGGATACCGGTACTTAAACCGAAAACGGCAACAAACGGAACCAAGAAAATAATGGTCCATAAAGCGGTAATTTTACCGAAATGGTGATGCCATAAATGGGGTACCAACAGAGGACCTGTGGCAATGGATAAAAGGATTAATGCAAAAGGGATACCCCAAAGCAGGCTTAAATCGGCACCGTTGAAATCGGCTGCATGTGCCAAGACCGGTGCCAATAAGAGGGGGATCATGGATAACTGGAGGCGCATAGGCATTCCTTCCTTTTCTTGAGATAGCGTTTCAGGCCGTCTGAAAAACCGGCCTGCTGATTTGAAAAAACAGATGAAATTTCATCTAATTTGCAGCCGATTGTAAAAGAAAAACAAGGTGTATTCCAGTTTTATCGGTTTTTGTTAATAAATTTCTTGTTTTTAGAAGATTTTGACGGCTTTTAAAAACCGGTAATTAAAAGCCGTTCATGGATAGGTTTTTTTATCCGAAAATGAAAAACAGCCCGATTGGGCTGATGATTCAGGCATGGGGAAGACGCCACATCCAAATGGCGACGCATAAGCAGAATACGGCAGAAACCGCAGCAACCCACCAGCGTTCGGGAAATTGCCACAACATCAACAGACAAGAGAACGTCATCATGGTAAAAGCGAACAGCTTTGCTTTTTTAGGCACAGCACGGCGCGTTTCCCAGTCTTGTACCATCGGACCGAAGTAGCGGTGTTGGTGCAACCAACGGTGAAAACGGGGGGAGGCTTTTGCCCAGCAGGCGGCGGCAAGCAACACAAAAGGCGTTGTCGGCAGAATAGGAAGAAAAATGCCCAAAATGCCCAGTAAGAGAGCCAGAGCGCCAAACAGCCAAAATACCGAGCGAATAATCATGATTCTTCCTGAGATTGGTGCGGAAAAGGACAGCGCGGAATGGCCAATTCGTCCCAGCCTTTTTGTCCCATATCTTGCAGCAAGGCGATATTGCGTTCGAATATTACGGAAGCATCGGGGAAAACTTCGGCAGCTTTGGCGATACTGTCTTCCCGGATTAAATGCAGTGTAGGGTAAGGCGAACGATTGGTGTAATTGCCGATATCGTTTTCTTCTGTGCCTTCAAACTGAAAATCAGGGTGGAAGGGGGCAATTTGAATTATGCCCTCCAAACCGTTTTCAATAACGGCATGATCGGCAATGTCCATCAAATCATTGAATACCATAAAATCAGTAAACAGCGTGGGATGGATCAATAAGGAAGTTTCGATTTTTTCAGACGGCGTTTCCGACAACAACAGCAGTTCTTTATCCAAATCTTCAAGAAAACCATCAAGATGTTTGGCATGGCTGACGGCAATGCGAACCCGTCCTTTCACATAAGGCGCTTTGGCAAACGGACAGAGATTCAAACCGATAACGGCTTTTTCAAGCCATTGCCGGGTGTTTTGGATGATGGTTTCGTCGGAAAGATTCATTATCGGACTTACAGATGAGAACGGCTGTCAATCATAACAAAAATAGGCCGTCTGAAAAAGATTGAGATAAACAAAAGCCCACCGCTGATCAGGCAGTGGGCTTTTAGGTATACGGATTTTAATCCTGCTGTTGCAAATGACCCAAAGGCAGCGCAGTCGTATTCTTAATTTCTTTCAATACGAAGCTCGATTTCGCATCTTGAACCCCCGGATGTGAGAGCAGGGTATCCAAAACGAAATGGGAAAACGCGTTCATATCCGTAAAAAACGTGTGCAGCAGGTAATCCGTTTCACCGGTGAGTGCGAAACAGCTGAGTACTTCAGGCCAAGTTTGAACCGCAGAAGCAAAATCTTCACGCGCTTCGCTAGCTTTATCGATAGAAACACGGATAAAGGCCTGCAAACCCAATTGAACTGCTACAGGCGACAACAAAGCGGCATATTTTCGGATAATACCGGCATCTTCAAGCTGCTTGAGACGGCGCAGACAAGGAGAAGGAGAAAGCGCCACGCGCTCGGAAAGCTCGACATTGGTCAATCTTCCGTTTTCCTGTAGAACCTGCAAAATTTTCAAATCGGTTTTGTCTAATGTAATTTGTGCCATGCTATTTCCCTTTTTTCTTATAGATAACCAAACTTGGTGTGTGTATTTATTTTTGAATACGCCCCAAATATATTCTAATTTGGCTTAACGCACAATAGTTTAAAAAACATAATTTTTTAAATTAAGAGTGCGGAGAATCTTCATTTACAGGCGGCATGTTGTGTAGAACGGCAAAAAAACTGCTTCGCAAACAATATGACGAAAGGATTGTGAAGTTTGTAAAGAATCGCTTGCCCTATGTCGAAAATAAAGCCATAATCTTCCCGAATGCAGGAGAGTGCTACACCGTATTACACGGCAAGCCACCGAAGGCGCAGACACCCTTAAATCGCTCAGGTAAAAGGACTGCATTTCATCACAAATCATCTGGAGAGCGGCGCGGCTGTGCCCACCGAAGGGAAAAAGGCCGTCTGAAAACATTCGGGCGGACACACAGGCATTCGATTCAGACGGCCTGTTGCCGAAAATCTCAGGTTCAAGGACAGATAGGGGCGCGTGAAAAGCATCGCAGCCCTTAACCTATGGAGAACCAGAGCAATGACTACCCTCAAAACCACCCCGTTCAACCAAGCCCATAAAAACGCAGGCGGCAAACTTGTTGATTTTGCCGGCTGGGAGCTGCCCGTCAACTACGGCTCGCAAATCCAAGAACACGAAGCCGTGCGCACCGACGCAGGCATGTTCGACGTATCCCACATGCTCGTTTCCGACATCAAAGGCAGCCAAGCCAAGCAATGGCTGCAAAAACTGCTCGCCAACGACGTAGCCAAACTTTCATTCGTCGGCAAAGCCCTCTATTCCGCCATGCTCAACGACAACGGCGGCGTGATGGACGACCTCATCGTTTACCGCACCAACGAAGCCGAAACCCAATACCGCATCGTATCCAACGCCGCCACCCGCGAAAAAGACTTGGCACAATTTGCCAAAGTGGGCGAAGCGTTCGGCATCGAAATCACCCCCCGCTACGACCTCGCCATGCTCGCCGTGCAAGGCCCAAAAGCCATTGAAAAACTGCTCGCCGTCAAACCCGAATGGGCCGAAACCGTTAACGCGCTCAAACCCTTCCAAGGCGCAGACCTAGGCAACGACTGGTTTGTCGCCCGCACCGGCTACACCGGCGAAGACGGCGTAGAAGTGATTCTGCCCGGCACCGAAGCCACCGCCTTCTTCTCCGCCCTGCGCGAAGCCGGCGTACAACCCTGCGGCCTCGGCGCACGCGACACCCTGCGCATGGAAGCCGGCATGAACCTCTACGGCCACGACATGAACGACGAAACCAGCCCCCTGCAAGCCGGCATGGGCTGGACGGTGGATTTGAAAGACGAAAACCGCGACTTCATCGGCAAAACCGCCCTTGTCGCCCTCAAAGAAAAAGGCGTGGACGTGAAACAAGTCGGCCTGCTGCTGGCCAAAGGCGGCGTATTGCGCGAAGGCATGGAAGTCGTTACCGAACAAGGCAAAGGCATCACCACCAGCGGCGTGTTTTCCCCCAGCCTGAAACAATCCATCGCCATCGCCCGCGTGCCCAAAGACTTTGAAGGCGACGCGGCCAAAGTGGTGATTCGCGGCAAGGAAGTGGACGTGCGCGTGTTGAAACTGCCGTTTGTGCGGAATGGGCAGAAGCAGTTTGATTGAATTGATTGAAAAAGTATTTATTTAAATGAACTATTATTATGTAGCGGGAACTTCCCGCTACATATGATAAGAATTTATTTAAAGAATAAATTTATGAATAAATTTAGTAAATATTTAGATAGTTTAACGAAAATTATTGCTATAACTACTGCAGTTGGTGTTGTATTTGGTCTGTTAGTTGCTTATGCGTATTTGGATTTTATTCAGCATAAAAGTCTTTTTGTAAATGTCCTTAGCCAGCCTGCAAGTTTTGTAACAATAATTTTTGTTTTCTCTCTAATTGTTTTTTTATTTTTTCTTGGATTTTGTACACCATATAAACTTGCATTAAGCTATAAAGAAAATAACATTTATTTGTCTTTACAGAAAAATATTGATAAAAAATTCTTAATACATTTCAAAAGTAAATTGTTTTGGGTATTTCTTTTGCCCAGTATTATTGCAATATTGATGTCATGCTTAATATTGTTAATATTTTATTGTGAATTTTGGGAAAAGGAGCTCAGAAATTTAATAGCCGCGATATTATTTTTATTAGGAGTATTTTCTTCATTTATTATTTTTAGTATTTTATGGCTTATAGAATGGCATAAAACAAAAAAAATTATTAGTAAAATTCGTCAGGAAAAAAAAAGGAACGGAGGAAGTGTTGATAAGGTTAAGCTTAGGCATTTCAAGAATAAATTTACTTTCAATGAAGGAATGGAAATAGCATTTGATAATTTTTTAGTCTCGTTTACAACCGTATTTTCTATCTTTTTAATTTTCGTACCGATGATTGGTTTTTGGATTGAAGATGAAGACTTGCAATGGTGGATTTTAGGAATATCTATTGTTGTAATGTTTTTAAACTCAGTCCTTGCATCTTTTTTGCTTTACAGAGATTCTCCTACAAAAGGTGGAGCTGTTTTTGGTTTTCCCTTGCTTTTAGCTTTTTGCTTTTTTGTAGTCATTTCCAAGATGGTTACAGGAATTCATCAAAAGTTACTTTATCCGGCAAGATTTGTTGAAATTGCTGAGGATTCTTCTTGGTATATTTTGCATAATAACTATCAGATAAATAATAAATATAGAGAAATTAATGGAATAAATACTTATGATTTAGAAAGACTGAAAACAAATTTTTTTCGTTGTCGTCCAAACAAAAAGAACCCTTGTTCAGATATTCTCAATCAAAGACAAAATGCTTTGTATGGCTATATGGCATGGAATCTGGGTAATATTAAAGTATTTTGCCCGCAACATGTAAAATTTACGAAGGATATAGAAAAAAATAAAATTTTAGCTGAAAAATGTCTCACTATTAATAGTGAATTCATACAACCCTTAAGTGGACAATACATTGTTCCTAATTATACCGCTAGAAAAGAAACAATCAGTTATAACTAAAAGCAAATAGTTCTTTACAGCTAAAAAAGAAAAAGTGTGTGCCACCACACGCTTGCTGCGTTGATAAGGGATAAGTTGTTTGACCCACACCAAATTTTCAGACGGCCTCTTAACGAAACCTATATCTATCTGTTCCTAAGATGCCGTCTGAAAACAGCTTGAATCACTTTATAAGAAAAAGATTTACAAGAAAAAGAGTCGTTTGCGCTTTACGCCCAAACCACACATACCTATAAAAATCATCCGACACTACAAAGGAAAAAGGAGTAACAGCATGAAACAATTAGCAATGTATATCAATGGTGCGTTTGTGTCTGATTTTGCAGGCAGCTACCGCGATGTGTTGAACCCGGCTACCGAAGCGGTGATTGCGCAGGAGCCGAAGGGCAGCCGTGCCGATGTGGAAAAAGCGGTGGCGGCGGCGTATGCGGCGCAGCCTGCGTGGGAACGTGTGCCGGCAGTGGAGCGCGGTGCGTATCTGCGTAAAATCGCGGCGGGCATCCGCGAGCGTGCCGACGAGTTGACGGATACGATTGTGGCCGAAGGCGGCAAAACCAAAGATTTGGCGCGTATCGAAGTGATGTTTACCGCTGATTATCTGGATTATCAGGCGGAATGGGCGCGCCGTTATGAGGGCGAGATTATTCAGAGCGACCGTCCGAAAGAAAATATTTTCCTGTTTAAGCGTCCGTTGGGCGTGATCGGCGGTATTTTGCCGTGGAATTTCCCGTTTTTCCTGATTGCCCGCAAAATGGGGCCGGCGCTGGTTACGGGCAATACGATTGTGGTTAAGCCCAGCAGCGTTACGCCGGTCAACTGCCATATTTTTGCCGAAATCGTGCACAGCGTCGGCCTGCCTGCGGGCGTGTTTAACGTGGTGAACGGCCCGGGCGCGGAAATAGGCAATGCGTTGGCATCGCATCCGCAAGTGGCGATGGTGAGCCTCACCGGTTCGGTGGAAGCCGGCCGCCAAGTGATGGAAGCGGCTTCGGCAAACATCACCAAAGTGTCGCTGGAATTGGGCGGCAAAGCGCCTGCGTTAGTGCTGAAAGATGCCGATTTGGATTTGGCGGTTAAGTCGATCGTGGCTTCGCGCGTGGGCAATACCGGCCAAATCTGCAACTGCGCCGAACGCGTGTATGTGCATAAGAGCGTTAAAGACGCATTTATCGAGAAGATGACCGCCGCCATGAAAACGGTGCGTTTCGGCAATCCTGCCGAAGCGGCTGAAGGTGCGTTGGAAATGGGCCCGCTGATTGAAGAGCGCGCGGTGAAAGAAGTGGCGGAAAAAGTGCAGCGCGCCGTTTCTCAAGGTGCGACGCTGGTGTGCGGCGGCAAACGTGCCGAGGGCAAAGGCTATTTCTTCGAGCCGACGGTGTTGACTGATGTCGATAACAGCATGGACATCATGAAAGAGGAAACCTTCGGCCCCGTGCTGCCGATTGCCACTTTTGAAACGCTGGACGAAGCCGTTTCGTTGGCGAACGATTGCGAATTCGGCCTCACCAGCTCGGTGTACACCACCAATCTGAACGAAGCCTTCTACGTAACCCGCCGCCTGCAATTCGGCGAAACCTACATCAACCGAGAAAACTTCGAGGCCATGCAGGGTTTCCATGCCGGTTGGAAAAAATCGGGTATCGGCGGTGCCGACGGCAAACACGGTTTGGAAGAGTATCTGCAAACGCAGATGGTTTATTTGGAAACCAATATTTAATTTGAAGCGCGCGGCACTTCGTTCTCTTTTGTAACGAAGTGCCGCATTCAGACGGCCTGTTAGGTTGGTGCCGACGATATGCGTTTTATCGGATAAGCTATCCGGCTAAATAAAAAGCAGAAATGATGAAAACCTTTATGTGGAAAATACTCCCGTTTGTTTTATTGCCGTTTGCTTTGGCGGCTTGTTCCCAACAAAGCCATGCGGCTGATGAGGCCAAGTTGGACTTAGTGAAAAAACTGTATACGCACTATACGGAAGGAGACGGAGCGGAAGAGATTAAGCCGGATCAGTTTTTTACGCCCGATTTCCGCGCCGTGCTTAACCGCGACTCCAAAGCGGCGGAAGCAGAAGGTGTGGCCTGCATGGATTATGATTATGTGATTCAAGGGCAGGATTTCGACGGGCAGGAAATCGCCCGCACGATTCAATACAAGCTGACGAAAAGCAGGCGGGTTTATGTTTCTTTTGAGAATTTCGGCGAGGCGCGGGTGTTGGATTACGTTTTATCCTGCAATCAAGGCGCTTGCCTGATAGACGACATTATCGAGCCGGACGGGTCGTTAAAGAAAAATACCGTGCAATGCTTGGATAAATTGGCGCCTGCCGATAAACAGATATAATCCTGCGTTTTCAGACGGCCTCCAAACCAAGAGGCCGTCTGAAAAAGATAAAACGGTATTTTCAAACAGGCTGACCATAAGGCCGAATACAAGAGGATTCGCACGATGCGTAAGATATTATTTTTGGCTGCTGTTTTGTCGTCGCTGGCTTTAACCGGCTGCGATGCGAAAGACGCTTGCTTGGATCAAGGCGGCAGCTATAATGAAACCACCAAGCAATGCGAGAAATAACGGCAGTATTAATTTTGAAACCTATGGAGAACAAACCATGAGCAATATCCCCGCTGAATTGAAATATGTGTCCAGCCACGAATGGCTGCGTTTGGAAGCCGACGGCACCGTAACCGTGGGCATTACCGAGCACGCGCAAGAGTTGTTGGGCGACATCGTATTTGTAGAGCTGCCCGAAGTGGGTGCGAATCTGGCTGCGGAAGAGCAGGCCGGTGTGGTGGAATCCGTAAAAGCGGCTTCCGATGTGTACGCGCCGATTGCCGGTGAAGTGGTAGAAATCAACGAAGCTTTGGTAGACGCGCCCGAAACGGCCAACAGCGAGCCTTACGGTGCAGGCTGGTTCTTCAAAATCAAACCGGCCAATGCTGCTGATTTGGACGGTTTGCTGACTGCCGAGCAATACGCTGCGGAAATCGGCTAACGGAGATAGGCCGTCTGAAATTTAAATTTTCAGACGGCCTTTGTCCAAGTATTTCAGAGTGCGGTACGGAGTTGGTTTTACCGTTGTTCGAATCAAGTTCGTAACGCATTTATAGAATTTTAAATCTTGAAAGAAACGGTTGCCCGCTGCCGCTGTTTGACCGTGTAAATATTTATGCGCCGATTGCGGTGGGTTGGGCATGGGAGTAGGCCGTCTGAAAAAATGAGCTACTGTGATTTTGCCAATGCGTTGCCACAGGATACGGATAATCCGAATAAGCATTACCATGATCGGGTTTACGGCTTTCCGATTGATGATGACAATGAATTGTTTGAACGGCTGGTGTTGGAAATCAATCAAGCCGGTTTGAGTTGGACATTGATATTGAAAAAACGGCAGGCTTTTCAGACGGCCTATTCGGGTTTCGATATTGCCGCCGTTGCCACCTATACCGATGCCGACTGCGAACGATTGTTGAATGATGCAGGCATTGTCCGCAACCGTTTGAAAATCCGTGCCGCCATTTATAACGCCCGGCAGATTGAGGCATTGCAGCGCGAGTACGGTTCTTTTAAAAATTGGCTCGATTGCCATCATCCGCAGAGTTTGCCGGAGTGGGTGAAGCTGTTTAAACGGCATTTTAAATTTGTCGGCGGCGAGATTGTAAACGAGTTTTTAATGAGTACGGGTTATTTGCAAGGCGCGCATACGGAAAGTTGCCCGGTTTATGCGGAAGTATTGCGGCATAAGCCGAAATGGGCGGAACGCTGACCGAGTCAGGCAAAACGCTGTGCCCAACCGATTAAAGCGGATTTCATGAATACCGATGCTTCTTATTCCGAACCCAACCTTTTATTGATGCTTGCCATCATGTTGGTCGGTGTATTTGCTTTTTTGCAGGTGTATTCCGTACAGGCTATTTTGCCGGTGCTGATACACGATTTGCATGCAACCGAAGTGCAGGCAGGCTTGGCGGTGGGGGCGACGGTGTTGGGCGTGGCATTGATATCGCCGTTTATGGGCATGCTTTCCGATGCGGTGGGGCGGAAAATCTTTATTGTCGGTTCGCTGCTGTTTCTCGGCGTGCCGACGGCTTTATTGGCGATGTCGCAAACCATCGAGCAGATGATGTTTTACCGCTTTTTGCAAGGCGTTGCCGTGCCGGGAATTACGGTGGTGCTGATTGCCTATATCGGTGAGGAGTTTGTCGGTACGGCGCTGGCGCGTTTGATGTCGCTGTATGTAACGGGGACGGTGTTGGGCGGTTTTTCGGGGCGGTTTCTGCTCGGTCATCTCAGTGAAATGGTGGGTTGGCGCGCGGCGTTTTATGTGATGGCAGGGCTGAGTTTGGCCGGTGCGTTTTTTGTGTGGAAGCAGTTGCCGGGCTCAAAAAGATTTGTTGCCAAGCCGAATTTTCAGACGGCCTTAAATACTTTGAGCGGACATCTGCATAACCGCTATGTGTTGACGGCTTGCGCCATCGGCGCGTGTTTGCTGTGTTCGCTGGTCGGCTGTTTTACTTATATCAATCTGCATTTGGCCGACGAACCGTATCGTTTGGACAGCGGCGGTTTGGCCAATATTTTTACCGTTTATTTAATCGGTATGGTGATTACGCCTTTGTCGGCCCGGCTGATTAACCGTATCGGCGGGGCGCGCACGGTGATGATTGCGTTGGTGTGCTCTGTGGCCGGTATGCTGGCTACTTTGGCCGAACCGTTGGCAGGCGTGGTGGCTGCGTTGGTATTGATGTCGTCGGGCGTATTTGTGGCGCAGGCGGCTACTATCAGCTATATCGCCGTAAATGTTAAAGAGGGCCGTTCGCTGGCTTCCGGTCTGTATTATCTGGCTTATTACAGCGGCGGCACATTCGGCGCGTGGCTGTGCGGATTGGCATACCGTTACAACGGCTGGCAAGGCGTGGTTTGGGTGCTTGTGTGCGTACAGTTTTTGGCGCTGCTGGTTGCCGGAAAGGGGATGATAAAAACAAAAGCGGCGAAAAAGGCCGTCTGAAAAATATATTCAAACAAAAATATAACTATTAATAATCAAATAAGTATTTACGGGATAATTTATGGAAATCGTTTTGGCTCTGATCTGCCTGGGCATTGTTGCAGGCATGATTTTTGTTGCTTTGGCTTCAAACAGAAAACGGGCGCAGTCGCGCAAACAGCATTCCGGCAGCCGCAGGCGCAGCTCTTCCGCAGACGGAAAATCGCGTTCGGAACCGTTGAATTATGAAGAAACCTGGCCTTTCTATCCGGCTTATGCCATGAGTATTGCCGAGCAGGAAGTGTATTGGAAATTGATACAGGCTTTGCCTGATTATATTGTTTTGGCTCAAGTTCAGGCCTCGCGGATATTGAAAGTGAAACATAGCCGCAACCCGATGTATTGGATTAACCGTGTCAATCGGATGAGCTATGATTATGTGATTTGCCACAAAAACAGTTATCCGTTGGCAGTGATCGAGTTGGACGACGCCACGCATGAAGAACCCGACAGGGCAGAAGCCGACCGCCGTAAAAACAAAGCCTTGTTTGATGCAGGCTTGAAATTAATCCGCTGGCACAAACACGAAGTACCGGAACAGGAAGATATCCGTAAGCTGGTGGCGCAGCTGGCGGAAAAACAGCAGGAAAAGCGCAGGCTGCATAAGGCCGCCTGAAAATTTGCAGCTTCCGGCAGTCGTTTAAAGCATAGCCGGCCAATCCTGTTTATTTCCCGCATACAGCGGAAAATCAGCCGGATTGGCCGCTAAAACCCACAAAAACCGTTATCCTAACCTATGAAGCAGCAAACCGTTTTTATTGCCGACCTGCATTTGTCCGACGAAACGCCGGAGCTGAACCGCCTGTTTTTCCAAGCTTTGGAAAGCTGGCGGGGCCGGGTTGATGCCTTATATATTTTGGGCGATTTGTTTGAAGTTTGGTTGGGCGATGACGACGGCAGCCTGATTGCCGCAGAAGCGGCGTCGGCATTAAAGGCTTTCAGCCGCAGCGCGCCGGTTTACTTTATTTGCGGCAACCGTGATTTTTTGCTGGGACGGCATTATGCGGACAAAGCCGGTATGGTGTTGCTGCCGGAAGTGTATCCGACCGAGCTGTACGGCAAACCCTATCTGCTCAGCCACGGCGACGAGATGTGTACCGATGATGTGTCGTACCAACGCTTCCGCCGCTTTATGCGCCATCCGCTGCTGCAAAAAATCATGTTGTGGCTGCCCAGAAAAAAACGCAGCGAAGTTGCAGCGAAAATCCGTGCGGCCAGCAAACAGAAAAAACGCCAAATGGGATACAACCCGATTTCCGACGTTACCGAACAAGGTGTTCAGACGGCCTTAAGCCGTTATCCGCAGGTGCAGGCGATTATTCACGGCCATACGCACCGGCCGGATGTACACGAGCATGTTTTCAACGGCAGAACGGTGAAGCGTTATGTATTGCCGGATTGGTATGGAGCGCAGGGCGGGTATTTGGAAGTGTCGCCTGAGGGAGCGGCCATCAAACCTTTAAAGGCCGTCTGAAAAATGGATAAATCAACAGACAGCTTAAACATTCCCGCTCGGCAGATTCCCGAATATGTGTTTCGGGAAAACAGCCGCCGAATGCTTGAGCGTTTGAATGCAGAGTTGGCCGAAGGCAAAACACTGCTTTGGTTTTCCATGTATCCGCCTATGGCGAGCGCGGCGGTTTTGCGCGGCATCAATCTGTTTTTTGCTGTTTGCTGGATATTGGACGCTTTGTTTTGGTTCGGTGTGTTGGTGCCGCCGGGCGGTATGGTTTGGCCGTTTTTAGACAAGATAGTGTTTGCGGGCTTGCTGTGGTTTTTTTATGTGGGTTGGAATAGGAATCCGAAGCGGTGTATCTGCTTGGATTTTCAGGAAAAAACCGTTGCTTATTACACCAAAGGCCGTTTGGATGAAGCATACCGGCTGGACGGACAATACGGTTTATGGTGCGGCATTGGGGTGGTTCATCTGACTCATGCGCAGCAGGGCGAAAAAGGCGAATGGTTTGCTTGCGAAGGTTTTATATCGCAAAAAAAGATGGTTTCGCTGGTAAAAAATTTATGCAGCCGTTTGGGTTTGCGTTTGGTCTATGTGCAGCCTGCTCCGACCAAAAGCAATCATGCTGTCGGAATGATGGTGTTGGGGCTGGCGGTTGCCGTATGTGCTTTGGCGGTTTACGGTTTTCAGTATGCCGTGAACAGGCAAACGTTGCGGCACGGCCTGAATATTACGGAAATCAGCCAATCCGATGCGCGGCTTGGCAGCGTGTTTCAATGCAATAAAAGCGGCTGCACACACTTTTTGCGTTGGTATCTGCCGGAAGGCGGTGCCGTACCGGTTGCCTGTCACGGTCTTGAAGATACGCTGTGCAGCGAAAGTATGAGAAATGTCGAATTGACGCAAGTGGATTTGACTTTGGCACGTTTTCAGCGGCGCGAATACCGTGTCGTCCGCGCCCGATATGCATTACCGTCCGGCGGTGAAACACTGCATGTCGATAACAGACATAATGTGTTGCAGGAAGCGGCGGTTTTCGAGCGAACGTTGCGGAAGCATATGCAACCGGCGCTTTGGGTTGCAGCAGGCGGCATGCTGCTTGCGTTATTCGGCTGGCTGTATGGTCGTCTGAAAAAGAAAGAATAACAACCGGATACCGGCTTATTAAAGAATCAGGCCGTCTGAAACAATCGGAAATTTTCAGACGGCCTCCCATCAAGTTTGCATTCATCCACAAAGGAAAGAAAATGAATTTCAAAGACTTATTCAATGCTGCGGAGTTTTCCGCACGCCACATCAGCTTTAAAGACGAAGCGGCTTTGCTGGAAGCTCTCGGCGAAAGCAGCATGGAAAGTTTTATCGACAACACTGTGCCGCAAAGCATCCGTATGCCGTCCGAACTCAATCTGCCCGAAGCCTTGAGCGAGGCCGATGCGTTGGCGAAGCTCAAAGCTGTGGCGGCGAAAAACAGGGTAAACAAAAGCTATATCGGCTTAGGCTATTACCCGACCCGCCTGCCGAATGTGATTTTGCGCAATGTGCTGGAAAACCCGGGCTGGTACACGGCTTATACGCCTTATCAGTCGGAAGTGGCGCAAGGCCGTTTGCAGGCTTTGCTGAACTTCCAGCAAATGTGTATCGACCTCACCGGCTTTGAAGTAGCGGGCGCGTCGTTGTTGGATGAGGCGACGGCGGCGGCCGAGGCGATGGCGATGGCCAAGCGCGTGGGTAAGTCTAAATCGAATCAATTTTTTGTGGACGAGCGTGTGTATCCGCAAACTTTGGACGTGATGCAAACCCGCGCCAAATATTTCGGTTTCGAACTGGTGGTGGGCAATTTTCAGACGGCCTCCGAAGGCGATTTCTTCGGCGCGCTGTTCCAATATGTCGGCAAAGACGGCGACGTAGCGGATTTGGAAGCCGTGATAGGCCGTCTGAAAGAGCAAGGCGTGATTGTGGCGGTGGCGGCCGACGTGATGAGCTTGGTGCTGCTGAAATCGCCTGCTTCTTTGGGCGCGGACATTGCTTTGGGCAACACCCAGCGTTTCGGCGTGCCGATGGGTTTCGGCGGCCCGCACGCGGCTTATTTTGCGTTTAAAGACGAATTCAAACGCTCGGCGCCCGGCCGCATTATCGGCGTATCGAAAGACGCTTCGGGCAAACCCGCGCTGCGCATGGCCTTATCGACCCGCGAGCAGCACATCCGTCGCGAAAAGGCGACTTCCAACATCTGTACCGCGCAGGCTCTGCTGGCCAATTTGGCGGGCATGTACGCCGTTTACCACGGCCCGGAAGGTGTGAAACGCATTGCCAAGCGCATTCACGCGCTGGCGGCTGCGTTTGCCGACGCGGTGGTTTCAGACGGCCTCAAAGTGGTGCATGAAGTGTTCTTCGACACCGTGGCCGTAGATTGCGGCGCGAAAGCCAAAGAGATTTATCAGGCCGCCTTAAATGCGGGCTACAACCTGCGTCAAGTGAATGAAAACGTGTTGGCCGTGGCGTTCCACGAGGAAACGTCCGCCGACGATTTTGCCAAGCTGGTGGAACTCTTCACCGGCAAAGCACAATGCCTGTCTGAAAAAGCCTCAAGCAAACTTTCAGACGGCCTCTTGAGAAAAGACGCCATCCTGCAGCACCCCGTGTTCAACAGCTACCACACCGAACACGAAATGCTGCGTTATCTGAAAAAGCTGGAAGAGCGCGACTTGGCGATGAACCGCAGCATGATTTCGCTCGGCAGCTGCACCATGAAGCTGAACGCCACCAGCGAAATGCTGCCGATTACCTGGCCAGAGTTCAGCAGCATCCACCCCTTCGCCCCGCGCGACCAAGTGGCAGGCTACATGCAGATGCTCACCGATTTGCAGGAGCAGCTCAAAGCCATCACCGGATTTGACGCGATTTCCATCCAGCCGAACTCCGGCGCGCAAGGCGAATACACCGGCTTGCTGTCTATCCGCCGCTATCACGAAGCCAACGGCCAGCCTAACCGCGACGTGTGCCTGATTCCCCAATCCGCACACGGCACCAACCCCGCCACCGCGCAAATGTTGGGCATGAAAGTGGTGGTGGTGAAAACCGACGAGCAAGGCAACGTCGATATCGAAGACCTGAAAGCCAAAGCCGCCGAACATCAGCAAAACTTAGGCGCGCTGATGATTACCTATCCGTCCACCCACGGCGTGTATGAAGAAGGCATCCGCGACATCTGCCAAATCATCCACGACCACGGCGGCCAAGTGTATATGGACGGCGCGAACATGAACGCCCAAATCGGCATCATGCAGCCCGCCGAAGTGGGCGCAGACGTGTTGCACATGAACCTGCACAAAACCTTCTGCATCCCGCACGGCGGCGGCGGCCCCGGCATGGGTCCCATCGGCTTGAAAGCGCATCTCGCCCCGTTCGCCCCGAGCCACACCGTATCGCCGGTGGAAGGCGCAACCGACGGCATGAGTGCCGTATCCGCCGCGCCTTACGGCTCCGCCAGCATCCTGCCGATTACTTGGATGTACATCACCATGATGGGCAAAACCGGCATGGAGCAGGCCACCCAATGGGCATTGCTGAACGCCAACTATGTCGCCAAAGAATTGAGCGCGGATTACCCGATTCTCTACACCGGCAAAAACGGCCGCGTCGCGCACGAATGTATCGTCGATTTGCGTCCGCTCAAAGCCGAAAGCGGCATCACCGAAACCGACATCGCCAAACGCCTGATGGACTACGGCTTCCACGCCCCCACCGTGTCATTCCCCGTGGCCGGTACACTGATGATCGAGCCGACCGAAAGCGAAAGCAAAGCCGAACTCGACCGCTTCATCGCCGCGCTGAAATCCATCAAACAGGAAGTGCTGAAAGTACAAAACGGCGTATGGCCGAAAGACGACAACCCACTGGTGAACGCCCCGCACACCGCCTTTAACGTGGCCGGAGAATGGAACCGCGCCTACACCCGCGAAGAAGCCGTGTTCCCGCTGCCGTATGTGCGCGAAAACAAATTCTGGCCGAGCGTGAACAGGGTGGACGATGTGTACGGCGACAGGAATTTGGTTTGTTCTTGCCCGCCGATGAGCGCGTATGAAGAGTAAATCGAAAATCGGCTATTAAGTAGCAGAAAAATCAACAGGAAAATATTAGTATTTCAATAATTTAAACTGTTATAAAAAACGTCTGCGTTTAAGCAGGCGTTTTTTTACTTGATAAAAAAACCGCAAAACTGTATCCGGTCAAACAGATAAGCGGTGCTCGGTATCTGACGGTAACCCAATAGCTGCGCGGCAAATAAGAATTGTTTATGGAGGTTTTATCGAAGAACGGATGAAAAGAAAATGAACAGTACATTAAAGCAATATACCCGGTTGAAGTAAGTGTCGGGCAAGGCTCGAAATCACTTGCACAAGGTCAGAAGCCCAAACTCGCCTGCGGTATCGAGATTATCACCGCTTTTCCGATGATTGAAATCAGAATCAACAAACAATAAGTATGCCGTTAGGCCGTCTGAAAACTCTTTTCAGACGGCCTTCTTGTTATTTCCGGGCATTTATCCGTATACTGTTTAACCTGTTTGATTAATTATTCGGTTGTGGGGAGTCAGTTAATGGAAAAAAGAAAGATATTGCAATATGTTGCGGGGCTTTCCGGTGTGTTTTTGGCATCGGGTATTTATGCTGCGGAAGTAGAGCAGCCTGCGGATTCGGGTCAGTGGGTGGATAAGCAGCATAACGGCGTTCAAAAGAAAATCAACGGTTGGGCGCACGGCATGGACGACTGGTTCGGCGAGCCTGATCCCGACAATCCTGCTACGGCAAACCTGCGTTTGATTTTAGACAGCGAATGGAACAAATACGACGGCGTATCGTATAAGCCGAAAGTCAGAGGCCGGGTGAAGTTGCCTACGCTGGAGAAAAAAGTCAGCGTTGTGTTTGGTGACGAATCGCTGGACGATGCGATTTACAATGAAAACCACATTAGCCCCGAAGTGGCGCAAGAGCAGGAAAACAAGAAAGGTTTCAGCCGCAAGCAAAGTAGGAAAGACAACGCGTCTTTGGCGGTACGTTTTTCCGATTTTTCAGAAAGCCTGAGCATCGAAAACGATATTGACTTGGGTATCCGCTCCGGCCGTGATCTTTATGTGCGCTGGAAAGCGGCGAAGGATTGGGATTTGGGCAACGATTACAGTACGCGTTTGGAGCAGGTTTACCGCTACGGTATCCGCAGTCGCCATCATGCCCGCACCAATTGGGAAGTGAAGTATGCGCCGGAAAACAAACCGATGATTGCCAACCACCTTCATGCACAATATGCGCACGATAAAAAATCCGAGCAGTGGACTTGGGGTAATAGTTTGTACCGTCAGCATGATTTCGACGGCAACAAGCGTTTGAATTACGGTGTCTATGCAGGCGGAGATATCGACAACAGTAAGCCCAGTTTGAACAGCTACGGCCCGTTTGCAGGCTGGCGTCAGCCGGTTTGGAAAAAATGGCTTTTTGTGCAAACCGAGGTTAGCTATTACAACAATAAAAAGCTGGACCGTCCGCACCATGTCGGTACTCAGCTGCGCTTGGAAGCGGTATTTTGAGTGTAATGCCCTTAAGTTGGAGGAGATTCCAGTCTTTGGTTAATATAAGATTGGTTTGATGATGATTGAGGCCGTCTGAAAATTTCAGACGGCCTTGTCTTTATCGGATATATCGTTTTTTGTATTGCTTAGGCCCGCTCCGGATGATGTCCGTATAGCAGATATTGGATGGTTTCCTGTACGCTGCGTATGGCTTTGCCGAACGGCAGCGGATCTTTGCCTCGGAAAAACAGCCCTTTGTCGACTTCTCCGCGTAATGCCGCGGCAAGCTGGATATCGATGCAGAATTGTCCGACTTTTTCCAAGCCGTCGCGCAGTCCGCATACGGACAGACAATTGATACCTTGGGTGCAGCGGCGCGGGTCGGCTTTGGCATTAGCCTGCAGCTTGGCTTCGCGTTTGATGTAGCTGTCCAAAAATTTGGTGCGTACGCCGCGTGCGGGCAGGCCGGCCACCGACATGAATTCGACGATTTGTTCGGATTCCGCACCGGCCAGGGTTTTTTTGAAGTTGATGTGGGCGTCGCTTTCTTCGGTAACGGCGAAAGCGGTACCGATTTGAACGGCTGAAGCACCCCAATCTTTCAGAGCGGTGGTGACTTTTTCAAAATTTGCCATGCCGCCGGCCAAAATCAGCGGAATTTTTTCTTTTTCCAAATCCAGTTTTTTAAACAGCTCGAAAGTTTCTTCGATAACCCGTTTAAACTCGAATTTTGAATCGTTGACGCCCTCGACGGTTGCCGAACCCAAATGCCCGGCGGCATGTGCCGGATGTTCTATAACGATGGCGTCGGGCAGCACGCCTTTTTTCATCCAACGCTTTAAAACAATGCCGATGCCGCGTGATTCGGACAAAATCGGCAACAGGGCGACATCGGGGTAGCCTTCGGTCATTTCGGGCAAATCCAGCGGCAGACCAGCGCCCATTACGATTGCGTCTGCTCCCGATTCGCAGGCTTGGCGAACCAATGCCTGATGGTCTTTAACGGCTTTCATCACGTTGACGGCAATCATGCCTTTGCCGTCGGCAGCTGCTTTGGCCGTCTGAATTTCCCTATCCAAAGCGATATGGTTCAGTTTGGCATATTTTTCTTCGGTCGGATTGATTTGGGATTCGGTTAGCAAGTCTTCGTGCAAGTGGCGTAAATCGACGCTGGCGATGGTGCCGATGCCGTTTTGGCGGGCAACGGCGCTGGAAAGTTTGGAGGCGGAAATGCCGACACCCATGCCGCCCTGTACAATGGGAATGAGTGATTTTCCACGGATAATCAATGGATTAAATTCATTTTGCATAGCAATTCCTCTGATGTTTCGGAGTGGTATCGCGGATGTGAAAAATTTTAGGCATTATACTCTAAAAAATTTGTTTTAGAGTTTTTGTACAAATTTTATTGTGCGGTTTGCTGTGTTATATCAAACATCAGTTTGTTTGCCGTATCCGTCAGGCTGGTGTGTCAGCTTGGAATGAATGAGGCCGTCTGAAAATTCAGACGGCCTGTGGTTTTGATGTTATATGAAAATCGGACGGTTAGGCTTTTTTCCAGTCCAATGCGAATCCGTTTAGGGATTTGACTTGCGTTACTTCTTCCGTATCCAAGTTGATGGCGGTCAGCGAGCCGCCCCATAATGCGCCGGTATCCAGCGCAATAATGTTGTTGCGGTTTTGGTAGCCGAGTGCCGACCAATGTCCGAAAACGATTTTGGTGTCGAGGTTTTCGCGCTTCGGGGCTTCAAACCAAGCGCGCAGTTTGCCGGGCATATCGGCCAATCCGGATTTGAAGTCGTAGTTCAATTCGTTTTTGGCATTGAGTGCGCGCATACGGGTAAATACGTTGGTAATCATGCGCAGGCGGTCGTAGCCTTCGAGCTTGTTGCTCCATGAAGTCGGTTTATCGCCGTACATATTGGCAAAATATTTGCGTGTGCGCGGGCCGGTCAGCTCGCATTCGACTTCTTCGGCCAGTCCGGCGGCTTTGTTGACGCTCCATTGCGGCAGAAGTCCGGCGTGAACCAGAGTATGGGTGTCGTTGCGGATCAGTAAAGGGCGGTGTGCCAGCCAATCCAGCATTTTTTGTCTGTCGTCGTGAAGCAGGATGGATTGGATGGTATCGTTGCGTTTGATTTTGCCGAATCCGTAGGATACGGCAAGCAGGTGCAGGTCATGATTGCCCAAGACGGTTTGGATACTGCTTTCGTGTGCCATGACGAATTGGAGGGTTTCCAGTGATTTGGGGCCGCGGTTGACGATGTCTCCGGTCAGCCACAATGTATCGGTGCCATGGTTGAAATCTAATTTTTGTAATAAGGCGGACAATTCGTCGAAACAGCCTTGAACGTCGCCGATTGCGTAATGTGCCATGTGTGTGTCCGTTTCAGACGGCCTTGTTGAGAGGAGGCCGTCTGAAAAACTGAGTTATCAATTAATCGTTTAATATTAATACGGCTTCGGCTTCAACCTGTACGCCTTTGGGCAGTGCGGCAACGCCGACGGCGGCACGTGCGGGGAAAGGTTGGGCGAAGTATTCGGCCATGACTTCGTTGAAGATGGCGAAGTTGCCTAAGTCGGTCAGGTAGGCGTTAACTTTGACGATGTCGTTCAAGCTGCCGCCGGCAGCTTCGGCAACGGCTTTCAGGTTTTTGAAAACTTGGTGGGTTTCGGCACGGAAGTCGCCTTCGCCTACGATGGTCATGGTGGCAGGATCCAAGGGGATTTGGCCGCTCATGTAAACGGTGTTGCCTGCGCGGACGGCTTGGCTGTATGCGCCGATGGCCGCAGGGGCTTTGTCGGTGTGAATAATGGTTTTGGACATATCTTTTTCCTGTTCGGGTAAAAAATCGGGACAGTATTATCGTATAAACACCGGTGTCTGGCTATATGCCGTTTGGGCATAAATGGCGAAACACCGGTGTGCCGCCATTAGAAACCGGCCTGCTGTTCCAAGTGATCCACCAAGGTATTGTCCAGATTCAGGGCTTGGGCGAGTTGGGCAAGGAAGATGATTTCTTTGCGGTCCAAGTCTGCGCAGACGATGCGTGCCGCCAGATACACTTCGGCGGCAAGTGCGGCGTTGCCGTTAACGGCTTGTGCCAAAGCCTGCGGTGTGGCCGGATGGTTCAATTCGGTTTCAAGCCACTGTTGGGCTTGGGGATCGTTGCTGCTTTCCTGCAGAATGATTTGTTTTTCCGCATCATCGATAAGGCCGTCTGAAGCGGCGGCGGCAATCATGGCGCGCAAGATGATACGGCTTTGGTCTTCTGCAATCATGCCGGTCGGCTCGAAGGTATTTTGCGCCGGAATTGTGACATTTTGATTACTGCTTTGCCAATTTTGATAGGCTTTGTAGGCCAACATGCCGATGGCGGCCATCGAGCCGATTTTAACCAGCGATTTGGTGTTTTTCTTTTTCATAAACATACCGGCCAAACCGGCTGCCAATGCGCTGCCTCCCAAACTGCCGAGCGGATTGCTTTGGCGGCTGCGGTGGTGGCCTTGTTTGTTTTGAACGGTGTTGAGGACTTGGTTGAGCAGATTGTTCCAATTCATGATGTTGCCATTCCTATCTTGGTTGATATGTGGGGTAGGTTGATATGGTGGCGGCAATGGTAACTGCCAATAGGCTGTTTGGTAAATAAAGTGTCAAAAATTGCGTGGTTTTGTTGATAAACGGTTATTCCCGGCCGTTTTGATTTTTGTGCGGACAAAAAAAGCTGCGGGTAGGCAGCTTTGGGTTCATTACAGAAAACACTGTAAAAGGTTGTTGAGAAACCTTCTGCCTTTTTCAGACGGCCTGAATGCAGCGGGGTCGTGATCGAGCAGGCCTTGGGTTTGTGCTTCGCGAATTTGGGCGGACAGGCTTGCCGGGTTGATGCCGGTGCGTTCTTGAAGCCAGGAGGAGGGTACGCCGTCGCTGAGCCGCAGGGCATTCATCATAAATTCAAAAGCAAGGTCTTCGGCTGCAATGGAATGGCGTTCGATAGCCTTGTCCGATTGCGAAGCCATAGCCTGCAGGTAATCGTTGGGATGGCGGCGGCGGGTGGTGCGTTCTATGTGTGTCGGATAGGAAATCTTGCCGTGTGCTCCGGCGCCGATGCCGATGTAGTCGCCGAACTGCCAATAGTTGATATTGTGGCGGCATTCATGGCCGGCCTGGGCGAAAGCTGAAGTTTCGTAGTGTCGGAAACCGGCTTCGGCCAAAGCTTGGTGGACGGTTTCTTCGATATCGATAGCGGCTTCGTCTTGCGGTAATCCGGGCGGAGGCGTATGCCCGAACGGCGTGTTCGGTTCCATTGTCAGGTGGTAGGCGCTGATGTGTTTGGCACCGGTTTCAATGGCAGTACGGATGTCTGCATAGGCCGTCTGAACGGTTTGACCGGGCAGGGCATACATCAAGTCGATATTGACTTTGTCAAACAGATTCAGTGCGGTTTCGATGGCGGTCAGGGCTTCTTCGGCATTGTGGACGCGGCCGAGTTTTTGCAGGGCTTGGTTATTGAAGCTTTGTACGCCGATTGAAAGTCGGTTGATGCCGGCTTCTTTGAAGCCTTTGAATTTTTCTTTTTCAAAAGTGCCGGGATTGGCTTCCAGCGTGATTTCTGCTTGCGGTTGGATTTTGATTAGGGCGCGGATGCCGCTGAGCAGTTTGTCGATGGATTCGGCTTGAAACAGGCTGGGCGTGCCTCCGCCGATAAAAACCGTTTCTACGGGCCGCCCCCATACATAAGGCAGCTCGGATTGCAGGTCGGCAAGCAGCGCCTCGATATAGGCCTGTTCATTTAACTCTGATTTTGCTTGGTGTGAATTAAAATCGCAATAAGGGCATTTTCGGATACACCACGGAATATGGATGTAAAGCGATAGGGGCGGGAGGGCGGAAAGTTGGCCCGGACGGGAAAAGCTGATTTCAGACATGGTATTTACGGATTGTTTTTCAGACGGCCTCAGGGATTGTGGCGTTAAGAGGCGGTATTGGTTTGGCCGTCTGCATAATAAAGGATAATCGGAAGCGGTTTATATGACGGAGAATAAGACCGGTACCGTTGTAAGATGGAAATGACACACGGTCGGATACGGTTTACTCGGAGAAGGATTGCCGGATTTTTTTCATTAATTCTTGCAATGCCAAACCGCGGTGGCTGAGGCGGTTTTTGGTTTCGGGATCAAGCTCTGCGGCTGTACAGCCTTGATCAGCCAAATAAAAATGAGGGTCGTAGCCGAAGCCGTTGCCACCCGAAGGCTGCGCCTGCCATGTGCCGTGCCAAATACCTTCGGCAATGATGGGTTGAGGATCATGCTCGTGGCGTACCAAAACTAAAATGCAGACGTAATAGCAGCGTTTGTTGCTTTTATCCGCCAGCTCGGCAGACAGCTTGGTATTGTTGGCAGCATCGGATTTCGGGTTGTCTCCGGCAAAACGCGCGGATAATACGCCGGGTGCGCCGTTTAAAGCCTCGGCGCAAATGCCGGAATCGTCGGCTAAAGCCGGCAAACCGCTGTGCTTGGCGGCATGACGGGCTTTGGCAATCGCATTTTCAACAAAAGTGCAGTGCGGTTCGGGGCATTCGGGAACGTTGAAATCGGATTGCGGTTGGATTTGGATATTGTATTCTGCAAAAAGCTTTGAAAACTCACGCAATTTTCCTTGATTGCCACTGGCCAGAACGATACGCTCAAACATGATTCGGTTTTTCCTTATTGCTGTTTTGTTGCTGTGCGGCCAGTTCTTTCATGGCTTTTTGATAGACAATCAGGCGGATGTATAGGGCTAAAAAAGCGATTTGGACAAATACGGCGCCGAAAGCAAACAGAAAGCAGGCGATGCCGAATTGTTTGCTGCCGATAGAAATCAGATAACTGCCGGCCATAACCAGGCTGATGAACAGCAGGGTGGAAAAAGCAATGCCCAGCAGATAAAGTTTACGTTTGCTCATGATGCCGTTGATATAAAAAAGAAAGCGGTATTATATAGCAAACAAAAGCACTTTTGATAAAAGCGGAACATTGCACGGGACGGAGAATTAAAAGTCAATTTTACCGGGATGGGAAAATAGGCCGTCTGAAATTTTCAGACGGCCTGGGAGTGGATGGTGAAGCGGGCAATATCGGTCATAAATGATGGTATGGCTGTGTGTTGGAGGAAGACGGAAGACTCGGTGTTGTAGGTAAAAGGAGAAAGTTTTTTGATGTTGTGAAGAATCAGGCCGTCTGAAAATTTTCAGACGGCCTCTAAACTTAAGGGAAGGTAAAGGGTGGTATAGACGATAAACGGATGCTTGCGGGCTTGGGGTGCAGGCTGCGGATGATGGGGTGCCCGTTCGCAACAAAACAAAAAGTTTATCGGTAATAAAAAATCCCCTGCGGTATGCAGGGGATGGGTGGAATCAGCGCAACTCCATATGCAGGCGGTTCAGCCAAGACGAAGCGTCATTGCCTTTGTAAGCACTGCCGTCTTTGTTTAACAGATGCAGGCGCATGCCGTTTTGTACCGGCTCGGCGTAAACAATCATTTCTTGCGGAGCAGCCGCTGCGTTTTCCTTGGCTTTGCCGAACCAGCGTTTCAGCAGGCCGGGTTTGGTGTTGGTTACCGATTCGCTTTCCTGTGGTGCGATTTGAACCAGGAATGCATGGCGTTCGGTGTTTTGACCCAATACGGTCAGGCCGATGCGGTCCAGTGCCAAGGCAGTACGGCGCCAGTTGCGCTCATAATCACCGCTGACTAAAACGGTATGGTTTTCCAGTTTGGCCAATTCGTTGGCACTGTTTTTACTGCTTAGGCTGTTACCGACGGCTTTTTCGGCTTGTTTGGCGTCAACGCCCAAATATTGCATGAAGCGCGCCAAGAATGCGGCTTCGAGATTGGGATCGTTCGGACGAGGCTGCCACATGGTGGTGTCTTTGTTTTTATCGGCATAAATTTCTTTCATGCCTTTATGGGCAAAGAATACGTCAGTCGAACCGTTTTTGCCTTGTTCGATACGGATGATGAACTTATCGCGTTCGCTGGTTGAGTAAATACCGCCGAGACCGACTTTTTCAAACAGGCTTCTCAAGCCGTCTTGAGGGATTTTTGCACGGTTTTGCGCCCATTCGGTTTCCATTTGGCCGATGGCGGGTTCTTCGGATTTGATGTCGAAGCCGCTTTCCTGCCAGAAGGCTTTGAGCAGCGGCCATAATTCGGCAGGTTGTTTGCCTTCGACTACCAACCAGCGTTGGCTGCCGTCGCGCTCCAGATGCACGCCTTTAACGTTTTTTAAGACGGCTTGGTCGGCAGGTTTCTGTACTTTAGGTGTGCGCATAATGTCGCTGGCGCGGACTGCTCCGTTGCCTGCCGGCACTTGGTAGAGATTGCCCTGATTGGGATTGGTTAAGTCCGGCGGTACTTCCAAGTTGACGATTTTACGGTTTTGGGTTTGGTAATCCAGTTTGGGTTGCTCGCTTTTTCCGGTCGAGCAGGCAGCCAAACCTACGGCAGCCAGGGTTAATACGATTGGATGGATACGTTTCATTTTGATTTCCTGTATTAAATCAGATTGGCTGCGGCCAATGCTTGGCGTACTTGGGCTTGGCCGTTTTCTGACAATTCGATGATGGGAAGGCGTACATGCGCGTCGCATTGGTCCAAGACCGATAGTGCCCATTTCGGTGCGGCAGGGCTGGGTTCGCAAAACATGACGTCGTAAACGGGAATCAGGGCTTTATTGAGTTCGCGTGCTTTAGCAAGGTCGCCGGCCAAAGCGGCGCGGCACATATCGGCAAACAGTTTGGGCGCAACATTGGCGGCAACGGTAATCACGCCGTGTCCGCCGCACAGCATAAATGCGAGGCCTGTGGGATCGTCGCCGGAGTACACGGCAAATCCTTCGGGTGCGCGGTTGATCAGGTCGATTTCGCGTCCGATGTCGCCGCTGGCTTCTTTAACGCCGACGATATTGGGAATTTCGGCTAACCGCAGAATGGTGTCGTTGCTCATGTTAACCACGGTACGTCCCGGTACGTTGTAGATGATCATCGGGATGGTGGTGGCTTCGGCAATCGCTTTGAAATGCCGGTAGATACCTTCTTGGGAGGGTTTGTTGTAGTAGGGTACGACTGACAGCGTGTAGTCTGCGCCCAAGGCTTCGGCAGCTTTGGAAAGCTCGATGGCTTCGCGGGTGTTGTTGGCACCGGTACCGGCGATAAGGGGTACGCGTTTGCCGACGTATTTTACTGCTGCTTCGATAACGGCGAGATGTTCTTCAACCGATAAGGTGGCGCTTTCGCCTGTGGTGCCGACTGCTACGATGCCGTCGGTTCCGTTTTCGATATGCCAGTCGATGAGGTTTTTGAGTTGTCCGTAGTTTACGCTGCCGTCTTGATGCATAGGCGTAACGAGTGCAACTAAGCTGCCTTGTAACATGATAAAACCTTTATATTCTCTCGAAACATCTAAATGATTGCGATTGTAGCTTACTTTATCCGCTGTGTGAAATGGTGATTGTTTTTCAGACGGCCTTTGTTTTTAAAAGTTGTAATGGAAATATTATGGAAATATTAAAGTGTTTGGGGAAATTGAGGGGTTCGGTTAAATTGTATACAATCCGGGTTTACAAATTTTAGCTTTTTGTTGGTATTTAATATTAAAAGGATTTAAGAATATGGCAACTCCTGTCCGTAAAACCGGCGATATGCCTGATTTGGTCTACCGTTTGGAGGATAAACCTCCTTTTGTTAATGCGTTGTTGAGTGCGGTAACGCATTTGTTGGCGATTTTTGTGCCGATGATTACGCCTGCGCTGATTGTGGGCGGTGCATTGAAGCTGCCTGCGGAAATGACGGCTTATCTGGTTTCGATGGCAATGGTGGCATCGGGTATCGGGACGTATCTGCAAGTCAACCGCTTCGGACCGGTGGGTTCGGGGATGTTGTCTATCCAGTCGGTAAACTTTTCTTTTGTCGGCGTGATGATTGCTTTGGGCGCAGGCATGAAAGAGCATGGTATGGACGAGCATGCGATGTTGTCGGCGCTGATGGGTATCGGGTTTGTCGGTGCGTTTTTGGTGGCAGGTTCGGCTTGGTTGCTGCCTTATTTGAAAAAAGTGATTACGCCGACAGTGAGCGGTGTGGTGGTGATGATGATCGGTTTGAGTCTGATCGGTGTGGCGATTACGGAATTCGGCGGCGGTTTTGCGGCATTGGGCAACGGTTCGTTCGGTTCTTGGCAGAATATCGGTTTGGCGGCTTTTGTGTTGGCTGTGGTGCTGTTTTTCAATACTCTGAAAAATCCGTTGCTGCGTATGAGCGGGATTGCAGTCGGTATGGTGTCGGGTTATGTGGTGGCGCTGTTTTTGGGTATGGTGGATTTTTCGGTTTTGGAAAATCTGCCGGTGATGACGATGCCGGTTCCGTTTAAATACGGTTTTGATTTTCAGTTTGTTCCTTTTTTGGTGGCCGGTTTGGTTTATCTGCTGAGTATTTTCGAGGCGGTGGGTGATTTGACGGCAACGGCAATGGTGTCGGGCGAACCTTATGAAGGTGATGAATTTCAGAAACGCTTGCGTGGCGGTGTGTTTGCCGACGGTTTGGTGTCGGTGATTGCGACGGCTTTGGGATCGCTGCCGTTGACGACTTTTGCACAAAATAACGGTGTGATTCAGATGACGGGCGTGGCTTCTCGTCATGTAGGTAAATATATTGCGGTGATTTTGGTGTTGTTGGGTTTGTTTCCTGTGGTAGGGCGTGCATTTACCACGATTCCGAGTCCGGTACTGGGCGGTGCGATGGTGCTGATGTTCGGTATGATTACGGTGGCCGGTGTGCGCATTATGATGACCAACGGTATTAACCGCCGTGAAACGATTATTGCTGCGACCGCGATTGGTTTGGGTTTGGGAGTGAGTTTCAAGCCTGAAGTGTTTGCTTTGCTGCCTTTGAAAGAGTTGTTCCAAAATCCGATCTGTATGGGTGGTGTGGCTGCGCTGGTGATGAATCTGATTATGCCTGCCGACCATAGTGAAAAGGTTTATTTGAGTGATGATTTGGATATTTAAGTGTTAAAACGGAAGAGGCCGTCTGAAAATTTCAGACGGCCTCTTTTTATGCTTGTGAAGAGAGGTTAGGGTATCTGTTATTTGTTACGGCTGAATACCATTTTGGTTGCTTGCCATGCGATGCAGACTGCACCGCCGATGAAGACTAAGTCTGCTGCAGTGCGGATCCAGCGCAGGGTATCCAAAATTTCAATCTGCATAAATTCTTCGCTGCGGGCATACCATAAACCGTGAGTGATGCTGGCGTAAGTTTGGATAATGCCGACAGGCAGCAAGCTCATGACAATCATGCCAGCCAAGCCGCCGTTGAGCAGCCAAAATGCCCAAGTCATCAGTTTTTCGTCAAATTGGGCTTGTGGTTTCAGGTATCCGGCCACCAGCAGAACGAAGCCCAGTGCCAAGAAACCGTATACGCCGAACAAGGCTGCGTGTGCGTGTACCGCGGTGGTGTTCAAACCTTGGATGTAGAACAGGGAAATCGGCGGGTTGATCATGAAGCCGAATACGCCGGCACCAACCATGTTCCAGAATGCAACGGCTACGAAGCACATCAGCGGCCAGCGTAGACGTTTCGCCCAAGGTGCGGCATTTTGGTAAGACCAGTGTTCGTAAGCTTCACGGCCGAGCAGGATCAGCGGTACAACTTCCAGTGCAGAGAAACAAGCACCGATGGCCATAGCTGCAGAGGTCGTACCTGTAAAGTACAGGTGGTGCAGCGTGCCGGGTACGCCGCCCAACATAAAGATGGCAGCAGAAGCAAGGGTTGCGGCGGTTGCCGTTGTACGGCGGATAAAGCCCATGTTGTAGAAGATGAAGGCAAAGGAAGCGGTGGCAAATACTTCGAAGAAGCCTTCTACCCACAGGTGTACCACCCACCAGCGCCAGTATTCCATTACGGCAATCGGCGAATGTTCGCCGTAGAACAGACCGGGAGCATAGAATACGCCGACACCGACCATAGAAGCCACAAAGATGGCCAACAGGTTTTTATCCGTTCCTTTTTCTTTAAATGCGTTGACGGTGCAGCGCAACATCAGGAACAGCCACAACAACAGACCTACCATCAGCAGAATCTGCCAGAAACGGCCTAAGTCCAGATATTCGTAGCCTTGATGGCCGAACCAGAAATTCAGATGGCTCGGGATGGCGTGAGACAAGGCCAGGAAGTTACCGCCGTAAGAGCCGACAACTACGATAAACAAGGCGATGTAGAGGAAGTTCACGCCGGCACGTTGGAATTTCGGATCTTTTCCGCCGTTGACAATCGGGGCGAGGAACAAACCGGCAGTCAGGAAACCGGTGGCAATCCAGAAGATGGCAGATTGGATGTGCCATGTACGCACCAAGGCATACGGGAACCAGTCGGAAATATTGATGCCGTAGAAATGCTGGCCTTCAACCGTGTAGTGTGCAGTTACGCCGCCCAGCAGAACTTGTGCGACAAACAGCGCCACAGTTAAGAAGACATATTTACCCAAAGCTTTTTGCGAAGGCGTGAGCTGGAATTTGGACAGCGGATCTTCGGTAGGCGCTTGGACTTCTTCATGTTTGGTCAAGAAAGAGTAGCCCCACATCAGCAAACCGATACCTGCCAGCAACAGCACGATACTTGTAAACGACCAAACATAGTTTTCCGTTGTCGGAACATTGTTAATCAAAGGTTCGTGCGGCCAGTTGTTGGTATAGGTAAAGGTTTCGCCCGGACGGTTGGCAGAAGCCGACCATGCGGTCCAAAAGAAGAAATTGGTTAATTTCTTGCGTGCTTCTTCACTTGGCAAGGTATTGTTTTTCATTGCGAAGTGTTCGCGTGTGGTTACCATGGAAGGATCGTCGCCGTACAGGGTAATGTAGTAGGGGGCAACGGCTTCGATGGCTTTGACGCGTGTGTCGCTCAACAATACCGTGCCGTCGTCGCGGACGCGGCCTTTTTCACGGTACTCGTCTGACAAACGTGCTTTTAACACGGCTTGTTGCTCATGATTCAGCTCATCAAACTTTTTGCCGTGCTCTTGTTGGGCGGTGATGTCCAACCAAGCCACCAATTCGCGGTGCAGCCAATCGGCCGTCCAGTCCGGTGCCTGATACGCACCGTGTCCGAGAATAGAGCCGACTTCCATACCGCCTGTGGTTTGCCAAGCCGTTTGACCGGCAAGGATGTCGTCTTTACTGATAAAGGTTTCTCCGGAAGAGGTAACGAACTTTTCCGGATAGGGCGGTGCTTTTTTATAAACTTCGCTACCCATATAGCCCAGGATAGTGAAGGTGGTCAGCAGCACAGCCAGAAGCATGAACCACAGCTTTTTATACTGTCCCATTTTGAACTCCTTTAGGAAGTGAGAATGTGTCTTAAAAAATTCATAAAATATGAATGTTAAGAATTGTAGCACGGTAAAAATAAAATGGGTATATTAATTTTTGTGTGTATTTGATAACGGTTTTTATTTTTAAATTGCAATAAACTGGGGTTTTTACTCTGTATTTAACGATTTTATATTAATAAACCATTTTTTATTTTATGATTAGGTATGATTTAGAGTGTTTTTGTTCTTTTAAGATTCATATTTTATGAATTTATTGATTTAGGTCAAAGAATGTATGTACCTCTTAAAAGATAATGAATCCAACGAAAATGTGAAATCGGCCGGAATTGCCGGCTTACAGTAAAAAAGGGAACAACCATGAAACGCCATACTTTAGCTGCATTGATTACCTCTATATTTGCTCTGGCTGCCTGCGGACAACAGGCAGCGGAAAAAGCGGCTGATACGCCTGCTCCTGCTGCTAGCGAGCAAACAGCTGCTACACAAGAAACACAAGGCGAGCTGCCTGTTGTCGATGCGGTTATGACGCACGCTCCGGAAGCGCCTCCTCCTATCGACCGCGACTATCCTGCCAAAGTAGTTGTGAAGATGGAAGTGGTAGAAAAAGTCATGAAAATGGCTGACGGCGTGGACTATAAATATTGGACGTTCGGCGGACAAGTTCCGGGTCAGATGATCCGTGTACGCGAAGGCGACCAAGTTGAAGTGCAATTCTCCAACCGTGCTGACTCGACTGTTCCGCACAACGTGGACTTCCATGCGGTAACCGGCCCGGGTGGCGGTGCTGAAGCAACCTTTACGGCTCCGGGTCACACTTCTACGTTCAGCTTTAAAGCGTTGCAGCCGGGTCTGTACATCTATCACTGCGCGACTGCACCTGTGGGTATGCACATTGCCAACGGTATGTACGGTTTGATCTTGGTTGAGCCTAAAGAAGGTTTGCCGAAAGTGGATAAAGAATTCTACGTGGTTCAAGGTGACTTCTATACCAAAGGCAAATACGGCGAGCCGGGCTTGCAACCGTTTGATATGGAAAAAGCCATTAAAGAACAGCCTGATTATGTGGTATTTAACGGTCACGTAGGTGCGATTGCCGGTGACAACGCCCTGAAAGCCAAAGTAGGCGAAACCGTGCGTATGTTTGTCGGTAACGGCGGCCCGAACTTGGTATCGTCTTTCCACGTTATCGGCGAAATCTTCGACAAGGTTTATGTTGAAGGCGGTAAACTGATTAACGAAAATATCCAAACTACGTTGATTCCTGCCGGTGGTGCTGCAATTGTAGACTTCAAGCTGGATGTTCCGGGTAGTTTTACTTTGGTTGACCACTCTATCTTCCGTGCGTTTAACAAAGGTGCGTTGGGTCAGTTGAAAGTGGAAGGCCCGGAGAATAAAGAAATTTACTCCGGTAAGATCAGCGATACGATTTACCAACCTGAAGGTGGTGCAATCCAAACCGTTCCGTTGACGGAAGAAGAAAAAGCCAAAGTAGAAGCCGGTCCTGCTAAAGCGGCAAGCAAAGACGATCAAATCAAATTAGGTAAAACTGTTTACGATTCCAACTGCTTGGCTTGTCACGGTGCAGAAGGTAAGGGTGTGGAAGGTGCATTCCCTCCGCTGGCGCAATCCGACTATCTGCTGAAAGACCCGAAACGCGGTATTCATGCAATCTTGAAAGGTGTGAGCGGCAAGATTACGGTTAACGGTAAAGAATACAACAGCGTAATGCCTTCAATCGCCCTGAACGATGAAGATACTGCCAATGTTCTGACTTACATTCTGAACAGCTTCGGCAACAACGGCGGTCAGATTACCGCAGCAGACGTTGCCAAAGAACGCGGTAAATAATCGGAGAGGCCGTCTGAAAAAAGCAGTGTGGTTTTCAGACGGCCTTAAATATCAACCAAGCATAATAATTTTTTCAGATGGCCTCTCGGGCACACATAATCAGCCTTGATAAAGGCCGTCTGAAAAAACGCAGGAGGATACAGATGAAAGCGAAAAAGCAGTTGGCCTTATTGCTGGCGTTGCCTTGCTGTATAGCGGCGGCATCCGACATGGCTGCAATCAGTGGCGGTTTGTACCGTCCTCTGTATCTGAAAAAAGATACGCCGATGATTTCGGTTAAGCCTTACAAACTCGACAAACTGCCGGTAACCAATGCCGATTTTGCCGAATTTGTAAGCAAAAATCCGCAATGGCAGCGTGGGGCGGTCAAAACCCGTCAGGCCGAGCAAGGCTATCTGCGCCATTGGGTGAAAGAAGGTAAAGGCTTTGCGCCGAAAGCCGCGGATTTGAAAAAACCGGTAACCAATGTTTCCTGGTTTGCCGCCAATGCTTACTGTTCGGCACAGGGCAAACGCCTGCCGACCATCGACGAATGGGAATTTGCCGGACAGGCTTCGGCAACGCAGAAAAACGGTACTGCCGAAAAAGGCTATAACCGCGCTATTTTGGACTGGTATGCAGAAGGCAGCAGCCGGGGTCTGCGGAATGTGGCGCAAGGGAGTGCCAACTATTGGGGCATTCACGATATGCACGGTTTGATTTGGGAGTGGACTGAAGATTTTAACAGCAGCCTGCTAACTTCCAACGATACCGGCAACAATATGTTTTGCAGTGGTGCGGCAACAGGTTCGGCCGATCCGAGTGATTATGCAGCGTTTATGCGCTATGGCATCCGAACCAGCCTTCAGGCCAGATTTGTCCTGAATAATTTGGGCTTCCGCTGTGCCAAATAATATTTGTTTCAGTTTCCTCTGAGGTTGTCTACTTAGAACAAAGCAGCTTGGGCGATACTTTACAGTATCGCCGTTTTTTTTCTGCCGTGCTGTTTTGATTGCGAGTAAAAACAAGCGTATAATCGGCTCGTTAATATATTATAAAAACCGCCCCGAATAGGGCGGTTTGCCGTTTGGAAAGCTTTTATGCACACACCTCCCTCATCACTCAGCGATAAACAGATGGCGGTTTTGCTTGCCATGCTGGTGGCGATTATGCCGTTTTCTGTGGACACTTATCTGCCTGCAATTCCTTCTATGTCGGCCGCGTTAAATGCCGATATCCACCGGATCGAGCAGAGTTTGAGTACGTTTCTGTTCGGTGTGGCTTTCGGGCAGATTGTCGGCGGTTCGATTTCCGATTTGAAAGGGCGGCGGATTGTCGGTTTGACCGGCTTGGCGGTTTATATAGCCGCCGTAATCGGTTTGACTTTGATTCAGACGGCCGAACAGCTGCTGTTTCTGCGTTTGGTGCAGGCCTTTGGCGGCGGAATGACGGTGGTGATTGTCGGTGCGACCGTACGCGATTATTACGAAGGCCGTAAAGCGGCGCAGATGTTTGCCCTCATCGGTATCATTATGATGGTTGCGCCTTTGATCGGGCCGGTGGTCGGGGCGGCTTTGCAGAGTTTGGGCGGTTGGCGTTCGATTTTTGTGTTTTTGGCGGTTTATGGCGCGGCGGTTTGGATTTTGCTGTTCCGTTTTTTGGCCAAGCCGGTGCAGACGGATAAAATCGACAGCCGTATTTTCCGCAATGTCGGTGAGCGTTATTACCGTGTTTTGACTACCAAACCGGCATTGGGTTATCTGTTTTTCCAAGCATTCAGTTTTTCTTCGATGTTTGCTTTTATTACCGAATCTTCGTTCGTTTATATGGAACTGTACGGCGTGTCGGCGCATACCTATGCTTGGATATTCGGCTTGAATATCGTGATGATGGCGCTGTTTAACCGCATTACGGCTTGGCGTTTGAAAACCGGCAGCGATGCTCAGGATATTTTGAAGTGGGGCGTCGGCGTACAGTTGGCGGCCAATATGCTGATGTATGCGTCGGTATTGATTTGGCAGCTTCCGCCGCTGGCTTTGCTGGTGGCATGCGTGATGACTTCGGTGGGGACGCAGGGTTTGGTAACCGCAAACACACAGGCGTGTTTTATGATGTATTTCCGACGCGAGGGCGGCAGTGCCAATGCGGTGTTGGGCGTATGCCAGTCGGTTATCGGCGCATCTGTGGGGATGTTGACGACTTGGTTGCACAACGGTACGGCAAATGTGATGTCGGGCATGATGTTGGCCTCGACGGTGAGCGGCATTATTTTGCTGTTGTTCTTTTCGGGTAAAACATGGAATAGCCATAAAAACGGATCTGTTCCGCAATAGTGTCTGAGGCCGCCTGAAAAAACGGCAGATTATGCCGAAGAAGCCTTGAGGCCGTCTGAAAACGTGATTTCAGACGGCCTCAATAATGTTAAAATCCATACCGTTATATCCGGATGAAATGAGAATAAAGGAAAACTATGTCTGCCGATGATAAGTTGCTGCCGCACCGTCGTGCGATTGATGAAATTGACGCCCAGATTCTGCAGCTGTTAAACCAACGCGCCGGGCACGCGCGTGCGATCGGGGAATTGAAGGGAACCGGCGTGGTATACCGTCCCGAGCGCGAAGCGGCAGTGTTGCAGCGTATCCAGAATTTGAACCAAGGGCCGCTGCCCGACGAATCGGTTGCCAGACTGTTCCGCGAAATCATGAGCGAATGTTTGGCGGTGGAGCGCCCGCTCACCATTGCTTATCTCGGCCCGCAAGGCACGTTTACACAGCAGGCGGCCATCAAGCATTTCGGCCATGCCGCCCATACGCTGGCCTGCACGACCATAGACGAATGTTTCCGTATGGTGGAAGCGCGTCAAGCCGATTATGTGGTGGCGCCGGTTGAAAACTCGACCGAAGGCTCGGTCGGCAGAACGCTGGATTTGTTGTCGGTATCGCCGTTGAAAGCCTGCGGCGAAGTGGTGTTGCGTATCCATCATCATTTATTGTCCAAACAGGCGGCAGACAAAAACAGTATCGGCAAAGTATATGCCCATGCACAGGCATTGGCGCAATGTCATGAGTGGTTGAACCGCCATTTGCCCGATGCGGTGCGTATTTCCGTTTCCAGCAATGCCGAAGCCGCACGTTTGGCGGCGGAAGCGCAAGACGGCTCGGTTGCCGCCATCGCAGGGCAAACCGCTGCGGAAATCTACGGCTTGATCAAGTTGGCCGACAATATCGAAGACGAACCGAACAATACCACGCGCTTTTTGGTGTTGGGGCATCAGGAAACCGCCAGCACCAGCCGCGACAAAACGTCTTTGGTCGTATCCACGCCCAACAAAGCCGGTGCCATGAACGCGCTGCTGAAACCGTTTACCGAACAGGGTATTTCCATGACCAAATTCGAAAGCCGACCGAGCAAATCCGGCCTGTGGGACTATCTGTTTTTTATCGACATCGAAGGCCATGCCGAGGACGCAAAAGTTCAGACGGCCTTACAAGAGTTGGGCGAGCGCGCTTCTTTTGTGAAAATCATCGGCTCTTATCCGAACGCCGTACTTTAACCATTGGTGGAACTCGAAACAGTAAGAATAGTTAAATATGAAAAACATAGCGGTTTATTGCGGTTCCAATTTGGGAAACACACGGGCGTATTTCGAAGCGGCTCAAGACTTGGGCGGCGTATTGGCTGAAAGGGGCAGCCGTTTGGTGTACGGCGGTGGAAAAATCGGTCTGATGGGAACGGTTGCCGATGCGGTATTGGCCGGCGGCGGCGAAGTGGTCGGCGTGATTCCGACTTTTTTACGCGAGAAAGAAGTGGCGCACCGAGGGTTGACCGAGCTGGTTGAAATGCCGGATATGTCGAGCCGCCGCAATAAAATGATCGAGCTGGCGGATGCATTTATCGCCATGCCCGGCGGTTTGGGAACGTATGAAGAGCTGTTTGAAGTATTGTCGTCGGCGCAGCTGAGGCTGCATAGCAAGCCTGTCGGTATTTTGAATATCGGCGGTTTTTTCGATCCTTTGCTGGCGATGATGAAGCAGACGGTTGAAGCAGGCTTTATGCCGTCTGAAAATTTGAATTTGCTGTGCGAGGCCGACGATCCGCGCGCATTGCTCGAGCGCATGGCGGCATACCGTTTTATCGATGTGCCGAAATGGAACAAACCTGCTTGGTTGTTGGCAGAAGAGAAAGAGGCCGTCTGAAACATGAATCGACACGGTTGCGCCATTTTAGGCATGGGTTATTTGGGTAGGCCGTTGGCGGAGAAGCTGTTTGAAAGCGGCCGCGAGGTGGCGGCGGTGAAACGCAACATCACTTCGGACGACGTGAATCTGCCGATACGGCTGGATGCGGTCGATTTGAATCAAAGCGGCCAATTTCAGACGGCCTGTTTGAACCATTGGGCAGACAAGCCGGTTTGGATCTGTTTGCTGCCGCCGTCTGCCGTTGCGGATTATCTAAGCGTATTGACAGAATGGATAACCGCAGCCAAACAGTGCGGCGTGGCGCATATCGTATACGGCAGCAGCATAGGCGTGTATGGCGGTGAAGCGCGCATTTGCGATGAACGCAGTCCGTTGAATCCGCAAACTGCATCTTCGCAAAAAGTCGCCGCCGCCGAGCAGCTGTTTTTAAACAGCGGCATGGCCAATATCGATATTTTGCGTTTGGGCGGATTGTATTCCGCAGAGCGGCACCCTTTAAACAGTCTGCTTAAGCGGCAGCAAAACGGCGGCGCGCACCAGCCGGTTAATGTTTTACATCAAGGCCGTGCCGTTGCCGCACTGTATCAGGCCGTAAACGGACCAAACGGCATCCGTATCCGCAATATCGTTGAAGCGCAACATCCGCCCAAACACGAATTTTACCGTGCCGAAGCCTTAAAGCTGGGCTTGCCGGAGGCAGACTTCGATATGGCTGATGTCCGAGGCGGCAAAGTGGTTCAGACGGCCTTCGACGATTTTTTGAATGTTTTGGCATGATGCTTTTGCGGCGTCATCAGGAAAGAAAACTATGTCAGCAATGCTTCCGCTGTTAAACCATGTGATACAGCAAAACACCGAGATTCAGGCCGATTTGGCTGAGTTTGCAGGCAGAAGCCTGCAGCTGGAAGCGTCGGGCCTGCGCGTTAAAGGCGTGTTTGACCGGCAAGGTTTTTTGCAGGATTTCGACGGGCAGGCGGAAACGGAAATCGTGTTCCGTCCGTCTGCCGTGCAGAAAATCTTAAGCGGACAAAAGCCCGGTGTCGGTGATGTCGCCGTTAACGGCGATACCGCATTGGGCATGGCCGTGCTGCCGTTGGTCGGACAGCTGCGTTATTACGCCAACGATGATTTGAGCCGTCTGTTCGGCGATGCCGTAGCCGGCAGCGTATCGTCACGTGCGGAGCGGTTGGGGCAGACGTTGAAACAAATCGGCCGGGGTTTGGCCGGGCAGCTCGGCAGTTTCGCCCAAGAGCCGGAATCGCCCGTCGTCGGCAAAGAAACTTTCGAGAGTTGGCGCAACGGCGTCGAACAGCTTCGCGATGATGTTGCCCGATTGGAAGCGCGTTTGAATAAACTGGAACGCCGCAATCAATTCATAACTCAACATACAGCAGTCAATTGCGGTGTTTGTGAACGGGAATAAATATAAAAAAGGCCGTCTGAAAATTCAGACGGCCTTTTGCTTTCAGGCGGTTATGCCAAAACAGATTTCACGGTGTTTACCACATTATCGACAGTAAAGCCGAAATGTTCGAACAGCTGCTCGGCCGGAGCAGATTCGCCGAAGCGGTTCAGGCCGATCACTTTGCCGTTTAAGCCTACATATTTATACCAACCGTCGGATACACCGGCTTCCACCGCCACTTTGGGCAGAGACGCAGGCAAGACGGCAGCTTGGTAGGCGGCATCTTGCCGGTCGAATACGTTGGTGGAAGGCATGGAAACGACGTTTACGGCAATGCCTTGTTCGGCCAATGCTTTTTGCGCGTTCAAAGCCAGCTCGACTTCGGAACCGGTGGCAATCACCACGGCTTGGGCTTGGCCGTTTTCGGCTTCACTGATGACATAGCCGCCGCGTTTGATGTTATCCAACTGGGCTTGGTTGCGCGGGATAAAAGGCAGGTTTTGGCGGCTGAAAATCAGACAGCTCGGATGGTCGGCGGCTTTGGCGGCTTCCGCCCATGCCACCAGTGATTCGGCGGTGTCGCAAGGACGCCATACGTCCATATTCGGAATCAGGCGCAGGGTGGCGGTTTGTTCGATGGGTTGGTGCGTCGGGCCGTCTTCGCCGAGGCCGATGGAGTCGTGGGTAAACACGAAAATCGGGTTGATTTTCATCAATGAAGCCATGCGCAGGGCGTTGCGGGCGTATTCGCTGAACATCAGGAAGGTGGCGCCGAAGGGTTTTACGCCGCCGTGCAGGGTCATGCCGTTCATGACGGCGGCCATGCCGAATTCGCGCACACCGTAATGGATATAGTTGCCGCCGCTGTTTTTGCTGACGGCTTTGCTGTTTGACCAATCCGTCAGATTCGACGGGGTCAGGTCGGCAGAACCGCCGACAAATTCGGGCAAGACTTTGGCGAGAATTTCAATGCTGTTTTGGCTGGCTTTGCGGGTGGCGATTTTTTCGGCTTTACCGCACACTTCTTTTAAGGCCGTCTGAACATAGGCATCGAAGTTTTCCGGCAGTTTGTTGTCCATGCGGCGCACGAACTCGGCGGCTTCGGCGGGGAATTTTTCCTGATAGCGGGCGAATTTCTCGTTCCATTCGGCTTCGAGTTTTGCGCCTTTTTCTTTGGCGTTCCACGCGTCGTAAATGTCTTGCGGGATTTCAAACGGGCCGTGGTTCCAGCCCAAATGTTTGCGGGTGGCTTCGATTTCTTCGGCTCCCAACGGTGCGCCGTGGGTTTTGTGGCTGCCTTCTTTGGTGGCCGCGCCTTTGCCGATCAGGGTTTTGCAGCAGATGATGGAAGGTTTGCCGGTTTCGGCTTTGGCTGCTTCGATGGCCGTCTGAATGGCGGCGGTGTCGTGGCCGTTTACGTTCGGCACCACATGCCAGCCGTAGCTTTCGAAGCGTTGCGGGATGTTTTCGGTAAACCAGCCGTCGACTTTGCCGTCGATGGAGATATTGTTGTCGTCGTAGAGCACGATCAGTTTGCCCAAGCCCAAAGTGCCGGCCAGCGAGCAGGCTTCGTGCGATACGCCTTCCATCAGGCAGCCGTCGCCCATGAATACGTAGGTGTGGTGGTCGACGATATCAAGGCCGTCTTTATTGAATTCGGCGGCGAGGATTTTTTCGGCCAACGCCATGCCGACTGCGTTGGCAATGCCTTGCCCCAACGGGCCGGTGGTGGTTTCCACGCCGTCGGTGTAGCCGTATTCGGGGTGGCCGGGGGTTTTGCTGTGGAATTGGCGGAAGTTTTTCAGATCTTCAATGGAGACGTTGTAGCCTGTCAGGTGCAGCAGGCTGTAAATCAGCATGGAAGCGTGACCGTTGGAAAGAATGAAGCGGTCGCGGTTGTAGAATTTCGGGTTGGCCGGATTGTGGTTCAGAAAACTGCGCCACAATACTTCTGCCATGTCCGCCATGCCCATCGGTGCGCCGGGGTGGCCGGAATTGGCTTTTTGTACTGCGTCTGCGGAGAGGAAACGGATAGCGTTTGCCAGTTGGGAAGCCATGTTGCAATGCCTTTTTGGTTGGGTTGTGAAATAGGTTGGAATTATCCGTTTTTTCAGACGGCCTTTCAAGGGCAGGGGCGGAAACGGCTTTGTGTCCGTCAGGGGTATGGTTGGTATGTGCAATCGTTTACAATTCCTGTTTCGGGTGAGGCCGTCTGAAAAAAGACAGCCGTTTTTCAGACGGCCTTTATCCTGCCCGGATTCAGTCAACATGATTAAAGAATATGGTGTTATGTCGATAAGCGAACAAACAGGCGGATTGGGTATGCGGCAACGTGTCGGGTTGCAGGAAAAGCTGCGGCGCGAATGGGCGGAGATGCGCGTTTTAACCGAATTGTCGGAAATTACGCCTTATGAATGCGATGCGTTGGCGGCGTTTACCCGGTTGCCGCTGGCAGTGGTATTGCCGGAAACGGAAGCGCAGGTGCAAACGGTATTGAAAACCTGTATGCGTTTGGGTGTGCCGGTGGTGGCGCGCGGTGCGGGTACAGGTTTGACCGGCAGCGCCATGCCCACGCCGGACGGTATCGTACTGGCGATGAGCCGTTTCAATCGGATTTTGAATATCGACAAACAGGCGCGTACGGCGACGGTTCAGCCGGGGGTGCGCAATTTGGCAGTTTCCGAAGCCGCCGCGCCGCACGGTTTGTTTTACGCGCCTGATCCTTCGAGCCAGCTGGCTTGCAGTATCGGCGGCAACGTGGCGCAAAATTCAGGCGGCCTGCATTGTTTGAAATACGGACTAACTACGCATAATGTGTTGAAAATCCGGGCGGTAACGATTGACGGCAGTATATTGGAATTGGGCGGAGAGGCGTATGACGCGCCGGGTTTGGAATTGCTGCCGCTGTTTATCGGCAGCGAAGGCATGTTTGCGGTGGTTACCGAAGTGGTGCTGAAGCTTGTGCCCCTGCCGGAAACGGCCAAAGTGATTCAGGTCAGCTTCGACGATATGGGCAAGGCCGGCCATGCGGTGGCAGACGTGATTGCCGCCGGGATTATTCCGGCAGGCTTGGAAATGATGGACGGTGCGGCTACGCGTGCGGTGGACGATTATCTGAATGCCGGTTTCGACCGCAAAGCCGAAGCAGTGCTGCTGTGCGAATCAGACGGCATGGCGGAAGAAGTGGAAGCCGAAGTGGCGGAAATGCAGGCGATTTTCCGCCGCAGCGGTGCAATCGATATGAAAGTGTCGCGCAACGAAATCGAGCGGACGGCGATTTGGGCCGGGCGCAAAGCGGTGTTTCCGGCAACGGCGCGGCTGGCTCCCGATTCTTACTGTATGGACGGCACGATTCCGCGCCGTAAAATCAGCGCGATGTTGGCATTTACCGCCGGTTTGTCGCAGAAATACGGTTTGCAGTGCATCAACGTATTTCATGCGGGCGACGGCAATATGCATCCGCTGATTCTGTTTGACAACCAAAAAGGCGAATGGCCGGCGGCCGAAGCGTTCGGGGCGGATATTTTGGAAGAATGTGTCCGCTTGGGCGGCACGATTACGGGCGAACACGGGGTCGGCTTGGAAAAAATCAACGGCATGTGTACTCAGTTTTCCGAAGCCGAACGCGAAATTTTCTGGGGCGTGAAAGCCGCATTTGATCCGCCGAAACTGCTGAATCGGGATAAAGTGTTGCCGACCAAAGTGCGCTGCGCCGAATACCGGCAGGTGCGCGGCGGCAGCGTGGCGGAGCGTTTTCCGCATTTGGAAAGGTTTTAATATTTTCAGACGGCCTTTGCGGGTATGGAGGCCGTCTGAAAAAGTGCCCTTGTAATGGAAAGAATATGGAAGCTGGTTTATTGCGTTTTCAGGAGCAGATTCATCATGCCGCTGCGTACGGTTTGCCGTTGTCGGTTCGCGGCGGCGGTACGAAAGATTTTTACGGCGAGCCGTTTGGCGCGGAACAGGCCGATGTGCTGGATACGCGCGGATATGCCGGTATCGTTGCCTACGATGCCGACGAGTTGGTGCTGACTGCCAAAGCGGGTACGCCGTTGGCGGAAATCGAAGCGGCGTTGGCTGAGCGCAGGCAGATGTTGCCGTTCGAGCCGCCGCATTTCGGCGAAGGTGCGACTTTGGGCGGTGCGGTTGCCGCCGGTTTGGCAGGGCCGCGGCGCGCGCATGCCGGTGCGGTAAAAGATTTCGTTATCGGTGTGCAGCTGCTGGACGGGCAGGGGCGTTTGCTGAATTTCGGCGGCCGAGTGGTGAAAAACGTGGCCGGTTTCGACGTGCACAAACTGATGGCCGGTTCTTTGGGGACATTGGGCTTGATGACGGAAATTTCCGTATCACTGCGTCCGCAAGCGGCGGCGGAAGCCACGTTGCAGTTTGAATGTAGTGCGGCGGAAGCGCGCCGTATGTTAAACGGTTGGATGGGCAAGCCGCTGCCGTTGACGGGCAGTTTTTGGGCGAACGGTGCGCTGTTTGTGCGGCTTGGCGGTTCGGCGGCGGGTGTGCGTGCCGCTGTGGCGCAGTTGGGCGGAGTGGTATTGTCCGAACCGTCGGCTTCGGGTGTATGGACGGCGGTGCGCGAACAATGGCTGCCGGTGTTCCGTCCTGCCGAAGGCAAACGCTTGTGGCGTGTTTCCGTACCGGACACCGCGCCCGAACTGGCGTTGGACGGTTCGTATTGTATGGAGTGGGGCGGCGGTTTGCGCTGGTATCAGACCGATGAACCGGCCAAAGTCGTCCGGACTGCTGCGTTGAATGCAGGCGGTCATGCCACGCTGTTTCGCGGAGGGCTGGGAGACGGTGAAACGGTGTTTACGCCGGTATCGCCGGCCGTTGCCGCCGTACAGCAGCGGTTGAAGCAGACTTTCGATCCGCAAGGGATATTTAACCCGAACCGCCGTTATTTTCAGACGGCCTGAGGCAACAGGCCGTGCAGACGATTCATCTGTTGAAATAAATATTTAAGATAAACCGAGATAATAAAAGGCCGTCTGAAAAATGTGCGCTTTTTTCAGACGGCCCCGATAAAACACAAACCATTATGCAAACCAAATTAGCCGATTTTATCAACAACACGCCTGCCGGAGCGGTGGCAGACGAAATCCTGCGCCGCTGTGTGCATTGCGGTATGTGTACCGCCACTTGTCCGACTTACCAGCTTACGGGCGACGAACTCGACAGCCCGCGCGGCCGCATTTATCAAATCAAACAGGTTTTGGAAGGTGCGCCGGCCACCGAATCGATACAGAAACACCTCGACCGCTGCCTAACTTGCCGTGCATGCGAAACCACTTGCCCGGCCAAAGTCGAATACGGCAAATTGGTGGAAATCGGCAGATTGGAAGTGGAGCGGCAAATCGGGCGCAAACCGCTTGAAGCGGCAAAGCGTTGGGCCTTGCGCCGTTTGATCAATACGCCGTCGGTGTTCAAACCGGCTTACCGTTTGGGTCAGGCCGTCCGTCCTGTTTTGCCGGTTTCGTGGCGGCAGAAAATCATGCCCAAGCAGAAGGCCGGTTGCATTCCTGCCAAGCGGCACGGGCGTCAGGTCATTATGCCGGCGGGCTGCGTACAGCCTAGTTTGTCGCCCAATATCGATGCGGCGACCGTGCGCGTGTTGGACAAGCTCGGTATCCGTGCCGTTTTTCCCGAAGGCGGAGGCTGTTGCGGTGCGGTCAACCTGCATTTGAATGCCGAACACGATGCTTTGGACAATATGCGCCGCAATATCGACGCGTGGCTGCCTTTGTTGGAGCAGGGTGCGGAGGCGGTGCTAATCAACGCTTCCGGCTGCGGCAGCACGGTAAAGGAATACGGCTATCATTTAAGAAACGATCCGCAATATGCGGCAAAAGCGGCGGCGGTTTCGGCGTCGGCAAAAGACATTGTGGAAGTCATACGCGCAGAAGTTGAAAACATTAAGCTGAGGCCGTTTGAATTTCAAACGCTTGCCTACCATCCGCCTTGCTCGCTGCAACACGGCCAAAAACTCAAAGGCAGCGTAGAAAGCCTGTTTGCAGAGTTGGGCATTAACTTAATGCTGCCGGCCGATGCCCATTTGTGTTGCGGCTCTGCCGGAACGTATGCGTTTTTCCAGCCCGAATTGTCGGCGCATTTGGGTCAAGCCAAACGGCAAAACCTGGCAGCCTTGCAACCCGACATGATTTTGACGGCCAATATCGGCTGCATTACCCAATTGGCGGAAAACGGCGGCATACCGGTGCGGCATTGGATCGAATATTTGGACGGATTGGTGTCGGCAGGGGAATAAGCAATCGGGTAAGCCGGTTTCCGGTTGGATGATAAAAATTTCAGACGGCCTTTTTGAAGTTTAATCGGCTGAAATTTAAGATTTATTCGCCATGTAATGTGAATATGGAAATGAGGTCCAAAGCATGAGGCCGTCTGAAAAAATTTCGTGTAGTCGGGTGAAACCGATTGAACGGAAAACATTTTCAGACGGCCTGTTTGATTGAAAATCGCTTTAAACGCTATGGATTATTCTTGAAAATAGTGGTATGTTTGAGTCAGACTTTGTTAACAATATCCAGCAAAGTAAACATCAGAATAAAATATTCCAGGAGAATTTTGTCATGGCATACAACTACACAACTGCAGCCGGTTTGCAAGTCGACAACCATCTGTTTCATTTTGTTGAAAAACTTTTGGCCGACCATCCGAATGTCAAAGCAGATGAGTTTTGGCAGGGCTTTACCGAATTGGTGCAAAAATTCGCACCGCGCAACCGTGCCTTGTTGGAGAAGCGTGACCAAATCCAATTAAAAATCGACGAGTGGCATAAAAACAATGCCGGTGCCGATTTTGAAACCTACAAAGCATTTTTGAAAGACTTAGGCTATCTGGTTGATGTGCCTGAAGAATTCAAAATTTCTACCCAAAACGTCGACCGCGAGCTTTCCGAGCAGGCCGGCCCCCAACTGGTGGTGCCGATCAACAACGCCCGCTACGCTCTGAACGCCGCCAACGCCCGCTGGGGCAGCCTGTATGACGCGCTTTACGGTACCGATGCCGTTGACCAAAGCGGCGACTTGGCACCCGGCAAAGGCTATAACCCCAAACGCGGCGATGCCGTGATTGCGTTTGCACGCGAATTTTTAAACAACAGCATTCCTTTGGCCAAAGGCAGCCACAAAGATGTATTGGCTTATTCTGTAGCCGAAGGCCGTCTGAAAGCCAAATTGAAAGACGGCAGCGAAAGCGGCCTGGCATCTCCCGAATTATTTGTCGGCTATAACGGCAGCGCCGAAGCACCGACTTCCTTATTGTTCCTGCACAACGGTTTACATTTCGATATCTTAATCGACAAAAACAGCCCCATCGGCAGCCAAGACCCGGCAGGCGTGAAAGACATCATCTTAGAAGCCGCCTTGAGCACCATCATGGACTGCGAAGACTCCGTAGCCGCCGTCGACGGCGAAGACAAAGCATTGGTATATGCCAACTGGCTCGGTCTGATGACCGGCACGCTCACCGAAGAAGTGGAAAAAGGCGGTAAAACCTTCACCCGCAAACTCAATGCCGACCGCGAATACACCAAACCCGACGGCAGCGGCCAATTCAAACTGCCCGGCCGTTCGCTGCTGTTTATCCGTAACGTCGGCCACCTGATGACCACGCCCGCCGTGCTCGATTCAGACGGCAACGAAATCCCCGAAGGCATTCTCGACGGCGTGATGACCGCCTTAATCGCCCCGTTTGACCTCAACCGCAGCGAAAACAAAAACAGCCGTTCCGGTTCCGTCTATATCGTGAAACCGAAAATGCACGGCCCCGAAGAAGTTGCGTTTGCCAACGAACTGTTTGCCGCGTTTGAAGACTTAACCAAACTGCCGCGCAACACCCTGAAAATGGGTATTATGGACGAAGAGCGCCGCACCTCCGCCAACCTCGCCTCCTGTATCCAAGCCGCCAAAGACCGCGTCGTGTTCATCAACACCGGCTTCCTCGACCGCACCGGCGATGAAATGCACACCTCCATGCACGGCGGCGCGTTTATCCGCAAGGGCGACATGAAAGCCAGCAAGTGGATCAACGCTTACGAGCTGAACAACGTCCAAACCGGCCTGCAATGCGGCTTGCGCGGCAAAGCCCAAATCGGCAAAGGCATGTGGGCGATGCCCGATCTGATGGCAGAAATGCTCAAGCAGAAAATCGGCCACCCCAAATCAGGGGCCACCACCGCTTGGGTGCCGTCGCCCACCGCCGCCACCCTGCACGCCATGCATTATCACCAAGTGAACGTGTTTGACGTACAAGAAAGCCTGTTGGCACAACCCGCCAAAAACTACACCGACGACCTGCTCACCATTCCGTTCGCCGCCGAACGCAACTGGTCTGCCGCCGACATCCAGCAAGAATTGGACAACAACTGCCAAGGCATTCTCGGCTATGTGGTGCGTTGGGTAGAACAAGGCGTAGGCTGCTCGAAAGTTCCCGACATCCACAACGTCGGCCTGATGGAAGACCGCGCCACCCTGCGCATTTCCAGCCAACACATCGCCAACTGGCTGCTGCACGGCGTAGTCAGCGAAGCGCAAGTACGCGAAACGCTGGAACGCATGGCCGGCGTGGTGGACAAACAAAACGAAGGCGATGCCGCATACACGCCGATGGTCGGCCGTTTCGACTCCTCCCCCGCCTTCCTCGCCGCCTGCGATTTGGTGTTTAAAGGCACGGAACAGCCGAACGGCTATACCGAACCGCTGCTGCACCACTGGAGACGTGTAGCTAAAGGTAATTAATTGTTTTTTATTGAATAAAATAAATCAAGGCCGTCTGAAATTTTCAGACGGCCTTTTTTAAATTGAGAAAAAGTTTTGGAATGGTTAAATAAAGTTAATAATAGTTAGTATGCAGCCATTTGTCATGTATACCTTCCGTTTGGCCTAATAAAAAAAATTATGATTTGAACATATTTAAAATGCAAATGCGGGCTATTTATGAATATTGCATATTTTGGCTTGCCTCTGACTATTTATTATTTTCTTTATTGGAGCAATTATTATGTCTTACGGATATTACGGTTACGGATATTACGGTTACGGATACGGTACGACAACCGGTTACCAACCAGCAGTAGCCAAAGGCTATGGCAGCTCTTCTGCCAAAGCGTACTGCACACCGGTTTGCGTGCCTTCTACCAATGCTTACACTAAAGGCAGCTACACTGTATCTTCAGTTAAAGTAGTGAAAGCCTCTCACTCCGGTTACTACACATGGGGCGGTCACAAATCTAAAGATTTGACAAATAAATACTGCCCTCCGGAGCAAGGTAAACACAAATACCCGGAATGGGGCGGCTCTTCAAAAGGCAAAGATAAAAACAAACATAAAGGCCACGACAGAGACGACCGCGACGATGACGACAAAGGCGGCAAAGGAAAAGGCAAAGATAAAGATAAAAACAAAGGCCGCGACAAAGACGATGACCGCGATGACGACGACAAAGGCGGCAAAGGAAAAGGTAAAGGCAAAGATAAAGACAAAGGCCGCGACAAAGACGACGACCGCGACGATGATGACAAAGGCGGCAAAGGAAAAGGCAAAGATAAAGACAAAGGCCGCGATAAAGACAATGACGATAAACATGACGGCCGTGATGATGATGGCAGCAAGGGCGGACAAAAACCACAACCGCAACCTCAGCCTAAGCCCGAGCCGAAACCGGAACCAAAACCCGAGCCTAAGCCGGAACCGAAACCTGAGCCGAAACCCGAACCTAAGCCTCAGCCAAAACCGCAAGACGATTGCGTAGAGTGCCAAGGTGACGACAGCAATCAAAACAACAGCTTCGGCAGCAAAGATAAAGATCCGGGCAACATCATCCGCGGTACCAGAGACGAAGTGAACACCATTCACGGTACGGATGAAAAAGACACCATCTACGGTACGGCCGGCGAAGACCTGATTTACGGTAAAGACGGTACCGACGTGATTTACGGCGGTGCGGGCAACGACACCCTTTACGGTAACGACCGCGGTGACGCTCTGTACGGCCAAGCCGGTAAAGACTACCTGAACGGCGGTATGGGCAACGACTACCTGAACGGCGGTGCCGGCGACGACATCATGCGCGGTTACTACGGCAATGACGTTTACCTGGTAGAACAACGCGGCGACGTGGTGTTGGAAGACCGCAATGGCGGTATCGATACCGTACGCACGTTCATCGACTACGAATTGCCTGCCAACGTTGAAAACCTGATCTTGATGGGTAATGCCAACTTGAAAGGTATCGGTAACGAGTTGAACAACGAAATTACCGGTAACGGCGGTAACAACGTATTGCTGGGTATGGGCGGCGACGACTTCATTCTGGCGAAAAACGGTAACGACTATCTGGACGGCGGCAGCGGCAACGACCGCTTGGAAGGCGGCCAAGGTAACGATACCTACGTGTTCGATGCGAACTGGGGTCTGGATGTTATCTGCGACACCGGCGGCCACGACACTCTGAAATTCGGTGCCGGCATTTCTATAACCGATTTGAACTACCTGCGTTCCGGCTCTGACTTGATCATCAGCACAGACAAAGACAATCAGGTTAAAGTTGTAGACTGGTTCAAAGACAGCGACTACCGTATCGAACAGTTTGTTTTCGACAACGGTACGACTTGGGGCCAAAAAGAAATCAAAGCAGCTTTGGAAACCGGCTACGGCATGGACGGCGGTTACCAGCAAGACCAAATCGCCCAAGCTGCACAAGCCAACAACGGCATCCTGTAATCTTTTTATCCCTTAACCTGTTTGGTTAATTCAGGCCGTCTGAAATTTCAGACGGCCTTTTTTTATCTGATATCTGCATAGGCAGGATATTTCGTTAAACCCAAAATAAAGTGTACAGTTTCACGCCTGATTTTTGATACACTATGCGGTTATTTTGACGGAACTTATTTTCAGACGGCCTTACCATAAGAGAGGCTTGATATTGGCGGCAGTCGGTTATTGGTAAATTTATGCTTTTGGATCTCAACCGTTATTCGTTTCCGGTTTTTAAAAAGGAAATGAATAAATTAATTGTTTTGGCTTTTCCCATGTTGTTGGCGCAGGTGGCGCAAGTCGGTATCGGTTTCGTGGATACCGTGATGGCCGGCGGTGCGGGGAAAGGTGATTTGGCTGCCGTGGCTTTGGGCAGCAGTATTTTTTCGACCATCTACATTACCTTTATGGGCGTGATGTCGGCGTTAAACCCGATTCTTTCCCAATTGCACGGCTCGGGCAAAACCGGTGAAATCGGTGAAATGGGCAGGCAGGGGATTTGGTTCGGCGTGATGTTCGGCATTATCGGCATGCTGCTGATGTGGGCGCTGATTATTCCGTTCCGCCATTGGTTGGGCTTGGCGGAAAATGTTGAAGACATGATGGCGCAATATATGCTGTTTACCGGCTTGGCGATGCCGGCTGCGATGATACACCGTTCGCTGCATGCTTATGCGTCCAGCTTAAACCGTCCGCGCGTGATTATGATTGTCAGCTTTTTGGCGTTTTTGCTGAATGTGCCGCTGAATTATGCGTTTGTATACGGTAAATTCGGTTTGCCGCAAATGGGCGGTGCCGGTTGCGGTATCGCCAGCGCGCTGGTGTTTTGGTTCAATGCGGGGGCATTGTGGCTGTATGTATCCAAACAGGGTTATTTCAAGCAGTTTAAATTGACGGAAAAATTCAGCAAACCGGATTGGGCGGTGTTCAAGCAGTTTTGGAAATTGGGTGCGCCGATCGGTTTGTCGTTTTTTCTCGAAGTCAGCCTGTTTTCCTGTATTGTGTTTCTGGTTGCCAGACTGGGAGAAAACTATGTGGCCGCGCAGCAGGTAGTTATCAGTCTGACCAGTGTGATTTATATGATTCCGCAAAGTGTCGGCATGGCTTCGACCGTGCGTATCGGCTATTCGCTCGGCGGCAGGGAATATGTGCGGGCGCGGTATATTTCCGGCGTGTCGCTGGTATTGTGTTGGGGCTTGGCGGTGGCGACGGCTTTGATGTTGGTGTTGCTGCGGTATCCTTTGGCCTCGATGTATACCGATGATGCGGTGGTGTTGGAAATCGCGGCAACTTTGTTGCTGTTTGCCGCCGTGTTCCAATTGGGCGATGCAACCCAATGCGTGGCTTCTTATGCGTTGCGCGGATACAAGGTCACCAAAATTCCGATGGTGATTCATGCGGTGGCGTTTTGGGGCTTCGGCCTGATTCCCGGCTATCTTCTGGCTTACCGCTGGGATATGGGGATTAACGGTTTTTGGACGGCGTTGATCGTGTCGCTGACGGCGGCGGCCATCGCTTTGGTGTGGTGTTTGGAACAATGCAGCCGCGATGTGGCTTCGCGTAAAAGGATGTGCTGATGAAGCTGATGCATGATGTGGACTTAACTTCTTTGAATACTTTCGGCCTGAAGGCCAAAGCGTCTTGCGTGGCGGTGGTCGAGTCGGAAGAAGACTTGCCCAAAGTGGCGGCATTGCCCGAATTCAGCCGTGAAGACGTGTTGTGGTTGGGCGGCGGCAGCAATATTCTGCTGATGGGCGATTACGACGGATTGGTAGTCAGAATGTGCAATAAAGGCATACGCGAGCTTTCCCGTTCGGACGGCCTGGTTTATGTCGAAGCGCAAGCCGGTGAAGTGTGGCACGATTTTGTCTTGAAAACGCTGGAAAGCGGTTTGTCGGGATTGGAAAACTTAAGCCTGATTCCCGGTACGGTCGGCGCTTCGCCCGTGCAGAATATCGGCGCGTACGGCGTGGAAGTGAAAGACGTGATCCACAGCGTGCGCTGCTTCGATTTGGATACGCAGTCGTTTGTGGTGTTGGGTAACGACGACTGCCGCTTTGCCTACCGCGAAAGCCTGTTTAAACAGGAAGGCAAAGGCCGGTATGTGATTACATCGGTCGTATTTGCCCTAAAAGAGCAGTTTATCCCGAATGTACGCTATGGCGATTTGGCGGCCGTATTGGAAGAAAAATGTGCCGGACGCGAAGCCACTGCCAAAGACGTTTCCGATGCCGTCTGCACAATCCGCATGAGCAAGCTGCCCGATCCGAAAGTCTTGGGCAATGTAGGCAGTTTTTTTAAAAACCCCGTAGTCGGTCAAGAAACCGCAGACAAACTGGCCGGGCAATATCCCGATATGCCCCGTTATCCGCAAGCAGACGGCACGGTCAAGCTGGCCGCCGGTTGGCTGATCGACCAATGCCGTCTGAAAGGTTTCCAAATAGGAGGCGCCGCCGTGCATGAAAAACAGGCTTTGGTGCTGGTCAACAAAAACCACGCCTGCGCTGAAGACGTGCGCCTGTTGGCGGAACACATCTGCCGCGAAGTCAGAGAAAAGTTCGGCGTAACGCTGTTTGCAGAGCCCAACTGGCTGCCGGAAAAACTTTACAGAAAATGACTTAACAAACCGTCTTTATCGGAGTCTATCCGAATAGGCCGCCATTCAACATTAGAACAACGAACACACAAGGAAACAGATTGTGGGAAAAGAAAAAATCAACACATATACACGCATCGTCGATGCCTCATTAATGCTGTTTAACGAGGAAGGGGAGCGCAATATCAGCACCAACCACATCGCGGCGCACCTCGGTATCAGCCCCGGCAACCTGTATTACCATTTCAGAAACAAAGACGAAATCATCATCCAGCTGTTCAAACGCTACAGCGAAGACCTGCTCGGCTATCTGCAGAAAGCCAACCTGCCTGAAACCGTAGCGGAAGCGGTAGATTATATGTCCGGCATATACGATGTCATGTGGCGCTACCGCTTTCTGTTCAGCGACGTCAACACCCTGCTGGCGCGCAGTGCCGAGCTGCTTGGCGAACACAACAACTTTACCCATGCCAAAGTTTCCCCGTTGCTGGTTACGCTGTTGAAACAACTGGACGAATTGAAAGTTATCGACGCAGACGAAGTTGCCATGACCGATTTGGCAATGAATATGTGGATTGTGACCAAATACTGGTTTGACTTCGACGGCTCGCTGCGCGGCAGAGCGAAACTAAGCGAAGACTCCAAAACACGCGGCATTATCCGAACCCTAAGCCTGCTGCGCCCTTATTTGCGGGACAGACATATTGCCGAATTTGACAACATCATCAAAGGCTTGACGGCAGAACAATAAATTGTCGAAATACAGAAAAACGCGTTTAAGTTACCGGCTTAAACGCGTTTTTCTTTACTTGATACCGGAGTATTTGAAAGCACAGGCCGTCTGAAAAAAAGGCCGTCTGAAAAAAAGGCCGTCTGAAAAAAAGGCCGTCTGAAAAAAAAGGCCGTCTGAAAAAAAAAGGCCGTCTGAAAAAAAAGGCCGTCTGAAAAAAAAGGCCGTCTGAAAAATTAAGGCCGTCTGAAAAATTAAGGCCGTCTGAAAAATTAAGGCCGTCTGAAAAATTAAGGCCGTCTGAAAATTTCAGACGGCCTTAATCCGGGCATGTTGTTGATTAAGTTGATTTTGCCGCTACCACTTTTGCCGCTGTCCACAAAGCCGTTGCCGCTCCGGCCAGATCGGCCGCGCCGTCCAACAGACTGCCTTCGCGCGTGGCCGTCAGCCAGGCTTGAGCCGTCTCGCTGGCAACGGCATAGCATAATGCGGTAATCATCAATTTGCCGTAGGGAATGGTGAGGCCGTCTGAAAAAAACGCTTTGGCCAAAAGCCAGAATTGCGCGAAAAACAGGGCAAAATGGGCGAATTTGTCGAAATGCAGAAAGGGCGGCGGATTGGACGAATCGGATTCGCGGAAAATCAAAAAGTAAATGCCGGCGGCAAACCACAATACGGCCATCAGCATAAACCGGTTGCGCGGGAGCATCATGCCGTTTCCTCTTTCAGCCATTGGCGGCACATATCGGCCAATTTCACGAACTTACCGCCCCGTTTTTCCAAAATTTCACACCAAACCGCTACTTCGTCCGCATCGGGCGCTTCGTCAATGCTGCATTCGTACAGCCAGAAATCCAGCGTTTCGGCAACATCGCCGGCGTTTTCCGTTTGAAAAAATTCCAATAATTCAGACATGGCCAATTCCTGCTTGCAGAAAGAAAACAGCCGTTAGTGTAATGGTCTTTGTATTTCCTATAAAGCATTTTCGTTTGCTTGGGCAGGCAGGTTTTACGGTTGGGATAAAGGATGGGCGGGGGAAACTGTAATTGTTGGTAGTATTGCTGAAAAATGGTGTTTTATCTTGATTTCTGCATTGAAATTTTAACTTATTTATTTTATATGGAATAAAATTTTAATTACGATGAAAGAAAAGAATTTTTTAACTAAGTCAATTTTCATATTCGGGAATAATAATGAATAAAAAAATGTTATTAAACAGTACACTTACCCTATTAAGTATTTTAGGCTTGTCCGCTTGCGGAAGCGGCGGAGGCAAAGCTCCGGAGGCACTGCCGTCGAAACATGAGCCGCACGTTAACGACGGGGCGAAAGCAGACAATGGAAAAGCGACGGTTTCGCCGTCATCCGAAGCATCGGTAAACGTGCCGAAGGCAGAGGAAAAGAAAGATAACCAAGCACAAGCGCCGAAGTTGGTTGTGCCTATGGCAGAACTTGAATCCAGTAAGCCTGCATTGGAAAAACCGAAAGTTGCCGCGCCGGAGGCACCTACGCTGCCGAAATTTACTGATGAACAAGCGTTAAAACAATTGTCGTTTCATGATGTTAGTAATGGTGTATTCGGTGGCGGTTTGATTAACCTGGCTTTGAGTGGTCAGGATAAAAAAATTAATTTGCAGGTGTTGGAGCCTTATTATTTGGTCAATGAAAAAGTGGAAACACTGCGTGATCAGGCAGGTAATTTGGTAGGTTATTACGGTTATGTTCGGGTATCCGAGCAAAAAGAAGACTTGCTTCGGGAAGAAAAACGTACCGACTTACGCGGTTTGTATATACATGATGTTGTAGACGGCTTGCAGAAGCAGCCTGTCGGCGTAGGGCAGATTGCATATAAAGGTAAAATGTTATACGAATATGCAGAGCAACCGAATCTTTTAGAAGCAGATGTTTCGGCTATTTATTACGCGGATACCAAACGAGTGAGTATGGATATTCATGACCGTGCGGGCGGTAAATGGGATTTGCGTAAAGACAGATGGTCGCGTAAGCATGAATTAGTCGGCGTAGAAGATACGGGCGCAGTTTCGGGTTATCTGTTTTTCCATGATAAAGAGAACAATACCCCAAAATATAATGGAAACTTTACCGGCGGTTTTTACGGTGAAAACGGCAGCGTATTGACCGGGCATGCCACTTTTGAAAACAATAAAGGCGGTTGGAAAGGTGTGATTGGCGCGGTTGCAGAGAAAAGCAATACCAATAAACCGTAACGTGCATGAGGCCGTCTGAAAATTTCAGACGGCCTTAAAGTTTTACAAAACATACAGATAAATTGAATCGGACGGGTTTAAGCCCTGTCAGGAAGCGCGTAAAATATAAGCAGAAGATATGGTCCGCTTTAAAAAGCAGATAGCCAATAAACCCACAACCTAAAGGAGAAGCCATGAATCTATTTTCCCTCAACGGCCAAACCGCTTTAGTAACCGGCAGCGCCAAAGGCATCGGCAAAGGCATTGCCGAAGTGCTGAAAAAAGCCGGAGCCAATGTCGTTATCGCCGATATCGACCGTGAAAACGGAGAGAAAACGGCGGCGGCATTGGGCGGGCATTATCAATATTTGGATGTGCGTTCTCAACAAAGTTGCCGGGAAGCGGTCGAGCAAGTGGTGAAGCAACACGGCAAAATCGATATTTTGTGTTCGAACACCGGCATTTTCCCGCAAAAAAACTTAGCCGAAATGAGCGAAGCCGATTGGGACAACACCCACAGCATCAACCTGAAAGGCACGTTTTTTATCGTTCAGGCGGCCTTAAACGTGATGCAGCCGCAGAATTACGGGCGGATTGTGATTACCTCGTCGATTACCGGCCCGGTAACCGGTTTTCCAGGGTGGAGCCATTACGGCGCCAGCAAAGCCGGACAGCTCGGCTTTATGCGCAGTGCAGCGCTTGAATATGCACGCTTCGGCATTACCGTTAATGCCGTGATGCCGGGCAATATTTTGACCGAAGGTTTGGAAGCGCAGGGCGAAACTTATCTGGCGCAAATGCGTGCGGCCATTCCGACACACACTCTCGGTAAACCGCAAGACATCGGCTACGCAGCCTGTTTTTTAGCCAGCCGTGAAGCTGCTTATATTACCGGCCAAACACTGATTGTGGACGGCGGGCAGATTCTGCCGGAGTCGCCCGAGGCTTTGTTGTAATAGGCTTGAAGCAGCTGAGTGAGGCCGTCTGAAAAGCAGCCTTGGTCTGATTGGGTTTTCTTAAGATTATTCAAACGGCCTTAAAACCGGGGTGATAAGCAAAAATCCCCGGTTTTTTTGTTACTTGATCAGCCGATATACAGGCGATATTGAAATGGGATAAAAAACCGTTGTGAATGGTTAACCGGCAATATTTTATGCCTATATTTTTCAGACGGCATAGTTGGATAGCTGAGCAATATGGAAAAGTTTTTATCAAATTGCATATCGGCGGTAAAGCGGATAGCTGGATGACGACTTTCCTACAGTTTGCAAGACATAGGCAAGCTGAAAGACGCGGGTTATATCAATGTAAAAACCGCCTGAACCTGTAATCAACCATTACAAGTTCAGGCGGTTTGTTTGTTTTTTGCTTGGGTATGGCTCCCAAATTGTCCTGTTTCAAGGTTAAATTATTGATTTTTATATAACTTTTGGTGCGGAAGGAGAGGCTCGAACTCTCACACCTTGCGGCGCTGGAACCTAAATCCAGTGCGTCTACCAATTTCGCCACTTCCGCTTGTCAGGATTAAGGCGTGGATTATACCTGTTATTAATCCGTCGTGTCAAAGATTATATAGCAGGTTGGCTTGTAAATAAGGTGTGTTGCCCCCAAATTCCTAAAATGAAAAATTTTTTGATTTTGATACAAATAAATAAAGTCAAGCTGGAAAGGTGGGAAAAATTATGTCGGTCTCGTTGATCGAAGATTATCTGCAGACGCAGGGATTGCGTTTGCCTGCGGACAATGTGCGGATGTCGTTGTTGGCAGCTCAAGCTGTAATGAATATGGGAACGGCGTCTATTGACCGTAATATTTTATGGTATGAGAACGATGATGTTGTGTTGTCGGAATATTTAGAGCAGACGGATGAAAATGAAGCTCTGTTGAGGCAAATATTTATGGCGCTCGATTCGGTATGCAGTCGTGTCGGAATGCCTAAGAGTGCGGTTGTTTATGCTTTGATGCCGTCTGAAAATTCAGACAGGCAGTTGATTCGTTTGAGCCAGCAGAATGATGTGCTTGAGCAGAGGCTGCTTTTAGGGGAGCAAAACGGAAATTGTTTTTTACCGGTACGAACGGCGCAAACAGGGTGGCTGAACTTGGTTGATGATGTCGCGTATTGGTTGGAATTGGGAGAGCTGGTTGGCGGACATCATACCCGAAGCAGAAGCCAGATGGCTTTGCCGATTTGTCATGAGCGTGGGGCGGTATTGGGTGTCGTGTATGTCGAGGAGGACGAGACCGGCGCTTTTACTGAGGAAAAGCAAACGGAATGGGCGGGTTTGGCTTTAGCTTTGGCTGAGCCTTTGTGTGCTTTGTTGGGTTACGAGGCTGTGGAGAAAGAAAATGACTGATACCCAAAGACTGAAATTTGTTGCCGAGTGCAGACTGCCTACCGAATTGGGAGAGTTTACGCTGCATGGATTTGAGGATGCGGGAACCGGTCAAGAGCATGTGGCGCTGAGTATGGGTGACATATCCAACGGCGAGCCGGTTTTGGTTAGGGTGCATTCGGAATGTTTAACAGGTGATGCGTTGTTTTCCCAGAAGTGTGATTGTGGTCCGCAACTTCAAGCTGCAATGATGGCTGTCCGGCAAGAGGGAAGGGGTGTGATAATTTATTTGCGTCAAGAAGGACGGGGTATCGGGCTGATTAATAAAATTAAGGCATATCGATTGCAAGATCAGGGCATGGATACTGTTGAAGCTAATGTTGCGTTGGGTTTGCCTGTGGATGCCCGGGATTTTAGATTGGCTAAAGATATTTTGGACCATTTGGGCGTTAAGGATATTAAATTGCTGACGAATAATCCGCAGAAAGTCGGAGTGTTGGTTGCGGCCGGAATTAATGTTGTCGAACGCCTGCCTATTGTGGTAGGGCTTAATCCGGAAAACAGCCATTATTTAAACGTGAAAGCTGAGAAGCTTGGTCATAAGTATACTTTGTAATCTTTAAGATGAGAGATTGTGTAAATTTAATTCTATTAAATTACAAATAATTATAATTTATTCTATTATTTTTTAAATAGAATGCTTGCAAGAGTGAAGCAAATTTGGTTTAATAACGTTCTCGCTGCAATGCAGAGAACGAATTAAAGGGTGATTAGCTCAGTTGGTAGAGCGTCTGCCTTACAAGCAGAATGTCGGCGGTTCGACTCCGTCATCACCCACCAAGTTTCTTGTGCGGAGTGGTAGTTCAGTTGGTTAGAATACCGGCCTGTCACGCCGGGGGTCGCGGGTTCGAGCCCCGTCCACTCCGCCAAATATTTTCTGAAAAGCACCGAATAAAATCGGTGCTTTTTTATTTTTGATACTTGGCCTCTTAATAAGAACTGGTCAGTTATATTTATACGGTAGATATACCGCATTTTTTATTTTGCATTATGTATTTAGATATGATGATGGAGAAGGCTTTAAAAGTTATGGAGGCCGTCTGAAAAAATCATGAAGATAATGGCAGTCAAAAATAAAAACCAAGAAAAAACGGTATAAGTGATGAGCTTATACCGTTTTTTATTTTTTGTCTGTATTGAATACGCTTATTCTAAAACAACTTCTACACGACGTGCTTCGGCTTTGTCGCCATCGCCTTCTGTATTTTCAGGCTTGCGCAATTCGATTTGCGCTTCAGGTACACCCAAGGCGATTAATGCGTCACGTACGGCAAAAGCGCGTTGTTTGGATAATTCTTCGTTAAAAGCTTGGTTTCCTGTTTTGTCGTGGAAACCTGAAATAACGGCTTTTTTGCCTTCTTGAACGCCGCTCAGAACATCTTTCAGGGCGTCGTTGGCATTTTCAGCCAAATCCGCTTTGCTTGATGCGAAGTAGAATTTAACCACACCGTTTTCGACAATCACTTTAGCTGCGTCTTCGGTTTCTGTAGTGATGCCGTCGGCTACGACAACGGTTTCCGATGCCGTTGTGTCGGCAGCGGTTACTGCTTCATTGTCGGCAATAACTTCGGAGGCTGCTGCAACTTGGTAATTGGGCGAACCTTCGATTTTACCGTTTTCCCATCCCCAGATGGAGTAAAACAGGATAGACAAAACAGATAATGCGGCAACGCCGCCTGTTAACCATAATCCGATGCGTTGTTCTTTGTGGTCGTTATTGTCAGACATCTGATATTTCCTCTGTGATAAAAAGTAAAATAAAAACAAAATTCAACGACATTGTACTATACCGATGCATATTTGTGTTGTCTTAGGGTTAAGAAACGGTATTCAAACGTCTGTTAAAACAGTAAAATATCGATTTTATCCGTATATCCAAGCCAGTTATGTTAACTTTTCAGCAAATTATTTTTAAACTGCAAAATTTCTGGGCCGAACGCGGCTGCACCGTTTTACAACCCTTCGATATGGAAGTCGGCGCCGGCACCAGCCACCCCGCCACCTGCCTGCGCGCATTAGGCCCCGAGCCGTGGTATGCCGCTTACGTACAACCCAGCCGCCGCCCCAAAGACGGCCGCTACGGCGACAACCCCAACCGCCTGCAACACTATTACCAATTTCAGGTAGCCTTAAAACCCGCCCCGGCCGACATTCAAGAACAATACCTTGATTCACTGCGCGAACTGGGCATCGACCCGCAAGTACACGATATCCGCTTTGTCGAAGACGACTGGGAAAACCCCACCCTCGGCGCTTGGGGTTTGGGCTGGGAAGTATGGCTCAACGGCATGGAAGTGACCCAATTTACCTATTTCCAACAAGTCGGCGGCATCGACTGCACACCCGTTTTAGGCGAAATCACCTACGGCATCGAACGCCTCGCCATGTATCTGCAAGGCGTGGAAAACGTATATGACTTGGTTTGGTCCAAAACTCCCGACGGCCAAACCATCACTTACGGCGACGTTTACCACCAAAACGAAGTGGAACAATCCACCTACAATTTTGAATACGCCAACGTCGAACTCCTGCTGCAAAACTTCAACAACTTCGAAGCCGAAGCCAAGCGTTTGCTCGAAGTGGAAGACACCTCTCTGGCACTGCCCGCCTACGAAATGGTACTCAAAGCCGGCCACACCTTTAACCTGCTCGATGCCCGCGGCGCCATTTCCGTAACCGAACGCGCCACCTACATCGGCCGCATCCGCGCTTTAAGCCGGATTGTGGCGCAGAAGTTTGTGGAGAGCCGCGAGAAATTGGGTTTTCCGTTGATTAAGGATAAAACTGTTTAAAACAGGCTTTAAGACTATGAATAAAGTACCTTTTGATTTGAAACCAAATGACATTATTAAACGTTCAGAATTACATGATAAATTTGGTGGAAGCCGTCAAAGTGGCATTTCTCCATCTTTAAAGTCTAATAGCGTTTTTATTTTCACTAATCCTGAACATGGTGAAGAGCACGGTTACTATGATAGCTGGGATAAAAATGGCCAAGTATTTCATTATTCAGGCGAAGGTCAAACTGGCGACCAAGAAATGAAACGTGGCAATAAAGCCATCTTTCAACACAAAAGTGATAATCGTGCTTTATATGTTTTTCAGCACACTGAAAAAACAGGCTATGTTCGTTATATTGGTGAGTTTCAAATTGACGAGCTAAAACCTTATTCAGTCAAACAAGAACATAGCACTAACAATGGCCCCAAACGAAATGTGTTCATATTTCATTTAAACAAACTGAAATAATTTCAGACGGCCTAAAGCAAAAAATTAAACTTGAAAGCATCCCAAATGACCCAAACCCTGTTAATCGAACTCCTCACCGAAGAGCTTCCCCCCAAAGCCCTCAACAACTTGGGCAACAGCCTTGCCGCTTCTATCGTCGAAGGCTTGGAAAAAGAACAATTAATCGAAGGCACAGCCGAATATACCGCCTACGCCTCGCCCCGCCGCTTGGCCGTGCAAGTGAAAAACGTTAAAGCTGCACAAGCCGACCGCTTGGTGGTGAAAAAAGGCCCGAGCGTTGCCGCGGGTATGAAAGACGGCATGCCCACCAAAGCGTTGGAAGGCTTCGCCCGCTCTTGCGGTACCGATATTGCCGGCCTGAAAATCGACAACGACGGCAAACAAGATGTGTATGCCTACGAATTCACCCAACAAGGCCAGCCTTTAGCGGCCTTGATCAGCGACATTTTGGCGCAAGCCGTGAAAAAGCTGCCGATTCCCAAAGTGATGCGCTGGGGCAGCAGCACACATACCTTTGTGCGTCCGGTACACGGTTTGGTGGTCATGCACAGCGCAGACACCGTACCGGCTTCGGTATTGGGTTTGAACAGCCGCAGCCACACCCTCGGCCACCGTTTCTTGAGCAGCGGCGACATCGTATTCCCAAATGCCGACAGCTATGCCGAAAAAATGCGCCATGAAGGAAAAGTGATTCCTTCGTTTGCCGAACGCAAAGCCGCCATTCAGACGGCCTTAAACGAACAAGCAGGCCGTCTGAATGCCACCGTTGCCGCCGACGAAGCCCTGCTCGACGAAGTAACCGCACTGGTGGAATGGCCGGTGGTATTGGAAGCGCAGTTTGAAGAACACTTCCTCGCCGTGCCGCAGGAATGCCTGATTCTTACCATGCAGCAAAACCAAAAATACTTCCCGCTGCTCGATCAAAACGGCAAGCTGATGAACCGCTTCCTGCTCGTTTCCAACCTGCAGGCCGAAGACCCGAGCCACATCATCCACGGCAACGAACGCGTATTGCGCGCCCGCCTTGCCGATGCCGAATTCTTCTATAAGCAAGACCAAAAAGCCACGCTCGAAAGCCGCTTGCCCAAACTGGAAAACGTGGTGTACCACAACAAACTGGGCAACCAAGCCGAGCGCATCAGCCGCCTGATGAGCATCAGCGGCCACATCGCCAAAGCATTGGGCGCCGACGTTGCCGTTACCGAACGCGCCGCCCGCTTGGCCAAAGCCGACCTCGTTACCGAAATGGTCGGCGAATTCCCCGAACTGCAAGGTACCATGGGCAAATACTACGCCCGCTTGGACGGCGAAAGCGAAGAAATCGCCCAAGCCATCGAGGCGCATTACCAACCCCGTTTCGCCGGCGACGACTTGCCGCAAAGCACAACCGCCACCGCCGTGGCGCTGGCCGACAAACTGGAGACCCTCGTCGGCATTTGGGGCATCGGCCTGATTCCCACCGGCGACAAAGACCCCTACGCCCTGCGCCGTTCCGCACTGGGCATCTTGCGCATGTTGATGCAGCACGATTTGGACATCAACGACCTGCTTCAGACGGCCTACAACAGCTTCCCGCAAGGCAAACTCGCCGACAACACCGTTGCCGAAGTCGCCGAATTCATGCAGGCGCGTTTGGCTGTGCTGCTGCAAAACGACCATCCGCAAGACATCGTCGCCGCCGTATTGGCCAAACAGCCCAGCCGCCTGAACGATCTTTCCGCCAAACTGCAAGCCGTGGCCGCGTTCAAACAACTGCCCGAAGCCGCCGCCCTTGCCGCCGCCAACAAGCGCGTGCAAAACCTGCTCAAAAAGGCCGATGCCGAATTGGGCGCGGTAAACGAAAGCCTGTTGCAGCAAGACGAAGAGAAAGCCCTGTTCACCGCCGCACAAGCCCTGCAACCGAAAATCGAAGCCGCCTTAGCCACCCAAGATTTTCAGACGGCCTTATCCGCCTTGGCTTCGGTGAAGCCGCAAGTAGATGCCTTCTTCGACAATGTGATGGTCATGGCCGACGATGCCGCCGTAAAACAAAACCGCCTGAATCTGTTGAAACAACTGGCGGATTTGATGAATGCTGTGGCGGACATTGCCAAGCTGGGTGAGTAAGTTTGCACCTTGTATAAGGCCGTCTGAATTTTTCAGACGGCCTTATACACATTTGTAAAACAATGTGTCGGATTGGTTGGAAGGGTAGGAAAATCTTGAATGTTTATGTAGTAAGTCTCGGCAATGCGGACATGAGAAGGGCGCACATTCGAAAAGAATTTGCAAAACATGATATTTCGTTTGAATTTTATGATGCGGTAACTCCGGGAGAGTATTTGGATAACTGCATTAAGCAATATCTCCCTAATCTTGCTTCGGCGAATTTGACGGGAGGCGAAAAAGCCTGTTTTATGAGCCATTTTTTGCTGTGGAAAAAATGTGCCGAAACCGATTTGGATTATATCTGCATATGTGAAGACGATATTTTATTGGGGGAAAATGCCGGTGGTTTTCTAAACGGCAGCGAGTGGCTGGATTCGAGATTCGCCAGGCAGCTTGCTGTTGTTCGGTTGGAAACTTTCCTGCATTCGGTGCAGCTGAAGAAAACAAACATTCAGGCGTTTCAAGGTAGGTGCTTTCCCATATTGAAGTCCAACACATATGGAACGGCCGGATATATATTGCCTCACAACACAGCCCGATATTTATTGGAATGGCTGCCTTTGTTGCCGGCGGAACAGTTAAATGCCATAGATGAAATTCTGTTTTCCGAATTGATGAAGCAGGAGTCGGTAAATGTTTACCAAACAGATCCCGGTTTATGTGTCCAAGAATTGCAATATCATCAGGAAAACAGCATTTTAAACAGCGGTTTGGAAGCAGACAGAGCCGTAAGGCATAAAGAATTCGAGGCAAGTTTGGCAAGCGAGGGTACCGTTAAAAAGCGCAAAAATATTTTTATCAAGATTGTTAAAGAATTTCAGAGATTTAAGCGTAGATTAAATCACTACCGGATAAGTCGAAACAGTAAAACAGTCTTATTCAAGTAAGCATTTATTTAATGGAAAAGGTATCGATACCATGAAGCGGATGCCGTTAGTTTCCGTGTTGATCACGGCATACAATGTTGAGGCTTATATCGAAGAATCGGTTACGGCTGTTTTGAACCAGACTTATCCCGAATTGGAGATTATTGTTGTTGATGACGGCTCAACAGACCAAACAGGCAAATTATTAGACGGCTTGGCACAAAAAGACCGCAGGTTGAAAGTGATTCATAATCCTACCAATCTGGGCATCATTAAGTCTGCCAATATCGGTTTGGCGCATGTAAACGGAGAATATGTCGCCCGTACCGATTCAGACGATATTACGATGCCGGAATGGATTGAAACATTATTGGGAATCATGGAGGCTTCACCTGATATTTTAGCGGTCAGCAGCCCTTTGATCTGTATGGCTCAAGATGGAAAATTGGCCGAAGTATTTAAGAGAAACGGTTGGTTGGGTTGGAATGATATGCCGATTTTGCATGAAGATATTATCAAAGCGATGATTTCTTCCGGCAATGTGATGTCGCATACTTCGGCTTTGATCAGAAGGACAGTTTTTTCCGAATTTGCGATTAGATATAACGAAAACTATCAGTGCGCGGAAGATTTCAAGCTTTGGGTTGATATCAGTAAGGTAGGCAAACTTCACAACTATCACAGCCCTTTGGCTTATTACCGGTTGCATTCAACCCAAACATCGTCGCAGTTTTTTGATAAGCAGTTTGAAACTGCCAGCAAAATCAGGAAAGAGTGTATCGCCAATTTTTTAGTGTCGGAAAATGTCCGTTGCGTTCTACCTGCCGTACCTGCCTATCATGATGTAAAACATTTGGAATTGGAAATAAACCGCATGGCAGGTTTTTCAGAAGAAAAAGACAAGCTGTTTCAAAACATCCTATATGTAATATATATGTCGTTGCCCCGATACAGGCTGGTTGACTTATTTGATTTTGGGATAAGGAAACATCCGTTTTTAAGCAGCAAGCAATTCAGTAAGATTTGTAAAAAATTTTTACGGCCGTGGAAATATAAAAAGATTATTTAAGCAGGTGCAGACATGAATATCGTATTTGCAAGCGACGACAATTATGCCTCCTATTTGGGCGTTACCATATTCAGTATTTTGATGCACAATCAAAATGCCGAAATTGATTTTTATATATTGGATTTGGGGATTTCCGCAGAAAGCCGGGAAGCGGTTTCCCAATTGGTAGGCAGCCGCGGTTGTTCGGTCAGCTTTGTTCAGGTAGATAAAAATGACTTTATTCAAATGCCTCAAACCATTGATTATATTTCGATTGCGAGTTATGCAAGGCTGAAAGTGGCCGAATATTTACAGGATATAGATCGGGCACTTTATCTGGACGTGGATATTTTGGTAACCGGCAGCCTGCAGCCGTTGTGGGAAACGGATTTAGAGGGCAGATATGTCGGAGCGTGTTTTGATCCTTATGTCGAATTCGAATTGCCGGGCTATAAAAATAAAATAGGCTTGCAGGAGCAGGATTATTATTTCAATGCCGGAGTGCTGTTAATGGATTTGGGCAAATGGCGTGACTATGATGTATTTGCCAAAACCTTGGCGTGGCTGGGCGGGTATCGAGATGTAATCCAATATCAAGATCAAGATATTTTGAACGGGATTTTTAAAGATAAAGTTAAGTTTTTGGATTGTCGTTTTAATTTCATGCCTTTCGAGAGAAGCAGGATGAAACGGGCTAAAAAGCAAAGCGGTTTTGAATTGCATCCTTTGGAAAAAGCGACCGTGCCTGTTGTGATTACCCATTATTGCGGTAAAGAAAAAGCATGGCATGCAGACTGCGTACATACGAATGCCTATTTGTTTGCAGACATTTTCCGGAAGCTGGAACATGTTCCGCACGGTTGGACGAAGTCGGTTTGCCGTGTCGGTATGAAAAACAGATGGGAAAAGATTTTCCATTCCATCAAAGATAAGTATTTTTATTCTATTTATTAATATTTTCTTGTTATCTATATGATACGTACTTTCATTATTTCCCTTGCTTCCGAGACCGCCAGACGCGCGCATATGGAGACTTTGTGCCGTGAGCACGGTATAGACGCGGTTTTTGTTGACGCGGTGGATATGCGTGGCGCGGCGGCGGAGGAATTGGAGAAGTTGTCTGCAATACCGGTTTATAAAAAACCGCGTAAACGGCGTAGCTTGTCTGCCGGAGAAGTAGGCTGTGCTTTGAGCCATCATCATGTTTATCGGGAAATGGCGGAGCAGGGGCTGGATTATGCTTTGGTGTTGGAAGACGATGCCAAATTTCTCCGCAATCCCGGTTTGATGCTGGATGAAAAACGGCTGCAATCGCTTATGGTGCAGAGTCCTTTTGATGTGCTGATTTTAGGCTATGTGAAGACTTTGGAAGAGCAGCTGCCTTATCATTACCGCCGTTTGCCGATTAAGAAAAAAGCGGTGCTTCAATTGCCGGACGGCAAGGCTGAGTTTGGGACTTTGTGGGACGAATACAGCTGCGGTACGGTGGCTTATGTGATTACTTTGGAAGGTGCGCGTAAGTTGTTGGATATGACGGCCCGGCCGTGTGTGACTGCCGACGATTGGAAATATTTTGTCCGGCATTGCGGTTTGCGTATTTTGCACAGCCGTCCGGTTTTTGTATTGGAAGATGTGTTGCGGTTTGACAGCTCGATCCGCAATGACAGTTTGGATTCGTTAAAGCCGAAGTTTTCCAGCGCGGTAATACGGAGCTTGAAAGGGTATTGGCGGTATTTTGCAATGAATTATTTGGGCTTTAGGTAGCGGCCGGAGTGTGTTTGACGGATGAAGATTTTGGTAACCGGCGGTGCCGGTTTTATCGGTTCTGCGCTTATCCGATACCTGGTTTCGCAGACTGGCGATGATGTGTTGAATTTGGATAAGCTGACTTATGCGGGCAATTTGGAATCGCTGGCGACGGTTTCGGATAGCCCGCGTTATGCGTTTGTACAGGCGGATGTCTGTGATTATCCGGCGGTGGAAAAAATACTGTTCGAATACGAGCCGGATGCCGTTGTCCATTTGGCGGCGGAGAGCCATGTCGACCGCTCGATTGAGGGAGCGGCGACATTTATTCAAACCAATATTGTGGGAACGTATACTTTGCTGGAAGCGGTATACCGGTATTGGTGCAGGAGGCCGTCTGAAAAAAAAGCGGTTTTCCGTTTCCATCATGTTTCCACCGATGAAGTTTATGGGGATTTATCGGATGGCGGCGGGCTGTTTACCGAGCTTTCTCCTTACCGGCCCAGCAGTCCTTATTCGGCTTCAAAGGCTTCGGGCGATCATTTGGTACGCGCATGGTGCCGAACATACGGGCTGCCGGCGGTTATCACCAATTGTTCCAATAATTACGGGCCGTGCCAGTTTCCGGAAAAGCTGATTCCGTTGATGATTTTGAATGCGCTGGCAGGCAAGCCGCTGCCTGTTTACGGCGACGGTTTGCAGATTCGCGACTGGCTGTATGTTGAAGATCATGTGCGCGCTTTGTATGCGGTATTGAAGTCGGGGCAGTCCGGGGAAACTTATAATATCGGCGGTTGTTGCGAGAAAACCAATTTGGAAGTGGTGGAGACAGTGTGTGCTTTGCTGGAGGAGTTGGCACCCGACAAACCGGCGGGCGTGCATCGGTATGCGGATTTGATTGAATTTGTCGAAGACAGGCCGGGGCATGATGTGCGTTATGCCGTGGATATATCTAAAATTTCATGCGAATTGGGTTGGAGGCCGTCTGAAAATTTTGAGTCGGGTATCCGTAAAACGGTTCAATGGTATTTGGATAACCGATGGTGGTGGCAGTCGGTTTTGGACGGATCATACCGTGAGGGCAGATCCGGTGAAAAGGATGGGGTATGAAAGGTATCGTATTGGCAGGCGGCTCGGGAACGAGGCTGTATCCGGTAACGCGCGGCGTGTCGAAACAGCTGCTGCCTGTTTACAATAAGCCGATGATTTATTATCCCTTGTCGGTGTTGATGTTGGCGGATATCCGCGAGATTTTGGTGATTACGACGCCGCAGGACAATGCTGCTTTCCGCCGTTTGCTGGGAGACGGTTCGGATTTCGGCATCCATATTGAGTATGCCGTGCAACCGCGTCCCGAAGGCTTGGCGCAGGCTTTTTTGATCGGGCGGGAGTTTGTCGGCAACGATAATGTGTGTTTGGTGTTGGGCGACAATATTTTTTACGGCCGGTCGTTTACCCAAACGTTACAGCAGGCGGCGGCGCGTCAGGCGGGGGCGACGGTATTTGCGTATCAGGTTAAAGACCCGGAGCGTTTCGGTGTGGTGTCGTTTGATGCCGAGGGTAAGGCGGTATCCATTGAAGAAAAACCGCTTTGTCCTCAGTCTGATTGGGCGGTAACCGGTCTGTATTTTTATGATAACCGTGTGTTGGATTTCGCTGAAAAAGTCAGGCCGTCTGAACGAGGCGAGCTGGAAATTACCGACATCAACCGGATGTATTTGGAAGCGGGTTTGCTGCATGTACAGCGTTTGGGGCGCGGTTTTGCCTGGCTGGATACCGGTACGCACGAGCGTTTGCATGAGGCGGCGGCTTTTGTGAAAGCGGTGGAGGGTTTGCAAAATCTGCAGATTGCCTGCTTGGAAGAAATCGCGTGGCGCAAAGGCTGGCTTTCAGACGGCCGTTTGGCCGAGTTGGCGCAGCCGATGTTGAGAGAAGAATACGGACAATATTTAATGCGTTTGCTGAAATCGCAATGAGGCCGTCTGAAAATTTTGCCTATGAAGATTATCGATACTTGTATTCCTGATGTTAAAATTCTCCGTCCCGAAATATTTACCGATGAACGCGGTTGTTTTATGGAAACCTTTCGTGAAGCGTGGTTTGAGCAATATGTCGGCCGGTCGCGTTTTGTACAGGAAAACCATTCCCGTTCTGAGTCAGGTGTGTTGCGCGGTCTGCATTATCAGATGACGCAGCCGCAGGGCAAATTGGTGCGGGCGGTTTCGGGCAGTGTGTTTGATGTGGCAGTGGATATGCGCCGCTCTTCGCCGTATTTCGGTAAGTGGGCAGGCGGTGTGTTGTCGGCGGAAAACGGCTGCCAAATGTGGATACCGGAAGGCTTCGCGCACGGTTTTTGCGTGATCGGTAGCGGGCCGGCGGAGTTGGTTTATAAGTGTACGGATTATTACCATCCCCAATCGGAACAGGTGCTGCGTTGGGATGATGAAACGGTCGGCATAAACTGGCCTTCGGCGTGCGCACGGATATTATCGGATAAAGACAAGGCAGGCCGGGCATTGGCTGATGCCGTTTGTTTTGATTAGTATTTTTTCAGACGGCCTGATATAGGTTCGAGCAGGATACGGAATAATAAAATGGCAATATTGGTGACAGGCGGATTGGGATTTATCGGTTCGCATACGGTGGTATCGTTGCATGAGGCAGGATACGAAGTCGTGATTTTGGATAATTTATCCAATGCTTCGGAAAAAGCGCTGCCTCGTTTGGAGCAAATGCTGGACAGGCGTTTGGCATTTTACCGTGGTGATGTGCGCGACAGAATGCTGTTGCAAACTGTATTTGCAGAGCACCGGATTGAAGCGGTTATCCATTTCGCAGGTTTGAAGGCAGTAGGCGAGAGCGTGCGCGAACCTTTGGAATATTACGATAATAATGTAATGGGCAGCTTGATTCTGCTGGAAGAAATGAAGCGTGCCGGCGTGTTTACTTTCGTATTCAGTTCGTCTGCCACAGTTTACGGTTTGCCCGAGACCGTGCCGATGACGGAACAAATGCCGACGGGTGCGACTACCAATCCTTATGCGACATCAAAATATATGGTCGAGCGCATGCTGGCCGATGCCGTTACGGCAGACACGCGCTGGAATATGATTATTTTGCGTTATTTCAATCCGGTCGGCGCTCATGCGAGCGGTATGATAGGCGAGAATCCAAACGGTATACCCAATAATCTTTTGCCGTATATCTGCCAAGTTGCAGTCGGCAAGCTCAAACATTTAAACGTATTCGGCGGTGATTACCCGACTCAAGACGGTACGGGCGTTCGCGATTATATTCATGTGATGGATTTGGCAGAAGGCCATCTGAAAGCTTTACAGGTCAAGTCAGGGCAATGCGGTCTGCATGTTTATAATTTAGGCAGAGGCATAGGCTGTTCGGTTTTGGAAGTGGTGTCCGCTTTCGAGCAGGCTTCCGGCGTGCATATTCCTTATGTTATTTCCCCGAGACGTGACGGCGATATTGCCAGCTATTATGCCGATACCGTGAAAGCCACCGCCGAATTGGGTTGGACGGCCAAGCGTGATTTGCATGAAATTATGCGCGATGCTTGGAACTGGCAGAGCAAAAATCCGAACGGATATGAATAAAACCAATTGTTGAAGGAAGACCGGATAAGATGAAACTGATTATCTTGGACCGAGACGGCGTGATTAACCATGACCGCGATGATTTTGTGAAATCGGTCGACGAATGGGTGCCGATTGAGGGAAGCATGGATGCGATTGCTTTCCTGACCGAAGCCGGATACACGGTTGCCGTTGCCACCAACCAATCGGGAATTGGCAGAAAATATTTCACCATGCAGGACTTAAACGAAATGCATGCCAAAATGCACCGTCTGGTTCAGCAGGCCGGCGGACGCATCGACGGCATTTGGTTTTGCCCGCATTTGGCCGATGATAAATGCGATTGCCGCAAGCCTAAGCCCGGTATGGTGGTCGATATTTTAGAGCGTTTTAATGCAGATGCGGAATCGACTTGGCTGGTCGGAGACAGCTTGCGCGATTTGCAGGCGATTGCGGCAGTCGGCGGAAAGCCGGCGCTGGTGCTGACCGGCAAAGGCACGAAAACTTTAAACCAAAACGGTCACGAACTGCCCGAACATACCGAAGTGTTTGAAAACCTGCTGATGTTTGCCCAATATTTGGTACAGGATAAATCAGACTCTGAAGAATAGCCGGAAGGCCGTCTGAAAAATAAAGGAAGACATAATGCTGCTGATCAGAAATTTGATTTATTGGCTGGTGTTGGTGGTGGCAACATTGGTTTTATTTACGCTGATTATTCCGTTTTCATTGATACCCAAAGGCGCAAACCGAGTGGGGCGCTGTTGGGCTTTGCTGCTGATGTGGCTGCTGAAAAATGTAGTCGGTTTGAAATACCGCGTGATCGGTGTGGAAAATATTCCTACCCGGCCTTCCATTATTTGCAGCAAGCACCAATCGGGCTGGGAAACATTGGCTTTGCAGGAGCTGTTTCCGCTGCATGTTTTTGTGGCCAAACGCGAGTTGTTTAAGATTCCGTTTTTCGGCTGGGGATTGAAGCTGGCGAAAACCATAGGCATCGACAGAAGTAACCGCAGGGAAGCAAACAAACAGCTGATGGAGCAAGGCTTGGCGCGCAAAAAAGAAGGTTTTTGGATTGCTATTTTCCCGGAAGGTACGCGTGTTGCGCCGGGCGAGCGTGGCAAATACAAGCTGGGTGCGGCGCGTATGGCCAAAATGTTTGAGATGGACATGGTGCCGATTGCATTGAACAGCGGAGAGTTTTGGCCGCGTAATTCTTTTTTCAAATATCCGGGTGAGATTACTGTGGTGATCGGAGAACCAATTGCCCACGATTCCGGTTCGGCGGAAGAGTTGATGGCCAAGTGTGGGCATTGGATTGAAGAGCAGCAGAAGCAGATCAGCGGTATCGGGCCGAAAGCGGCAAAGGCCGTCTGAAAATTTGCGATAGGGTGGCGGTTTTGTCGATAATCACTTATTTATTTTCAGACGGCCAATCGGTAGATTTGCTGCTTAAGCGCAATACCAAGAAAAATATTATTATTCGCCCGCATGCCGCAAACCGGTTGTCTGTCGGCATACCGAAAACCATGAGTGAAGCCCAGTTGAAATCTTGGTTGGGGCAAAACGAAGATGTTTTGCGTCGGGTTTTACTGCGTTGCCCGAGCCGTGAATTAATCGGGCAGATGCCGTCATTTATTTGGTATAAAGGCCAACGTTGTGCTTTGGCATTACATGAATATCCGCACATTGCCTATCGGGATTCGGCGATTTATGTGCCCGATTTGCCTTGGCCGAAACAAAAGTTGCTGTTGTGCCGTTTTTTGATGGATCAGGCAGAAAAAGAGTTGTTACCCAGATTAGAGTTTCATGCCGATGCTTTGCGGCTTTATCCGGCGGCAACGGCGTTGAGTTCGGCAAAAACATTTTGGGGCGTGTGCCGCAGTCGGACCGGTATCCGTTTGAATTGGCGTTTGATTGGTGCGCCGGAGTTCGTGACCGACTACGTTTGCGTGCATGAATTGTGCCATTTGGAGCATCCCGACCACAGCAGGGATTTCTGGAATAAAGTCAACCAATCGACGCCGTATACGTTGGCGGCAAAACAATGGCTGAAACAATATGGTTCGGAGCTGTTTGTGTTGGGTTAGTAGGAAGTCAGCATACAAAATGAAAGACGGGTTAAGGACTGACTGCTGAACAGTGAGCTGTGATATGTCTTTAAATAAAAAGCCGCGCTGAAATAGCGCGGCTTTTTTCAGACGGCATTAGGTCGTCTGAAATTTATGCGTTGAAAGGACGTACTTCCAAACCGAACATCGCGCGGGCCGTGTTCAACATTTGGCAGCTGAAGCCCCATTCGTTGTCATACCAAGCAAATACTTTAACCATATTGCCGCTGGTTACTTTGGTCAGCGTGCTGTCAAAAGAGCTGGCTTGGGTAGTGTGGTTGAAGTCCATAGAAACCAAAGGCAAGGTGTTGTAGTGCAGAACGCCTTTCATAGCGCCTTCGGAGGCAGCTTTAACAATGCTGTTGATTTCTTCGGCAGTAGTGTCGCGGCTGGCTTCAAAACTCAAGTCAACCAAAGATACGTTGATGGTCGGAACACGGATGGCCAGGCCGTCCAGTTTGCCTTTCAATTCAGGCAGTACCAAACCTACGGCTTTTGCCGCACCGGTTTTGGTCGGAATCATGTTTTCCATACCGCTGCGCGCACGACGCAAATCCTTGTGGCGAACATCGGTTACGGTTTGGTCGTTGGTCAAAGCGTGGATGGTGGTCATCACGCCTTTGCTGATACCGATGCCGTCATTCAATGCTTTGGCAACAGGAGCCAAGCAGTTGGTGGTGCATGAAGCATTGGAAACCACGGTCATTTCAGGAGTCAGCACATTGTGGTTTACGCCGTAAACAACGGTAGCGTCAACATCATCGCCGCCGGGTGCGGAAATCAAAACTTTTTTGGCACCTGCTTCCAAGTGAACTTTTGCCGCAGCTTTGCTGGTAAACGCACCGGTACATTCCATCACCAAATCCACGCCCAAATCAGCCCAAGGCAATTCGGCAGGGTTGCGTGTAGAGAAGAACGGAATGGCTTTGCCGTTGATAATCAGGTTTTTTTCATCATGGGCGACATCCGATGCAAAGCGACCGTGAACGGTATCGAATTTGGTCAGATGGGCATTGGTTTCGATGCTGCCGCTGGCGTTGACGGCTACAATTTCCAATTGATCTTCCAGTTTATAATCATAAATCGCGCGCAATACTTGGCGACCGATACGTCCATAACCGTTGATGGCAACCTTAATGCCCATAATTTGGTCCTTTTATATCTGTTTAGCGTTAATCGGGAAATGCGGACGGTATTGTCCAAAATGGTAAGCCAGATTATATCGCAATGTAGTATTGTGTAGTCAAGAAACAATCGTTTTTGTGACTTCCGGGCCGGTTTTGCGGTTTGCGACGGAATAAATCGGGATGATTGTTAGCACATAAACGGTTTTTGCAGATAAAAAAAACCATCTATACTAAGGGGAAAGTATAGATGGCCAAACACATTACGGGGAAAACGTCTTACTCACTACCTACTCTTTTCAGAGTAAGTATTGCTCTGACAGGTCGAATTATATAATAGTTCCCGATTATTTGTGTTAATTTTAGTAAATAAATTATTTATTTAAATAACTTTATGATTTTAATAAATAAAAAATGATTTTTTTATGCTGGTTGAATAAACGTCCATTCTCCGGGCTTTAATCCGTGTGTATCCCAAGTGTCGAAACGCTCTCTATGCAGCTGTTCGACGCGGTTACCTACGGCGGCAATCATTCGTTTTACTTGGTGATATTTACCTTCTGTTATAGTCATTAACAGGGTAATCGGATTTTCTAAAACGGCTTCTGCTGCGTAAACGGTTTCTTCGTCATCATGTAGTAATACTCCATTTTTCAGAATGTGGCATAGGCTGTCATCAGCAGGGTGTTTTAGGGTGACGCGATAGAGTTTGGGTATTTTGTGTTTCGGTGACGTAACCCGATGGTTGAACTGTCCGTCATTAGTAATCAGGATAACGCCGGTTGTGTCTGCATCCAGTCTGCCTACCGCCTGCATATCTATTTGCCGCATATGGTCGGGAAAAAGACTGAAAATACTGGGATAGTGTTGGGGTTTGTGCGAGGTTTCGTAGTCTGCCGGTTTATTGAGCAGAATATAGAAATAGGGCATGGGAACAACGGTAATGGGTTCGTCATCGACAGTCAGGGTGAGGACGGTTGCAGGGTCAATCTCGCTTTTAGGGTTGTCGGCGGTTTGTCCGTTGATGGCGATGTAGCCGTTTTCGATTAAGCGGCTGCATTGTTTACGGCTGCCGAGACCTTGAGATTGGATATATTTGAGTAGTTGCATGGAATAGTGTTGGGGAGGTATGAAATTTTCAGACGGCATCATTGTACACGAGTTGGTTTTGTCTTTCTTTACGCTTTAAACTTGATAGATCAGATGTGCCGAATTAATCGATGCTATCCGGATTGCTGGTTTATATACTTTATATATGTGTGTGCAGGAAAGGCATTACTGCTTGATACGATACTGTACCGGCCATCATGTCGTTTAGGCAAAAAAATCGCCCCATTTAAGGGGCGCAAAAGGAACACAAACCACTACCAAAACTTTTTAACCGGCTAAGTGTTTTATTTGATTGTCTGCCGGATAGAGTGCTTTAACCAAATCGGAAGGTGAAAGCGTAAAATCTCTTTCTGTATCAAGCATCAGTCTTCCGAGTTGAGGGGTCAGCTCCAAAAGGTGCATGTCGACTGACTGCTGTAAATTCTTTTTTGTTTGTTTTATGCGGCGTTGCAGGGAGTGGACGACGTTGTTGTAGCGGTTGTCCTGTCTGCTTAAAATTTTGTTGGTGGTTATCCAACTGAGCCGCGTTTGTTCTTGCTCTGCCTCGATTAATACGATGGCTTGCTGTTCCGGCAGGTTTTGCGGCGTCAACATATAGTATTTGCCGTCGAAAGTAACGTATTCTGTTTTTTCGATTACCGGTTGTTTACCGCTTTGCATGGCGATGAACAGGTGTGCAGTTTGTTGGTGCAGTTTGAGTATGTCGGAGGAAATCTGCTTAAAAATGTTTTCAGGCATTTCGGTCTCCTTGTGACTGCATGTCTGTAACTGTTGGGCGTATATTACGGAAAAAAACAAAATAATGCAAATGATAATTGTTATTATTTGTGAAATGTTATTTAAGCTAATGTTTTTAAAATAAAAAAAGTTTTAGATATTTTTATTTCATAAAAGAATTTGATGTTTATCAAGTCGGGTCGGATGGGAAATATCGGGGAGGAAAGGGATTTTTCAGGTGTGTTTTTACTTTGGCTTTGGCTTTTAGTATGATTCTGTTCGAATTGGCCAGTAGAAAATGAAATTGAAATGAGCAACCGTCAGATTATTCTAGATACGGAAACAACCGGACTTTATGCCAACAACGATGACCGCTTGGTAGAGTTTGCCGGTTTGGAAATGGTGAACAGGCAGTTCACCGCAAATAATTTGCATTTATATGTGCATCCCGAGCGTGATATGCCGGAAGAAGCCGCAGCCGTACACGGTTTGACAATCGAAGTATTGGAGGAAAAAAATGCACCGGTTTTCGCCGAAGTAGGGAGGAGGATTGCCGATTTCCTGCGCGGCGCGGAACTGATTATCCACAATGCCAAGTTTGACGTGGGCTTTTTGAATATGGAGTTTACCCGTATGGGCTTGCCGACAGTTGAGGAACTGGGCTGTACGGTAACCGATACGTTGGCTATGGCCAAAGAAATGTTTCCCGGTCAGAAGGCGAGCTTGGATGCATTGTGTACCCGTTTTGAAATCGACCGCAGCAAGCGTGTTTTTCATGGTGCGCTAATTGACTGCGAGTTGTTGGGTGAAGTTTATTTGGCGATGACGCGCGGCCAGTTCAGCTTGGTGGATAATTTGCAGGATGAAGTATCTGCCGGTGAGGAGGCGCAGAAAACGCAGAGACCCGAATATTTGAAAGTCCTTTGCGCCGATGAAGGAGAGTTGGCCTTGCACGAAGCATATTTGGACGCTTTGGATAAAGCTTCAGACGGTCAATGTGCTTGGCGTATGGGTATGCAGGGAGAATCGGTTTGAAAAATATCGTATTGATTCCTGCAGCCGGCGTCGGTGCGCGTTTTGGTGCGGGAAAGCCCAAGCAATATGTGGAAATCGGCGGTAAAACGGTTTTGCAGCATACGTTGGATATTTTTCTGCGTCACCGTTCGATTGACCATATTGCGGTTGTATTGTCGCCGGAAGACGCATTTTTTCAGACGGCCTCCATTGAAAAAACCAGTATTTTGAAATGTGGCGGCGAGACGCGTGCGGAAACGGTACGCAACGGTATAGATGCTCTGTTTGCAGCCGGTTTGGTTGAAGAGGGCGACCGTATTTTGGTACACGATGCCGCGCGTTGCTGTTTGCCCTCAGAAGCATTGGACCGTTTATTGGCTGTTGCCTCTGAATCGGTTGATGGTGCGGTTTTGGCCGTGCCTGTTGCCGATACGTTGAAACGTGCCGATTCGGCAGGGTGTGTGGAAATGACGGTTTCCCGGCAAGCTCTGTGGCAGGCGCAAACGCCGCAGCTGTTTCCGGCCGGTTTATTGAGACGCGCCTTGGCTGTGCCTGATTTATCGTCGGTAACCGATGAAGCGTCGGCTGTGGAGGTTTTGGGAGTCCGTCCTTTGCTGGTGTTGGGCGACAGCCGCAATTTGAAGCTGACTTTGCCGCAAGACGAATTGATTGTACGCTTGCTGTTGGCGCAGAATGCTTGAAATAAAGATGAGGCAGCCGTCTGAAAATTTCAGACGGCCTTTCCGGTTTGATTTGATATTTAGGATTTAGATGATGAAAATTCGCGTGGGTCAGGGATACGATGTTCACCAGTTGGTGGAAAACCGCCCGTTGATTTTGGGCGGTGTAACCATTCCGTTTGAAAAAGGTTTGTTGGGGCATTCGGATGCCGATGCGCTTTTGCATGCGCTGACGGATGCGTTGCTCGGGGCGGCAGGTTTGGGCGACATTGGCAGCCATTTTCCGGACACGGCGGCAGAGTTTAAAGATGCGGACAGCCGCGTTTTGTTGCGGAAGGCTTATGAAAGTGTTCAGGCTGAAGGCTGGCGGGTGGTGAATGTCGATACGACGGTGGTGGCGCAAAAACCGAAATTGGCACCGCACATTCCCGCCATGCGTGCGAATATCGCCGCAGACTTGGGTTTGCCGGAATCTTCTGTCAACATTAAAGGTAAAACCAACGAAGGCTTGGGTTATTTAGGCCGGCAAGAGGGCATCGAAGCACAGGCGGTGGTGTTGTTGGAGGCCGTCTGAAAAATGGCGGCAGCTGCGTTTGCAGTTGAAAAGTGTTAGCATACGGCGATTCATCATTAGGTTTACGGAGAATAGATAAATGGCATCTCAAGACGATTTAAAACGTATTGCCGCTGAAAAAGCGGTGGAATTTGTGCCTGAAAACGAATATATCGGCATCGGCACAGGTTCGACAGTAAATTTCTTTATCGAAGCTTTGGGTAAAAGCGGCAAGAAAATCAAAGGTGCGGTATCGACTTCCAAAGCATCTTCCGATCTGCTCGCGCGTTACGAAATTCCCGAAGTATCGCTGAACGATGTAATGGGCTTGGCGGTTTATGTGGACGGTGCGGACGAAGTGAACCATTCCCTGCAAATGGTCAAAGGTGGCGGCGGTGCGCACTTGAATGAAAAAATCGTTGCCAACGCTTCCGAGAAATTTATCTGTATTGCCGATGCGAGCAAGTATGTATCGCGTTTGGGTAAATTCCCGCTGCCTGTGGAAGTGGTGCCGATGGCGCGTTCGATGGTTTCGCGCAAACTGTTGGCCATGGGCGGGCAGCCTGAGCTGCGTGTCGGTTTTACCACGTTTAACGGCAACCAGATTGTCGATGTACACGGTTTGGACATCAATTTGCCGCTGACGATGGAAGACGAAATTAACAAGCTGACCGGCGTGGTGGAAAACGGCATTTTTGCCCGAAACGCCGCCGATGTATTGGTTTTGGGCACGGAAGACGGTGCGAAAGTCATTTACCCGGGCGACTGAGGTTTGCTTGGACGATAAGCAGCTTCAGCCTTGCGTGGTTTAATAAACTGCATAGGGCTGGCAGCCAAACAGGCCGTCTGAAACGGTTTTCAGACGGCCTTTCTGATTTTGGAAACGTATGAAAAAGCGGATATTGACCGTATTGCCGATTGCCCTGCTGCCTGCGTTCAGTGCGGCCGAAAAACCGGAATGGCTGGAAATAGGTTCGTATATTGCCGAACAGGTGGCGGAATATGTGTGGGAACAATATACCGGCGAGCGGCCGCCGACGGCAGAACAAGCCGTTCAATACAGCGGTAAAGTCGTGGCGGTGCATGACGGCGATACCGTGCAGATCAGGGACGGCAACGGACGCAAACACAAAGTGCGCTTGGCGTATGTCGATGCGCCGGAATTGCAGCAAAAATACGGTACGGAGTCGCGCAATGTTTTGCGTTCGGCAGTGCAGGGCAAAACCGTAGACGTAACCGTTTATGAAAAAGACCGTTATCAGCGCGAAGTGGCGCGTATCGTTTTGCGCGGCTATGACGTAAATTTGGCCATGATTAAAAAAGGCCATGCCTGGCATTATGTTTCCATTGCCAAAAAGAAACAGGGCAAAGCCGTGTTTGCCGAATATGCTTATGCCGAATCGCAGGCCAGAGCGAAAAAGTTGGGCTTGTGGAAAAGCCATGCGCCCGAAGCACCGTGGGATTACCGCCGCAAGATGCGCGGGCAACAACACGGCACATCCGGCGGCAGACCCAAAGAAACAGGCTGGTTTGAAGGATGGTGGTAACACTCTTGGACAGCCCGCTTATTCATTATTTCAGACGGCCTGCCGCAGTCAAACTGCCGGATAAAAAAGTTTTATTGTTTTTTCCGGCGGATATTTTAGAATTTGAGGCCGTCTGAAAATTTAATTCCGCCATTCATTATGAACAAACAAATCCGTCAAGAAATCTTCGAGCGTTTGCGCGAGGCCAATCCGCATCCGACCACCGAATTGAATTTCAACAGCCCTTTCGAGCTGCTGATTGCCGTGTTGCTGTCGGCGCAAGCCACGGACGTGGGCGTGAACAAAGCCACCGCCAAACTGTTTCCCGTTGCGGACAATCCGCAGGCCATGCTGGATTTAGGCTTGGAAGGCGTGATGGAATACACCAAGACCATCGGTTTGTATAAAACCAAATCCAAACACGTTATCGAAACCTGCCGTATTCTTTTGGAACGGCACAACGGCGAAGTGCCGGAAAGCCGTGAAGCCTTGGAAGCCTTGCCCGGCGTGGGCAGAAAAACGGCGAATGTGGTGTTGAATACGGCGTTCAGACATCCGGTGATGGCGGTGGATACGCACATTTTCCGCGTGTCGAACCGAACCAGAATCGCCCCGGGTAAAAATGTGCGCGAAGTTGAAGATAAGCTGATGAAATTCGTACCGAAAGAATTTCTGATGGATGCCCACCACTGGCTGATTCTGCACGGACGCTACACCTGCAAAGCACAGAAGCCGTTGTGCGAACGCTGCCTGATTAACGATCTGTGCGAATACCCTGCCAAAACAATATTAACTGTTTAATGAGCTGGGGTATGTTTTATGGGCGGTCAGACGGAAAAACGCTTGCGCCGATTGATGACAGGCCGTCTGAAAATCTATTTAAAAAAATGTAAAGATGTTGTTTGGCAAGCATTTAATTTTTCGGTTTTCGTGCATAAAACGATTTTTTCTTTTACAATTCCCTCTGCTTAAGAATAACGTCATTATATTATCATTTCATTAAGGAAAACCCCTGTGAACAAAATGCCTAAATATATCGCTGTATTGACAGCTGCCGTTGTAGCGGCCGGTTTGAGCGGTTGTGATAAAGCCGAAATTTTGAGCAAAAAGCAGGAAAGCACTTTGGTCAAATCGGTGGAAGCCGAAACCGATAACGGTAAAATCAGCATGTTGCTGCCTGATTTTACCAAGCTGGTGGAGCAGGAAGGCCGTACGGTGGTCAACATCCAGGCAATCAAATATCCGACCAGCGTTGCCGAGCAGGAAGACGGCATTGATTTGAACCAATTTTCCGATAATGATCCGTTTTACGAGTTTTTCAAACGCTTAGTGCCGAATATGCCCGAAATGCCGCAGCAGGAAGACGATGGCGAATTGAACTTCGGTTCGGGCTTTATCATCAGCCCCGACGGCTATATTCTGACCAACACGCACGTGGTTGCGGGCATGAACCAAATCAAGGTAATGCTGAACGACAAACACGAATACATGGCCAAACTGATCGGTTCGGATCAGCAGTCTGATGTTGCATTGTTGAAAATCGAAGCAGAAAACCTGCCTGTGATCAAAGTGGGCAACGCCAAAGATTTGAAACCGGGCGAATGGGTGGCCGCCATCGGTGCGCCGTTCGGCTTTGATAACAGCGTGACCGCAGGCATCGTATCCGCCAAAGGCCGCAGCCTGCCGAACGAAAACTACACGCCGTTTATCCAAACCGACGTCGCCATCAACCCAGGCAACTCCGGCGGCCCGCTGTTTAACCTGAAAGGCCAAGTGGTCGGTATCAACTCGCAGATTTACAGCCGCAGCGGCGGATTTATGGGCATTTCCTTTGCCATTCCGATTGATGTGGCCATGAACGTGGCCGATCAGCTGAAGACTACCGGTAAAGTACAACGCGGCCAATTGGGCGTGGTAATTCAGGAAGTTTCTTACGACTTGGCCAAGTCGTTCGGCTTGGACGCAGCGACCGGTGCGCTGATCGCCAAAGTGTTGCCGGGCAGTCCGGCCGCGCAGGCAGGTTTGCAGGTCGGCGATATTGTACGCAGCGTGGATGGCGAAGTGGTGCGCGCTTCCAGCGATCTGCCGGTGATGGTCGGATCGATGCAGCCGGGCAAAGAAGTGACTTTGGGTATTTGGCGTAAAGGTAAAGATTTGGAGGCTAAGGTCCGTTTGGGTTCGACTACCGCCACCGTAAACGAGGGTCAAGCCAATCCGCAAAGTCAGACCAATCCGCAAAATATTCAGTCGTTTTCGATTGAAAATACCGGCTTGACGCTGCATACGCGCGAAACATCGGGCGGTCGCCGTTTGGTGGTGTTGAGGGCGGAAGGTGCGGCCGCGCGTGCAGGTTTGCGTCGCGGCGATTTGATTTTGTCGGTCGGCAGAATCAATGTTGAAGACGAAGCCACATTCCGTGCAGCAATGGAAAGTGCCGGTAAAAATATTCCGTTATTGGTTCAGCGCGGAAACGACACGGTATTTTTGGCCCTGAACTTACAGTAAACGAATATTGTCATATTGACCGTGTTGTTTATGCGCATGATTTTCAGACGGCCTCAAGAGGCCATCTGAAATCTTTTGGCACAACCTTTTAGACCTTTAGAAAGGAACACAATCATGTCTGCCAATCCCAGCATTCTTTCCCACGTATCGCTCGGTACCAACCGTTTTGAAGAAGCGGTGGCGTTTTACGACAAAGTGCTGGCTTCCCTCGGCATCGGACGGACTTTGGATTTAAGCGAACATCAAGCCGTGGCTTACGGTCGCGCCTATCCTGAATTTTGGATTCAGGCGCCATGCGACGGCCAGCCCGCGCAAACCGCCAACGGCGTACACATCGCGTTTTATGCCGAAACCCGCGAAGAAGTCGATGCCTTTTATCAAGCGGCTTTGGCCGCAGGCGCGAAAGACGACGGCGCACCCGGCCCGCGCCCGCATTACGGCAAAGAATATTACGGCTGCTTTGTGCGCGATTTGGACGGCCACAAAATCGAAGCCATGGCTTGGCTGGCCGAGTAAAACGGCTGATGCTTAATTGAGGCCGTCTGAAAACCTGCTTTTCAGACGGCCTATCTATATAAACGCAAACTATATAAACCTAACCGCATCGGCAACATACGCCTACTGCCTGCCGTTTCAGTCTTGTATAATCTTTTCTTTTCCGCACCACCTTCCCTATTTGTTGAGAAAACTTATGACCAAACCCATTATCCCGCGCGGCCCCGTGATGGCCGATGTCCACGCCTTCCGTCTCACCGACGAAGAAAAACAACGCCTGCTCGACCCTGCCGTCGGCGGCGTGATTTTGTTCCGCCGCAATTTTGAAAACGTTGCCCAACTTAAAGAGCTTGTAAGCGAAATCAAAGCATTGCGCTCTCCCGAACTGATTATCGCGGTCGATCATGAAGGCGGGCGCGTGCAGCGGTTTATCGACGGCTTTACCCGCTTGCCCGCCATGAATGTGCTCGGCGAAATTTGGGATACGCAAAGCCCCGAAGTGGCCAAAGCGCAGGCCGAGCAGGTGGGCTGGGTGTTGGCAACCGAATTGAGCGCGTGCGGCGTGGATTTGTCGTTCACACCCGTGCTGGATTTAAACTGGGGTCAATGCGCCGTAATCGGCAACCGCAGTTTCCACGGCAAGGCTGAAATCGTTACCGAGCTGGCGCTGGCTTTGCAGAAAGGCTTAAACAAAGGCGGCATGAAATCGTGTGGCAAACACTTCCCCGGCCACGGTTTCGTCGAAGGCGACAGCCACCACGTTTTGCCACAAGACGACCGCAGTTTGAACGAATTGGAAGCCGCCGACATCGTGCCCTTTCGCCGCATGAGCGCGGCAGGCATGGCGGCCGTGATGCCCGCTCATGTGGTTTACCCGCAAGTCGACAGCCAACCGGCGGGCTTTTCGGCCAAATGGCTGAAAGATATTCTGCGTGAAGACATCGGCTTCAACGGCGTGATTTTTTCAGACGACCTCACTATGGAAGGCGCGTGCGGAGCGGGCGGCATCAAAGAGCGGGCAAAATTATCGTTTGATGCCGGCTGCGACATCGTGCTGGTGTGCAACCGCCCCGATTTGGTCGACGAATTGCGCGAAGGCTTTGTGATTCCGGCTAACCCCGCATTGGCCGACCGCTGGCAATACATGGCCAATACCCTGCCCGCCGAACAAGCCGCCGCCGTGATGGAAACGCCCGAATTCAAAGCAGCTCAAGCCGCGACGGCCAAACTGGCCACGCCGAAAGATACTGCCGGCGGCGTGAAAGTGGGCGAGGCGTTTTAAACACACCGTTTTCGGGAATCTGCTTGATAAGCGGTGCATTCACAGTTAAATGTTTGTGTTGATAACAAACCGCATATATTGACGTAAAGGCCGTCTGAAAATTCAGACGGCCTGTTGGATATGAAAACGGTTTGATAAATACAAAAGTAGAAGCTGAATTTTATATTCGGATTGCAGTTTGATTGATCAGGTGAGGCCGTCTGAAAATTCAGATGGCCTTTTCATATCGCAGAGGTAGATGAAACGGGAGTTGGAGGCGGCTTGTCGCGTGATTCGGATTGAAGTGTCATAAAGGGATTAGTCAGCTTTTATAGATCAGGCCGTCTGAAAAATAATCGGTTTTTTCAGACGGCCTGATCCATTTTTGCCTGCTTAAGTGTATTTGCAGCGTATATCAAAAACCGCCTTATTCGCTATATAATACGGGCTTTGAAGCAAGATTGCGAAACAGGAGAAATCATGAAACCCGAAACCATCGCCCTGCACGCCGGTTACGAACCGGAGCAGACCACCAAAGCGGCAGCCGTGCCGATTTATCAAACCACCAGTTACACCTTCGACAATACCCAGCACGGTGCCGATCTGTTTAACCTGAATGTGGCCGGTAATATCTATACCCGCATCATGAATCCGACCACTGCCGTTTTGGAAGCGCGCGTCGCGCAATTGGAAGGCGGTATTGCGGCATTGTGCGTGGCCAGCGGTATGGCGGCGATTACTTATGCCGTGCAGACTTTGGTGGAAGCGGGCGACAACATTATCGCGACCAAAACGCTGTATGGCGGCACATATAATCTGTTTGCCCACAGCCTGCCGCGTCAAGGTATTGAAGTGCGTTTTGTTGATCCGGACAAGCCTGAGCAGATTGCGGCGAATACCGACGAGCGTACGCGTTTGGTTTATTGCGAATCCATCGGCAATCCGGCGATTAACGTGATCGACATCAAGGCTTTTGCCGAAGCGGCGCATGCACAAGGCTTGCCGTTGATGGTGGACAATACCGTGCCTTCTCCGGCTCTGTTCCGTCCGATCGAACATGGTGCGGATATTGTGGTTCAATCTTTGACCAAATATATCGGCGGACACGGTACCAGCATCGGCGGTGCGATTATCGACGGCGGTAAGTTCCAATGGGCGGGCAATCCGCGTTTTGATAAAGTGTTCAACCAACCTGATCCGTCTTACCACGGAGTAAACTATTGCGAACATTTCGGCCCGGCAGCCTATATCGCCCGTGCGCGCGTAGTGCCTTTGCGCAATACCGGCGCGGCCATCAGCCCGATGAATGTGTTCCTGTTGCTGCAAGGCTTGGAAACGTTGGCGCTGCGTATGGAGCGTCATTGCGAAAACGCGTTGAAAGTGGCGCAATTCCTGCAAAACCATCCGCAAGTGGCTTGGGTAAACTATCCGGCTTTGGACAATAGTCCGTACAAAGCCCTGATCGACCGTGATTACAACGGTAAAGCTTCCGGCCTGCTCAGCTTCGGTATTAAAGGCGGCCGCGAAGCCGGTGCGAAATTTATCGACGCTTTGAAGCTGTTCCTGCGTTTGGTGAATATCGGCGATGCAAAATCTTTGGCCTGCCATCCTGCGACAACCACGCACCGTCAGTTGGATGCGAACGAATTGGCGGCGGCCGGTGTGGGCGAAGACATGGTCCGCCTCAGTATCGGTATCGAGCACATCGACGATTTGCTGGCTGATTTGAGCCAAGCTTTGGAAGCTGCCAAATAAGGTTTGCCGTATAGAAAAAATGCCGTCTGAATCAGACGGCATTTTTGTTTTCGGGAAGAATCAGGTTCTTTGGTAGCGTGCGGTAAGCTGGGCTTTGCCCAATACATGGCTGTGAATCACAAAGCCGGCCATGCCGGTGGTGGCGTTTTCCGGAATCTCCGGCATTTCGCAATCGAGCGCGTAAACGGTGAAGATGTAGCGGTGTGGCGGGTCGCCGACTGGCGGATAGCAGCCCATGTAGCCCAAATCGCTGCAATCGTTCGGCAGTTGGCGCACACCTTCGGGGAGGTTGCCGCCTCCGACTTTGCCTGCGTTACGCTCCAAGCCGCGGAAAGAAGCGGGAATGCCTACGGCAAACCAGTGCCACCAACCTGCGCCGCCGGTCGGTGCATCAGGATCGTGCATGGCGACGGCAAAGCTTTTGGTGCCTGCCGGCGGTTCGGTCCAATTCAGCGCCGGAGATTGGTTTTCTTTGTCGGCCTGATAGGAGACATCAAGCAGATCACCGTCTTTGAATTCGGGGCTGGTCAGAATAAAGCTCATGATAAAACTCCTTATATCGGGTTGGAGAAACGCGGGATTGCGATGGTTATGCAAACAAACGGCTTGGGTTTGAGATTACTGCTTTTGTACAGGCAAACCGTTTTATTTGTCATATATCGCGATTGTGCCACAATGTTTTATCTTTTCAAGACAGAGGCCGTCTGAAATTTTCAGACGGCCTCTGGGGTTTAAGCGTTGAGCAGGCGTCGGATAATGCCTTCGTAAATGGAGGAAAGCTTGGGAATATCGTCCAACAAAACATTTTCATCGATTTGGTGGATGCTCTCGTTGCTGGGGCCCAACTCGATCAGCTCGGTGGCAATGGCTTTGATAAAACGGCCGTCCGACGTGCCGCCGCTGGTGGAAAGTTCGGATTCGATACCACACACTTCGGCAATGGCGGCTCTGGCTACGTCGGTCAGCACACCGGCTTGGGTGAGAAACGGTTGGCCGGAGCATGACCATTCCAAATCGTAGGTAACATTGTGTTTGTCGAGAATATCATGCACGCGCTGTTTCAAGCCGCTTTCGCTGGATTCGGTGGAGAAACGGAAATTGAATTTGATGTTTAAAAGGCCGGGAATCACATTGGTGGCACCGGTGCCGCCGTTGATATTGGAAATTTGGAAGCCGGTCGGCGGGAAATAATCGTTGCCCTTGTCCCACTCGGTGGCGGTCAATTCGGCCAATGCCGCAGCAACGGTATGAACGGGATTGATGGCCAAATGCGGATAGGCGATGTGGCCCTGCTTGCCTTTAACAGTCAGATTGCCCGACAGCGAACCGCGGCGGCCGTTTTTCAGGGTGTCGCCCAATCCGTTGACGGCGGTCGGCTCGCCGACGATGCAGTAATCGATTAATTCGCCGCGTGCTTTCAGGACATCAACGACTTTGGTCGTGCCGTCGTGCGCGTCGCCTTCTTCGTCGGAGGTGATGAGAAAGGCCAGGCTGCCGCTGTGGTCGGGGTTGGCGGCTATAAAACGTTCGCAAGCGGTAACAAAGCAGGCGATGCTGGTTTTCATGTCGGCTGCGCCGCGCCCGTATAAACGGCCTTCGCGTTCGGTCGGTTCAAACGGCGGTGAAGTCCAACGCTCCAACGGACCGGCGGGCACGACGTCGGTGTGTCCGGCAAAGCAGATCAACGGTGCTTCGCTGCCGCGGCGCGCCCAGATGTTTTTGGTGTCGCCGAAGTGCATTTCTTCAACGGTAAAACCGATTTTTTGCAGGCGTTCTGCCAGAATACGTTGGCAGTTTTTATCGTCGGGCGTTACCGAAGCTTCGGCAATCAGTTGTTTTGCTAAGGTGAGGGATTGGTTTTCGTTCATAATTTTTGCTCTTTCCTCTTTGTGTATTTTTGTGAATATGCGGTTAAATTACCTTGGGGGATTTATCTCTTTTATTGCGTACAAATATTTGTGAGCGGTTTTCAGCTAGCTTTGTTTCAAATATATCAATCGCTTTGACAAGATCACTTAACTTGGAATACCCATAGTTTTTACTATCAAATGATGACTGATTATTGATAATTTTTCCTACTTCATTCAAACCTGCCCAGCCATCTTCATCGCGACAATGGGCAATGGCATCGCGTAATAGGTTCATTAATGAAGTATTGCTTTTTAATTCTGCTCCTGTTTTCCTACGGATTCCTGCTTCTTGTGTTAATTCATGACTGTCATCTAGAAATAAAAATTTGTTACATGCAGCAACCAAAGCCTTGGACGATTTATTTCTCTCGCCAAAACCAATTACTTGTTTACCCTCCATCTTGATACGCATAGCTAACGGTGTGAAATCACTATCTGAAGAAGCAATACAAAACACATCTATTTTTCCTTGGAACAGTAAATCCATAACATCGATTGTCATTGCCATATCAGTAGCATTTTTTCCTGATGTGTAATCAAATTGTTGTACGGGAGCTAAAGCGTAATCTAATAATATCCCTTCCCATCCTTTTAAACTTTCTTTTTTCCAGTTGCCATAAATCTTTCTGACCATCACCGAGCCATAGCTCGCTAATTCATTAATTATAAATTCAATTTTTTTAGCTGGAGCATTGTCGGCATCAATGAATAATGCAACCGTTGATTGTTCTGTGTGGTTTTTCATTCCGTTTCCCCTTTGTATTGTGATTATTCAAAAAGCAAAAATTATCAGTAAAGGCCGTCTGAAAGTGAGTCACACGAGTTTTAGCGAAACTCGCACGACTCACTTTCAGACGGCCTTGAGATTATTCGTAGTAAGTAAATTTGGCGCGCTTCACGTTGCACAATATTTCATAGGCAATCGTGCCTGCGGCGGCGGCCACTTCGTTGATATTGACGGTGTCGCCCCACAGTTCCACTTCGTTACCCAAGCCCTCGTGCGAAGGGTCGAGTTCGACCGTCATCATGTCCATAGAGATACGGCCGATGACGCGGCTGCGGTGTCCGTTAATGGCAACGGGCGTACCGGTTTCGGCACGGCGCGGGTAGCCGTCGGCATAGCCGCAGGCAAGCAGGCCGACGCGTGTGGATTTGCTGGTGTAAAACGCAGCGCCGTAGCCGACGGGTGAGTGCTGCTGCAAAACGCGTTCCCCGAACACGCGTGTGCTGAGCCGCATGACCGGCTTCAGGCGCGGGTCGGTTTTGCCGAACGGGTCGACACCGTACAGGGCGATGCCGGCTCGCCCCCAATCACGCCGTGCGGCAGGGTGGGCAAGGATGGCGGCGGAGTTGGCCATGCTTTCTTCGCCTGCCAAGCCTTCGCAGCCGAGATCAAAGGCTTCGATCTGCATTTCCGTCATGCCGTTGTCGGTTTCGTCGGCGCAGGCGAAGTGGGTGAATTTGACAATGCTGTCGACGGCTTTTTGCTGTTTCAGTGCGGTATAGGCGGCAGCGTAGTTGTGCGGAAAGAAGCCGGCGCGGTGCATGCCTGAGTCCATTTTGAGCCATACTTTGACCGGATTTTGCCAATTGTGGGCGGCCAATGCTTCAAGCTGCCATTGGCTGCACACGGCCGGCCAGAGGCGGTGTCGGTCTACCAAAGCATATTCGGCGGCTTCGAAAACGCCTTCAAGCAGCAGGATGGGTTGGGTAATGCCGTTTTCACGCAGTTCTACGGCTTCGTGAATGGTGGCGACGGCAAAACCGTCGGCAAGGTCTGCCAATGCATGTGCGCAACGCACGGCGCCGTGTCCGTAAGCGTCGGCTTTAACGACAGCGAGTAATTTGTTGCCGTGAATGGCTTTGAGCGTTTGATAGTTTTCGCGTAAATAATCCAATCGGATTTGGGCGTTTAAAGGGCGCATAAGGTTCCTTGGGTCTTCAGGAGGCCGTCTGAAATTTTCAGACGGCCAAACGGTATCTGTTTAAGCCGTTATTGTAAAACCGATGTTGATTGTCGGATAGGGCAATCGGCCGGTTGCGGTTATGTGAAGTCCGCGCTTGTTATCGAGGCCGTCTGAAAAACAGCAGCCCGATATTGAAGCCGTCTGTTTGCCGTATCGTAAAACAGTGAAACAGTCTGGGGATTTATCAGTTATAGCGGGAAAGGTTCAAATCGTCGCTACGGACTTCGGGTGTTAAACCACAGGCTAAGTCGGCGGCGATTTTGGCCGAGCCGAGCGACATGGTCCAGCCCAATGTGCCGTGTCCGGTGTTCATAAACAAATTGTCAAAGCGGGTGCCGCCACCGACAATCGGCGTGCTGTCAGGCGTCATCGGGCGCAAACCGCTCCAGAAAGAGGCTTGCGTCAAATCACCGCTGCGGGGATATAAATCGTTAACCACCAGCTCAAGTGTTTCGCGGTGTTGCGGTAACAGCTTGATTTCATAGCCCGACAGTTCCGCCATGCCGCCGATGCGGATGCGTTGGTCGAAGCGGGTAATGGCGACTTTATAGGTTTCATCGATAATGGTGGAAACCGGTGCGGCCGATTCGTCGGTAATCGGTACGGTTAATGAATAGCCTTTCACCGGATAAATCGGCAGGTTTAACCCCAACTGCTGCATAACGGGACGGCTGAAGCTGCCCAAGGCACACACGAATACGTCGGCTTCAAAGCGTTGCCCGCCAGCGTAAACCGCGCGCAAGGTGTTGCCGTTGGTTTCAAAACGCTCGATAGGGCGGTTAAATTCAAACGATACGCCGTTTTTTTCGCATAATCCGGCCAAACGTTGGGTAAGCAGATGGCAGTCACCCGTGCCATCGTTGGGGAGATGTAGCGCGCCGGCAATTTTGTGCAGCGCGTTTTTTAATGCAGGTTCGAATGCGAGACATTGCTCCGGCGTCAGCATTTGGTAGGGCACGCCGTATTCCTGTAAGACGGCAATGTCTTTGGCTGCAGCCTGTACTTCGTATTGTGAACGGAAAATCTGCAGCGTACCTTTATTGCGGCCTTCGAAGGTGATGCCGGTTTCGGCTTCGAAACAGCGGAACATTTCGCGGCTGTATTCGGAAATGCGTACCATCCGTTCTTTATTGATGTGGTATTTTTCGTTATTGCAGTTGGACAGCATTTGACGCAGCCATTGCAGCTGCCACAGGCTGCCGTCGGGGCGGAAAATCAGCGGAGAGTGTTTCTTCAACATCCATTTGGCTGCTTTGGCAGGTATGCCCGGTGCGGCCCACGGTGTGGTATAGCCGTAAGAGAGCTGTCCGGCATTCGCAAAGCTGGTCTCCATCGCGGCGGCATCCGCGCGGTCGATAACGGTAACCCGATGGCCTGCTTTAGCCAAAAACCAAGCGGTGGAAACGCCGGCTACGCCCGAACCCAACACAATAACATCCATTTACCTGCCCCTGTTTGTAATCATAGTGAAATAGAGAAGTCTAATTAAAATCTTACAGTGGGTTTCACTTTATTTAGCCTATAAAAATGGTTATTATGTTTTTTTATTCGGATAAAAAGTGAAAAACCAAATTGAAAGAATTAGACAAAACAGACCGCAAAATTTTAAAGCTTTTGCAGCAGAATGCCCGTATTCCGATGACGGAATTAGCCGATAAAGTAGGCTTGTCGACCACCCCGGTTACCGAGCGCGTGCGGCGTTTGGAAAGAGAGGGAGTGATCAGCGGATATCATGCGCGCCTTAATCCGCATGCTTTAGGTAAAAGCCTTTTGGTTTTTGTCGAACTGAAGCTGCGCTCAAAATCCGGCAATATTTTTGAAGATTTCCGTCGCGAAGTGGCTATGATTCCCCAAATTATGGAATGTCATTTGGTTTCCGGAGAATACGATTACCTGATTAAAGTCCGTTTGCCCGATATGTCGGCTTATCGGGATATGCTGGGCAATATTCTGCTGCAGTTGCCTGCAGCTGCAGAAAGCAGAAGTTATGTAGTCATGGAAGAAGTAAAAGAAGAAATGCTGCTGGACTTGGAGTAGTTTCTTAAAATTTTTTGAAATATTATAACAATGATTAAAAATGAATAAAAAAATGCACACATCCGTTAGAATGTGTGCCAAGTCTACAAAGGAGAAATAGAGGAGAAACTATTAATTGATCGTTGAGACCAAATAACGAAACCGATTATGCCTATTTACACGGATTCCGTCAACAATTTTACTTGTTTTATTACTTAAATTTTTGTAATCAATTTAATATTTGTAACTTTATTTCAATAAAAACTGTTAAAAAGAGTTGGACTTCATAATATCCTTGCCTGCCGTTCCGGCATTTTTCCAAATCGGACTGATGTTGCCGCCTGGTGTAAATCAGGCAGTTTCAGGTAATGGGTAGAGATAAGCGGCATGACCGGAAAATCAATTTGTACCATAGCCAATTGTTGTTTTGAGATTCGTTTTTGTTTGAAAATGAATCTCAATTGAATATTGAGGATAAAAAAATGCACACATCCGTAAGAATGTGTGCCAAGTCTACAAAGGAGAAATAGAGGAGAAAAATCAAGCTGCATCAAGCAACTCAACGGGTGCTATTGTGCATTTTTTTATTTGCTGTGTCAAACATTATCGGTAAATTTTTTCTGCTTTTTTTGTGAAAGCAACAATAAAAAGAATTTATTTGAATTTTTATGTTCGTATTTTTTCGTATTTGTTCGATATGTGATGAATTTGTTGATATTGGCTGTTAAATTTATTTCATCATTAAATTTATAGAATATCTTTTAAAAATAAAGAGTTGGTTTTTCAGTTGGAACTTTTGAAAATATTTTAATAAACATGGTAATTAAGTTGTCATGATATGGACAGGTGCAGCAGCCTTAAATGTTGTTTTTTAATAACAGGAAACAGTGTGGTTTTGAGTAGACAGTTTTTCAGCAAATAATTCGGATAAATTGGTATGCGTTGTGTACCGTGTTGGTAGTTTGGCATTAGAAATCGATTTGGAAGACTCAAAGGCCGTCTGAAATTTTCAGACGGCCTTCGGCATATCCGATGGGTGCTATTTCTGTAAATGGCGCAGTAATCCCGAAACGGCTTCCGCCCGCTCGCGCCTGCTTTGCTCCGGCAAATGCGTGTTCAAAGCAGACCATTTCGGCTGGCTTCTGGCTTTGTTCAATTCAGACGGCAGTTTGGAAGGCTGCCACGGCGTTTTGCCGCTCAGCATCTGAATCTGGGCTTGCGCCGCATGGCCGCGTTTTTGCAGCGCATTGAGCAAATCCAAAGCGCGGGCGGCCAGTAATGTGATGGTTTCAGGGTCGATATGCAGCGTTTGGATCCCGGATAATTTATCGCTGATGGTTTGCATATTCGGCAGCACACCGCCGAGCACACCACCGATGGCCGTACCCAAACCGAGCGAACCGCCCAGCGTTACCATGTCCACACCTAAGCCGATTAACGCGCCCGTGGCCGCGCCCGTGCCGGTGCGGATACCGTATTCTTTGAGCAAATCCGCATCAAACGGGTCTTGGCGGAATTCTTTCAATGCCCATTCGCCCGTGTCGATTTCGCTGTGGTAAAAACGGTAGGTTTGGAATAACTGCTGCTGAAGCTGGCGTTCCAACTGGCGCACAGCGGCCTGCATGGTTTGCAATACCGGCTCGGGGTTATCGTCTTCGTCGATTTCCTGTTTATACGCGGCGACATCGAGCAGAAAATGGGCGATATCGTGTTTGGCATCGCTGTCGAGCTTTTGCCATTCACGACGGCGCATCCCCATCAAACGGTCGAGTGTATCGCGCTCCGGCAGCATGGTGGCGAGGTTGTCCCACAAGCGGATTTCTCCCTCAAAATCAAAGGCAACGGTATCAAAACCGCTGTAAACATGCAGCCCGCGCCGTGCCAGCATGGTTGTCCATTCGCTTAAATCCTGCCCTTCGATAAAGTTGAACACAGGCATCACGGGTTTGGCGCACCACGAAAGCACGGTCAGCTCGTCTTTATATTTGTTCAACACCGGTTCGCGCGCGTCCACCACATACAAAGCCATATCGCTCTGCAAAAGCTGGCGCAATACTTTGGCTTCCTGATTGAAATCGCCTGCCGCTTCGGGGCTGTCGAGAAACTGCTGCAAACGCTCGATGCCGTCTGAACGGCTGGAAGTATTGGCTTCCAACCAATCCAACACACCGCCCGCATCTTCCAAACCGGGCGTGTCGTAGAGGTAAACCAGCGTATTGCTGCCGTCGCTAATCGCCGCCTCTTCCACATGGCGCGTGGTGGAGGGCGCGTTTTTGACTTCTCCGAACTGACTGTCGCGCAGCAAGGTACGCAGCAGAGAGGTTTTACCGGTGTTGGTGTGGCCGACTACGGCTAGGGATAGGGGATTTTGCATGGCAAAAGCTTACATTGAATTAACAGCCTGCATTTTAGGCTGCACGTGTTGTACCGACAAGGTATTCTCGTTAATGTAAAAGTATAAATGCTAATTCACATAGGATTGACGGCTGTTTTTTTGAATATTTTTAGATTTATACAATCCCATCAAATATATTCATAAAATTAAGCCGTCTAAAATAAATCCTGCTTATTTCAGACGGCCTAGTTTTGCCAAATCACGCTGTAACAATTCTTCTAAGGGCAATTCCAGCGCATCTGCAATCCGCCCCATTATATCAATCGACACTGCTCTGCTGCCCCGTTCTATTTCGCAAATATAAGTTTTACTGATTCCTGCTTCAAATGCCAATTCTTCTTGGGAGATTTCCCTCAAACGGCGGACTTGGCGCATGTTTTGTGCAAAAACTAAGCGGTAAGGGTGTGGGTTGTTCTGTTTTTCCATTTAATAGAGTATGGGAAAACCCGACTGCCCAAACAATTAATTATAATGGTATATTTTTCAACTATAATTGAACTTTATTAAATTTTAATTTATATTTATTTTTCCTTTTCAGGAGATTATTCAACCCAATAATTAATATTAAGGAGACAATGAATGTACGCAAATAACGGCAACAATCCCAACTGGCCGAGCAAAACAGGTAATCCTTCGGGTGGCGGCAGAGGAAATAATCCGCCTTCCGGTCAAGGCGGTTCTAACAAAAAGTAATATCTTTTTTTCAATTAAATTGCGATGAAAACCATGAAAATTATTCTTTCTTGTTGTGCCTTGGCTGTCTTAGTTTCAGCGTGCGGTTCTCCCCGACAATTACAACCATACCGTTATTGGTTTAAAGAAGGGGTATCCCAAGAAGCAACCGCAGATCAAGTAGGTCATTGCCGCCATGAGGTTAGAGCCAGCGACTTATCCCGCGAACAGGCTGCCAAATTAATTGGATATTGTATGCGCGCTAAAGGTTATATTGTTATGACAGGCTACCGTTAACCTATTCGCCAATCAAACAATAAGCCGTCTGAAAATGAATATCAGACGGCTTTTTTTATTTTCAGACGGCCTCCCGCTCCAACCGCTCCCGCTGGCTAACCCTAGCCGGATCCAACCACGGCAAACTGCGTTCGGTTAGAGCTGCGTGCCATTGGCTTAAATAGTCTTCGAGGCCGTCTGAAAAGTCTTTTTCCGCCAGCAACTGCACTACTGCTCCGCCTTGCGCGGCTTCGGCCAGAGCGGTGATTTGGCGCATGATGCCGCGGTCGGGCACGCTGCGGGCGCGGATGCCGATCAGCAGTTGTGCGGGCTGTGTCTGCAATTCGTTTTTTAAGACGGCCACGGCATCGCGGCTGTCGGCGGTGCCTTTGTCGAGCCAATCTTGTCCTAAGATGTGTTTGAACCATGTTTTGTCGGGCCATTCGGCATCGAGCATCACGGCCCATTTGGGGGATTGGTTGAGGCTGATTTTGGGGGCGACAGCGGTAACGGTTTCGCTTTGGGTGTCGGCATCGACAACGCGCTGCTGCCATTGTTGGATGATTTGTTGGTAATAAGGTTTTTCAAGCGGCAGCGGGCTTTGGGTGCGGCGGGAAAGGATTTTGCATACGAGCCATGCGGCGAAGCGCGGCAGCAGACCATAGCAGATGATACTGCCGATTAAGAGGCCGCCCCATTGTCGGGAGGCGGTGATGTCGTTGTTCAGACGGCTGTTTAAGACGGCCTCGGTATCGGGCACGGGAAAGCCGAGTTTGGCGGGCAGCCATGATAAAACCTGCACGGCTTTGACAAAGGTGCCGTCGCTCAACAGGGTGCTTTCCCAATTGAAGGTGTATTGGCGCACGGTAAGCAGCAGCACGACGGCGGCGAGCATGCCGAGCAGGGTCGCCAGCCACAGGCGGTGGGTGGTTTGGCCGATCAGCCAGCGGGTGGCGGGTTTGCTCCATTCGTCGCTATACAGGCGCAGGATGGCTTGGTTGACGGGGTCTTTGCCGCGTATCCACATGGCGGGATTGGCGAAAAAGCCGTTGGGTTTGAAGCGCATGCCTACGGCGGCAAGCCACACCAGCAGCATCAGGGTGTGCAAACCGAGTACGCCTGCCAACACGAAAAAGAAGTTCAGCCCCGATTGCTGCATCAGGGTAACGGTGCCGGCAAACCCGCTCACCAGCCAAAACACGGTAGCCGCCAGCAGCAGCCATGCAAACAGGCTGCGGACGCGGGCGAGGCTGTCTTGCAGCTTGTGGTCGCTGTCGATCATTTCGGCGCGGCGGTTGAGTTTGGTTTCGGGATTGCCGTCGGCGTGGCGCAAGGCTTCGGTGATGGGTTGCGGGTCGGCAGGGAAAATGTAGCTGCGTTCCTGAAGCAGGCGCACGAGTTCGGTAAGCTGGCGGTGTGGGTTGAGCATAGTGGTTTGTTAAATATGAAAGGATTTTATTCTAGCACAAGGGTGTTATGAATTAAGCATAAAGATAAAACCAAAGGCCGTCTGAAATTTCAGACGGCCTCTTGTAATGAAAAGATCAGTTATGCGTTGCCGACAGCGTCTTGGCGGCGCAAAAGGGTAATCAGGCTGCTGATGCGCTGCTTCATTTCGCGGCGGTCGACGATTTGGTCGATTGCGCCTTTTTCCAGCAGAAACTCGGCGCGTTGGAAGCCTTCAGGCAGGGTTTCGCGTACGGTTTGTTCGATCACGCGGGGGCCGGCAAAGCCGATCAGGGCATTGGGTTCGGCCAATACGACATCACCGAGGAAGGCGAAACTGGCCGATACGCCGCCCATCGTCGGGTCGGTCAATACGGAAATGAAAGGCAGGCCTTTTTCGGTTAGCAGGTGCAGGGAAGCGCTGGTTTTGGTCATCTGCATCAAAGAGTTCAAACCTTCCTGCATACGCGCACCGCCGGAAGCGGCAACGCAGATAAAGCTGCAATTGTCGGCAACGGCACGGCGCACGCCTTGTACGAAACGCTCGCCGACTACCGAACCCATGGAGCCGCCGATAAAGCGGAATTCAAAAGCGGCGATGACAACGGGCAAGCCGTTCATCGTACCCTTCATCACAACCAAAGCGTCGTCTTCACCTGTGGATTTACGGGCGGCACTTAAGCGGTCGGGATATTTTTTGCTGTCCTTAAATTTCAGAATATCGGTCGGTTTGACGTGCGAACCGATTTCTTCACGGCCGTGTTCGTCCAGCAGCAGGTTTAAGCGCTCGCGGGCGGACAGGGGATTGTGGTGGTCGCATTTGGGGCAGACGTGGTTGTTTTGCTGCAGGTCGGTGGCGTATAAGGTGGCCGCGCACGACGGGCATTTGGACCATAAACCTTCGGGTACGACGGAAGCGTTTTTGTCTTCGCGTTTGATTTTCGGGGGGAGAATCTTGTCTAACCAGCTCATTTGCTGCTCCTTTTTGAAATTTTCAGACGGCCTTATCCGCGGATGGCGTCTTTGAGTGTTTTAATCAGAACGCCAACGGCTTCGGCTTCGCGTCCTGCATTGTTTTCGATTTCCTGAATCAGGCGGCTGCCGACGATAACGGCATCGGCAACCGTAGCAATCTTTTGGGCGCTCTCGGCATTGTTGATGCCGAAACCCACGCCGATAGGGATGTTGATGTATTTGCGCAAAAGCTCTATTTTACGTGAAACCTCATCGGTATCCAACCGGGCGGAGCCGGTTACGCCTTTGAGCGAAACATAATATACGAAACCGCCTGCGTGTTGTGCAATCGTCTGCATACGGGCTTCAGACGTTGTCGGCGCAATCAGGAAGATGCAGTCGATTTGATTTTGCTTCAAGGCTTGGTAGAGCGGGGTAATGGTTTCGATGGGCGAATCAACCGTGAGTACGCCGTCCACGCCGGCTTCGGCGGCGGCACGGGCGAAAGTTTCATAACCCATTTTGTGAATCGGGTTGAGATAACCCATCAGCATTACCGGAGTGCGGTTATCGGTTTGGCGGAATGCTTTTACCAGCGACAGCACATCGCTGAGTGATACGCCGTTGGCCAAAGCACGTTCGGCCGCGCGTTGGATGGTGGGGCCGTCGGCCATCGGGTCGGAAAAAGGAACGCCCAATTCCAGAATGTCGGCACCGTTTTCAACCATGCTGTGCATCAGCGCCAACGTGGTTTTCAGGTCGGGATCGCCGGCCGTGATATAGGGAATCAGGGCTTTGGCGCCGTCAAGCGATTGGAAGGTTTGTTGTATTCTGCTCATTGCTTGCTCTCGCGGCGGTTTTTCAGACGGCCTGCAAATAAGGCATATTATGTATGGATTCGTAAAGATATGCAGTATAGCATTGCTTTCAGACGGCCTAAACAGTAATTTACATATATTCGGTTTTTTGTTTTGCAGCCGGTATGCGGGCGGTGGCGCAATGCCTGCCGGTTCGGCTTGTGTTAACAACAAACCGGATTGACTATAATGTGCGGATAAAGTATTCGGGCTGATGTATGAACATGAAACAGGGAACGGCAAAAACCGGGCATGCTTTAATAGAGCAGATGATGTACCGCGCTTCGGGCGCGGAAGCGCGTTACGGCAATCAAATCGAGCTGCTGCTGGACAGCACGGAAAATTTTCCGGCTTGGGAGGCGGCGCTGCAAAGCGCAAATGAGTCGATCTGCATCGAAATGTATATTTTCGCGCCTAACGAATATGGAAAACGGATACGCGCGATTTTACTGGATAAACTGGCACAAGGCGTGAAAGTTGTGCTGGTGTACGATTGGTTGGGCAGCATTCATGCGCATTTGCGCGGCTTTTTCAGGCCTTTGGCGGAAGCCGGGGCGGTGGTGGCGGCTTACAATCCGCTCAGCTTGGGTGTGGGAATCGGAGTTTTGTCGAGAAACCATCGGAAATCCCTGATTATCGATGAGCAGACGGCATTTGTCAGCGGTTTGTGTATTTCTTCCGCATGGGAAGGCAATCCGGCTAAAGGTGTGGAGGCTTGGCGCGATACGGGTTTGAAAGTGTCGGGGCCGGCGGTTCAGGATGTGCTGGATGCGTTTGTCGATACGGTAAAATCCCAAGGTGCGGTCATGCCTTTGTTAAACCGCTACGATGCGGCCGATGTCTCGCCGGCAGGCAACGCGAAGGCGCGGGTATTGGCTACGACGCCGGCAAACATCAATACCATGCGCGTGGATTTGAATACCATCGGTTTGGCAACGCAAAACCTTTGGATTACCGATGCTTATTTTATGCCGACCAGAATGTATGTTCAGGCTTTGATCAATGCGGCGCAGGCAGGTGTCGATGTTCGGATTTTGGTGCCGCGCACCTCGGACATACGCTGGATCGGCACGGTTTCGCGCACGCAATATCGTCCGTTGCTGGAAGCCGGCGTGCGCGTTTTCGAGTGGGACGGCACGATGATTCATGCGAAAACGGCAATTGTGGACGGCCAATGGGCCAGAGTCGGCAGCACCAATCTCAATCTGTCGAGCTGGTATGCCAACCGCGAATTGGATATTTCGATTGAAGACCCCGAAACGGTGTATCAGCTGGAACGGGTATTTTTGAACGATTTGAACCGTTCCACCGAAGTGATTCTGACCGATGAAAAACACGCGGAATTAAAAGAGCGCCGCGAGAAAATGTTTCAGGGCATGGCGAATCTGAATAAAGCGCAGGCCAAAAGTGTGGTCAGACAGGTGATTCAGATGAGTTATGCTTTTGATTCGACTTTTTCAGGAACGCGGCTGGTGGACGAATCCGAGGCCTGGTCGTATTTGAGTATCGGCATTTTTATTTTGCTGTTGGCCGTGCTGCTTTGGTTTGTGCCGCAAGTGGTGACCTGGCCGTTGATGCTGCTGTTGGCCATTGGCGGCCTGGGTACGACTTTTCAGGCTGTACGCCAGCTTCGGCGGTTTAAAGCGGGTAAGCATCTCAAGAATTGAAGTTTGCTTGTGTATTGATATCAAACAAGGCCGTCTGAAATTTTCAGACGGCCTTTTGTTTCTTGTGATTGGTATAAAGACGGATTACTCGGCTTCTTCGTCGTCGCCGTAATATTTCACACCGATTTTAATCGGCGGACGGCCTTGCGATTTACGCCAATGGTTGGTATCGCGCAGCGAATACGCACAGCCGCAGTATTCCTGCTGGTAGAAATGTTCGCGCTTGCTGATTTCGATCATGCGTGCGCTGCCGCCGCCTTTGCGCCAGTTGAAATCCCAATACACCACATCATCGTAAGGGGCGACGGCGCGGTGGCCGCAGTCGTTGATTTGGTTCATGTTTTTCCAGCGCGAGATGCCTAAAGAGCTGGTAAGCACGGGAAAGCCGTGTTCGTGGGCATAAAGGGCGGCGCGCTCGAAACGCATGTCGAAACACATGGTGCAGCGGCGGCCGCGTTCGGGATCCATTTCCATGCCTTTGGCGCGCTCGAACCAGTTGTCCACATCGTAATCCGCGTCGATAAAGGGAATATTGTGTTTTTCGGCAAAGGCGATGTTTTCGTTTTTGCGGATTTCGTATTCTTTTTTCGGATGGATGTTGGGGTTGTAGAAAAAGATGGTGAAATCAATGCCGCTGGCGAGCATGGCTTCCATCACTTCGCCGGAACAGGGGGCGCAGCAGGAATGCAGCAGCACTTTTTTCTCGCCGCCGGGCGGGTTCAGCACGGGGCGGTCGATGGGAGTAACTTCGGGTTTGTCGTTCATGATGTGTTCTGTGTTTTGTAAAAAATTTCAGACGGCCTTATTTTGCCGGCAAAGATAGGCGGAAAGAATCGGACTGTCCGGGAATGGTGTTGATTTGATGCGCATTTTATCAGAAGCATCGGGCTTGGGATACCGTAAAAAAGGCCGTCTGAAATTTTCAGACGGCCTCTGTGATTTCGGCTGTACCGGTTTTATCGGTTTACCTTGGATAAAACGCCGGCAAAGCTCTGAACGGTACGGTCGATGTTTTGCAGTTTGTCCAAGCCGAACAGACCTAAGCGGAAAGTTGAGAAATCGTTGCGTTCGCCGCATTGCAGCGGTACGCCGGAAGCAATCTGCATACCGTGTCCGATAAAGGCTTTGCCGCTTTGGATTTCTGGATTGCCGGTGTAGGAAACCACCACGCCGGGGGCTTCGAAGCCTTGGGCGGCTACGCTTGGGAAGCCTTGTTCTGCCAGCAGCGTGCGGATTTTTCGGCCTAACTCGATTTGTGCCTCACGCAGCTTTTCGAAACCGATGGTTTCCGCTTCTTTCATCACGTCGTGCAGTTGCAGCAGTGCGTCGGTCGGCGGTGTGGCGTGGTAGGCATGGCCGCCGTTTTCAAAGGCTTCCATGATTTGCAGCCATTTTTTCAGATCCAGGGTGAAGCTGTCGGACTCGGTTTGCTGCACTTTGTCGTAGGCGGCTTGGTTCAACATCACCAGTCCGCAGCAGGGCGAACCGCTCCAGCCTTTTTGCGGGGCGCTGATCAAAACGTCGATACCGAGTTTTTCCATGTCCAGCCACATGCAGCCGGAAGCAATGCAGTCAATCACCAGCAAACCGCCGACGGCATGCACGGCTTCGGCCAAGCGGGCGATGTAGTCGTCGGGCAGCATAATGCCCGACGCGGTTTCAACGTGGGGGGCGAACACGACGGCAGGGCGGTAAGCGGCGATTTCGGCGCACACTTCGTCAATCGGCGCGGGTGCAAACGGTGCTTGCGGCGCATCGTTTTGGCGGGCGGTTAACACTTTGGTGTCTGAAGCAATCGCGCCTTTTTCCAGAATCTGAGTCCAGCGGAAGCTGAAAAAGCCGTTGCGCACAATCAGGCATTTTTCATTGCGTGCCAGTTGGCGGGCAACCGCTTCCATGCCGGATGAGCCGCTGCCGGGAATCACGGCGGCGTGTTGTGCGCGGTAAACTTGTTTCAGGGTGGCGGAAATATAGCGTAAGGCCGTCTGAAATTTTTGCGACATATGGTTTAAGGCACGGTCGGTATAGACAACGGAATATTCCAACAGGCCGTTTTCGTCGATTTCAGGGCGGGGCAGTTGTGTGGCTGACATTTGGGGCTTCCTCCTTTGTTATTGATTGTCATGGCGATATTAACATTATTGAAGTTAAGAATGAAGTTCCATTGATGGCTTGCCGAAGATGCTGTTTATGGTATCGGGTTGTGTTGTGGATGCCGTCTGAAATTTTCAGACGGCCTTCGGCATAAGGAAAATGTATTTTCAGCTTGGTAAGTCGGTGTTGAAATGGGCGCCGACATTATGGCTTCGTGATACGGCGGCATCGGCTACGGCTTTGGCGCACAGCAGCAGATTGCGGTCTTCGTATTCCCGCGCGGTTTGCGGTTCGGGTAAAGTGTTCAGCCAAGCGTTTAAGACGGCCTGTGCTTCAGCCAAGCCTTTATGATTGAGCAAAATGCCCAAGCAGGATGCAGTCAGGCGGTGCAGATTTTCGCGGCTGAATACGGGCAGGTTTGAGGGCGGATTCGCCGGTGTGTGAACGCTTGGTTCGGTGCGTTTCAACAAAATCTGTTTCCCGCCCTTCTCTATCCGTTCCGCCGCTTTACGCGCCATGACTACGCATTCCAGCAGCGAATTGCTGGCCAAGCGGTTGGCTCCGTGCAGGCCGGTGCAGGCGGCTTCGCCCAAGCAGAACAGGTTGGCGATTTGGGATCTGCCGCAAGTGTCGGTGGCCACGCCGCCGCAGGTGTAATGTTGCACGGGGCAAACGGGCATGGCCTCGCGGGTGATGTCGATGCCGTTGGCCAAGCAGTGAGCGTAAATGCAGGGGAAATGGCTGCGGACAAATTCTGCCGGTCGGTGGCTGATGTCGAGCCGCACAAACGGTTCGCTTTGCTTGGCGATTTCTCGGGCAATGGCGCGGGCGACGATATCGCGCGGTGCCAGTTCGGCCAAAGGATGTTGACCCAACATAAAACGTTCGCCTTGCTGGTTGCGCAATACGCCGCCTTCGCCGCGGACGGCTTCGGAAATCAGAAAAGTCCGCCCGTCTGTTTTATGCGGCAAGGCCAAGCTGGTGGGGTGGAATTGGATAAACTCGGCGTTTTCGACGGCGCAGCCCGCCCGCAAAGCCATCGCGATGCTGTCGCCGTGCATTCCGGCGGGGTGGTGGTGTGCGGATAAATCTGCCCCAAGCCGCCGCCGGCCAGCACGGTATAGCGGGCATGCCATTCGGCTGTCTGGCCGTTTTCTTGAGATAACACGCGCAAGCCGCAAGCCGAGCCTTCGGGATTTTTCAACACATCCAGCGCCATATGGTGTTCAAACACATGGATATTGGCTCGGTTGAGTAAGGCTTGATGCAGGTTTTCCATCACCGCTTTGCCGGTGTGGTCGGCAATATGGGCGATGCGGCGCATGCTGTGGCCGCCTTCGCGGGTTAAATGCAGCAGGCCGTCTGAATTTCGGTCGAACGGCACGCCAAATTGCAGCAGCCATTCAATCGCTTGCCCGCCTTGCGCCAAAATGTCACGCACCGCCGTTTCATCGCACAAACCCGCTCCGGCAGTTAAGGTGTCGGCCACATGCTTTTCCAGCGTGTCGGGATCATACAAAACCGCTGCAATGCCGCCCTGTGCATGGCTGCTGGCGCTGTGTGGCAGGCGGTTTTTGCACAAAACGGCAATACGGCAGCTTTCAGGTAGCGAGAGTGCCAACGTTAAGGCGGCCAAGCCGTTGCCGGCGATGATAACGTCCCATTCGGTATTCATTATGCCGGCCCGATTCCGTTGAAAACATTTTGTTTGGGTTGTTTTAAGGCAGCGGCAAACTTCAGCATGCGGTCGAGCGGCAGTTTGGCGGCTTTGCCTAGTTGCTCGTCCAGCAGGATTTCGCCTGTTTTGTTTTCCAGCGTGTTGCGGATACCTTGCAGCGAGTTCATCGCCATCCACGGGCAAAACGCGCAGCTTTTGCAGGTGGCGCTGTTGCCTGCGGTGGGCGCGGCGATAAAGGTTTTGTGCGGCGCATGCTTGCGCATTTCATGCAGAATGCCCAAGTCGGTGGCCACGATAAAGGTCTGTTCCGGCCGCTCAATGGCCGCTTTCAGCAGCTTGCTGGTCGAACCGACTACATCGCCCAATTCGGTAACGCCCGCCGGAGATTCGGGGTGCACCAATACCACGGCTTCGGGATGTTTGGCTTTGAGGGCGGCCAGTTCGGACGTTTTAAATTCGTTGTGCACAATGCACGAACCTTGCCACAGCAGCATGTCCGCGCCGGTTTCTTTGCGGATGTATTCGCCCAAATGGCGGTCGGGGCCCCAAATCAGCTTTTTGCCTTGTTGATGCAGATGCGTAGCAATTTCCAAGGCAATCGAAGAAGTAACCACCCAATCGGCGCGCGCTTTAACGGCTGCGGAAGTATTGGCATACACCACCACCGTGCGGTCGGGATGCTGATCGCAAAATGCGGCAAATTCATCGGCCGGGCAGCCCAAATCCAAAGAGCACTCCGCTTCCAAATCCGGCATCAACACGGTTTTTTCAGGGCTGAGAATTTTGGCGCTCTCGCCCATGAAACGTACGCCGGCCACCACCAGCGTTTGCGCAGGATGTTCCGCACTGAAACGCGCCATTTCCAACGAATCGCCTACACAGCCGCCTGTTTCCAAAGCCAAATCCTGAATCAGCGGGTCAACATAATAATGCGCGACCAACACGGCATTGTGCCGCTCCAATAAATCGCGGATTTCGTTTTTCAGACGGCCTGTGGCTCCATGGGACAAAGGCTCGGGCACACGCGCCCATGCTTGGCGGATTTGGCAGGCGGAAGTGGGCTGGTTCGACAACGGTGCATCGTAGTCGAAAGCGCGGTATTGGGTGGTTTGCATGGCATGGTTTCTCCTTATAGGATAAATTTCTTTTTTACATTATGCTCATATTGAGTATAATGGGCAAGGAGAAATCCTTATTTTGAGTGACAGTTGCGGGTACTTTGAAATGCGGCACGGCAAATATGCAATAAAAATTGCACTGTAATATGCGCTAAAATAAGGTTTTAACCAATAATCGGGTGCAGAACAGATGGATTCGTTTCCTGAAGCAGACGGCAGTGTTGAAGGCTTGGTAGAGCTGGTGGCGGTTTTGATTGCGGTTACCGACGGCCGACCGCGCGTGCTGACGGTTGAAGACGGCAGCCTGCTGCTCAACGGCCCTCTGCTGCCGGTACACCGTTCGCTTCAGGCGGGCGTGCGCGTGTGGGTGGCGAAGAAAACCGGCCAGCCGATGGGTTATGTGGAGCAGCTGTATACTTTTATTGATGCAGGGCGCAAAAACGAACAGGGCTTGCCGGTGCTGTATGTGAGTTATTTGGGTTTGGTACGCGAAGCAAACGAGCATATCTTGAGCGATACGGCCAGATGGTGCGATTGGTATGTTTATTTTCCGTGGGAAGATACTTGCCATGAAGCGCACGGCCAAACCGTTGCCCATATCGTGCAGCACATCCGCCGCTGGGCAAACACCGCCGATACAGAAGCCAGACGGCAAGAGCGGTTGAACCGCATGAATTTGTGTTGGGGGCTGGAGCCTTATGAATGGTCGGAAGAATATGTGCTGTTGCGCTACGAATTGCTGTATGAAGCGGGGCTGATTCACGAGTCGCCCGAGCAGGCGGCAGGGTTTGATTGTGCTTTGACCGGCAAGTTTATGGCGCACGACCACCGGCGCGTGTTGGCCACCGCCATGTCGCGTTTGCGTTCGAAAATCAAATACCGCCCGATTATTTACGAATTGCTGCCGCCGCAATTTACCCTGCTGCAATTGCAGCAAAGTATTGAAGCCTTAATCGGATTAAGGTTGCACAAGCAGAATTTCCGCCGCCAGATCAAGCATCAGGATTTGATAGAGCCTGTGCCGGGCAATACCGTAAGCGGCGTCGGCCGCCCGGCCCAGCTTTATAAGTTTAAAGACAATGTGCTGCTGGAAAGCCTGATTTCCGACATCAAGCTGCCGTTGCGCAAATAAACAGACTTTATGGAGAACCTTATGCAGCAAGCTGGCACTTCGCCTTTATTGTTTCCCTTGCCCGATGTAGTGTTGAAATCATTTGTCCAACAGGCTTTGTTGGAAGATTTGGGGCGGCGCGGCGACGTAACGTCTGCGGTGGCGATTCCCGCCGGCGTGCAGGCTGAGTTGGCGGTGGTAAGCCGTGAAAACGGCGTGTTGGCCGGTATGGATTTGGCCCGGCTGGCGTTTGCGGAAACCGATTCGTCAATCGAGTTTCAGGCTTTGGCGGCAGACGGTGCCGATATTCGGGCAGGCCAAATGTTGGCTAAAGTGAAAGGTTCGGCGCATGCTTTGCTTACCGCCGAACGTACCGCGCTCAATTATCTGACTCATCTGAGCGGCATTGCCAGTATGACCGCCGCTGCCGTTGCCGAAATCAAAGATTACCCGACGCGCATCACCTGCAGCCGCAAAACCATTCCCGGACTGCGCACGCTGCAAAAATACGCCGTGCGCGCGGGCGGCGGCTGCAACCACCGCATGGGCTTGGACGATGCGATTCTGATTAAAGACAACCACTTAGTCTATTCAGACGGCCTGAAAGAAACCGTACAACGTGCCAAACAGTTGGCCGGGCATCTGATTCCCGTTGAGGTGGAAGTGGACACTTTAGCCCAGCTGGAGCAGGCCTTGGCGGGCGGTGCGGATTTGGTGCTGCTCGACAATATGGACAATGAAACGTTGAAACAAGCCGTAGCCATGTGCTGCGGTAAAGCGCGCTGCGAAGCGTCGGGCGGGATTAAATTCAACCGTTTGCGCGAAGTGGCGGCCACCGGTGTGGACTTTATCGCGCTGGGTTATCTGACGCACAGCAGCCGTGCTTTGGATATCGGTTTGGACTTTATTGCCGGATAAACGGAAAGCAATAGGGTGTAGGCAAGCTTTATCAAATATGAATAAAACAGGCCGTCTGAAAATTTCAGACGGCCTGTTGCAAATGCAGCGGCAAAATCTTATTCGATATGAGTTGAGATCAATTTCAGCATTTGCGCCAACACTTTAGGATTGGCGGCAACGATATCGCCGGTTTCCAACCAAGTTTGTTCGCCTTTCAAATCGGTTACCAACGCGCCGGCTTCTTTGGCAATCAATGCACCGGCGGCAATATCCCAAGGATGCAGGTTGAATTCGAAAAAGCCGTCGAAGCGGCCGGCAGCCAAGGCGCATAAGTCCAAAGAAGCCGCACCTTCGCGGCGCGCACCGGCGGTTTTTTCCAAAAACGAGCGCAGAATGTTCAAATAAGTATCCATGCGGCTTTGGTCGACAACGGGAAAGCCGGTGCCGATCAGGCAGTGGTTCAATTCGATGCGGTTGGAAACGCGGATACGGCGGTCGTTCAACAATGCCCCTTTGCCGCGTGAAGCCATGTATAAATCGTTGCGTTCTGGCGCGTAAACCAGCGCTTCCTGAAGCTGGCCTTTGTGCAGCAGGGCCATGGAAATCGCGTATTGCGGATGGCCGTGCAGATAGTTGGTGGTGCCGTCCAGAGGGTCGATCAGCCATTCGTATTCGGCATTGCTTTTGCCGTGCGAACCGCTTTCTTCGCAGGTAATTTTGTGATGGGGATAAGATTCTTTGATTGCGTCAACCAAAATGGCTTCGGCAGTACGGTCGACATCGGAAACAAAATCGTTAAACGCTTTACTGTCTATTTTTACGCCTTCCAAATTGGCAGACGCGCGGATCATCATTTGACCGGCTTTGCGGGCGGCTTTGAATGCGGTATTTAAAATCGGGTTCATGGCATACTTTCTATCGGGTACAATGCGCCTGCTGCATTGGGCAGACAGGCAGAACGTTAAATGAGGAAACACCGCTTCGAAGCGGTATTTCGGGTTTCCAATGTTAAAGAACATTCAGACGGCCTTGAAACCAAAGTATTGAGGCCGTCTGAAAAATAATGCCGTATATTATACCTGTATTCAGAAAATAAAAACACGATGAATTCCATTCCCACCGTTCCCGATTATTTAAACAACGTCCACATTATTCTGGCGCGAACCAGCCATCCGGCCAATATCGGCTCGGCAGCGAGAGCCATGAAAACCATGGGCTTGAGCAGTCTCACGTTGGTTGCGCCGCAGCTTATCGCAACACCGATGACGGAAACGCCGCCGGTTTTCGATCCCGAACACCTGCAACACTTTAAGTTGCCTGAAGAAAGCTTCGTATTGGCTTCCGGTGCGGCCGATGTGCTGCACCAAGCCCGTATCGCAGCCACATTGGACGAAGCACTGGCCGATACCACGCTCAGCTGTGCTCTGACCAGCCGCAAGCGCGAGTTGACAGCACCGTTGCAGACACCGCGCCAACTGGTTCCCGAGCTGTTGCAGGAAGCGGCGTCAGGGCGGCAGGTGGCGCTGGTGTTCGGCAATGAAACCTTCGGACTCAGCATAGAAGAAGTGCAAAGCTGCAACCGCCTAATGACCATCAGCGGCAATCCCGATTATTTTTCATTGAACTTGGCACAAGCCGTGCAGGTCGTGTGTTACGAGCTGTTCAGCCAAACCGATACCGCCATGACCCATCTGGTTCAGGAAGAACATCCGGCAACGCACGAGCAAATCAACGGCATGGTCGGCCATTTTGAAAGCGTGATGAACGATATCGGTTTTTTCAACCGCCGTAACAGCGACCGCCTGATGCGCCGTATGCAGAGCCTGTTTATGCGGGCCAACACGCAAACCGAAGACATCGATATCCTGCGCGGTTTTTTAAATACCGTAAAACGCAATTTGAAAGATTAAGCAGCAGAAGGCCGTCTGAATTTTCAGACGGCCTCCATATATCCAGTCTGAACAAAAGGACGATAAACGATGAATTATGCTTTGGATGCCTTGTGGTGGCGTTTGACTGACCCGTCCGTGCGGGATTTGGCTGCCATTCTGACCGCGCCGCCTTTATGGCAAAACCGGCACGAATTGCCCGTGCGCACATTATTGGGCGAAACCGGTTTCCGCTTCCTTCTGGCTTTGGACAAGCAGCCCGAAGCCCTGCATTCTTATCTTGCCGCCAAATCTCCTTTCGGACACCGTTTGGGTTTTTACGCGGAAAGCCTGGCTGCATTTTGGTTTAGGCATGCCCCGCATTGCCGCTTGTCGGCGCAAAACCTGCAAGTTTGCAGCGAAGACGGACGAACGCTCGGCGCCGCCGATTTTTTCGCCCTGATTAACGGCAAACCTTACCATGTGGAGTTGACCTGCAAATATTACGGCAGCCATTCGGGCAAGCCCGAAGATATGGCCGGATTAAACACCCGTGACCGCCTGACGGACAAAGCCGAAAAACTGGTCCGTCAGCTTGAATTGTTGAAAACGCCGCAAGGGCAGGCCGCATTGAAGCAGACAGGCATCACGCATTCGGATTTTCAGACGGCCTCAATCATACGCGGCATCGGCTTTTCCGCAACAGGCCGGCCGCAACGCGATACCTTGCTGAATCCTTACGGATGGAGCGGCCTGTATATGGCCGATTGGGCCGGATATAAAGAACAGCCGTCTGAAAACAAACGCTATTGCCTATTGCAAAACACGGATTACCTCGCTCCCGCCAGAGTCCCCGAAAACAGGGCGGTCGGCCATGCAGAAATCGTGTCGGCGGAGCAGGGCTTGATTGCCGTTTTAGAACGCCGCCCCGATGGTTTTTGGCATGAAACGGCAAGGCTGATGAAAAGAAGCGGAACCGGAGCTGCAGACGCAAACAGCCATGATTGAAAAATATATTTTATCGTGACATTGTGATACACTTGCAATTTCAGTTTCCGCACCTATTTTGCGGAATATTCATTCCAAAAGCAGGTCAAAAAACCTGCTTTCAATTAATTAACAAGAAATTTAAGGGCTTACGATGAGCGTAACTGTAGAAACTTTGGAAAACCTGGAACGTAAAATTGTATTGTCTTTGCCTTGGGCAGAGATCAACGAAGAAACCGACAAACGTTTGAAACAAACCCAACGCCGCGTGAAAATCGACGGTTTCCGTCCGGGCAAAGCACCGTTGAAAATGGTTGCATCTATGTATGGTGCAAGTGTACAAAACGACGTGATGAACGAAAAAGTTCAAAAAGCTTTCTACGATGTTGCCGTAAACGAAAAATTGAAAGTAGCCGGTTTCCCCCGTTTCGAAGCCGTTGAAGGCCAAGACGATCAAGAATCTTTCCAAGTTGCCGCCATTTTCGAAGTATTCCCCGAAGTAACCGTAGGCGATTTGTCTGCACAGGAAATCGAAAAAGTAACCGCTTCCGTGGGCGACGAAGAAGTAGAAAAAACCATCGAAATCCTGCGCAAACAGCGCACCCGTTTCAACCATGTTGAACGCGAAGCCCAAAACGGCGACCGCGTTATCATCGATTTCGAAGGCAAAATCGACGGCGAACTGTTTGAAGGCGGCGCTTCTCAAAACTATCCGTTCGTATTGGGTAACGGCCAGATGCTGCCTGAATTCGAAGCCGGCGTATTGGGCTTGAAAGAAGGCGAAAGCAAAGACGTTGAAGTCAACTTCCCGGAAGACTACCACGGTAAAGACGTTGCCGGTAAAACCGCCGTATTTACCATCACGCTGAAAAATGTTTCCGAAGCCACCCTGCCCGAAGTAGACGAGCAATTCGCCAAAGCATTGGGCATTGAAGACGGCGACGTAGCGAAAATGCGCGAAGAAGTGCGTAAAAACGTAGCGCGCGAAGTAAGCCGCCGCACCAAAGACCAAACCAAAGAAGCCGTGATGGAAGCTTTGTTGAAAGCAACCGAAATCCAATTGCCGAACGCTTTGGTTGCCGAAGAGTCTGCGCGCTTGGCTGAAGAAATGAAACAAAACTTCGTTAACCAAGGTATGGCCGATGCGGCTAACTTGAACCTGCCTGCCGATATGTTTAAAGAACAAGCCGAACGCCGCGTTGCTTTGGGTTTGATTTTGGCTAAATTGGTTGACGACAACAAATTGGAGCCGACAGAAGAGCAAATCAAAGCCATCGTGAACGACTTTGCAGAAAGCTACGAAGATCCGCAAGAAGTGATCGATTGGTACTTTGCCGACAAACAACGTTTGCAAGGCCCGACTTCTTTGGCCGTTGAAGCCAATGTTGTAGACTTCGTATTGAGCAAAGCCAAAGTAACCGAAAAAGCTTTGTCTTTTGACGAAGTGATGGGCGCACAAGCCTAATGACGAGGCCGTCTGAAAAGACTGTCTGATACGGATAAAAGCACCGAAGCGGCCGAGATTGCGCTTTGGTGCTTTTTAATCACATTTTGGAAAGGAAACGCTGATGACTCCTGAAATCAACAACAGTTATCTGGTTCCGACCGTTATCGAGCAGAGCGGTCGGGGCGAGCGTGCTTTTGACATTTATTCGCGCCTGTTGAAAGAGCGTATTATCTTTTTGGTCGGTCCTGTGAATGACCAGACGGCCAATCTGGTCGTGGCCCAACTGCTGTTTTTGGAAAGCGAAAATCCGGATAAAGATATTTTCCTGTATATCAATTCGCCGGGCGGTTCGGTAACGGCAGGCATGTCGATTTACGATACGATGAAATTTATCAAACCCGATGTATCGACTTTGTGCTTGGGTCAAGCGGCAAGTATGGGTGCTTTTTTACTCTCTGCCGGCACGAAAGGCAAGCGTTTTGCCTTGCCGAACAGCCGCATTATGATTCATCAGCCTTTGATCAGCGGCGGTTTGGGCGGTCAGGCTTCGGATATCGAAATCCATGCGCGCGAGCTGATTAAGATTAAGGAAAAGCTGAACCGTTTGCTCGCCGAACACAGTGGTCAGGATTTGGCCAAAGTAGAGCGCGATACCGATCGCGATAACTATATGTCTGCCGATGAAGCGCAAGAGTACGGTTTGATCGATCAGGTTTTGGTTAACCGCGAGAGCATCAAACTGTAAGTACCGAGCCGGCATAGGCGGGCGGTTTATCGGAAGATTACCTGAAACCAAGTGAGATAAATATATAGGGGTCTGTGAGATAAATGGGATTAGGTGGGTTTTAATGGGTTTGTGTGGGATGGTGGATTTGAAACATTGTTGCACAGAGTGAAATAAAATGAACGGGCTTATTTAGCCCGTTTTTTGATGCTCACAATCCTTTGCTTAGGGATTTGAGGGCGATATCCAATAAGGAGCGTTCGGCTCCGTTTTGGAGCTGACCTGTTCCGTTGATGGGCAGGTAGGGGCGGGCTGGAATGTTTACAGATTTTACCTTACGCAAACCGCCACCTGCAACAGGAAAAACCAAATAAGGTTTGTTCTTGGCTTTAATGGTTCCGCCGAGGTGGTGGATGGCGGCATACTTCTTATTACTGCCGATGCGGGCGAAATCGTTGCCGACTTTGGTACTGATGCTGGCGGCGAGCTGGCCGCTTAGTTGTAGGGTTTTACCTCTGCCGCTCGCTGCGCGCTTACTGCGTGGCCATTTTTGGCCGCCCCAGCTTTCACTTTCAAAGTTATCTTCCGTAAGAGAGACCATATCGGTGGCGATGGCACGCATCATGGGGCGGGTGTCGGTGGCGTTTTTCAGCAGTTGACCGAGGCCTTTCTGCAGTTGTTTGTCGTCTAGGCTGATTTCAAGCATCTAAGTCCACCAATTCATAATTAAAAAAGTGTGCCAGTTTGTTCATGATATCGATTGCTTGAATGTCATCAATAATGACGTCTATGCCTTCAAATCCAAGTACCATTGTGTGGTCGTCCTTAGAATTTCTATAAACGGTAACGCTGTTTTCATCATAATATGATTCGCAATGAACGGTGCGGCTTAGGTCTAATTCCGCCATTTCTATCCTTTCAACAAATCCAACACCCACGATAAGGCGGCTTTGGTTAGGCTGTTTTTAACGCGTTTGTCCGCCGTCATCTCTTGCATGGCAACGCGGGCAATGTCGGGATGGACGGCTTGGGCTTTGTCTGCCGCAACCCGTGCCATGCGGTTGAGCATGGCTTGGCCTTGGTTGGCATTGAAGCCGACATTGGGGGCGACGAAGGTGCCGTTGATGCGGATACCGGTGCGCTGTCCGTAGCGTGCCTCGCCGGTGTACTCATTGGTGCCGATATCGACGGTAACGGTTTCGAGCGGCGGGCTGGGCAGCACTTTGGCCGCACCGCGTGCTTCAGACAACGGTTTGACGCGGCATCGGCAGCGGTAGTCGAGCGGCGGATACATAGTGTTCCAAATCGGGTCGGTGGCTTCGTACACCCGACCGTGCATCAAGCGGTGGCTTTCTCTCGTGCGGCTGTCGTTGATGGCGACATACTCCCAATACGGGTGTGTATCGATGCTCTCCATCATCTCGGCATAGCGGCCTGCCATGTAGGCGGACTGCATATTGGTTAAGTAGATGGTCTTGAGCCGGTGCGGGCTGCCGAGTTGTACGTTTTGCAGTTCGCCCGTGTCAGGATTGGCTACGTCTTTACGCCCCCACCAGCCTTTGGCCTGCAGCACCGGCGTCAGTTCGCGGCTGAACTCTTCTAACGTTTGGCCGTTTTCCAATGCTTTGAGTGCCGCACTATATATATCGTCCAATACATCCATTTTGGCAGTTTTGGCTACGGTAAAAGCGGTGGCATGGGCATCATCCAACATATCCTGCCAATCCCAAGACACTTGATGGCCTTTCTGTTTCAGATAGGCCACGGCGGCTTCGGGCTGCATACCGAATACGGCTTTGATGTCTTCGGGGGTCATCGGCTCATTTCCTCCGCGGCTTCAATCCTGCCGACCAAGCCCGATAAAAATATCAGCCGTGCCAGCTCATTTTGCAGGGCTTTGTCGTCCATATCCGGGTAAGCGGCGGTCAGGCGGTCGAGCAGATTGTCGGCGGTTTCGCCTTTTTGTAGTTCAGCTACTAACGCATCGGTCAGGGCTTGGCCTTGGGCATTCAGACGGCCTGCGTCGGGTGCAAGGGTGTCAATCAACATGCCTGCATCGGCATGTTTCGGTTCGCCTTCGGCAAATTCGGCTGCGGTTTCGGGCTGTTCTGTGTTCTGTTCAACGGTAACGGAAACAACGTCATCATCTGATAGGTTGTAGGCACGTTTCCAATAGCCTTCGCTAAGTTGTACCCCACAGCTGACAAGGATTTGGTCTCGTTCGGCCAATTCCCGGCCGCCTTCGTTTTGGGCATACAGCACGAATTTCGGGCGGGCGGTGTGCTCGCCGTAGTTCAGTTCGATAATCCAACCGATTAACTGGTTAAAGCAGCCTTCAACGATACGGCAGTCGCTGTCGCGGATGTCTTCGGTGACTTCCAATCCTGCCGTTGCGCTGGCGTGGGTCGTGTCTTTTTCGGTGGTTTGGTCTTGGCCAAGCAAAGCAATGGCGATTTCGGAGCGGCAGTAACGGATAAAGCGGTCGTACACATCGGCGCTACCCTGTTTGCCTGCTGCTTCTTTGATTTCCACACTTGAATCGTTCGGGATAGTCGCAACGGCATTGCCAATCAGCTGCTCAAGCGCATCGAGCAGTTTGTCGGTGTCGGCATCGGTGTTGCTGCGCGGCTCTTTGCCGATAATCCACGGTGCGCCGAACTTCTCCGAAAATTCAGCCCAGAATTTAAGGCCGCCACGCTTAAAAACCGTCGGCCAATACACACACGACAAATCGCCCGTGCCGTAGGGGTTGGTGTAGCTGGCATTGTGGGTCGGGCATAGGAATTTATAGTCAGGCACCGGCTCGCGTTGCTCAAAACTGTTGCCCGCTGTGAAATACAGTTGGCCGTCTGAATCGAACTCAAACCATTTTTGCGGCTTGGCGACGATTTTTGCAGGCAGCCATTGTTTGCCTGCGTGCCAAACCACCTCAATCGGTTGGTAGCCAAAGAGCGCGGCATCAAGGATGTTGTTGATGAGTTGGTAAATGTCGATCTCGTTAAGAAAACCGTCAATCAGGCTTAAGGCTTCGGGTGGCACGCCGTCGTCTTCGAGCCGCCATTCCATGCTGGTGACTGCCGCTTTGCGGCGGCGGACATGACCGGCAACAATGGCATCGCCCAATAATTCGCGGTACACCTCGATATTGCGGCCGAGCTTACGCAGCACTGTGTCGGGATTCGGAAGCAGCCCGCCGAAACCGCCCGCACCCCAAAACTTGTGCATAACGGCAAGGTGGGCTGTGAGATTATCGGATTGGACAGACACGCTGCCTTGGGTGGTTTTCAGTTTCAAATGGGGTTTGGCCATCTTAATATCCTTGAGTGAAACGGCTGCGGCGTCGGCCTTTTCGGCTGGCTACTTTGACCGGGCCGATATTGAGTTCGCGGCTGGCATAGTGGGCCAATACAAAAGCAATGCCCGCGTCGCCGTGGCGTTTTTGGCCGTCTGAGCCTTTGGTACGGGTGGCAGGGATACGCGGCACGCCGTTAATCAGTTCGAACGCTCTTAAATCGTTGAGGATGTCCTCGTCTTTAGGCAATTTATCCAGTGTGCCGTCTTCCAGTGCGGCTTTAAACGGGGCGGTATGCAGGCGGTACCAGTTTTCAGACAGCATCACTGCCTCTACTACATTGGCTCCGAACTCATCCTGCATGGCCTCGGCCAGCGATTGGCCGTTGCCTCGTGCATCGAGTGCCGCGCCGCGCAGATTGGGCAAGCGGTGCATCAGGTGGGCAAGGATTTGCTCCTGCTGCTTAAACGGCATATTACCCAGCTCCAATACAAACGGTGGTTTGAGCATCAGGTTCTGCTGCTGCAACAGCGGCACGATCACGGTGCGGTCGCCGGAGCGGGCGAAGTCTTCGCCGACAAAGCTGACGCGGGTTTTGTCGAGGCCGTCTAACAAGGGTTGCAGGGTGTCGGCTATCCAGTCGGACACTTCGGCTGCCCGTTTATGCTCGGGCAACAAGCCGAAAGCATCGGTTTGGTCGTAACGGATAACGGGAGTATAGGCATCCATGCGGCTTTCGATTAAGGCGCGGTTGAGCCATTTTCCGCCGCCGTTTTTCGGGATACAGTCCAACTCTTCGCTGGCATCTTCGCCGTAAAAGTCGCGGATTTCTTTGCACCATGCGGCTTCGCCTTCGGGCGTCCACTCTTTACCCAAACGCAGGCAAATACGGCGGTACAAGCCTTGCTCTACTGCTTCATCAAAAGTAATACGATGAATGGAATACGGCTTCTTGCCTGCGCGAACATCATTAATCAGTTCGTTAAACGGATTGTCCACGCCGTCATGGGTGGAGATGATGTGTACCTGCCCGCCCCACATCAGCAACGCCATTGCCGCTTTGAGCAGCTCGGAAAGCTGGTCGTGGAACGCTGCCTCATCAATAATCACGCGCCCCTGCTTACCGCGAAGGTTTGACGGGCGGCTGGATAAGGCGGTAACCCGCCAGCCCGAAGCAAAACGGATAACGAAAGCCAGTACGGATTGGCGGTCGTCGCCCTCGACAAACACTTCTTCGGTTTCTTCGATTTCGCCGGCTGCCAACTGGTAATGCTTCGCCCAGCCCGCGCAATCGCGTATGAACTCTAAGGCCATATCTTTGTTATAGCCGATATACCAAGCATCCATGCCTTTGGACGAAGCCGCCAACAGCGCGGTGTCGGCGGCTTCGCCCCAGCTTAAGCCGATACGGCGCGATTTTTCGCACAGTTTGACCGGTGACTGGTCGGCGCACCATGCCTGCTGGTATGGCAGCAGCGCCATCGGTGTGCGGTCTTCGGTTTTGGTTTCAGACGGCTTCATGTTGCAATACCCAATATCTGTTTACGGATGGCTTCCGCTGCTGCATCGGACAAGCCGCCTTTTTTGGCCTGCTTGGCCACATCTTCGGCTGCCGCTGCCACTTTGGCCTTAACTTTGGCCTGATACTCTTTCAGCCGCGTGCTGGCGGAAATCAGGCCGCTGATTTTCTTTGCGCCCTCGGCCATCACGTCGAAACGGTCGAGCGCGTTTAGTTCTTCGTTGCTCATCTCGCCGATTTGCACCAGTGCATCAAACAGCTCGGTTTGCAGCATGGCCATCAATGCTTCGGAGCGGGTGTCGCCTTCGTCTGCCGCGCCTTCGGCAATCAGGCGCGCCGCTTCGGTGCTGGATTTGATGGCGGCAAAACGGCGCTGCACTTTTTGGCCGTAACGGTGCGCCGCAGAGCGGCTGATTTCGTAGCCCTGCTCCTGCAGCCATTCGGCCATTGCCGCGTAATCGCAAAAGCCGTTTTCCACGAGCTTGCGTTCGAACTCGTGGCGGACGGCTTCGGGAAGTTGGTCTATGGTGCTGCGCTTGGCCATATCAGCTCCATACCTTTTCAGGGCGGGCGATGCCCGGGCGGCAATCGACCGTGTATTCGGCGATATCCACACCCAAACTGGTTAAATCGGCGAACCATAGGCCGTGTGGTGCCTTGTTGAGTTCGATCATTTTTCTGTCGGCCAGATAATCGAGCTGCTGACGCAGTTCCAACGCAGTGGTTTGCGGGTAAATCGCATTCATGATGTCGAGGAGAAAGGTTTCGCAAGTGGTATGCGGCCTTGCTTTATTAAGCGTGTTGATGATGTTCCAGCGCATGCCTTCTCGGCGTTGTTTGGCAATCAATTCTTCGCTAATCATTTTCGGGAGCTTTCCATTTTGTATAGGTCGGTCAGTTTCTCGGCGATGTTGTCGATTTTGGCTTCCAGTACGACTTGGTTGCGGATGTAGTCTTCGCGTAAAACATAAGTCATGGGCAATTGGGCAGAGAACTCACCAAGCTGTTTTTCCATGCTTTCCACTTTGTTTTGCAGCTTTTCCTGCTGCTTTTGGCGTTCGTCTTGCTGGGATTGGAACTGGGCCAACAACATTTTGCCGAAGCCCCAGCACACCCCCAGAAAGGACAACAAAAAGCCGACCAGTTGCCAAAATTCGATGCTGATAAAGGTTTTGTTATCCATTTTTTAGGGGTATCCGTGTTCAAAATATTCTTGGCAATACACGCATCGCGTACATCCGGGGACGGCTTGGCGGCGGGCTTCGGGAATCGGGTCGCCGCAGTCGTCGCATTCGTAGTTGCTTGCGCCTTGGTATTCAGACGGCCTGCCTGCTTTATAGAGGGCTTCGGCCAAGAATAAGTCTTCGCTTTCAGACGCTTTGTCGGCAATGTCGGTCATTTTTGTTCTTTCTGCTTACCGGTTTGATACCATTCTTGCCATCCTTTAACCTGCCAGTCGATGCGCTGGCAGTATGCGCCGTAGCGGACGGCATGATTTAACAGTTGTTCGGGTGAACCGCCGGTCGGACGCTCGGGGCGTTCGTGAGTGACCAGCAGCTCGGAAGACACGGGCGGCAGCACGGGCTGCTCGACCACTTTAATGATCGGAGTAGCCAAAGGCGCGGTTGTATTCGCGCAGGCTGTCAGGGCCGATACCGCTAAAAGCATCACCGTCTTTTTTAATTGCATGAGAGATTTGCTCCTGTAGTTGGGCGGTTTTGACATCCAGCGCACGATTGGCTGCGGCCAGTTTCACGCTTTGTGCCTGAGCGAAGTCAAACCACTTTTGTTTTTCAGCGGCCGCCTCGGCCAGCTTCTCGCTGTATTGAATCTCGGCCGCCAAAGCCGCGCCCTGATAAATGCCGATAATTTCCTGCTTTTCCTGCTCCGCTTCCTCTTGGGCGGTGCGGTAGCCGTTGGCGCGGCCGGCGAAATACAGAGCCAACACCGCTGCCACCAGCACGACTGTTGAGATTAAAGTTCGCAACACCACGTTATTCGGCCACATCGTTTGTTCCTTTGTTGATTTGTGCTACCTGCGGGATGACCGCCATACCGCGCTTGATTAGGGCGTAACCGCCTACCATCGAGCCGTATGCCCACCATAACCATTCGGGCGTATCGGCGGTTAGTGCGAATTTAGCCGTCATAACAGCGGCAGCAATATTCGCCCACAGTTTGGTGTGGCTGATATGACCCGTGGCCGGGTTGGTGATCAGGCCGCCTAACCATTTGAGGATTTTCATTTCCGTGCCTTTCTGCGTTTGGCGGCACGGCGGGCAGCAGCTACACCCGATTTGCCGCGCTTGCCACAGGGGAAATTAACCGACAGCTTGTCTGCTACGCGGATACGGGTAGGTATTTGTACAGGCGGTGCGGCAAGCAAAGATAAAGCAGCAGCAAACAATGTTTTTTTCATCGCTTATTCCTTGTTGTCTTTTGACGCGTGCAGCAGATTCTCGGCAACACGTCTTACCCACCCTTTGCCGAAAGTGCCGAAAGTGCTTAATTTGGTGTAGAAACTCAAACGCTCAGCATTGAAGCGCAACAGCAAGTCGTTTTCCGGCATGGCATTGATGGCATTGAGACTGATTTGTCCGATTACGCCGTCATCAGCCACACCCGCTGCACGTTGCAGCATGCGTGCCGCATTGCCATATCCGTGATTGATGCAAGAGTCGAAAAATTGGTAAGCCACTGCATCGGGCATTTTGTCGGCGTGGTAGCGTTCCCAAAATGCTTTACGGTAGATTTCAATGGCTTGGTTGCGGGTCATGTTACGCATTGAGCCGGTGTAGCCGTTGGCCGTTGCCGTGCGTTTGGTAATGCCCCAGTTTGTCTCCCCACCGGGGTCTTTGGGGTGGTTGACATGCCCTCCTTCGTGAGAGAGGACACGATTGATAAATTGGTTGAATTTAGGCATAAGAAAAATCCCTGTAACAGTTGTTTCGTTACAGGGATTTTGAAGGGATTTATGCTTTTGGGCTTTTAAACGGGTTTAAAGAATTTTAGTTTTCCTCTTCATCATCGGGCAAATTTTCTGCTTTTGTAATTGTGGCATGAATAACGGAGTCATCGGAAATTCGTTTTACTGCATTTACTTGTAGAAATAAAGGAGTTCTAGCCCACTCATTTTTCTGTAAAATTTTCTTATATTTTTGTTCAATGGAGTCTTCTTGAACAACTGCGGTAAATTTAATACCACTACCTTTAGCTTGAATGGTTACTTTAAATTCATCAGGAAGACTGGAATCGACTGCCAAAATACGATATATACCGTCCATTCTTGCTTCAATTGGTTTTTTACGAGTATTTTTAGTGAGTTCTTCAGCCTGCTCGCCTGTAAATTCGGTATCATCACCAAGAGAAATTTTCTCAGCCTGCGCAAAACGTTTAACTGCTTCAGCTTTTGATTCATCTGATAATTCTTTGACAGATTTAACCAATGGTTCTTTAGCTGCAACCTGTGCCAAGATGCGCGCTCGCTCGGTTTCTTGTTCTGAAACGAACCTTAACTGTTGTATAAGCTCAATATCTTGTGTTTCTTTGGCTTCTGCTGTTCGGCGCTCTTTACGGTAATCCAAGTAGTTCTTGAACGCACTGGAACCAAACCACATTGCCGCCATAGAAATCAATGCAACGGTCATATGTGTCCCGTTCATCTGCGTCATTCCTTGTTCCAATAGCTTGGTAAAGCCTGATGTAAAATCTAATGAAAAAAGAGAACTGCCTTTTTCAACTCTTACAACAAATTCCAGTTCTTTCTTTTCTTCTTGAGTCAATCGATTGGCATTCGCTTCACCATATTTGGCTACCGCATAAGCTCGGTTAAGGCCACTTTGTAACTCAATAAATGCCTTCATGACCGTAGGTGTGATACTAGAGTGAAATTCCTCTCCTTCTAATTTTAGCTCCAACTTAGGGAGCGATTTTACTTTAATATTCTTATTGAAAAAATAATTTTCATCATTGAGATAATTTTCTAAAATCTGATAAATATCGGCTTCATTTCTAATAATTACAGTTGCCATATTTCTCTTTCTGTTTCCCACAAAGGCCGTCTGAAACCCTTTCAGACGGCCTTTGTTTTATCGGTTATTCTCGGCAGGCTCTGCAAACATCATCACCGGCATGATGCCGCTGACAAGAATGCTATATTTAACGCCATCTTCGACAAAGTTTTTATTGACGCTGGCGGTACTGTCTTTTTTGGATTGCTTGGTGAATTCATTCACGGCATCACCAGCCATTTTGAGGATTTTCCCACCAACGGTTCTATTGCCGTGATCACCTGCTGCTGCGCTCAACATTAGTGCGGCAGAGCTGAAATTTTTCAGGTTTTCGGCTGCATCACTATTTGCGCCTACTGTTGCTGTAATGCTGGTCAGTTTGCCGGTAGCTGGGTCAGTGGCGATATTGCCGACTAAGTTGTCATTAATAGGCAGCATGGCCGTCAATCGCATTGCGTTGGCATCGCCTTCGGGCTTCATGCTGTCAGGAATTTTGGCAAAGCCGAAACCGGCCGTTTCAAAATCTTCATCAACGCGTTTTCGGAATGTGTCCCAGTCTAAATCCAATGTGGCAACTGGCGATTTTTCTGTTTCTGGTACTTTTTTCTGTATGGTTTCGGAATCGGTTGCTTTTTCTATTTTGGTAGAGTTAGCTGGTTGGTTATGAGGTGTAGGTTCAATATTATCTGTCGTTTTGGGCGGGTCAATGGTAATGCCGAGTATAATTAATACAACCCATGATGCAAAACCGGTAGCAGCACCAGTAAAGTGTCTGACTGCTTTACTTTTTCCTGATTCTTTCAATTTTCTAGCCAATAAAATCCATACAATAATTGCAGCAGGAAAAGAAGTTAAAAATAAAAACATTCCCATTTGTTTTCCCTATTAAAAAGTAGTGAGCATTAATTGGTAAGAAATGAAAATATATCACAAATTATCACATATTCAGAAAAATAAAATACCCGATAGTAATATCGGGTATTTTATTTTGCATCGTTCAATTTAATTCTTTTGACACATTCACTACTCTGCCAATGATTTCTATATCAGGATGATCTTCTAGTCGTAGCGGCATGGGTGGATAAGTGTGGTTATCGGAAATCAGCAGTAAGCTGTTATCGGGTTGTTGTTGGATTCTTTTCACCCACAACGTATCTCCTGCACGAATAACATAAATATGGCCGTCTCGTGGGGTGTTACGCTCGGTATCAACCAATAGCGTATCTTTGTTGCCGATAGTGGGCTCCATGCTATCGCCACGGGCAATAACAGCATGTAAACATACAGGTTTCAGTCCTCGTGAGGTCAACCAGTCTTTGCGGAATGCCAACCGACTGTCAGGTTCAGTGACTCCGTAAGCAGTAGTGCCGTGACCGGCAGAGACTTCCACATCATAAACAGGAATGTAGGCATATTCATCAGATTCTTGAACGTCTGCAATATACATATTTCCACTGCCTGTCAGTAGCCAGTTTAAATTTATACCCATTTGAGTGCTTAATTTGATCAGGCTTTCCGTATTTGGCTCCCTCTCTCCGCTCAGATAGTTTTGCAGGCTTCTATAAGCAACAGTAGATTTATCTGAAAATTCTTTAATTTTCAAATTCATATCTTTTAGGACTAAATTTAATCGCTCTGAAATACTCATTTGTTCAAAAATCCTGTTGATTATGTACATTCTTTCGTATAATATACACATATGGACGCACCAATACTCATTTAGACACACAAACGGACGCAAATATAGATGCAAGGTATTGGATAGTGTCGATTGAGTTAGGTTCAGATTTAAACACAGATTATCACACATGGATATGAAATGAGTAAGCAGATTAATCAATTTTCGCCACTCCCTTATCCGCAAACGCCGAAGTCGGCACAGAAATATTTTATTAAGCGAGGCATTAATAAAAGCGAATGGGCGAGATATTTCGGTTTCGAGCGCACGATAGTGGAACATCTGCTTGGTGGAAAGTTGAAAGGCAGACGGGGACAGGCGCACGAAGCGGCAATCAAATTGGGCTTGAAGGAGAATCCTGATGGCGAGCGTTAAAGGACAGCGGCTCTTAAGTGTATTTAAGTCGCTCGAAGCACACCCGATTATCGGGGTCAGCAATAAAGAGATTTCAGACGGCCTCGACATCTCGCCGGCGCATGTGAGCCGGGATTTGGAAGACCTGATAGCGGCGGGATTGGTGGTAAAGCTGGATAACGGCAATTTTGCTTACGGCATCAAAACGCTGCAAATCGCCGAGCGGTTCAGACGGCAGCAGGAGCGGCTGCAAAGCAAGATTGCGGAAATCGGCGCGCGGGCTGATGTGGATTAATTGAAGTTGAAAGTTTCCGACGTCGGAAACTTTGGTCGGTTAAATCTTTCCCGACGTCGGGAGAGATTGGGAGATACAAATGAGCAGTAACAAGGAAATTGAAGTTTTAGATGTGGAAAAAACACAAAACCATGCAGCCATGCACAGCATTATGGTCATGGAGCAATGGGGCGGTGGCGAAACATATAACGAGGAGCGGTGGATTGAACGCGGCCGCCATGCCGTGCGCCAAACGATGGAAGGTATGTTCGAGTTAGGCAGAGCCTTGATTGTTTTGAAAGAGCATACCGAGCATGGCCGTTTTATGGAAATTGTAAAGAGTCAGTTTGGACTGGGTATTGCTGAGACATCTCGCCTAATGTCTGCAACAAAACGATTTTCAACGCCACAGATGCAGAAAGCAGCACCTAAGTTGATGGATTTAGGCAAGTCGAAGCTGCTTGAATTGCTGGTGGAAGACGATGTGACGCTGGTTGAGCTTGCTGAAGGCGGCGATATCAACGGCCATACCTTTGACGATGTGGACAGAATGACAGTGCGAGAACTGCGCGCCGCTTTACGCGAAAGCCGCGAAACTGCCGAAGCCAAAGATAAAGTGATTGCCGACAAAAACAAAAAGGTAGACGAGCTGGCGGAAAAACTGGCTAAGAAGCAGGTTAAAGAGCCGAAGCCGCAGGATGTGGCCAGCGAGCTGACCATGCGATTGAGTACGGCGGTAATCGGTGTGCGCTCGGATATCAGCCGCCTGCGCGATTTATTCGAGCAACTGGTTGCCCACGGCGAAGCGCACGGCTTTGACCACCGCGCACAGATGGTGGGCAGCATCAATCAGGTGAGACGGGATGCGGAAATGCTGCGCGAGCTGTTTGCCCTGCCCGAAGAAGCACCCACGGACGAAGTGCCGGAATGGTTGAAAGATTACGATCCTGAGCAAGGCAATGGGGATTAATCATGAATGCGGCAATGACGGAGCGTTTAAGTGAAATCGCCCGCGAAGCCGAAAAGTGCGGGCGCGGCGGCAAGACGGCCTATCTGAAAGAGCAGGCCGAAGCGTTGGGTATCAGCTTGGCAACGTTGCACCGGAAATTGGGTGAGGTGGTATTGAAGCCGACCCGCAAACGCCGCGCCGATGCAGGCAAATCGGCCTTGACCTATGAAGAAGCGCAGGCCATCAGCACTTTGGTGATGGAAACGATGCGTAAAAACGGCAAACGGCTCACTACGGTATCGGCAGCGGTAGAAATGTTAAGAGCTAATGGCGAGATTGCCGCCGAGAAGGTGGACGAAGCCACCGGCGAAGTAAGCAAACTATCAGACAGCACCATTGTGCGGGCATTGCGGGAATACAAGCTGCACCCCGACCAGCTGTTACAGCCGGAGCCGGTAACGCGGATGAAATCGGAACACCCCAACCAATGGTGGGAGATTGACCCGAGCTTGTGTGTGCTCTACTACCTGCCGCGCAACGGCAAAGATACGGGCTTGCGAGTGGCCGGTTATGAAGAGTTTTATAAAAACAAGCCCGGTAATCTGAAAAAAATCGAGCTGGATAGAGTGTGGCGTTATACCGGCACCGACCATACCAGCGGCACCATCTGCGTGCGCTACTACTTCGGCGGCGAGACCAGCGCCAACCTGTGCGACTTTTTTATCTACATGATGCAGGCCAAACAGGACATAGCCAAAGACCCTTTCCGGGGCGTGCCGAAAAACGTGATGCTCGACCCGGGCAGCGCGAATACCTCGGCAGCATTTAAAAACCTCTGCAAAGCGCTGGATGTGCATGTGCAGATAAACAAACCGGGTAATCCGAGAGCCAAAGGGCAAGTGGAAAAAGCCAACGACATCGTAGAAACGGCGTTTGAAAGCAGCTTGAAACTGGTGGAAGTGGAAAGCATTGACGAGCTTAACGGCTTGGCCGAACGCTGGATGCGCTACTACAACGGCACCAAAGAACACAGCCGCCACGGTATGACGCGCTACCAAGCATGGAACAAAATCAAGGCCGAGCAGCTGATACTGCCGCCGCCTGCGGAATATTGCAGAGAGTTGGCCATCAGCGCACCGAAAGAAGCCAAGGTGTCGCCCGAATTGGAAATACGCTTCGGCGGCCGCTATTACAGCGTGAAAGAGATAGCGGGTGTGATTGTGGGGCAAAAGGTGCTGGTTGCCAAAAACCCTTGGGATGAAACCGGCGCACGGGTAGCGACATGGGATGCGGAAGGTAACGAGGTATGGCAGGCGGTAACGGCCATAGAGTTTGACGATTACGGCTTCCGTCAGGATGCGGCGCTGATGGGTAAGGAATACAAGCCCGCAGCCGATACTCCCGCCCAGCAAGCCAAGAAGGCGCAAGAGAAGCTGGCGATGGAAGCAGACACGCTGGAAGAAGCCGTCGCCAAACGCAAGGCGAAAGCCTTACCCTTTGGCGGACGTATCGACCCCTACAAGCATCAGGAAGATACGCTGGCCGCACGCAATACGCTCTACATCGAGCGGCAAGGCACCCAAATGGATTACAACCGCATGGAAGTAACCGAGCAGGTGTTGAACAAGGTAGAAATGGCCAAGCTGCTGAAACCGCGTATCGAAGCCGCTGGCGGAGACTGGAAACAGGCGGTGGCGTTTATCAAGGCCAATTATCCCGACGGTGTGTTGGCCAGCCAGTTGGATGAAGTGGCAGGCCGTCTGAAAACGGCGGGCAAGTTGAAATTGGTTAAAGGGGCATGATGAAGGAAGAATTTAAACAGCTCGGCAAATCGTATACCGCCGCTGCCGCTGAAATCGGATGCAGCAAAACCGCTTTAGTGAATGCGGTGGTACACGGCAAATGGCCGAAAAAAGACGCAGACCGGCTGCGTGAGAAGTTAAGACAGTATTTTGAAACAAATGGTGCGGATATTCCTGCTGGCCTGAGAAACCCGGAAACCGCACCTGCCCACCCTAATGAAAGCGAGGACAAAGAGATGTTATTACGAAAAGCCACATTAACACAAGCCGCCAAGCAGCATTTCGGCTTACCGCGCGATCCGTTTAACGACGAAATCCGCGAAGCTGCCGACGTATTTTTAACGCCCGATGTGCGTTATGTGCGCGAGGCGATGTTTCAGACGGCCTGCCACGGCGGCTTTGTGGCGGTGGTCGGCGAGAGCGGCGCGGGCAAATCCACCCTGCGTGAAGACCTGCAAGACCGCATCAACCGCGAAGGCAAACAGATCATCATGATCGAGCCGTATGTGTTGGCGATGGAAGACAACGACATCAAGGGCAAAACCCTGAAAGCCGCGCATATCGCCGCCGCGATTTTGGAAGCCGTTGCCCCGGGCGTGAAGCCCTACCGCGACGCCGAGGCGCGTTTCCGCCAAGTGCACCGCGCCCTGCAGGAAAGTGCACGCGCAGGCAACAAGCATGTGCTGATAATCGAAGAAGCCCACGGCATGCCGGTGCCGACGCTTAAACACCTGAAACGCTTTTTTGAGTTGAAAAGCGGCTTTGAACGACTGCTCGGCATCGTATTAATCGGCCAAACAGAGCTGGCGCAAAAGCTGGCGGAAAACAACCCGAATGTGCGCGAAGTGGTGCAACGCTGCGAGCTGGTGACCCTGCTGCCGCTGACCGACGGCAAGCTGGCAGGCTATCTGAAACACAAGTTTGAGCGTGCAGGCGGCGATATCGCCAAAGTGATGGACGAGAGTGCCATTGATGCGATTGCCGAACGCCTGACGGTACGCAGCCGCACGGCAAAAGGCGCAGAGCAGCACAGCCTGCTGTATCCGCTGGCGGTTAACAATTTAGTGGCTGCGGCTATGAATCAGGCGGCGGAGTTGGGTTTTGATATTGTCGATGCCGATGTGGTTAAGGGGGTGTGAGATGGCGGACATCATTGAAAAAACAGTATGGGGATTTGCTTGCGCGATACTTTTAAGCTGCCAAAGCCATATCGAACAGCCTTACAGCCCGCCCGCGCATTATGCGGCATCGGAATATCAAGGCAGCAACGACACCGCCGCGCTGATGGCGCAGAAACAACGCGAAGCAGACGATGCGGTGCGCGAAATGCTTAAAGCCTACGAGCAGGAAGACTTCGATTGGATACGCGGCGATGCGGAGGCATACAGATGAAAAAACGATTACTCGAATTGATGCAGTATCCGTGCTCCGCCGCGTTTTTGGCCGATGTGATGCGTGTTGACGAAGCAGCAGTGAAAGCCGAGCTGACCAAGCTGGAGCGCAAGGGCAAAATCAAAAAGACCGTGGTTTATACCGTTAAAAACAGAGAAGGGGAAGAACAATGTGCCGCATAGAATGGGATTACAGCAATATCAAAGCCAAAGTGAGTCGGGACTACAGAGGAAGTTTGTGGTGCACACTTTTGACGGTGCGCGATGAATTTATCCTGACAATGGTATCGGGCAATCCTGAAGAAGATGAGACATCACTTGTTCAGACGGCCTTGAGGCTGTTAAGCGTGAGCGATATGCAGTTGGCCAATCGGGAGGCCGTCTGAAATGAAAGTGAAATGCCCCAGCTGCGGGGCAAGTATGAGCCTTGATGTGCTGGTTGCCCATGATGAAGCCCGCAATGCTTTAGTGGAGCTTACCGGCATATCAGACGAGCTGGTGAAAAGCTGCCTGAAGTACCTGACTTTGTTCAGGCCGTCTGAAAAAGATTTGACCTTCGCCCGTGTGGCCAAACTGGTGGGTGAGATTGCTCCGATGATTCGGGCAGGCGAAATCAGCCGCAACAGGAAAGCCTACCCCGCGCCCCGCGAGGCTTGGATTTGGGCATTTGGCCGCTGCCTCGAAGCCCGCGATATGGGCAAGTTGCAAACCCCGCTGACCAGCCACGGGTTTTTATTGGAAAACATCACGTTTTGGACACCTGATAAAACGGCGGGTATGGCGGTGGCGGTGCCGTTAAGCGGGGAACGCCCCGCGCCCGAAAGCAAGCTCAGACAAGGCGTGGGCGATTTGATGGAGTGGGCAAATGGAGAAGGAGGTTGATTGGCTGAAAAAGGAAATCGGCGCCGGCTTTGCGCTGCTCTCGGCCTTGAATTTGAAAGGACGTCCGGCCGCGTCCGATTTGAAGGCAGTAGCTCAAATATGGTACGGCCTGCTGCTCAAGGAGGAATGGCAGCCGCAACGCGATACTCCCCGCATCAGGGAGGCGTTTCAAAGCATTGCGGCTACATCGACGGAATGGCCGAATCCTGCGGATTTAAAGCGGCACCTGCCCGAGCCTGAAGTAAAGATGGTGCCGAGAATAGAGAAGAAGCACAAACCGACGGAATACGGCAAAGCCATGCTGGAAGAAATGAAAGGCCGTCTGAAAGATGCTCCGGTAATGAACCGGGATTGGATACACGGCCCCCGCCACCGCACGGTGGAAGAATGTAAACAGATTTACGCCGCAAGGCAGAAAGGCAAGCAAAATGAACATTGATAAATCCCAATACCGCGAAGATGCCAAAGGCAATTTGGTGCCGGTGGCCAATATCCGCGAAATCGACCTGCTCCGGGACGAGCTGGTGATGGAGTTGGCAGGCAAGGCAGCCGAAGTGCAACAGCACATCTCGGATTTCAAACGCGAAGCAATGGACGATATTGCCGCATTCGTACAGTTGAGTGCTGACCGCTACGATGTAAAAGTGGGAGGCAAGAAAGGCAACATCAGCCTGCACAGCTTCGACGGCTCATACCGCGTGCAACTGGCGATGCAGGATACGCTGGTATTCGATGAAGGCTTGATTGCGGCCAAAGCCCTGATTGACGAGTGCATCAACGAGTGGACGGAAGGCAGCCGCACCGAATTGAAAACGCTGATTAATGCGGCATTCCAAGTCGACAGTCAGGGCAACATCTCCACCACCCGCGTACTCGGCCTGCGCCGCCTGCAAATCAGCGACGACAAGTGGAAACGTGCAATGGACGCACTCTCGGACAGCCTGAAAGTGCATATCAGCAAGCCGTTTGTACGGGTGTACCGCCGCGATGATGCAGGCGATTATCAGTTGGTTAACTTGGATATTGCGAAGGTGTGAATATGGATATAAAAAACAGCGATGACAAAGCAGAATTATCTACTGAGAAATCTGCCACTATTGACATTGAGTTGCGTGCCGACAGCGGATACCGTTGTTCTTTGTTGAATCAACGTATCAGCCCCAAACAATGGAAATATATCAGTGAAATTTTGCATCGTAAGGATTTATAAAAACACAGTTTACCAACCCGCGCGGCACGGTTTGCCGCAAACCAACCAACAGGAGTGAAACATGAATAAATCCGAGTTAGTAGCACAATTGGCCGAGAAGTGGGTTTGGCCGAAGAGCAAGGCGCAGATGGCATTGGACGGCGTGCTGGAGATTATCGAAACCGCGCTGGCCAAAGGCGAAGATGTAACGCTGCCGGGCTTCGGTACATTTACCGTTGCCGACAAGCCGGAACGCCAAGGCCGCAACCCAAAAACCGGTGAGCCGCTGACCATCACAGCACACAAGACCCCTAAATTCAAACCGGGGAAAGCACTGAAGGATGCGGTCAACTAAGGCCGAAGCCTTTTATTCAGGCCGTCTGAATTTTACAGACGGCCTCTGTAAACGGTTACGGAAAGAAAACAAAATGAAAGAAACCAAAGCACAGAAGAAGGCACGGCTGATTAAGCTTATCCATGTGGCCAAAGGCCAACTGATGATGGATGACGCGGCATACCGCACTTTGTTGGCCAATGCCTCGCGCGGCAAGACCAGCAGCAAGGCTTTGTCGGTCGATGAATTGGAGTGGGTGCTGCGGCAATTGAAGGCGCAAGGTTTTGTAGTAACGACCAAAGCGCAAGCCAAACAGGCTAAGCCGGATATACCGGTACATGATGCACATGTGGCGGTGGATGCGCAGATTAAAAAAATCAGGGCATTGTGGCTTGAGCTGCACAAGCTCGGCGCAGTGCGTAATCCTTCTGAGCTGGCGTTGGCCAAGTTTGTAAAACGTATGACGGGGGTGGATTATCAGAATTGGTTGGGTGTGGATGATGCGTCAAAAGTGATTGAGCATCTGAAGGAATGGAAAAAACGGGTTGAAAACGGAGGTAAATAATGGCTGATGCACGAATACCGGAATTGCTGTCGGACTTGGCGGCAAAAGTGAGCGAGGAAGTATTGCAGCGCGGAGTGGATAAAGCGGCGGCCAAAGCGGTGGGCGACAGTGTGGCCAAGCGCATGGCCCGCGAATGGGGCGGACAAAACATTTATATCCCGCAAGGTATCTTGTGGGGCATAGACGAACGTGATCTGGAGATTTTTGAAAAATTCGACGGTACCAACCAACGGGAGCTGGCGAAAGAATACGGGTTTTCGGAGCAATGGATTTACCGCATCGTCGAGCGCGTGCGGCAAGCCAAAATCAAAGAAAACCAAGCGGATTTATTCAGCGGCTGCGGTTGATAATCTGCTGTCTAATTAAATATAGCGGTCAAATCGGTTTTGACCGCTTTTTTACGCCGTTTCGGCATGCGGTCGGGGGTTTGCCTGTCTGAAAGGTAAAATGCGCTTAAAACGCGTTTTTGGCGGTATTTTCAGACGGCCTTTGGAATCGTGATTTTTAAACCCGTTTAAAAGATTTGAAATCGGCCTCAAGCGACAATCCCTGCAACAGCAAATGCAGGGATTTTTTTATGGCTTACGAGATTTTTAGGGCAGGCACGCACACCGACAACAACGGCAACAAGGTCACCATTACGGCTGCCGACCTTGCCGAGGCGGCGGCGTGTTACGACCCGAAGCTGCACGAAGCACCGGTAGTGGTCGGTCACCCTAAAACCGACGACCCCGCCTACGGATGGGTGGGCGGCTTAACCGTTTCAGACGGCGTGCTGTCTGCGGATTTTGCCCAAGTGGACGACGCTTTTGCCGGTTTGGTAAAGGCAGGCCGCTACAAAAAAGTATCGGCCAGCTTTTATCCGCCCGGCAGCCCGAGCAACCCGAAGCCCGGCTCTTGGTATCTGCGCCATGTCGGTTTTCTCGGCGCACAGCCGCCTGCGGTAAAAGGCTTATCCGCCATCAACTTTGCCGAAGACGATGTGTATGTCGAGTTTTCGGAGGTTGCCCACCGCCGCGCGGCATCGATTTTCCGCCGCCTGCGCGACTGGCTGATCGAGCAGTACGATATCGCCACCGCCGACAAGGTCGTTTCCGATTGGGAAATCCACGACATCGAAGAAACCTCTGCATGGGGCAATCCGCCCGAATCATTATCGCCGGCATTTGCCGACCCTCAACCCCAACCCAACCCCGAAACCCATGAATCGATTAAGGAGACCGATATGGCGACCGAAGAACAACTGGCGGCCGAAAAGGCAGCCCGTGAAAAAGCCGAGGCTGACGCCGCTCAAGCCAAGGCGGAATTGAAAAAGCTGCAAGACGAGCAGGACAAGGCCCTGCGCGATGGTGCGCACCAACAAAACACCGAATTTGCCGAAGGCTTGGTTAAAGACGGCCGTCTGAAACCTGCCGACAAAGACTTGGTTGTCCAAGTGCTGGACTTTGCCGAATACCCGGAGCATACCAGCGTCGATTTCGGCGAAGGCGGCAATAAAAAGCCGCTCAGCGAAGCTTTGCGCGCGTTTTTAAGCGCGGTGCTGCCCAAGCAGCTGCCTACAGGTGAAATGGCCAAAGGCCAGCCTGTTGAATTTGCCGAAGGCATGAGCCACCACGAACGTGCGCTGGCTTACCAAAAGGCGCACGGCTGCACCTATGCCGAAGCGGCAAGCCGCACGGCGCAAGATTAATCCGTATCGAAAAGGAAAAAACATGAGCAAACATTTAGCCACCCTGCGCGAAAAAGACGAGGTGCTGACCCATTTGGCGGTCGGTTACCGACAAGCGGGCTTTGTCGGCGAAAAAATCGCACCGATGGTGTACGCCGAGAAGGAAGGTATCAAAGTGCCGGTGTACGGTAAAGGCTCGTTTATTGAGTATGAAACCGAACGTGCGGTAGGTGCGGACAGCAATGTGATTACGCTGGATCAAGCTAAAACCATGCCGGTGGTGCTGGAAGAACATGATTTGGCCGCCGGTGTGGATTACCGCGAACAGCACGAAAGCCGCCACGATGAAAAAGCCAAGGCTACCCGTCGTGTTACCGCAGGTATCCAGCTGAAGCAGGAATTGGAAATCGCCCGCTTGATTCAGGATAAATCTGCATATCAATCCGGCCATACCGTCGACTTATCGTCCACGGCTGAAAAACAGTGGAGCCATGCTTCTTCAGACGTACAGAAAGCGTTGGAAGAAGCAAAAGAAACCGTGCGTGCCGCCTGCGGTATCCGCCCGAACGTGTTGGTGGTAGGCCCGGCCGTGTTGAGCAAGCTGCGTATGAACAAAAGTCTGCGCGACAGTTTGGGCAGCGGCCACGACAAAACTTTGCTCAATATCGAGATGCTGAAAAACCTGCTGGATGTGGAAGACATCATTGTCGGCGAAGCGGTGTATTCGGCAGACGGTAAAAAGGCAACACAAGATGTATGGGGCAATTTTGCCAGTTTGATTGTGCGCCCGACCATTGTGGGCGAAGGTAACGACGAGGGCGAAACGGCGTTTGCCTACACCTTCCGCCGCCGCGGTATGCCGATTGTCGACCGCTTCGACGGTGTGGGCGGCAAGGTCGAGTATGTGCGCTATACCGATATCCGCAAAGCTGCGGTAGTCGGCGGTGCGTGCGGTTATTTGTTCCAAAAACCGATTGCTTAACTATATGAGGCCGTCTGAAATGAAGGAGTACACCGGTCTGCCATGCAGCGGCGAGTAGTTTCAGACGGCCTTTGGAGAGAACAATGACTTTACAAGTGAAATTTGAAGACCTTGAAGCAAAAGGTGCGGTAGCGGAATACCACCGTATTGGCGAGACAACGACCATTGTTTGCTCGCTGACGCTGCCATCGGGTTTTGTGGTTATCGGCCAAGCATCGTGTATCAATCCCGATGTATTTGATGAGCAGGCCGGTATCGAATTGGCTCACCAAGATGCCATGCGTAAGCTGTGGGAGCTGGAAGCCTACCGTGTTAAAGAAAACGCCTTCGCGGCAGAAAAGGAGACCCAAAATGGCTAAACAAACCAAACAGGTGGCATTGACCACCACCATGCGCACCACCGGCAAAGTGGTGGAAAACCGTTTTGTGACTTTTGCAGGCAAACAGGCCAAGGCCAATGAGGCTGTTTTAGGTGTTGCAGTCCGTGATGCCGACGAGAACGATTTGCTGGCCGTCGATGTAATCGGCATTGCGCTGGTTGAAGCAGGCGGCGCGGTAACCGTAGGTGCGAAAGTATCGGCCGATGCCCAAGGCTGTGCCGTAACCGGCACTCAAAATAATGCCGGTACGGCTTTAACGGCGGCATCCGGTGCCGGTGATGTTATCCGTATCTTGCTGAAAGGTTAATCATGAAAGTATATGTCGCAAAAACCCCGCTGATTTTGCAGGATGAAGCAGGCGAGGACTTCCGCGTGGAGGTAAACGAAGTGGTGCAACTGACACCGGAGCAGTATCAGGATGTTGCCGCCCATGTGATCCCCGGCGAAATTTCAGACGAAGATTTGGCGGCGGCCGGTTACCAACCTGACGGCACGCCGCTGCAGGAAGACCCGCCACCGCCGCCTGCCGAAAAACAGGAAAACCCGCCTGCTGTTCAGCAGGAAGGCGACACCAAATCCGGCCGAGGCCGCAAAGCGAAAGAAGCGTAATGCGCTACATTACCCGCGATGACTTGGCGGCCGCAGTCAGCATGACCGAGCTGGTGCAGTTGAGCAATGACCAAATAAGCCATTACGGCAGCGCGGAACAGCCGGACTGGGCTGTGGTTGACCGTGCCATCGTCTATGCGGCCGAACTGATAGACGGCCATATCAGCGGCCGCTACACACTGCCGTTGGAGCCGGTGCCGGGCATCTTGCCCCAGCTGGCTACAGATATTGCGCGGTTTTGGCTGCACCAGCGGCGCGTCAACGGGGCGGACTTCCCGAAGGCAGTGCAAGCCGCCTACGACAACGCCCTCAAAATGCTGGCGGCCATCCGCGACGGCAAAATCCATCTCGGTATCCGGAATATGGAAGAACCTGCCGGCCAACTGCAACCCGAGCGCGGCGCATACCGCGTGCGGGCGGGTAAGAAGCTGAATACGGAGGGCTACTGATGGCCGCTACCGTGCCGATTCTGCAGGCAGTTACAGAATGGCTGCAAGAGCAGCTCCCCGATGCCGAAGTGCGCCTGTTTCCCGACAATCCGGCTACCTACCGTTTTATCCACCCAAGAGGCGCGGTGTTGGTGGGCTATCAGGGAAGTAAATTCGGCAGCATCGAGCAGCTGGGTGCCATCTCGCAACAACGTGTGATGACCCTGCACCTGACCGTATTCGGGCGCGGCCTGCATAACGACGGTGCCGCATTGGATTTGCTCGACCGCCTGCGCTTGGCCGTGGTGGGCTATCAACCGCCCGCCTGTTTGCCCTGCCACCTGATTAGCGAGCAGTTTTTAAGCGAGGACGGCGGTGCTTGGCAGTATCAGCTTTTAGTGCAAACCGAAACCCACCAAGTGCAGCAATGCCGCGAAGAGAAACAGCCGTTGTTTGTTGCCGCCCGTTACCGACAAAACGGCGACCCTACCGAACCCGATTTAAAACCCAAAAAGGAGTAAACCTATGGCAGCAGCCTTCCATCACGGCACGGAGACCATCAAAATCGATGGCGGCTCCGTACCCGTTTATACCGTTGACGGTGCGATTACGGCCATCATCGGCACCGCCCCCGTCGGCGCGGTCAACGAGCTGACCGTGTGCCAAACCAAAAAAGACTTTACAGCGTTGGGCGGCGAATTGACCGGCGCGGGTTTTACCCTGCCTGATGCCGCCCATATCTGGACGCGCTACGGCAGCGGCGTGGCTTATGTGGTCAATGTGTGCGACCCGGCCAAGCACAAAACCACCGTTAGCAACGAAGTGCTGACGGTTGACCCGGACACACTGACCGCCCGCACGGCCAAGCCCGCTTTGCAGGCAGGCTATGCTTTGGTTGACGGCAGCAGCCCGTTAACTGAAGGTACGCATTACACCATCGATACGCTCACGGGTGAGATTGTGTATAAAAGCAAGCCCACCGCTCCCAAAATCACTTATACCTACACCGACCCGACCAAAGTATCCGAGGCAGACATTATCGGCGCGTATGTAGCCTCTACCGGCAAGCGCACCGGTATGGAGCTGTTGACGGAAGGCTTCAACCGTTTCGGTGCCGATGCCAAAATCCTGATTGCCCCCAGCTACGACAAAACCGCCACCTGCGCCGCCGCGCTGACGGTGCTGGCCGAGAAGCTCAAGGCCATTGCCTATATCGATGCACCCAAAGGCACGTCGTTGAGCAAGGCGATGGAAGGCCGCGGCCCCAACGGCAGCATCAACTTCAAAACGTCTTCCGACCGCGTGCAGCTGTTCTTCCCGCACGTTGTCGGCATTCTGGGCATCGAGAGTTTGGCCACGCACGCGGCCGGCCTGCGTATGAAGACCGATGTGGAAAAAGGCTACTGGTGGAGCATTTCCAACAAGGATTTGCTGGGCGTAACCGATACCGAAGTGGGCTTGACCGCGCGTGCGGACGACCCGCAGAGCGAAACCAACCGCCTGAACGAGAAAGGCATTACCACCGTATTCAACAGCTACGGCACAGGCTACCGCGCATGGGGTAACCGTTTGGCCTGCTTCCCGACGGTAAGCCATATCAAAAACTTTGAAGTGGCACAACGCACCGGCGACATCATCGACGAAAGCATCCGCCGCGCATCGCTGCAATATGTCGACCGCCCGATTGATGACGCATTGATTGACAGCTTGGTGGAGACCGTACGCACTTACTTGGGTACGCTACAAAGCATTGTCGGCTTCGAAGTGGGCTTGGATTATGACTACGATTTGGTTGATGCCTTCAGCAAAGGCCAAGTGCCGATTAAATACGATTTCACCCCCAAACTGCCTGCTGAGCGCATCACCCACACATCGGGAATGACCCGCAAGTATCTGGTCAACCTCACATCCGGCAGCAAATAAGGAGTCATAAATGAGCAATTACATCCGCGCGATTTACAACGCCAACGTCTATATCGACGGCAACAACCACTTGGGCAAGGCTTCGGAAGTCAAACTGCCTGATTTCGAGATTACCCAAGACGAATTTAAGGGCTTGGGATTATGGGGTACGGTCAAACTGCCGTCGGGTGCCGAAGCGATGGAGGGCGAAATCACTTGGAATAGCCTGTATCCCGACGTGGCGGCCAAAGCCTACCACCCCTTCCGCGCCGCCCAGCTGATGATTCGTGCCAACCAGCAGATTCACGATGCACGAGGTTTGGTTAAGGAGGTGTCGGTGGTCACCACGATTACGGCGACCATGAGCAAAATGGGTTTGGGCAACTTCAAACACAAGGAAAAATCCGAACACAGCACCACTTATCAGGCTACGGAAATCCGCCAAGTGGTTGACGGGCGCGAAGTGTTGTACTACAACGCGTTGAAAAACATCTACCGCGTGAACGGCGAAGACGTGCTGACTCAGATGCGTAAAAACATCGGCGCATAGGCCGTCTGAAAATGCTAAAGCCGTTTAGATTCCATCTAAGCGGCTTACTTTTAAACTAGACCCACCTTTCGACAAGTTAAAGGTGGGTTTCTTTTTTGGCCGTGCCCACAGGCCGTTTTTTTTGAAAAAGGATTGCAAAAATGAATGAGGCAAAACAGATGCAGGAGCAATTGGGTGTCAGCAAGGAAATCAAACTGAAATATCCGGTGCGTTTGGCTACCGGCGAAATGTTGGAGAAACTGACCCTGCGACGCCCGAAAGTGGGCGATATCCGTGCTGTTGCCGGTCTTGCGACCGATGCCGAGCAAGAGTTGGCGATTATGGCACGTATTTCAGGCTTGGTGCCTGAAGACTTGGACGAGCTTGATTTGGCCGATTACAAACAGGTGCAAGACTGGTTTCGCCGCTCGCAAGAAGGTAAATCCGAATCAGCCTCCGCTGAGTAGGCAGGAAGCCGACGCTCGACTCTTGAATGCAGCGGCAGACGTGGCTTGGTGGTTCGGTTGGAGCGTGCAGGATGTGTATGTGCTGCCGCTGGATGAATTTGAAGACTGGTTAAACGAAGCAACCCGCCAGATTAAGGCGGGCTATCGAAAGGGAATGTGATTTTTAACCGGTCTTTTTTGGAAGTAATTCGGTAATTGCACCAAGCAGTAAAGCAGCGGCACCGACAGGAATCAAAAGGAACGGGGCAATCAGGCCGTACACAATGCCGGTTGCCCAATTTTCCACCAGACAACCAATGACAAATCCGGAAACAATCAGGAATTTAACCATCGTTTCTGCGCGGTCTGCATTTAAGGCAAAGTTCCAATATTTGTTCATGTTCCACCCCTTTGAATGATGAAAGGATAATAAACCATGTCTGCAGATTTGGCAATCGGTGTCAAAGTCGGTTTCAGCGCAGGGGCTGCGATTGCCGGTTTGGGGTCGGTGCGAAAATCGATGGTTGCACTTCAGGCGGAAACGCAAAGGTTTTCTGCACGCCAGCGTATGCTCGGCAATCTTTTGTCCGACCCGCTGAGAATGTCGAAAGAACGCGTCGGGGAATTGAAACGCGAATATGCTCAATTGGGCATTACCATTGATAAACTGCGCAACAAATCGACACAATTGGGGGCAATCCAACTCAGGCGGCAGAATCTTGCCGGCCAAAGGCAGGAGTTGTTGGGACAGGTAGCTTCCACCGCTTCGATCGCAACCACTGCCGTTATCCCTGTCAAACTGGCGATGGACTTTGAGTCGGCAATGGCAGGAGTGAAGAAGACGGTTGAGTTTGACAGTCCGCAGCAGTTTCAGCAGATGAACAAGGACATTCTGGCGTTGACACGCAGCATTCCGATGGCGGCTAAAGATTTGGCTGGCATTGCTGCTTCAGGCGGCCAGCTCGGTGTGGCACGCAAGGACATTGTCGGTTTTACCGAAACCGTCGCCAAGATGTCGGTGGCTTTTGATATGACCGCCGAACAGGCGGGCGACAGCATGGCGAAGCTGGCCAACGTCTACAACATCCCGATAGCCCAAATCGGCAAACTCGGCGATGCCGTCAACCATTTATCCAACAACAGTCCGGCTAAGGCTTCGGACATTGTCAATACGCTCGGGCGGGTCGGCGGCGTGGCCAAACAGTTCGGTCTGACCGAACTTCAGACGGCCTCACTTGCCAATGCTTTTATCAGCTTGGGCAAAACGCCCGAAGTAGCCGGCACTGCCGTCAACGGTATGCTGACCAAACTGGGGACGGCGGACAAACAGGGAAAAAAATTCCAAGATGCCTTAAAAGCCATCGGCACCGACAGCAAAACCCTGAAAAAAGCCATTAAGGAGAACGGTGAACAGGCTCTGATGGATTTCTTGAAGCAGATTAAAAAGCTGCCGAAAGAAAACCAGATGGGTGCGCTGGTGGATTTGTTTGGCTTGGAATACGCCGACGATGTGGCCGCGCTGGTTGGTGGTTTGGATACCTATAAAAAGTCCATTGATGGTTTAAAGCAATCCGGGAAAGACGGCAAACCTTTGTTTGAAGGCAGCATGGAAAAGGAGTTTAAGGCTCAGTCCGAAACAACTGCCAAAAACTGGGAGCTGTTTAAAAACAGTATAGTCGAACTGGCGATTACCGTCGGAGCAACCCTGCTGCCGGCCGTCAACAGCCTGCTGGATGCCGTCAAGCCCGTCATTCATGGTATTGCAGACTGGGCAGCTGCCAATCCTGCCGTAACCAAATCAATCTTGGGCTTTGTCGCAGGGCTGGCTTTATTTAAGGTTACGGCACTCGGCACATTGTTTGCCGCCAATGTCTTAATGACGGGCTGGTCGTTTATTCCGGCGATGTTTGCAAAGGTGTCTGCCTCATGGCTGCTGGGCGTGTTGAAATTTCAATCCGGCACGGGTGTAGTCTTTCGCAGCGTCAGCCTGATTAAAACCGCACTGGGCGGTCTGCGTGCCGCTCTGCCGTTGGCCAAGGCGTTTACTCACGGTTTGGTCGGTGGTTTTATCGGTATGGCCAAACTCGGCATGATGGCCATGCGTTCGTTTGCAGGCGGAATCATCCGCTTCCTGCCCATGCTGGCATCAGGCTTCCTCAAGCTCGGTATGGCTCTGATGGCCAACCCCATTTTCCTTGCACTCGGTTTGCTGGCCGCAGCCGCTTATCTGCTTTACACCAACTGGGAAGGCGTGGTCGGCGGAGCCAAGGCACTGTGGCAGGATTTGGGCAACTTCTTCGGCAGTCTGTGGACATCGGTTACGACTGCATTTCAGACGGCATGGAGCGGTCTGACCACATGGTTTTCGGTGGTTTGGCTCAACATCACAACGCTGCTGTCGGCGGTGTGGGAGAGCATCAAAACCACGGTATCGACCGCGTGGGAAAGTATCAAGGTCTTTTTCTCAACCGGCATTGCCGCGCTCTTAAACCTGATCCTGACCTTCTCGCCGGTAACCGCCTTTATGACGGCTTTCCAAGCGGTGTGGACTTGGTTGTCGGGCTTGGGCGCGACTTTCATGGGTTACGGCAGCATGATGATTGACGGCTTGGTCAACGGCATCAAGGCGGGCATCGGCCGTGCGGTGGCTGCTGTGCAAGGTGTGGTATCGGCGGTTAAGTCGGCATTTACCTCTGACCGCAAAGGTATGGGCATCCATTCGCCCAGCCGTGTGTTTGCAGGCTACGGCGGCTTTATGACAGAAGGTTTGGCATTGGGCATCAAGCGCACGGCGGCACGTCCCGTACAGGCCGTCGGCGCGTGGGCAGGCCGTCTGAAAGAGCGTTTCGGCAGCCGTGTGGGCAGTCTGCGTGCCGATTTGGCCGCACGCATTTCAAGCAGCGTCGCAGATTTTGCCTCGGCGCGCGAACAACAGGCGCAGGCGGCTGCGGGAGCCGGCGGCATTACCGTGAATTTCAACCCGACCATCCATGCCCCGGGCGGCGACCCCACCCAAATTCAGGCGGCCTTGCAAATGGGCTTGCGCGAATTTGAGGCACTGTTTAACCGCATGATAGCCGACCGCGAACGGAGGGCTTACTGATGTATGCACAATTAGGTGATGTGCGCTTCGAGCTGCTGCAAAGTTTCAGCAACCTTGAATCCACCCACGCGGCCAAGTTTGCCAAGCATGATGTATTGCAGGGCCGTCCGAGACTGCAGGCAATGGGCAATGACCTGACCACTATGCGGTTTTCGTTGAAGCTGCATTGGAAACTGGGGAATCCCGATACGGCCTACAAAGGCTTGCTGGCCGCCAAAGAGAGCCAACAGGCTCAGGCATTGGTGTACGGCAGCGGCCGCTTTGTCGGCTGGTTTGTGATCGAGCGGTTGGCCGAGCGCACGCTGATACAGGACGCACAAGGCCGCACGGCCGCGCGTGAATTGGACGTGGAGCTGGCCGAGTTTGTGGGCGACCCCAATAACCCGCTGCCGACACCGGGCGTGATGAGCGGCGGTAAAAACCCGCTGTTGGCCTTGTTGCCCGAGTCGGTACAGGCGCAGGCATCCGACATCATGCAGGCGGTGGAAAAAGGCGTACAGATTTACCGTGCGGCCGAAGACGGCATCGAACAAATGCAGCGTTTGGTTTATGCGGCCAAAGACATCAAAAACGACCCCGCCGGTGTGCTCGGTTTGGTGGGCGATGCCCTGCAAATCGGCAGCGGCACATTGGATAAATTGTCGGCTCTGCCCGATGTGACTGCGGTGTTGGGCGATTTGCAGGGTGCGGCGGCGTTTGCCGCCCAAGCCGGTCAGGCGGCGCATCAGCTCGGTAGTGCCGTCGGCAGTCTGCGGTCGGGAACGGAAAACGGCTCGATCGGCGGCTGGTTGGATGCAGCCGTGAATGCCGTTGACAGTGCGTCGGCCTCTTTACAGGACGGCGCGGCCGCGGTCGAAACCTTAACCGGCTGGCTGGCCGTAAGGAGGGATAAATGAGTGCCGTATTGCGCTATACCACGATAGACGGCGACCGTTGGGACTTGATTGCCCATAAGCACTACGGCAATGCGCTGATGGTTGACGGGCTGATTGCGGCCAATCCGCATCTGCCTTTAACAGAAGAATTTAAAAGCGGTTTGACCGTGTTTGTGCCGGTGCTGGCCACTAAACCGAAAAACAGTCAGGCGGATATGCCGCCTTGGATGCGATAACATGTATTTTGCAACGCTTTTTCAAAAAGACGGCAGCAGCCGTACCCACCCCGTTACCAAGCCGGATTTCACGCTCAAATACGAGCAAAAAGACATCACCGGCGATATCGAGCCTTACCTGTTGTCGATTACCTATACCGATTACTTGGGCGAGCAATCGGACGAGCTGGAAGTAACGTTTGAAGATACCGACGGCCGCTGGCTGCGTGCTTGGTATCCCGAGCAGGGAGACAGCCTGTCGCTGAGCTTGGGCGACCAATTCACCGGCTTGGTGGCTTTGGGGAGCTTTCAAATCGCCGAAATCGAATACAACCACCCGCCGAGTACGGTATCGCTGAAAGCGTTGGCCACCGGCATTACCAAGGCTAACCGCACTTTGCAGGCCAAGCCGTATGAAAAAACCACGCTGGCCAAAATCGTGCGCATCGTGGCAGGCCGTCTGAAATTGAAGGTAACCGGCGATGTGGAAGCCATTGATATCGAGCGCGTTACCCAATATCAAGAGCGTGATATCGAGTTTCTGACGCGCTTGGCCAAACAGTACGGCCACACCTTTAAGATCGTCGGCGATACGCTGGTATTTATGAGTAACAAGAAACTGGCCGAACGTGAGCCGGTGGCGGCTTTGAATCCGGCAGACATTATTGATATCCGCCTGCGCGACCTGATTAAGGGCGTGCCTGATAAAGCGGTGGTATCGGGGTATGACCCCAAAACCAAAACCAACCGCACCACGACACGCAAGGCCAAACCGCGCCGCAAAAAGGCCAAACACACCACATCCGGCGATACCCTCAAAATCATTGCCAATAAAGGCGAAAGCCAAGCTCAGGTTAACGCCCGGGCAGATGCCGCATTGGCTGCCGCCCAAGACGAGCAATGCGCAGGGAACGTGACCGTGTTCGGCCATGCAAAGTTAGTGGCCGGGCAAGTGATATTGCTGGAAAACCACGGCAAATTCAGCGGCCGTTATCTGGTTAAGCAGGCACGGCACCGATACGACCGCCGCAGCGGCTACACCACCGACCTCGACATCAAAATGCTGGAATATATCCCGGAAGAGAAAGAAACCGATGATGCTGCCCAATCATGATTTTACTGCCACGCTGCAATTCGGCATCGTCTCGGCCGTTGACGAAGCCGCCCACAATCTGCGTGTGCGGCTGCCCTCGTTAGAGAATATGGAAACCGACTGGCTGCCGATGATTACGCCCGCGGCGGGCGGCAATCGGTTTTACAGCCTGCCGGATGAGGGAGAGCAAGTAGTCTGCCTGCTCGATGCCCGTGGCGAAAACGGCGTGGTGCTGGGTGCGACTTACAATACGGCCGACAAACCGCCCGCGGCCAGTAAAGATGTGTGGATGCGCCGTTTTAAAAACGGCACGGTGATCAAGCATGACCGTAAAACGGGCAATATCGACGTTCAGACGCAAGGTACGGTAACCATCGCCGCCCCCGATACCATTATTACCGGCAATACCACCGTAATGGGGTTGCTGACCTATCAGGGTGGTATGTCCGGCTCGGGTGGTGCAGGCGCAGCCGCCGTAATTGACGGTGCCGTTCAGGCAACCGGCGTAATCAGTTCGGATAGCGACGTGACAGCTAACGGCATCAGCCTGACCGGCCACACCCATACCGGCGACTCAGGTGGTGCGACCGGTACTCCTAATTAATAAATGGGGAATTTTTTTTATTCCAGCAATGTCCAAATTAACTCTGTAATAAACAAGAAGGAGAATTGGTATGAAAAAAGTAAAAGGCGCGTTTTTGGTTTTATTGGGTTTATTTCTGACAGCACCTGTTTTTGCCAAAACGTTGACTTACACAGCCCAATGCAATATTCAGGTTATTGATCCGAAAAAAGCCCCCAATCCGCCTGCTCGTGTTACCGGCACGGGAACAGGTAAAACAGCGGATGCTGCTTGTGCGGCTGCAAAAAAAGATGCGACACAAAAAGCACCGGCTGGAACTTATGCCAGACATTGTCAATGTAAACCTGCTTAAATTGGGAGATTAAGAATGCTGCAATATTCAGAAGTAGTGAAAACGATTGTTTTAAATCCGATTGCTCTGCTAGATGATGAATTGAATTTTAAGCTTGAAATTTTGAAAAACGGTAACGGAAAGTTTTACGCACGTTTGTTCAGATTGGAAACATACAAAGTAAAACCATCTTTTACCCAAGACATACTCGCAGATGAAGCACAATATGTACTGGATTTACATACCGTTCCTGAACTCGGGGATACTTCCACACTTTCTGCGGAAGATTGTTTAAATTCAGCACTACAAGCATTACAAAAGAAATTCAGTTAATGGTTATTTTTAAACCCGTTTAAAAGCGTTTCAGACGGCCTTCAGCCAAAATCCCTGTATCTATTTATCAAGCGATACAGGGATTTTTTCATGCAATACGCCACACCGATATCCAAGCATTGGCAGCTTGCCCGCGAGGGCAACGGCTTGGCGCAGGGTGCGGACGATATCGACCTGTGTATCCACAACATTTTGGCGACCCGCAAAGGGTCGGATGTTACCCGCCCTGATTTCGGCAGCAATCATTTTGATTATCTAGATACCCCTGAAGACGTGTTTATCCCCAACGCCGTGCGCGAAGTCATGCTCGCTATCAACACGTGGGAAAAACGCGCGGTGGTTGAAAAAATCGACTTCGGCGGCCATGCCCCGCATCTGACGATGACGGTATTTTGGCGGGTAACGGATGACGTATCGGGCGAGATTTACGCCACATCGGTCAACTTGGAGCGGGCATCATGGATTTGAGCAAACTCAGGCGCGAAGACGTTAAAGCGGTTGATGACGATTTGGCCAAAGTGTTGGCCGAAACCATTGCCGACTACGAATCACGCAGCGGCAAAGTGTTGCAGCCCGCCCATATCGAGCGGCTGCTGATTAACACCTATGCCTACCGCGAAATGCTGGTGCGTAAGGCCGTAAACGAAGCCTACCGCCAGCAGCATCCCCGTTTTGCTACGGGATTGATGCTGGATTTGTGCGGCGATGATGTCAACACGCCGCGCCTGCAGGCATCGGCCGCGCGCTGCACCATCCGTTTTACTGCCGCCCTAAGCGGCATTCAGACGGTCTTTATCCCCGTCGGTACGCTCGTCTCGGTAGATGATGTGTCATTTGAAACCACCGAATCAGGCACTTTATCGGCCAACCGTAGCACGCTTGATTTGCAGGCCGTCTGCACGCAGAACGGAGCGGTCGGCAACGGCTGGTCTGCTGGGCAGATTAGCCGCTTGGCCAATCAGCCGGTGGCAGGCATTGAGGTTAAAGCCGCCAACACCACCGTGCCTGCGGGCGGGGCGGACGTGGAATCGGACGATGCCTACCGCGTGCGTATTTTGCTGGCGCCGGAGAGCTTTTCGGTAGCCGGGCCGGTGGGCGCGTATGAATACTTCGCCCGCCGTGTGAATCCGACGATTTGCGATGTGCATGTCGACCATAAGCGCACCCCTGCCGGAGAGCCGATTGGAGGCCAAGTCGAGGTAACCGTACTGACTACCGGCGGCCAGCCGTCGTCCGAACTGATTAACGAAGTGACCCGCGCCTTGTCGGACGAGCGTGTACGCCCGTTGTGCGACACCGTTACGGTTGCCGCTCCCACGGCCGTGGATTATGCGCTGGATGCCGAACTGGTGCTGTTTAACGGTGTGCACGCGGATGAAGCGGTAGCGGCCGCCAAAGCGGCATGGTCGGCCTACGAGTCCGCCCGCCGCGAAAAACTCGGGCTGGACATTGTGCCTTTGGATATTCAGACGGCCTTGAAAGTGCCCGGTGTTTACAACGTAGTGCTGAAGAATCTGCCGCTGCGCGTGGTTAAGGCCAATCAGTGGTCACGCTGTACATCGGTAAGCATTACCGCTGCCGCGGAGTACGCCGATGGCTAAATTAACCTACGCCGACATCATTGAGAGGGATCAGCATTACAAAATGCTGGCCGATTTGGGTTTGCGCTTCAACGGTATCGATACCGTGAAACTTATGCCGCGTTTGGTCGAGCTGGTTGCTCCCGAACATCTCGAGCTGCTCGCCGAGAGCCGCAGCATATTAGGCGCGGACGGCTATTGGCTGGCCGAAAGCGACCAAATGCGCCGCCGCCTGATTAAAGGTGCCTACGAGCTGCACCGCTACAAAGGCACGCCGTGGGCAGTCCGCGAAATCGTGCGGCGGCTCGGGTTCGGCGAAGTGCAGATTATCGAAGGCATGGGTAACAAACACCACAACGGCGAGATTACCCGCGACGGCACTTACAGCCACGGCCACAGCGACCGTTGGGCGCACTACCGCATCATCATGAATAACGTCATTACCAATGATCAGGCAGCACTACTGCGCCATACCCTAAGAGCATTTGCGCCCGCCCGCTGCATATTGGCTGCGTTGGATTACCAAGCCAGCGCATTGAGACACAACGGCCGCGCTTTACGCGACGGCAGATTTAATCGAGGAACCGCATAATGGCAAACCTAAACGAAACCGCTACTTGGGAAGCTGGAATCTACCAGTGGGAAACCTCAGACCCGGTACAGGGCGGCCCAAACGGTATCGACAATAAGCCTACCCGTCAGTTGGCCAACCGCACGCTATGGCTGAAAACCGAAATTGCCAAAGCCGTAGCCAGCATCGGCAAAAACAAAACCGACGGCGAGAATATGTTTGCCCGCAAAACCACAAACCTAACCGCCGGAGCCGGTTTAACGGGTGGCGGCACGTTGGGCGGCAATGTCCAATTTGCACTCGGCACGCCGGGCACATGCAGCGGCAACACGACCAACTGGGCAGGTAGCGACACCCATACCCATCAGCTTGCCGCCGCATCGCCGACCGTGGCGGGTGTGGCTAAGTTGATTAATAACCTGACTACGGACGATGCCGATAGTGCATTGTCGGCCGCAATGGGAAAAAAATTAGCCGAAGAAAAAATACCAAATACCACACAAGACTTTATGCGTACATTGGGCGAGTTTAATCCCGGTAAAAGCGGATTTGTCCGTACAAACGGGGGTAGCTTGAACGGTAATATTCTACCCAGCATGGAGATACATATCGGTCATCCCGGCTATGCCCATGGTGCACACTCGCGCGGTATCGGGTTTGCCTACGGGACGAGCTGGGGCATCTACACAACCGCTTGGGACGGGACAGGTAACTACCGAGGATATAAAGAAATCCTGACCGAAGAAAACGGCGTGATGCTTACAGGCAATCAAACCGTCAACGGTGTTAAAACTTTCGCCGGACTTTTGACGGCAGGCCGCGCCGAACATTGGAGCAAGATGCGTATGCCCGTGCAGAGTGGCGGGCATTGGTTTCTCGAAGCTAATCCACAATCCAACCTTGCCGACGGCGCAACCTTAAAGTTCAACATCAAATATGAACAAGAAAGCGGGCAAGTTCGGTATATACATTTCCCCGAGTTGGGCAACAATAACCACATGGTTGCATATCAAGATTGGGTGACAACCAAAATCAATGCTGCAACAGGCGCGGTTAACGACAAAATTGCCAACGCCACGCCGTCGGGCATGGTGGCTTACTTTGCCGGAGCCAACCCGCCGCCGGGCTGGCTCAAAGCCAACGGCGCAGCCGTATCCCGCACTACCTATGCCGCCCTGTTTGCCGCCATCGGCACAACCTACGGCGCAGGCGACGGGCGCACTACCTTTAATCTGCCCGACTTGCGCGGCGAGTTTGTCCGCGGCTTGGACGACGGGCGCGGGATTGATAGTGGCCGTGCGTTGGGCAGCCGTCAGATCGGTACGGTTGTCGGCGCCGACAGCCAAGATGGCGCGGCAACAATAGGCGTAGCCATCGCGGGCATCAAGAGTAATTACGCCCAAACGGCAGGATCATTGGGTATGGATACCGTTGATATGTCGGATTACTCCAATGCGCGCTTGGTTTGGTCGGGCGGCAGGCAATCAGGATTGCAAGCGGCCAACCCCGACAGCAACGGCCACTTTAGCGGCGTTGCCCGCCCCCGCAATATCGCATTACTGGCCTGCATCAAGATTTAAGGCCGGCATAAACCGTAGGGCGGGCATCCCTGCCCGCCGCATCAAACAAGGAAGCAGCAATGACCCAAAACATCCAATGGACAAAACCCGTCTGCCAATTAGATTCAGACGGCCTGTATCTCGGACAAACCGAGGCCGATTTAGACATCAACGCCCGCGACGGCAGCTACATTATCCCCGGCGGCTGCATCGACACCGCCCCGCCCGAAACCCGAGACGGCCACGCCGCGCGTTGGACGGGCGAGGCGTGGGAGTACATACCCGACCATCGCGGACAAATAGCCTACCGTACTGCAGACGGCCAAGCCGTGATTGTAGATGCTGTGGGCGAGCTTTCAGACGGCCTCACATTTGAAGAGCGCCCGAGCTTGTGGCACACATGGGACGGCAAAAAATGGATGATTAGCGAGGAATCTAAGGTTGAGCAGCTGAATCAAGTCAAAGCTGTCAAATTAGATGAAATCAATGGCAAAGCTCAAGAGTTTGTTTGGCAAGTATCTAAAGCTTACGAAGTACCGGAATTTGAACGCCAAACATGGTCAATGCAGGCGGCCGAGGCGTTGGCATGGGAACAAAACCCGTCTGCCCCTACACCGCTATTGGCACAAATTGCCGCCGACCGTGGGTGTGATTTAGAAGGCCTCCGTGCAAAGGCGCTGCAAAAAGCCAAGCAGTTTGCCGCCTTGTCGGCGACGGTGGCCGGGCAGCGTCAAGCTTATGCCGACCGGCTGGAGCAGGCTCAAGATGTCGACAAGGTTGAGGCCATCAGCCCTGTTTATCATTTGCCCACCCATCCCGTACAGGCATCATCTGATGTAGATAATCTTTAAACCCGTTTAATAGCCCGCAGTAGACTCCCGCCTTAATATCCCTGCATCTTTATGTGGGGATTTTTTTATGAAAATAGCGTTATATAAAGGTACTTTGCCCGGATGGCGCGGCTGGATTAGCCGCTTGGTGCGTTTCGCCGACAGCGGCCCGTACAGCCACTGCGAAGTGGTGTTTTCAGACGGCATGTGTGCCTCGGCCAGCTGGCTTGACGGTGGCGTGCGGTTCAAAAAAATCAAATTCAACCCTGATCATTGGGATTTTATCGACATCGGCTCCGGGTGGCCGTCTGAAACACTGGTCAAAGATTGGTTCGAGCAACGCACAGGCTTCCGCTACGACTTGCCGGGCAGTTTGGGTGTGGTGTTCCGCCCATTCCGCCAACGTCAAAATCGTTGGTTTTGCAGCGAGGCCGTTGCCGCCTCTTTGGGTATCAGCGAGGCTTGGCGCATCAGCCCCAATATGCTGGCCGCGTTGTTTTTGATACGCAAATAAAAGAAGTCGTCTGAAATCCCAGACGGCCCAAATATGAAGAAATATTAAAAGACGGCGACGTGCCGGTGCGGCAACACCGACACGCCAGCCAAGCAGATGCCCCCTGCGTTAGCTTCGAAGCCGCCACCTCGCGAGGCAGCGGCATTTTATCACTAACGCATAGGATGAATGCAAAAAATGAAACATCGTTGCAAAAATTGTAACAAGCTGTTGGCAATCGGCATCGGCCGCTTTGAAATCAAGTGTCCGCGTTGCCATACGCTCAACAACATAAGCTCTTTAACAACTCAGAATGCCGGTGAGCATCCAATCCCAAAGGAAAGTATATGCCCACCAACAAACCCGCGCCGTTAGTTCCGTGGATGGGCGGCAAACGCCGCTTGGCCAAACACCTGCTCCCTATGTTTCCCGAGCACCAATGCTACGTGGAGTTGTTCGCAGGCGGTGCTGCTCTGTTTTTTCTGCGGCCTCAGCCCGCCAAGTGTGAAGTGCTTAACGACCTCAACGGCCAACTCATCAACTTATATAGAGTTGTACAGCACCACTTCGACGAGTTCGTGCGCCAGTTTGAATGGACATTGACCAGCCGCGAAGTGTTCGCCCGTCTGCAATCCACCCCGCCTGAGTGCATGACCGACATCCAGCGGGCGGCACGTTTCTTCTACCTGCAACACACCGCCTTCGGCGGCAAAACCATCGACCAACATTTCGGCACGGCCACTACAGGTGCAGGCTTTAAAGCCGCCGACATAGCAGGCCGTCTGAAAGCAGCGCAGCAACGCCTGAGCGGTGTATATATAGAGAACGAACCGTGGGAAAAGTGCTTCAAACGCTATGACCGCGAACACACCTTCTTCTACGCCGACCCGCCTTATTGGCAGCTTGCCGGCTACGACCGCGCCTTTGATTGGGCACAGTACGAACTACTGGCCAAGATGATGGGGGAGTGTAAAGGCAAGGTCATGCTGTCCATCAACGACCACCCGGATATTCTCGAGCTGTTTAAAAACTTCCGCATCCACCGCCTCGAGCTTGCCTATTCAATCTGCCGTGATAAAACGCAAAAGACCAGCGGCGAGCTGGTCATCTGCAACTGGTAGATAAAACAAAAGCGACTACATCGTCGCTTTTGTCATTCTGCTTTCCCGAGTTCGGTATAATTTGCAAAAGTATTTCACAGAGTGCAACAAATTTAAATCCGGTTTATCTCAAAAAACGCGCCGATTTTTCGCGCGCGGCTTCAATTACCGGGCTTTTGCATCCGATATGGCTATGAAACCGAGTGCTGCTACCATTGGTGTTAGGGCACGGAAAAGGCCGTCTGAAAATTTTCAGACGGCCTAAATTTCAGACGGCCTTAAATTTCAGACGGCCTTAATTTTTCAAACGGCCTTAATTTTTCAAACGGCCTTAATTTTTCAAACGGATTTTAAGTTTGGATTTGTTGTTGTCGGAAACGGTTTATTTTCTTTTACAGCTAATTAAAAAGCCCGATTAAAAAATCGGGCTTTCTGTCGTTTCCTCAGTTCAATAAAGGATTATTGAGCCATTTGAACAGCTTGAATCGCGGTCAATGCAACGGTGTAAACGATGTCGTCTACCAGGGCGCCGCGGGACAGGTCGTTTACAGGTTTACGCAGGCCTTGCAGCATCGGGCCTACGCTCAATACGTTGGCATTGCGCTGTACTGCTTTGTATGTACAGTTGCCGGTGTTCAAATCCGGGAATACCAATACGGTAGCTTGGCCTGCAACGGTGCTGCCGGGGGCTTTGGATTTTGCCACGCTCGGTACGGTTGCCGCGTCGTATTGCAGCGGGCCGTCGATGTCCAAATCCGGGCGTTTGGCTTTGGCGATTTCGGTCGCTTGGGCTACTTTTTCTACTGCTGGGCCTGCGCCTGACGTGCCGGTAGAGTAAGAAATCATGGCTACTTTGGGCTCGATGCCGAATGCTTTGGCCGAGTCTGCAGATTGGATGGCGATATCGGCCAATTGTTCTGCGGTCGGGTCGGGATTGACGGCGCAGTCGCCATAAACCAAAACTTGATTCGGCAGCAGCATGAAGAATACGCTCGATACCAAGCTGGCGCCAGGGGCGGTTTTAATCAACTGCAAAGCAGGGCGGATGGTGTTGGCGGTGGTGTGAACCGCGCCTGATACCAAGCCGTCTACATCGTTTTGAGCCATCATCATGGTGCCCAAAACTACGGTATCTTGCAGCTGTTCGCGTGCTTGCTCGGGTGTTAAGCCTTTGCTCTTACGCAGTTCGCACATGGGCTCTACATATTGTTCGATTAATGTGGCCGGATCGATGATTTCCAAAGAATCGGGCAAGGTAATGCCGCGTTCTTTGGCAACTGCTTCCACTTCGGCACGCGGTGCCAGCAATACGCAACGGGCAATGCCTTTTTCATGGCAGATGGCGGCGGCCTGTACGGTGCGCGGTTCGGCGCCTTCCGGCAAGACGATCCGTTTGTTGGCTTTGCGCGCGGCTTCCATCATGCTGACACGGAATTGTGCCGGAGACATGCGGTTGGTAACTTTCAATACGGCGGCAGTATCTTTGATGTTGTTTACGGAGCCGAGATAGGCTAAGCCGGTATGTTCGGAAATGGCGGCGCCCAATGCGTCGTTTTCTTGTTCCAATACGAAGCCGGCGAGAATGCCTGCGGCGGTCGTATAGATTTGTTTAACCATGTTCAGGCGTTTGGCGACGCTTTGGGCATCGTCGTCTGCTTTGGCGACGAAAACGACGTTGGCATCTACGGATAAGGCGATTTCCAAGTTTTTAGTCGGTAAAACCGAGCATTCCAAATCGGGTTTGGCACCTTCGATAACGACATTTTCAGTATTCAGGGCGGCGATGTCGGAAACCAGTTTGTCCAGCCAGTCGTCGCCTTTGCCTGTGCAAATCAATAATTCGGCTTGACCTGCATCGTCAAACGCACGGAATGCGGTGGCGTTTGGCAGAGCCTTTGAAACCGCTTCGACGGCTGCGTAGCTGTCGATACGGCCGGAAACAGGTACAACTAATACATTAGCCATAAATTATCCTTTATTAACCAAGAGGGAAAAATTGTTGTGATTATAGCATTACAATCGGCATTTTATATCAAAAGGCCGTCTGAAAAATATCTGAAAAACGTGTCTTCCGGTTTTTAGACCGAATAAATATACAATAAAATTAATGCCTTGTATTAAATTTTTGAAAAATATTTGAATGCGGCTGCGGGGGGGGGGCGGGTGTTTTGAGGCCGTCTGAAAAATATCGGGTCGAGTTGGTATCGGCAGGCAGGCTTGTACCGAGGTTGTCGGTGTTCGGTATCAAGCATAACAGCGGTTCAGGCAATCAGTTTTAAAGCCTGCAAGCCTTTGAAAATGCCGTCTTCACCGACTGCCGGGCAAATATAGTCGGCAGCGGCTTTCAATTCAGGATGTCCGTTGCCCATCGCAACGCCGAAACCGACGGCCTGCATCATTTCTATGTCGTTCAATCCGTCGCCGAAAGCCATTGTTTGTTCGGGTTTGATGGCCAACAGCGATAGGGCGTGGCGGATGCCTCGGGCTTTGGAGCTGGAAATATCGAGCATATCGACGGCATTCGGGTGCCAGCGGACGGTTTTGTAACCGTATTTTGCGGCTTCGCTGCTGACGATATCTTGATGTTCCGGATAGAAAACCAGCATTTGAAACACGTCGTGGTTGCGGTAAAAATATTTGTCAGTCGGATAATCGGGAATAATGCCGGTTAGCGCATCTTCAACCAATGGTACCGACTCTGAAACGGCGATGGTGTGGTCGGCGACAAAAGCGTAGGGAATTTTGCGGTTTTCCAAAAATACACACATTTTTTCGATTTTTGCCTTATCTAACGGCTGTTTGTCGAGAATTTCGCCGCGATGACGGATGATCTGTCCGTTGGTTGTCATGATCAGATCGATTCCTGCTTGGCGGATAACGTCGTGCACTTTGGGCGGAATGGCCGCAAAAGGACGACCGGTGGAAATGGCGGTTAAGATACCTTGCTGTTTTAATGCCAACATGGCCTGTAATACCGACGGGCGTAAAATATCGCCGGATTTTTGGTAAATCGTATCGTCGATATCAAAGAAAATGATTTTAGGGGTAAGCATGATGGTGTGCGGAGTAGTGAACCGGACAGCAGTATAACAAATAAACCGGCTGTCGATATCCGGTCCGGCTGTCTCGGAATTTTTCGTGCGTGTCAGGGCAGTGAAAAAAATACGGTAATAGTGAAGCGGTTTTTGATGTGGTGCTTTGTCGGTAAGGCCGTCTGAAAATCAGGAGGTATCGCGCAAATTTTCAGACGGCCTGTTTTAAAGTTTGTTGAGCATGATGAAGGCCGTCTGAAAATATGAATCATAAAGGTTCGAGCTTGAAGGTAATTTAGCTGTATTCTTTCACTCTGCGGTATAGTAATATATGTGCTGGCGACCGGCTTGGGTTTCTATAAATATACGGTATCCTGGCGGTCGGATAATAAAGGGGGCGGATTGCCCGACTTAATCTTCCGAATAGATGATTTTATTGGAAAATAATTAGAAATCATCTTGTTATCGTTTATAATCAAACATTATACAAACCTTGCAGGAAAAATGATGAAACAACCACAAACCGCAATTATTCCGGATCATTGTAAGGCCGCTATTTTTATTGAAGCCAATGTTGCCCTAGAAAAACGCTCGGACATCCCCCGTGCATGTTCAGCTGCTTTGGCGGCGTTGTCAGAAATGCAAACCCAATTTCCCGACAGCGTTTTGGGTTTGACCATCGGCTTCGGCAGCGAACTTTGGAAGGCTTTCGGGCATACCGGGGAAGGCGCGGAAATTAAGCCGTTCCGTGCTTTGGGAGGCGGTTTGGCACCGGCAACCCAACATGATGTGCTGTTTCATATCCAGTCTATGCGCCCGGATGTGAATTTTGCTTTGGCGATGAAGCTGGTGGAGATTTTTGAAGGTATCATTGATGTGCGTGATGAAACGCACGGCTTCCGCTGGATTGAAGACCGTGGCTTGGACGGTTTTGTCGACGGTACGGAAAATCCGCAAGGCGATGAGAATGTTGCCAACGTGGCGCTGATTCCCGGCGACCGGGAAGATGAAGGCGGCAGTTATGTGATGGTTCAGAAGTACCGTCATGATTTGCATAAATGGAAACAGGTGCCTTTGGAAGAACAGGAAGCGTCGGTAGGCAGATCCAAAGTGGAGAATGAGGAGTTTAGCAAGGAAGTGCGTCGTGCGGATTCTCATTTAGGTCGGGTAAACATCAAGGAAAACGGCGTGGGTTTGAAGATTGTCCGCCGTAGTCTGCCGTTTGGTAAAGCCTCGGGTGAGCATGGTTTGATGTTTATCGCTTATTGCCGGACCTTGCACAATATCGAAGCGCAACTGCTGAGTATGTTCGGCGAGGCGGACGGGAAAACCGATTTGCTGTTGAAATATGTTACCTTGCCGGTTTCCGGAGCGTATTACTATGCGCCTTCCGTTGACCGTTTGAAAGCACTTTGATTGCTTGAGGGTTGAGCTTGAGGCCGTCTGAAATTTTCAGACGGCCTTCTGTTTCTGAATGATGTTATTTGTGTGAAATTATGTTTACCGATACCCATTGCCATCTTGCCGATAAGGCTTTTACAGGGAACTTGTCCGATGTTTTAAACCGTGCGACGGAGGCGGGCGTGAGCCGTTTTATTGTGCCTTCTGCTTCTGCGGCCGATTTTGATAAAGTGTCCGCATTGTCGGATACAAACGGTATACATATTGCATTTGGCATTCATCCGTGGTTTGCAGGGCAGGCATGCGCCGATGATTTGGTTGAAGTGGAAAAGAAATTGTTGGCGTTTCCTCGGGCATGGGTGGGTGAAATCGGTTTGGATTTTTATGATAAGGCATTAACGGAGGAGCAGAAACGGATCCAGATTGATTGGTTTCAAGCCCAATTGCTGCTGGCGGAAAAATTAATCCGCCCGGTGATTCTGCATAATTTGAAGTCGTCTGCCGTGATGTTGGCGGTATTGAAAGAATCGGGTTTCAGTAGGGGTGGGATTGTGCATGCTTTTTCGGGAAGTCTTGAAGAAGCTCAAGGGTTTATACGGTGCGGCTTGAAGATCGGTATCGGCTCGCTGTTGTTGAATCCGACTGCTAAAAAAGTCAGATTGGCAGCGGAAAGATTGCCGTTGGATAAGATGGTATTGGAAACAGACAGCCCTTTTATGTTGAAGGATTCGGTCAACGAACCTGCCAATGTGGCTGCGATTGCGGAAATAATTGCAGAAATCCGCGGCATATCTGTGGACGAGATTGCAGAACAGACCGAGCGTAATGTGGCGCAATTATTGGATTTTTGAATTTATATAATCTATAAAGTTTTATAGCAAATAAACTGTATTTTTGATATTGCCGGGACATAAAAATAAGTTTATTTGCTATTGGCCGTCTGAAATTTCAGGGTGAATCAGGGAAGATACGGCTGGAGTGTTCTTCTTAAAATTTCCATATCGGTAATTTCAGTAATGTTTGCTTTGCCTAATTTATCCAAGCCGATAAAACGCATAATACCGCTGCTGACTTTTTTATCATGTTTCATATGCTCGATCCAGCGTTCGAAATCAAAGCAGGGCGGTTCGACAGGAAGATGGGCGGCATCAAGCAGATTGCGTATTTTTTGCGTATCTTGGGCATTGATACAACCTAGTTCTTCCGACAAACGGCAGGCTAAAATCATGCCTGCTGCGACTGCTTCTCCATGCAGCCAGTTTCCGTAACCTTGTTCTGCTTCAATCGCATGGCCGAAAGTGTGCCCTAAATTCAACCAAGCGCGGATGCCCTGTTCGGTTTCATCTTGGGAAACGATTTCGGCTTTCATATGACAGCAATGATAAACGGCTTCGATTAGGGTAGGGCTGTCTTTTGCTACAAGCAGATGAATATTTTTTTCTAACCATTCAAGGAAATGTTCATCTCCTAATGCACCGTATTTGATGACTTCGGCCAAACCTGCTGATAATTCGCGGGCAGGCAGTGTGGATAAGGTATTCAAATCGGCCAGTACGGCTTGAGGTTGGTAAAATGCACCAATCATATTTTTCCCCAAAGGGTGGTTGATAGCCGTTTTGCCGCCCACAGACGAATCAACCTGACTGAGCAGGGTGGTAGGAATTTGAATAAAAGGCGCGCCGCGTTGGTAAGTGGCAGCGGCAAACCCTACCATATCTCCAATGACGCCGCCTCCCAATGCGATTAATGTCGTTTTTCTTTCGGCGCGGTTTTGCATCAGACCGTCAAAAATCAGATTTAGGGTTTGCCAGTCTTTATACTGCTCACCGTCAGGCAGGATGATACTGAAATTCCGTATGCCGGCATGGTTAAGGTTCGCAGAAAGTTTGTCTAAGTAAAGTGGGGCGATGGTTTCATTAGTAATGATGGCAGCCTGTTTGCTTAAGTAAGGTTGGAGCAGATCGGCAGCATTATCAAGCAGATGTTCGCCGATAAAAATCGGATAACTGTGGGACGGGGTATTTACATTAAGGGTACGCATAGGATTATTTGCTCTGGGGAAGGATATTCAGCAAATGCTCGAGTGTTTTATAGCAGTTGGGTTGGTCTGATTCGACTACAACATCGGCAAGGGAGCGGTAAATATGGTCTCTTGCGTTATAAAGTTCTTGCAGCTTGGCTAAAGGATTATCCACCTGAAGCAGGGGACGGTTAGTGTCGTGCTGGGTACGCTTAAGAAGAACTTCGGGAGAAGCATGCAGATAAATAACGGTACCGCGCTTTTTGAGAAAAGATTGGTTTTCCGGACGTAAAACTGCACCGCCACCGGTTGCCAATACAATATTTTCCATGTGGGTAAGTTCGTTTATCACGTTGCTTTCACGGTCGCGAAATCCCTGTTCGCCTTCTAATTCGAATATGGTAGGTATGGATACGCCGGTTCTTTGACATATTTCATGATCACTATCAAAAAAGCAACGGTTAAGCCTTTGGGCAAGCTGCTTTCCCAAAGTGGTTTTTCCGGCTCCCATCAAACCGATTAAAAATAAATTGCCTGCTATGGTATTCATAGCAGGCATTTTAAACGAAAAATAATATTAAGTGTTTAATTTATCGGTTAATCAATTCGGGCTTGAATCTATTAATAACGAAGATTGCTGCCTTGATTATCCATGATGCGGGGTGTGATGAAAATCAGCAATTCCTTGCGAGCTTCATTGCGCGATCTGGTTTTAAACAGATTGCCTAAAACCGGGATATCGCCCAATAAAGGAACTTGGTTGACAGTGTTGGTATTTTCTTCTTCATAAATACCTCCGACGATTAATGTACCGCCATCCTCAACCATGGCTTGGGTTTCCAGGCGCTTGGTGCTGACACACAAGGTTTGTTGGCCATCGACAATGCCACACTCATTGGGGTTATCTTTGTTGATTTTGATATTCATAATAACCTGACCGTCCGGAGTGATGTTGGGTGTAACGGTTAAACCCAATACGGCTTTTTTGAACGATACCGAAGTGGCACCACTCGACGTGGATTGCTGATAAGGAATTTCGGTACCGGATTCGATGGTTGCTTCTTTTCTATCCTGAGTTAACACTCTTGGATTAGAAATAATTTTCCCGCGGTTTTGTTCTTGCATTGCGGATAATTCCAATCCCAAAGCGCCTGAAGCGATAGAACGTACCAAAGCGATACTGCTGGTTGCCGCTGCTGCCGGTAGATTCACATTAGGATTCATGGAGAAAGGTTCGGGATTCGTCAATGTGCCGTTAATTTGATCCCTAGCGCGGTTATATTGGTTGGTAACGTGTGTTCCTTGATTATTAACGGCATTACTCCAATTGGATCCCCAGCTGTTACGGGAAGTATTGGCAGTGTAACCAAATTTAGCCCCCAAACTGCGTGAGAAACCGTCTTTAGCTTCAACAATACGAGCCTCTACCATCACTTGACGGGTAGGTACATCCAGTTCGTCAATCAGTTTTTGGAATTTCCGGATAACATTGCTGTTGTCCGTTAAGATCAAAGTGTTCGTGCTTGGATCAATTAAAGCACTGCCACGGCTGCTCAATAATGTATTGGAATTATTATTTTGACTGCTGCTTTTCTCATCCAAACGTAAAATTTTTCTGAATTCTTCTACGTTTTTATATTTTAATTGGAATGTTTGAGAAAATAGTGGACCCAGCTCTTCAATTTCTTTTTGAGCTTGCAGTGTCGACTTATCTTTTGCCAACAGCTCTTCTCTAGGAGCAATATTAATGATATTGCCTTGTTTGCGCATATCTAAATTGCGGGCCTGCATAACCAAATCTAAGGCCTGATCCCAAGGCACATCTTTTAAAGTTAAAGTCATTTTTCCGTTAACGCTATCGCTCGCTACGATATTGGTACCGGATTCTTTTGCCAAAATCTGCAAAATTGTTCTAACTTCAACATTTTGGAAGTCTAAAGAAATTTTTCTACCGTTAAATGCTTTATTGACATTTCCGGGTACGCCTTGGGTAGAGAGATTACTCTTCTGAGTAATCTCAAATTGGAAGCGGCCATTGGCATTTTGCGTTTTGAAAGCCCAGCTTCCTTGGTTTTTGATGACAAGCTGAGTGTTATTACCCAGTCGTTTCATGGTTACATTATGTACAGGCGTATTGAAGTCACGAACATCGATACTTCTTTGAGATTGGGCCGTAATCGGATAATTCTTTAAAGTAACGATTAATCGGTCTTGCTGTTGTTTAATATCCGGCTGTCCGGAGAATGCAGGTGCGTTAAATTCGACAATACCGGAATTTTGTGCGCCTTTTCTGAAATCTATATTAGCTGTCGCGATAATTTGCTCAGATGGCTTACGGGCCTTATGATTTTGCTCATTTATATATGCATTGGTTTGAATTGGTGCGGCTTTAGACTGAGTTGAGCTGGGGGCTTCTTTAATATAAACCCAAACTTCATTACCTTTGATTTCGGTATTGTATTGCCCGGCTTTATTTAAGCCTAACAGAAGCCGTGCACGATTATTATTTTGGGCACTTGTGATTTGATTTAGCAAGGGATCTGCATACTCCAATACAGGGTTCGCTAGCTTGATATCCGTACCGGCAAAATCTAAAGCAATACGGGCAGGTGTTGAAGTAACAAAACCGCTTGGATTAATAGGATCTTTATCAAAAGTAATTTTGATAATTTTTTGGTTATTAGGCAAACTGGATACGTTAATATCTGTAATATTGCCAGCCATAGCGGAATGCATGGCAGTAAACATTAAACCTATTGCTGAAAGAGCTTGAAAATTTCCTGGTTTCATGATGATTAATACCCCCGTAAATTATTTATTGCCTGTAGGCGTTGTTTTATCTTGATTTGTTTCACCGCTACTCAGCAGTAGTTCTGCCTCACGGAAAACCCAGTTTCCTTGACTATCTTCCACTACTTCACGTAGTAAAATTTTATCGGCAGTGATACTTTTAATAAGCCCAAAATTTTGCCCGATATAGTTACCTTCTGCAACTGTGTAAATATGGTTTTCAGCTTCAATAAATCCAGAAGTTTGTTTGCCGTTTTCCAATAGGCCGACGTATTTTAGATTCTCTAAACTAAAGTTTTCCAAGACTTCTTTAGGGCGGTTTAAATTTGGAGCGTTGGCGCCTCTGTGAATCATATTTAACCGTTTAGGGTCAAATGCATTTAAACCATTTTGATTAGGAGGAATATAAGGCGGCATAGGTTTTACAGATGGCGCTTCGAACGGTTTGATATTTGCACGAGCTTGTTTCTGTGTATTTTGCATCCATTCTTGAAGATCTTCATGTTCAGAAGAGCAGGCGCTAAGTAGGGTTAAACCCGTTAGAATAAGTATTTTTTTTATCATTTTGGTGTTGTCCCCGAATTATTGTTCTTCAGCTGCTGCACTTGCAGCAGCAATATCTGCAGTAATTTCTTCAGAAGTACGTGCTTTATAGGTATTGGCTGTCGCAATCATAGTCAGTAAATTATTTTTGTCATCCTTGTGTTTATTAATTTTTAAGGATTCCAACGTAATAATTCGGGATAAAGAGCCAACATCACGAGTAAATTCACTAATTTGGCTATATTTTCCTGTAATGGCAATATCATGTGGCAAAACTTGTATTGGACCGTCTGTTACCGGTGCTTGAGGAGTTAGGCTGTCCATGCGTAATCCATTTTTAGAGCCGGCTTGGTGAAGCTCTTGAATTAAGTTGGGTATCTCGGTTTCAGATGGCAGTTGTTTTAATAGCACGTTAAAGGACATTCTGATTGCAGTGAGTTCAGCTTTCAGATTATTTAAGCTAGCTGCTTGAATGCTTTTTTGGGTGTATATTTTTTTTAGCTCCAATTCTTTTTCTTGTGTAGTAGAGAGCTCTTCCAATTGGGATTTAAAGATTGCAAAATAAGCCAAAACAATGACAAGTAGTGTTACTAAGCATGCAATAATAATTTTTCCCAGTAAGTTCAGTTTATATAGATTTTGAAGATCAAGATCTTTTAAATTTTGAGCAGACATTTTTATTTCCCTTGGTCATCATGCATTACTTCATTAGAATTATTTTTGAAGTTTAATGTAATTTTTAAAGTAAATTCCTGAATATTCTCAACTTTTTTGATGCTTAGTAGCTCAGGTTGCTGGAAGATGCCAGTGCTTGGGATGGAGCGCATAAACATGGCAATTCTATTATCACTTAATGCATGCCCTGTAATGATATAGGTATTTGCATCCTCTGCATTAATGGCAGTTAAATAAGTTCCTTCAGGAATAAGTACATTTAACGTGTCTAAAATATACGCAGCTTGGAAGCGCTTTTCTTGTAATTCTTCAACTTTTTTCTTTCTCGAAATAAAAATTTCCTTTTCTTCTTTCAGCTTTTTGATTTCCTCTAATTTTTTATCGATGCGGTTAATTTCATTACTTAAAAAAGTATTCCTGTTTTCTTGTGAACGGATAGTTTGATTGATTGCAAAATATATAAAAGTAGAGACAACTAAACCCCCTGCAAGAGCTGCCAAAATCATGAGCTTGAATTTTTGTTTTTGTTTATTTTTGATTTCTTCCCTATATGGAAGCAGATTGATTTTAATTAATTCAATCATTTTACAGTCCCCTTAAAGCCAAACCAAAAGCGATAGTTAGTGAAGGTGCATCAATTTGAAGTTTTGATAACTCTATTTGATTTCCACTCTTAATATAAGTAATAGGGTTAATACATTGTGTTGCGGTGTTCGTTTGAGAAAAAACAGCTTCTGCCAATCCTGTTTGTTGAGATGCAATACCAGTTAAAAAGATATGTTTAACGCTTGAGTATTGATCATTAGGTTGGGTTGTATAGTAAAACTGTAAAACACGTTGAATTTCTTGTGCAACTTGGGCGTTGAAGCGATCTGCAACCAATGTTTGGTAATCTGAAGGTCTATTGCCGGTGTACATCATATTATCGGCTTTTTCTTCAGTAACCTGATAGGTTCTTTGGATTAATTGGTTTAGCTGTTCGTCACTTACAGGTGTTTCTTGTTTATATAAAATTTGGCCATTTTGAATAATTAATGCGTACATTTGTGTCGCATATATGCCAAAAATAGCGATTTTATCGTTGGTGAATTCCGTGGCGTAATTATTGATCCAATAGTTGAAAGCATTACTTTGTGCAAAAATGTCTATATCCAATGCTGAAAGTGGTAAGGAGGCATTTTCAAATAATTCGATTCTTGGATCTACTTCATCCTTTCTGGAAATAACGAGTAAAACCTTTTGACCGGGAGGAGCTAATGATGGTCCTGTGATTTGGAAGTCGTAATTCATTTCTTCCAAAGGGGAAATTTGCGAAACTTCTGACTCGACAAACTCCTCTATTGTTAAATCGGTTTCTTTATTGTTATAAACCAAATTTTCAATAGTGGCTGTATTTTGTGGCAAAGATGCGACAATGTTTTTTTTTGGAATGCCAGACTGTGAAAATGCATGTTGTAAATATGCAACTAATTGACCGTAATCTTGGATTTTATTACCTTTGACAATATTTGCAGGTAATTTAGTGATGTTGTATTTTTCTAGCTGGATTTGGTTTAAACTGCTACCTGAAAGCTGAACAATTCGGATAGAGTGCTGGTTGATATCAACACCGATTGAATAATGGTTTTTTATGCTTTTTTGATTTTTTGCGTGAGTAATTATTTGCATAATTCAGAGCTTTCTTAAGTGTTTGGGTGGGTAAATTAACTTAATAACCGTAACGTATGTTGGTAACACCTTGTTTATTGATTGGTTTTTAGTTGAATTGATTTAAGGTGTTAACTTCAATTTTCTATTGGATACGTTATTTTACTATTTATTACTACTTATGGCGATTATTGTTTGGTCATGATTAAAAAAATTATAACAACTTGTATTGGATTACTGTTGGGATTGCTGTTTTTTGCAGTGGGGTTGATAGCTATAGCGATTATGGTTACTTACCCTAAACTGCCGTCATTGGATTCTGTGCAGCATTATCAGCCAAAGATGCCTCTGATGGTTTATTCTTCGGACGGGAAACTTATCGGCATATATGGAGAAGAAAGAAGATCCTTTACTAAAATTAGTGATTTTCCCCAAGTTTTAAAAGATGCAGTTATCGCAGCTGAAGATAAGCGTTTTTATGAACATTGGGGGGTTGATGTTATGGGGGTTTTGAGGGCTGTTGCCGGGAACGTAGCTTCCGGTAGTGTGCAGTCAGGAGCCAGTACCATTACTCAACAAGTGGCTAAAAATTTTTATCTGACGAATGAGCGTACTTTTACCAGAAAATTTAATGAGGCATTGTTGGCTTACAAAATTGAGCAATCTTTGACTAAAGACCAAATTTTAGAATTATATTTCAATCAGATTTACTTAGGTCAGCGAGCTTATGGTTTCACCGCTGCGGCACAAATTTATTTCAATAAAAAAGTGAAAGATTTAACTTTAGCTGAGTCTTCTATTTTAGCAGGCTTGCCTAAAGCACCTTCTGCTTTTAATCCTATTGTAAACCCTGAACGTGCAGTATTAAGGCAAAACTATATTTTGAACAATATGGTTGAATTGGGCATGATTGCGCCTGCGCAAAGGGAGAGCGCGTTGGCAGAAAAATTGCAATACAAGCGGTATACAGAAGATATAGATCAAAATGCATTATATGTTGCAGAAATGGTGCGGCAAGAGCTATATGAAAAGTATGGCGAAGATGCTTATACACAAGGATTTAAAGTTTATACGACCGTCGATACAGGTAATCAGCGTGTTGCAACTGAAGCCTTGAGAAAAGCTTTGCGTAATTTTGATAAAGGAAGTCGTTATCGTGGTGCAGAGCATTACCTTGACTTAAGTGAATCTGAAAATATTGAGGAATCTATCAGTCGTTATTTAGACGGTATTTATGCAGTAGATGGAATGCTTCCTGCTGTTGTGCTTTCTACGTCTAAAAAAGGTGTGGAAGTTCAATTGCCGGATGGTAAGAATGTGTTGTTGAATAATGCGTCCTTGGGCTTCGCAGCCAGAGCAGTCAATAATAAAAAGATGGGGGATGCACAAATTCAAAGAGGTGCTGTTATTAGGGTGAAAAGAGGTGCTAAGCAATGGTACGTAGTGCAGGAGCCATTGCTTCAAGGTGCACTGGTAGCGCTGGACGCAAAAACCGGAGCTGTTAAAGCTTTGGTAGGAGGATATGACTTCCACAGCAAGACATTTAATAGGGCGACACAAGCTCAGCGTCAGCCCGGGTCATCATTCAAGCCGTTTGTTTATTCTGCCGGCCTTGCAAAAGGGATGACGATCTCTACAGTTATTAACGATGCTCCCTTATCTTTACCGGGAAAAGGACCGAGAGGTAGTACTTGGAATCCGAAAAATTCAGACGGCCGTTATTCGGGTCCGATTACGTTAAGACATGCATTGGCTTATTCTAAAAATATGGTTTCCATACGTATTTTAATGTCTGTGGGCGTTAATTATGCGCAACAGTATATTCAAAAGTTTGGTTTTAGTGCTGATGAAATTCCGCCTAGCTTGTCTATGGCATTGGGCTCAGGTGTAACCACTCCGTTAAAAATGGCGGAGGGTTACGCAGTATTTGCCAATGGGGGATACAAAGTATCGTCTTATGTAATCGATCGTATTTATGATAGCCAAGGGCGTTTGAGAGCACAAATGCAGCCTTTGGTTGCTAAAGAAAATGCACCTCAGGTTATTGATCCAAGAAATGCATATATTATGTATAAAATGATGCAGGATGTGGTGAGAATTGGCACGGCTACTAAGGCCAAAGCGTTGGGTAGATCTGATATAGCAGGAAAAACAGGGACAACCAATGACAATAAGGATGCATGGTTTGTTGGATTCAATCCCAACATAGTGACTGCAGTATATATTGGCTACGATAAACCACGGAGCATGGGCAAGGCTGGTTACGGCGGTACGATTGCACTGCCTGTTTGGATCGATTATATGCGTTATGCATTAAATGGTGTTTCAAGCAAAGGCATGGATATGCCGCCAGGTATGGTGGGTAAGGACGGTAATGTTTATTTGAAGGAGCAACAGGTAACGAGTAGTTCTTTATCTTTGGATAATGGAGGGGCGGTAACCTCTGGAGAAAGTAAGAAAACAGCTCCTGTGACTTCTCCTTCCAATGATGGGGAGACAGTTGTGCCTCCAGTTAATCAAGAACCGGCTCCGAAGCCCAATAATTTGGACTCTTTATTTTAAATCTAGCCGCATTATGTAATACAGCCGGAATCGGGGTTTGGGATTCCGGCTGTTTTTTCAAATAAAACAGCTGAATTGGCGGCAAGAGGCCGTCTGAAAAATATCGGGTACTATATCAGCAAATGTATTACTTATTTATATGGCGGTCGATATTTTATTAGTTGGAATGCCAAAGTTAAGATTGGCATAAATTTGTTACAATGATGCTTTCATTACATGAATTATATTTATTGGGAAAATTATGGCTAATATTCAACAAGCACCTAGCAGTATTGCTCCGGATTTACACAATTATCGCCAATGGTTTGATGAGTATTTGAAAAAGCTTCCTGATGAAGATGTTGCACTGTTAGGACGTGCCAAACAGCTTGCTGAAGCATATTATCCTGAAAATGCCAGGACACCTAGTGGAGAGCCCTTGTTGGCAAGTTTATTTGGTGCTGCGGAAATGGTGGCAGATATGGATCTTTTGCCAGATGCTATTGCGGCTACATTGCTGACAGACATTCCCCGCTTTTGTGATAATTGGCAAGAAAAAGTTACCGAAAAGTGTAATGAAACCGTATGCGGTTTGGTAAAAGGCATAGATGAGGTACAAAAATTGACTCAATTTGCCAAGGTGGAAAGCTTTGCAACACCTGAAGAGCGGTCTAATCAAGCTGAAACAATGAGAAAAATGCTGCTTGCAATGGTTTCTGATATTCGAGTGGTTTTAATTAAATTAGCACTCAGAACTCGGACAATGCAGTTTATCGGTACTTTGCCTGATAGTGAAGATAAGCGTTTGTTGGCTAAAGAGACATTGGATATTTTTGCTCCGTTGGCGAACCGTCTAGGCGTATGGCAACTTAAATGGCAGTTGGAGGATTTGGGCTTTAGGCATCAAAATCCCGAAAAATATAAAGAAATTGCTGCATTGCTCGATGAGAAACGCCCTGAGAGGCTTGAATACATTGAAAATTTCTTAAATAACCTGCGAAGTGAATTAGACAAATACGGTATTCATTATGATGTTGCAGGAAGGCCTAAGCATATCTATTCGATTTACCGAAAAATGGTTAAGAAGAAATTGGATTTCAGCGGCCTGTACGATATCAGGGCGGTGCGTATTTTGGTAGATACAGTACCTGAGTGTTATACGACATTAGGTTTGGTTCATAGTTTGTGGCAACCTATTCCCGGTGAATTTGATGACTATATCGCCCAGCCTAAGGGAAATGGTTATAAGAGTCTTCATACTGTGGTAGTTGGACCTGAGGATAAAGGTGTTGAAGTTCAAATCCGTACCTTTGATATGCATCAATTTAATGAATTTGGTGTCGCTGCACACTGGCGCTATAAAGAAGGAGGCAAGGGAGACAGTATTTACGAGCAAAAAATTGCTTGGTTGCGCCAGCTTCTCGATTGGCGTGAAAATATGGCCGATAATGATAGAGAGGATTTGGCTAGTGCGTTTAGGACGGAGCTGTTTAACGATACCATTTATGTGTTAACGCCACATGGAAAAGTATTGTCTTTGCTGGCGGGTGCTACACCTATTGATTTTGCTTATGCGTTGCACAGCAGCATCGGAGACCGTTGTCGGGGAGCCAAAGTGGAAGGGCAGATTGTTCCTTTATCCACGCCCTTGGAAAATGGCCAACGTGTTGAGATTATTACTGCTAAAGAAGGAAGTCCTTCAGTTAACTGGTTGTATGAAGGATGGGTTAAGAGTTCTAAGGCAATTAATAAAATCCGAGCTTTTATTCGTCAGCAAAATGCAGATGCCGTGCGTGAAAATGGTAGGGCGCAGTTAGACAAACAACTGGTGAAAGTATTCCCGAAGCCAAATCTAACGGAGTTATCAGAAAAGCTGGGATTTAAAAAAATCGAAGACTTATATACGGCTATAGGTCAAGGTGAAATATCAGCCCGTGCTATTCAAAAAGCATGTGGTAATTTAAATGAGGAAGCACCTGCTCCAGTTAATGAAGAAACCATAGTTAGAAAATCTAAAATCAAAAAAAACAGTAAAAATGGTATTTTGATTGACGGCGAAGGAGGCTTGTTGACAACATTGGCCAAATGTTGCAAACCAGCTCCGCCAGATGACATTATAGGTTTTGTTACTCGTGAAAGAGGAATTTCCATACACCGTATGAATTGTGCAGCATTTAAACATTTGGCCGAGCATGCCCCTGATAAGGTGTTGCCAGCCAGCTGGGAAAGTATTCAAGACGGTCAGGTTTTTGCGGTTGATATTGAGATACGCGCTCAAGATCGTGGAGGATTACTGAGAGATGTTTCTGATACATTAGCAAGGCATAAGCTTAATGTTACAGCGGTGCAGACGCAGTCCAGAGACTTAGAAGCCAGCATGCGTTTTACTTTGGAAGTTAAGCAGGTGAATGATTTACCTAGAGTCTTGGCAAGTTTGTCGGAAGTGAAAGGCGTTTTGAGTGTGGCGAGGTTGTGATTTAAATTATATTTAATTTCATATATTTAATTTTCTGCTGTAAAAATATTGTTTACATCGTGTTTACAGATTTTATTTTATTGCTATAATAACAGCCTATTCGCTAGCCCAGGTGGCGAAATTGGTAGACGCAGGGGACTCAAAATCCCCCGCCGCAAGGTGTGTCGGTTCGAGTCCGACCCTGGGCACCAAGTTAAAACAATAAAGCCGACTTTAATTAAAGTCGGCTTTATTGTTTTAACTTTATTTTTTATTTATTGACCATAAGGTAATATTCATTTCATTGTGGGAAAATTTGTTAATAAAGTGCTTGACTCTTTTTTGCATCAGAGTATAATTACGATTCTTCGCTAGCCCAGGTGGCGAAATTGGTAGACGCAGGGGACTCAAAATCCCCCGCCGCAAGGTGTGTCGGTTCGAGTCCGACCCTGGGCACCAAATAAAAAAACAGCAGCTAAATCAGCTGCTGTTTTTTTATTTTAAACAAACTGAATTTTATCAATAAAATCTTGGCTTATATCATATGTTGAGTATTCGAGTATTTTAGGATATACAAGTTTATTATCTTTTGCTTTTAATCGTATCTATGTTTGAGGCCGTCTGAAATTTTATTTGTATAAAAACAGACAGATTTGATCTAAAGGCAAAAAAAGCTGCTTAAAGATTGGCTTTTTAAGCAGCTTTTGTTTAGGTTAATGTTGATTTTAGAACTTCATTTCAAAGCCAAGCGTAAAGTTACGTCCAGGTGCGGCAAATTGTGCATAATCACCTCCCGGTACACTTTGTTGGGCTAAAGAATTTCTTGAGTTTTGCCTTACTGTTTCCCACATTAGATAGCGGTGGTTAAGTACGTTGTATGCGCCAATTCTCAAAGTCGCTGTTTTCCAAGGCTTCCAATAGCCTATGAGATCTAGTGTAGTCCAAGGTTTCGTTGCTGCTTTTGTTGCTGCACCTTTGTAAATTTTTCCGTTGCCGTGATCGAGTTTGCTGATAAGTTCTTGAGGATTTTTGCCGCGAGAATGAATCCAGTTGGCCGAGATTCCCCATTTTTCCGAAGGAGCATCGTAATTTAGGCCGATAACGTAACGCGACGGTTGAATGGTTTCTAAAGGGTAATCGGATACGTAAGCAAATTGCTCGTGTTTGTTGTTGAACAAACGCTTGGCTTTAATCTGGTTGTAAGCCAAATTTAGAGACAGTCCTTCGGGAAAATCTTGCCATAAACTATTTAAATCTATGGTTGAACGTAGGTTTATACCTTGTAAATCCGCATTTTGGAGATTGAAATTGCCAAGTTTGGCTACGTTGTTTCGATCCGCTTGGGTAACTGCATAGGCAATCAGATCACGGTATTTGCTGTTGAATGCACTGACTTCGACATTCCCGAAATCGCCTTTAAAGGTAAGGCCGATTTCGCGGTTGAATGATTTTTCAGGCTCCAGGTCTGCGATGTAGTGGTATTTGCTGTGGCGAGGCAGCCCGGGTACATTGTATCCGTATAGTTCTTGGAAACTCGGTACACGGAAACCGTTTGACGTGCGATAGGATACGGCCCACTGATGATGGGGTTTGAGGACTAATCCTATATTCCAAGAGCGGTTTAGGTAGTTTTTATTGCGTATTGCCTGGTCGTCTGTTTTAAAGGAGTGACGATCCAGACGAATACCGAGTCCCAGGTCAATATATTTGCCGAAAGACATATTGTTGCGTAGTGCGAAATAGTGGCTTTTGCCTGTAATTGGTAAGCGTGTGCAGGTATCGATTTCCCAATCTGTGCATGGGCGCTCTACATTACGTATGTTGCCTAAATCGCGCCATATTTCTACTTGATGCGTTTTGCCGTTTATGACCACATTTTCTTTTCTGCCTGTAGCTTCTTGGTTTTTATAGACGGCTGTATTCTCCAGATATTTGTCGAATTGGGAGTCGAAACGGTCGTAGCCGGCTGCAAACTGTACATCGTGTTTGCTCCACCCCCACTGCCATTTTTTATTCCATTTCGTATTAAATAGCAGATGGTTTTCTTTATATTTGATTTGCTCTTGGTTTATGTAAGAGCCGGGTTTGTCTAAAGCGGGAGAGCAGTTGAGCGTTGTACTGGTGTCGCCGTATGGTGCGCAGGCTGCATATAAAGTGGCGCTATCCAGATTGATATTTTGTCGGTCAAGATTGATATCGATGCTGTCTGCCCAATGGGCATCTGCCGGTTTGAAGCGGTAGCTTAAACCGTTGCGGAGTTTTTGGTGTTTTTCTTCAAGAAAGCGAGCACGTGCCCATAATAAATTGGCGTAGCCTTCACGGGGATCGTTGTGCCAAATGCCGTTGCTGTTATTACCGATTTTGAAGCCTGGGGGAAGGTTGCCGATATAGTTTGGTGTTTTGCCCAAAGTATCTAGATTAATATCGGTAGTGTAGTAACCGGGATGACGCATATCCCTGCTGTCGTATTTTTGTTGGGTTTTTTCCATTACCCAGCCTACATAATGCTCGGGAGAAAAATGGTAGCCGAGACGTGCGAGCCAAGAACCGCTTTGATATTCCATAGGGTTGGGCTTGATGCGGTTTATACCGGTGTATTTATCTGCTGCTACCGTTTCTTTCGGATGGCGCATGGATTCCCGGCGCTGTTGGCGTATAAGGTTCGGTTCGGCTGCCAGGCTGCCATAACTCGGCGCGGGTTAATGCGGCTTTGTGTTTGACGCAATCGTTGCCCGTGCAGTCTTCGAATCGGAATAAGTTGTTACTTAACCTGCCGGGTTCGAAACGGAGATCGTATTTATCTTCATAGGCATTGCGGCGATAAAAAGATTGAGAGGTGTTGCCGGCATCTTTATGAATACCGATCTCGTGGCCTTTTCGGTATGTATACTGCAACAACCCTTCAAAGCCTTTATGGTTGAATGCGCCGCCTATGGTTTGAGCAAGACGGCGGTCTTTACTGCTATATACCGATTTGCTGGTTAAGCCCCAATTTTTTTCCTTCGGGTATAAAGTCTCCTACGTTTTTGGTGTGGTAGCTTACTGAACCGCCCAGACTTCCGCTGCCTGATTCTACGCTGTTGCTGCCTTTATTGATTTCGACGGCTGAAACGTTTTCGTATTCGATTTCGTTCATCGAACCGCTGCCTCCGCTGCGTGAAGTTGTGTCGGCATAAGATTGTAATTGGGCGATACCGTCTACCGATACTTGTACACGGTTTTTATCTACGCCTCGGATGGAGAAGCCGCTGCTACCGCCGCGTCCCTGTTCTACGATGGAGATGCCCGGGTCGTAGCGCACTAAGTCTCGGATATTTAAAACCTGTTCTTTTTCTAGCTGTTCAGCATTTTTTACTACTTTGCCCAAACCGGTTACCTCTTGGGTTTTTCTATTTATTTTTTTGGGTGCGGTAACGCGGATTGTTTCCAGTTCTGCAGTATTTTCTGCGGCCCATGCAGGCATATGCAGGGTGGTAAAGCATAGCCCCAGAGCGCTAACCAGAATTTTTTTCGGATGTTTCGGATTATTGATACGCATAGTCTTATCCATTTTTGCAATTTTTGTTTGCTGATATTTATTAAGATTATTTTTCATCTTCGCGCACAGCACCAAATACGGCGGCGGCACGTACGCCCAGATCACGGGTACCGTCTGCTTCACTGTTGTAGCTTATTGATCCTCCGAGTTCTCTGGCATCCGAGCCGTAGAATCCGCCTTTGACTTCGGCATTGCTAATTTCCACTTTCCGACTGCCACTTTGGTTACCCGGATCGAAGGCAAAACCTCCGCGAGGTGTATGGGCGTATCCTTTAAAACTGCTGCCTTCGATACCGGCTTGGATTTTGAATACAGTGTGACCGTTATGGGCGGTTAAGTCGCCGGTTAAGCTTTTACCGGCAAAGTCCACATCAAATTCCGCACGGCTGGCGGCACGTCCGGTTTTCAAGACGCTCATATCCGCTGTTTGGAAGTATTCTTGGTTGCCTTGCAGTGCAGTGTGATTGGGTGAGGCCGTCTGAATAAAACCGGACCATGTTCCGACATATTTGGCTTTTCCGGAGGCCGGCATATCATCTTTAGGTGTGCGCTCTCCTTGCAGGAACAAAGCTTTCGCCGGCTCTCCGGCTTTTTCTTCAAGCGAGAAACTGCCGAAGCAGAGATAACTCAGATTGCTGCAGCAGAGATGAACGGAGCCTTTCACGCTGTTGCCGTCGGCAGACAGTATGTTGATGGTGCCGGTTTTACTGTCTGCGCCCCAGTCCGCTTTACTTAAATCTACTTTGTTGGCTCCGAAACGCAAATTCATTGCAAAGCCGAAATTTGCTAAAGGTTTCAGGGCAATCCGGCTTAGGCTGTCACGCATGATTGGCTGGTACTCTGTTTCGTCTTCGTGGTCCGCGTTTTCTTCATCAGCATTCTCGTTGCTGACCACTTCGTCAGAGGCGAACTCATCCTCGGACAGCTCTTCCTCAAGTTCTACTTGCGTGCGTTTGGAATGTTTGATGTAAACGGCATCAAATAAAGTATTGTTTTGTTTTTCCTGATCAGGATTGCTGCTGTCACGTTTGGCACCGAACACGCCGAAAAGGGAATTGTCGTTGGCAATGAATTTACCTGCGAGCTCCTCGCCGTTCGGCCCGTAAAAACCACCTTCCAAATTACCCGAGTCGACACCGTAAAACGCTTTGTCTTCAATTGAAGATTGATCATTGACTGCCGTTCTGGCTTCTCCGGTAAAACGGTTTCCGTTGATGTCGGCGCTGATATCGTAAAGTTTGCGGCCTTTACGTTCGGCTTCTGAGCTGTCTGAGCGGTAATTTAGTTCGCCGGTGAGGGTTTTGTCGGCAAAGTTGACGTTGAATTTGGAGGTGAATTGAGGGCGTAATGCGCCTTGGAGATTCTCATCGGTGGCACTGGCAATATCTCCGTCACCTATTGAATCATTAAAACTGTTGCCGGGTATTTGATCGGGACGGACAGAAAATTTACCTTTGTTTTTCTTCACATCAGATAAAAAGGCCCATTCTCCAATATATTCGACATTATTGCCTGAGGGCAGGGTTGGTGCCGAATGGATACCGCGATAAAAGGTATAGACATTGTGGCCGGTACGGTATTCATGCTGACGGTATGGTACACCGTTCATAATTATCTTGGGGTATTCGACAGAGGTGTGGCCAAAGCGGATGTAATGATATTTGTCTTTTTGTTTACGCTCGGGCGTGTAGACTCTTTTTCCTCCGTTGTTAGGATCAGATTGCATTTCTGCCAGTTTGGGAATACTCAATTCATTGTCGGTTACTTCTTCAATACCTTTAGGAATATTCAGTTTGGCTTCCAGCTCTGCTTGGGTCGGTTGGCCGTCTTTATCCAGCAGCTCGTTGCCTTCTTTGTCGAATCTGGCAGTATTTCGGCGCAGGCCTTTGATAACGTAACCTAAAGCCGGTTTTTTCAATTCGGCTTGTTCTTCGGGGCTTTGTCGCGGTTCGGGAACTTTGTTGACTTTGGGTGGTTCGGGCAGGGGAGGAGGCTCGGGACTGACTTCCAATGTATCGAAACTTCCCCCGCCGGCGCATGCGCTCAAGAGTGCCGCCAGTATGCAGTAGCTTAAGTGGTTGCGTATTGTATGGCTCGTAAGTCTATACCTAAAAATAATGAAATTAATTTGATTATATGGAAATAAATAAAAACAATTATTTGAAAAATTAAAATAATAAGAATTGTTATCATTTTAATTTTAAAAGAATGGATAAATTTTGTAAATATTGAACGGCTTGAATGTTTAAATTTAGAATTTTATTGTTTGATGTGAAATTTGATATTTCTGTATTTCCTTGGCATTTTGTTCTTAAATAGGTAATTATTTACTTATTATCTATAGTGTCTGGACGGTTTTAGCTAGTGTTTTGTTTTAAATTTTGTTAAATTTTGTTTTTGTGATTAGAGTTTGCCGACGACTCAGGTTGGCATTTTGAATCAAATTTTAAAATTGTTTTGCTAATCAAGATTGCTGTTTATTAATGATATATATTGGGTAAGTCGGCGATTGGTTTCGACCTTGAGATTGACGGGATTCGCTTTGGGTAAGAGGTTGGGGAAAATAAATTCCCAATAGGTGTAAGAAAATTCAGACGGCCTCGTCAATATCATCAAGACAGTGTGCGTTGCTGGATTTTAAAACGGTAAAGATTGTTTTTAATGTGTTTTTGAAAGGATGAATGATGAAGAAATTGATTGCGGCAGGATTGATGTTGCTGGCGGTGGGACAAGTAGCGGCAGCGGAATTCAAGCCTTTTTCCAGAGCCGAATTTGATGCTTTACAGAAAGCGGGTAAGCCGGTTTTGGTGGATGTGTATGCGGATTGGTGTACGGTATGCCGCCGTCAGGAAAAAGAGCTGAAAATTATTTTACAAGAGCCGCAATTTAAGCAGGTAACCGCGTTGAAGTTGGATTTTGATGCGCAAAAGCAGGAATTGCCGGCATTTAAGGTAAACAACCGCAGTACATTGATTCTGTTTAATAAAGGCAAAGAAGTACGCCGTGTGGTAGGTGAAACCGATCCGCAGCGTTTGCGTCAATTTATGACTTTGCCGCGTTGAGTGGGAGCCTGAATGGAAATCGGTATTACGGTTTTGGCTTTGAGTCTACTGGCAGGCTTGCTGACCACTTTGTCTCCTTGCGTGTTGCCGATTTTACCGGTAGTGGCGACATCGGCAATGGCTAAACAGAAAGTCGGTTTGTTTGCACTTGCTTTCGGTATGGCGGTTTCATTCACTTTGGTCGGGACGTTGGTGGCTTCTGTCGGCTTGGTTTTCGGCTTGGACGGTGAATATCTGCGTTATATCGCTGCCGTATTGATGTTGTTGGTGGCGGTTTGGTTGTTGAGCAGCCGTTTGCAGCAGGCTTTGGGGCGTTATACTTCTGCTTTGAGCGGACGCGGTGAGGCCTGGTTGAGCGGGTTTAATCCGGAATCGGTTCTCGGTCAGTTGGGCGTCGGTTTGCTGCTGGGTATGGTTTGGGCACCGTGTATCGGCCCGACCTTAGGCGCGGCGATTGCTCTGGCGAGTCAGGGTGAGGCATTGGCTTCGGTGGCTTTGGTGATGTCCGTGTTTAGCTTGGGAGCAGTGGTGCCGCTGATAGCTATCGGTTTGCTGTCGCGCCAGTTTTTCCGCAGCAAGCGCGAAAGGTTGGCGGAGGTCAGCCAAAAAGGCCGCAAGGTGATGGGCTGGAGTTTGCTGGCGGTCGGATTGCTGGTGTTGACGGGCTGGGACAAGCAGCTGGAGATCCTGTTGGTTCAGTGGAGTCCCGAATGGCTGACTGATTTGACAACACGTTTTTAATATTATGATGATAGTAGTAAGGCCGTTTGAAATTTTCAGACGGCCTTTGTTTATGGGTTAAATGTTCATCCGGTATTTAAGGATTCAGTTTGGCAATGACTTGGGCCAATGCTTTATGCCAATCGGGTTGGGAAATACCCAATTCGGTCTGTATTTTGTGGCAGTCTAAAACGCTGTATCCCGGACGCGGCGTATTTGAGGAGGTGTCGGCGCAGGGGCGGATGGCGGGCGTTTTGAATTCCGGGTTGTGGCGTGCGGCTGCTTGGAAAATGTTTTGCGCGAAACCGTGCCAGGTAACGGGATTGCTGCCGCAATAGTGGTAAATGCCGCGCGGCAAGGCAGGTTTGTTCAGCAGGTCGATCAGGATTTGTGCCAAATCGCCGGCATAGGTGGGGGTGCCGGTTTGGTCGTCGGCGATACTCAGTTCGCGGTTGGCTGCAGCGGCGTCTAACATGGTTTTAACGAAGTTGTTGCCGTGTTCGCTGAATACCCATGAAGTACGGATAATCAGGCTGTTGGGATTGGTCGATAAAGCCAGCAGTTCTCCTGCCAGTTTGGAGCGGCCGTAAACATTCAGGGGATTGGGCAGGCCGCTTTCGGTATAGGGTGTTTTGGCCTTGCCGTCGAAAATGTAATCGGTGGAAATGTGGATGAAACGTGCGTGAACTGCGCGGGCGGCTGAGGCCAGATTGTGGACGGCGCTGCCGTTTACCGCAAAGGCGGTGTCGGATTCCTGTTCTGCGCGGTCAACCGCAGTATAGGCGGCGGCATTGACGATGGCGTCGGGTTGGAAACTTCTGGCCATATTTAAGACGGCCTCTGCATCGGTAATGTCTAAGGTGGCGGAATCAGCGGCAATCAATTCCCAGTTTTCGGGCAGTCTGTCTTTAAAGCAGCGGCCCAGTTGGCCTTTGGATCCGGTCAGTAAGATTCTCATATTAACAGTTCCTCCAGAAGCGGCGGCGGAAAGGGGTTTCGGTTTGCCGTTTCTGCTTTGGTTTATAGAAATGGTTGTGTCGGTTGTGCTTCCGGGCGGCAGGCTGCGTTATCCGGAGTCGTTTGCTTTGTTGTCTGTCGTGTTTTGCTTGGAAGCGGAAGTGGGTTTGTCGGTTGGTTATATGGTGAAATCGATATGCGGACGGGTTAAATCGGGCTCCGGATTTGGATTTCACAACATGTTTACATTTTTTTGTAAAAACGTCGGGGTTTCCTGATTATAAAGCAACTTCAGAATGTTGGAATGTTTAATTTCGGTATTTTAAGTTAAGGCGGCGGTGTATTCGGGACGGGTTGCGCTACGATTATCGCAATGGATTTTTCAGACGGCATCTTTATCTATATACTGTATCGGTTTGATGCGGGTATGCGGCCGTATGAGGCCGTCTGAAAATATTTATTATACGATTCAATGGAGTAGTCTTATGTTTAAAAAATGGTTGGCTGCGTTTGCAGTATTGTTTTCGCTGTTTTCTTTGAGCGGTTGCGGGTATAACACGATGCAGACGCAGGATGAAGCGGCGAATGCGGCTTGGTCGGAAGTGTTGAACCAATATCAGCGCCGTGCGGATTTGATTCCTAATTTGGTCAATACAGTGAAGGGTTATGCATCGCATGAAGAAAAAGTGCTGACGGAAGTTACGGAAGCGCGCAGTAAGGTAGGCAGCATCCAGATGACGGCCGATGATGCGACCAATGAAGAAAAACTGAAGCAGTTTTCCCAAGCGCAAGGCGAGTTGAGCAGTGCTTTGTCGCGTTTGCTGGTGGTGTCGGAAAACTATCCTCAATTGAAAGCCGACCAAAACTTCCGTGATTTGCAGGCTCAATTGGAGGGAACGGAAAACCGTGTCACTTTGGCACGCAACAACTACATCAAAGCAGTTCAAACTTATAACACCACGTTGCGCCAATTCCCGCAAAATATTACGGCTAAGATTTTCGGTATGTCGGCTCGTCCGCAATTTACCGTTGAAAACGAAAAAGCGGTATCTACTGCGCCTAAAGTCGAGTTTTAATGTCGGATTTTTTCAGACGGCCTCATTGCAGTTGGTGAGGCCGTCTGAAAATTATGGGCTGAAATGAAAACAGTATTATTGTTTACGGCAACGGCGTTGGCTGAAATTGTCGGTTGTTATCTGCCTTATGTTTGGCTGCGGCAAAACGGTTCGCCGTGGCTTTTGCTGCCGGCGGCGTTGAGTTTGGCGCTGTTTGCGTGGCTGCTGACCCTGCATCCGACGGCCAGCGGCAGGATTTATGCGGCGTACGGCGGTATTTATGTGAGCACGGCCTTGCTTTGGTTGTGGTTGGTTGACGGTGTCAAACCTCAGATAACCGACTGGATAGGCGTGGCATTGTGTCTGTGCGGTATGCTGGTCATTATGTCGGGTGTACGCCAATAGGCCGTCTGAAAAAAGGCCGTCTGAAATTTAATATCAATGGAAAAAAGGAAACCCATGCAATCTGCGGTACAGCGTTTCAGTATGTTTGTGGTCATGCTGTTGACGAGTGTCGGCCTGTATGCTGCCACACCGATTCCCGTGTTGGATGCGCCGGTGATGGATACTGCATCTATGATGCAGCCGCAGGCGCGCGAAGAGCTTAACCGGCATCTGTTGGAATACAGTCGTGAAAAAGGCAGTCAGATTGTGGTTTTGACTGTGCCGAAAATCGAGCCTGAAACGCCGTTTGACTATGCTGCGCGCGTCATGGACGAATGGAAATTGGGGCGTAAAGCAGAAAGCGACGGCGTATTGTTGCTGCTGGTTCGCGACGAAAGAAAAACGCATTTGGCAGTAGGGCGCGGCCTGGAAGGGGCGATTCCCGATGTTTACGCCAAACGTATTTTGGAAGACGTATTGCGGCCATATTTGCGCGAAGGCCGTGCGGATGAAGGTATTTTTGCAGCGGTGGCGCAGGTGGAGAAGCTGGTGGCGGGCGAACAGCTGCCGGAGCGACAGCAAGACTTTGCCGATGAAGGTTACGGCGAGAATTTGATGTTGCTGCTGATTCTGCCGTTTTTTGCCGGCGGCTTTTTAAAGGCGGTATTCGGACGGATTCCGGGCAGCTTGATGACCGGCGGCGTGGTGTTTGTGGCTGCGCTGGTGTTCGGCTTTGCGATTTGGCTGTGTGTGGTTGCGGCTTTTGCCGGAGTGGCGGCTGCTTTGGTTTCAGGCAGCGGTGCATTTATTTCCGGCGGAGGCCGGGGCGGCAGAGGCGGCGGCTTCGGCGGGGGAGGTTGGAGCAGCGGCGGCGGCTTCGGTGGCGGATTCAGCGGTGGCGGCGGCAGCTTCGGCGGTGGCGGTGCATCTGGAGGATGGTAATGGAACAAAACAGATTCAAGCGTTTATTACAGCATTGGCTGCACCCGCGTTTCAGGGTTGAGCGTTATTTTCCGCAAACCGGTTTGCAGAATATCGGCAGCGCGATTGCACGTTCTGAAACGGATCATGCCGGACAGATACGTTTTGTTGTGGAGTCCGGTTATCCGGCTTATGCGGTATTGTCGGGCTTGCAGCCGCGTGCGCGTGCTTGGCAGTGGTTCGGTGAGTTGGGCGTTTGGGATACGGAAATGAACAGCGGTGTGCTGGTTTATGTTTCGTTTGCCGATCATGCGGTTGAAATTGTGGCGGATAGGGGTATTACGGCCAAAGTTGACGATGAAGTTTGGGCGGAGATTTGCGCTTTGATGCGGGATAATTTCAAACAAGGTAATTTTGTGCCCGGATTGGAGCAGGGGCTGAATCGGATAACCGAAATTCTCACCGCTGCTTTCCCGAAATCCGAAGCTCACGTCGCGGGCGACGAACTGCCGAACGATGTGGTGCTGTATTGATCCGGAGCAGGGAGCTTTTCAGCCGGAAAATTGTCTTTATGGTTAAGGTGCTTCGAGAAAATTTCCCGGTAAACACTACATTAAAAACCGCAAACACGTTAAGATATCAATGTTTGACAATGGAGAACTGAAATGGCGCAATTAAAAGGTTTATCCCGCTTCTTTTTGAGTACGGCCGCTTTATTGGTGCTGGCCGCCTGCCAACCTGAGAAACAGGAGGCTCCGGCAGCTCCGGCAGCGGAAAAAACGGCTGTATCCGAGTCTTCTTCGACTGTTAAGCAGACCCTTAACGGTACGGATGTGAGTAAAGACGATATCGGTGGCGATTTCACCTTGACCGACGGCAACGGTCAGCCGTTTAGCTTGAGCTCTTTAAACGGTAAAGCGGTTATTTTGTCGTTCGGCTATACCCATTGTCCGGATGTCTGCCCGACCGAATTGCTGACATACAGCGATGTGCTGAAACATTTGGGTGATGAAGCCAAAAATGTGGCGGTGGTGTTTGTCAGTGTGGATCCGGAAAGGGATACTCCCGAGCTGATCGGCAAATATGTCAAGCAGTTCCACCCGGACTTTATCGGCTTAACGGCAACCGAAGGTCAGAGTCTGCCCATCGTGAAGCAGCAATATCGGGTGGTATCCGCCAAAACCAACGAACAGTCGGAAAAAGTCTATCTGGTCGACCATTCGGCCGGCGCGTATTTGCTGGATAAAGCAGGCAACCCCGCCGTATTCTCGCCTTACGGCAGCACGGCGGAACAGATTGCCCAAGATCTGAAAGTATTGTTACAACGATAAACCGAATATGAAGAAGGCCGTCTGAAAATATTTTCAGACGGCCTTATGCAAGAGAAAGAGTATGACAGCAGAAACATTGACCATTGCCTTGTCCAAAGGCCGTATTTTTGACGAAACCCTGCCTTTGTTGGCAGCCGCAGGCATCGAACCTGTTGAGAATCCGGAGGAATCGCGCAAACTGATTATCGGCACCAACCTGCCCAACGTGCGCTTGGTGATTGTGCGCGCCAGCGACGTGCCCACTTATGTGCAATACGGCGCGGCGGATTTCGGCATCGCCGGCAAAGACGTATTGATCGAGCACGGCGGCGACGGCCTGTATCAGCCGCTGGATTTGCAGATTGCCAAATGCCGCATGATGGTTGCCGTGCGCAAAGGTTTCGATTACGCCGCCGCCTCACAGCCGGGCAACCGTTTGCGCGTCGCCACCAAATACCCCGACATCGCCGCCGAACACTTCGCCGGCAAAGGCGTGCATGTGGACATCATCAAACTCTACGGCTCGATGGAGCTTGCACCGCTGGTCGGCTTGAGCGACGCGATCGTCGATTTAGTGTCCACCGGCGGTACGTTGAAGGCCAACAATCTCGAAGCGGTGGAGCATATCGTGGATATTTCCAGCCGTTTGGTGGTCAACAAAGCAGCGTTGAAAGTGAAACACGCGCTTATCCAGCCGATTATCAACGCATTTGCCGAAGCAGCCGGGCAGTCTTAAAGAGGCCGTCTGAAAAGCCGCCGTTACACGTTTTCCTTTAAATTAGACCTACCCATGAACATCACTTCAGACAAAAAACTGGCCGTCTTAATCGATGCAGACAACGCCCCCGCCGACATCATCGACCGCCTGCTGGCCGAAATCGCCAAATACGGCATCGCCAGCGTCAAACGGATTTACGGCGACTGGAGCCACGGCCTTTCCAAATGGAAAGCCGCCCTGCTGCCGCACGCCATCATTCCCGTGCAGCAGTTTGCCTACACCAAAGGCAAAAACGCCACCGACATGGCATTAGTAATCGACGCGATGGACTTGCTGTACAGCGGCAATTTCGACGGCTTCTGCATCGTTTCCAGCGACAGCGACTTCACCCGCCTCGCCAGCCGCCTGCGCGAAAGCGGCCTTACCGTTTACGGCTTCGGCGAAAAGAAAACCCCCGAAGCCTTCCGCAAAGCCTGCGACAAATTCATCTACACCGAAATCTTCCGACCCGAAAAACGCGCGCCGGAGAAAAACAAAAACAGCGGCAAAGCCAAAACACAGAGCGAACCTGCCGAAACCTCTGCCCAGCAAACCGACGTATCCAAGCTGCTAATCCGCGCCGTAAAAGAAAATGCCGACGACCTCGGCTGGGCCAACCTCGGCCCCATCGGCAGCTACATCAACAAAACCAACCCCGATTTCGACCCGCGCCTCTACGGCTTCGGCAAACTTTCCGACCTGATCAAATCGCTCGATTTGTTTGAATACCGCACCGACAACAATCAAATCCAAGTGCGCAGACACCAAAACCCTGCCGATAAAAACAGCAGGCCGTCTGAAAATAAAGACAGCAAAGAAAAACAAGTTGCCGAAGCAGCCGCACCGCAAGTACCTGCCGCCGAAGCCGACAGCGTCAAACCCGCCGGCAAACGCGGCAAAAAACGCCAGCAACAAGAGCGCAAACAATCCGAAGCGGAACCAACCGCCGTGCCGCCCGCACTAACGGCAGAAGTCGCCGAAACCGCCAAGCCCGAGCCGCAAGACGCGCCCAAGCCCAAAAACGGCAAGGCCAAATTCACCAAGCTGATTCCGCTGGTGCAGCAAGCCGTTGACAACACCGCCGACCCGCAAGGCTGGGCACGCCTGAGCGACGTGTTGAAACAGCTTGCCCCCACGGTGAACCCGCACGACTACGGCTTTGACACCGACCGCGCCCTGATTCACGCCATTTACAGTGACTGGTTGGAAATCAAAAAAGCCGGCCGCGGCGAACGCGTGCGTGTGAACAAGCGGTTTGTGAGCAAAGACAAAGAAGATTATTCTTCGGAAAAATAAAAAAATCAGGCGGCCTTGTTATGCCGCCTGAACTATTATGCAGACATCCGTCTGCTTATTTAACGATTTCCACAGGACCGTGATCGTCGCAATGGTCGCCGTGTTGATGATGCAGGCGGCCGTTGACGATATAGTCGATATGGTCGCCGTGCGGAACGGCTTCATGACCGCAACCCTCGCCGTGAACGTGCGTGCCGCAATGATGGGCTTCGTTGCAATTGTCCGGATTGGTTTCGTTTACTTCCAAAATATGCTCGTCATAGTGGCCGTTGTGTTCGTGATGCAGATGGCCGTCGTGAATATAGTCGATATGGTCGCCGTGTTTGATGGCGGTATGGCCGCAATCGGCACCGTGAACATGATCATGATTTTGGTGGGTATGGCAGTTGCTCATGGCAGACTCCTTGTTTTTGTGGGGATTAACGGTTTCAATATAGGTGATAGCTTGGGGTTTTGTCAATAACTTTTTGATTTTATTGGTTATTTGATTTAATATAGCATAACATCGGCTTTGATGTTTTCAGACGGCCTTGCAGGACTTATCTTGAAAAATCGGTATAATTTTCTTATTGTATTTAAACATAAATATAAAGGCCGTCATTCGGGCGGCCTGTTTTATGTTACCCTTTGAGCAATGGTACACAAACGGCCGTCACGCAGGCCGGATCAACGGCAGATTTCTGTCAGTATTAACGGTTCTTTTTATTTTATTCAAATATATTGCAGATACTTATGAAACACCTTTCCACCCAATCCCCCAACTTCCAAGCCGAGCTGAAAGCGTTGCTGGCTTTTGAAACCGCGCAAGACCCGAAAATCGATCAAATTGTTGCCGACATCTGTGCCGACGTGCAGAAACGTGGCGACGCGGCGGTTATCGAATACACCAACCGTTTTGACGGCACCGCAGCGCAAAGCATGGGCGATTTGATGCTTACCCAAGCCGACTTGCAGGCCGCTTTCGAACGCCTGCCCGAAAACGTTCAGACGGCCTTGAAAACCGCCGCCGCCCGCGTGGAAAGCTACCACAAACACCAGAAAATGGAATCTTGGAGCTACACCGACGAAAACGGCACCTTGCTCGGCCAACAGATTACCCCGCTCGACCGCGTGGGCATTTATGTGCCCGGCGGCAAAGCGGCTTATCCCAGCTCGGTAATTATGAACGCCATGCCCGCGCATGTGGCCGGCGTACCCGAAATCATCATGGTGGTGCCCACGCCCCAAGGCGAGCGCAACGATATTGTGTTGGCGGCGGCATTTGTGGCCGGCGTAACCAAAGTGTTTACCGTCGGCGGCGCGCAGGCGGTGGCGGCGCTGGCTTACGGCACCGAAACCGTGCCGCAGGTCGATAAAATCACCGGCCCCGGCAATGCGTTTGTGGCCGCCGCCAAACGCCGCGTGTTTGGCGTGGTGGGCATCGATATGGTAGCGGGGCCGTCTGAAATTCTGGTGATTGCCGACGGCACCACGCCTGCCGATTGGGTGGCGATGGATTTGTTCAGCCAAGCCGAACACGACGAAATCGCCCAAGCCATTCTGATTGCCACCTCGCAGCAATATCTAGACGAAGTTCAGACGGCCATGAACAAGCTGATCGAAGACATGCCGCGCCGCGCGATTATCGAAGCCTCGCTGGGCAACCGCGGTGCGATGATTCTGGCCAAAGATTTGGACGAAGCCTGCGAAGTCGCCAACTATATTGCGCCGGAGCACTTGGAATTGTCGGTGGAAAACCCGCAGGAATGGGCACCAAAAATCCGTCACGCCGGTGCGATTTTCATGGGCAAATACACCAGCGAGAGTTTGGGCGACTATTGCGCCGGCCCCAACCATGTGCTGCCCACCAGCCGCACGGCGCGTTTCTCTTCGCCGCTGGGCACGTACGATTTCCAAAAACGCAGCAGCCTGATTCAGGTTTCCGAACGGGGTGCGCAGTATCTCGGCGAAACCGCCAGCGTATTGGCCCACGGCGAGCGGCTGACGGCACACGCAAGAGCGGCGGAATTGCGTTTGAAAAGTGTTGATTTGATAGTAGGTTGATATGTTGAAAGAGGCCGTCTGAAATTTTTACTGTTTTTCAGTCTCTGTGTTCGAAAGTATTTCAGTCCGAACCTACCGCTTGCGGTTTAAAAGAAAAGCCGGTTATGGTACATTTAGCAGCGTTATACATAAATGATTGCTGATACTGCTCAGACCAGTTTCGGATAATGGGTGGGAACGGCGGTGCTTTACTTGAGATTGTGAAGACAGGCTGTTTCGGTATTGGAATGTTATAAAAGGCCGTCTGAATTTTCAGACGGCCTTTTGATATTGAGGGCGACACATGCAAACAATCCGAACCAAGATTTGCGGCATTACCCGGCCTGAAGATGCGGCAGCTGCGGCAGCTTTTGGAGCCGATGCTATCGGTTTGGTGTTTTATGCAAAAAGCAAACGCGTGGTATCGGTGGCTCAAGCCCGCGAAATCGTGCGCGTGTTACCGCCGTTTGTGAGCGTAGTGGCCTTGTTTGTCAACGAAGAGGCCGCGCGTATTCACGATATTTTGGGGCAGGTGCCGGTGGATGTGATCCAGTTTCACGGTGATGAAGACGATGCCTTTTGCGTGCAGTTCAGACGGCCTTACCTGAAAGCCGTGCGTGTGCAGAACGCGGAAGATATTCAGACGGCCTGCGCGCAGTTCCCCAACGCCCGCGCCTTGCTGTTTGATGCGTATCATCCGACCGAATACGGTGGCACGGGGCAGCAGTTTGATTGGATGCTATTGCCGAAACAGCTTGATAAACCGTGGGTTTTGGCAGGCGGCCTCACGCCGGAGAATGTAGCCGAAGCCGTGCGTGTCAGCGGCGCGGCGGCGGTAGATGTGTCCGGCGGAGTGGAGCGTGAGCCGGGCATTAAAGATGCCGATAAAATGGCATGGTTTGTGAAGAATGCAAAACAGGCGGCCGGGGCCGTCTGAACGCGGCGGTTGGAATCCGCTTATTAAAAGTGTTGTATATTTTTCCGATTTTCAAATAAATAAGGCAATTTCCATGAAAAACTACCAAGCTCCCGACGCACAGGGATTTTTCGGCGAACACGGCGGCGTATATGTTTCCGAAACCCTGATTCCCGCCTTGCAAGAATTGGCCGAAGCCTACCGCGAAGCCAAAAACGATCCGGCTTTTTGGGAAGCGTTCCGCCACGATTTGAAACATTACGTCGGCCGTCCCAGTCCGGTTTACCACGCCGTGCGTTTGAGCGAAAAACTCGGCGGGGCGCAAATCTGGCTCAAGCGCGAAGACCTCAACCACACCGGTGCGCATAAAGTGAACAACACCATCGGTCAGGCCTTGCTGGCCAAGCGCATGGGCAAAAAACGCGTGATTGCCGAAACCGGCGCGGGGCAGCACGGCGTGGCGAGTGCTACGGTGGCCGCGCGTTTCGGTATGGAGTGCCACGTTTACATGGGCGCGGACGACATCCAACGCCAAGCGCCGAACGTGTTCCGCATGAAGTTGCTGGGCGCCAATGTGGTGGGCGTGGACAGCGGCAGCCGCACGTTGAAAGATGCCATGAACGAAGCCATGCGTGAGTGGGTGGCGCGGGTGGACGATACGTTCTACATTATCGGCACCGCCGCCGGCCCCGCGCCTTATCCCGAAATGGTGCGTGATTTCCAGTGCGTGATAGGCAACGAAGCCAAAGAGCAGATGCTCGAAGCCATCGGCCGCCAGCCCGATGTGGCCGTGGCCTGCGTGGGCGGCGGCTCCAATGCTATCGGCTTGTTCCACCCGTATATCGGCGAAGAAAACGTGCGTTTGGTCGGCGTGGAAGCGGGCGGTAAAGGCGTGGATACCGACGAACATGCCGCGCCGATTACCAGCAAAGCCCCGATCGGCGTGCTGCACGGTTTCCGCAGTTATCTGATGCAGGACGAACACGGCCAAGTGGTCGGCACCCATTCCGTATCCGCCGGTTTGGACTACCCGGGCATCGGCCCCGAACACAGCCATCTGGCCGACATCGGCCGCGTCGAATATCATGCCGCCAACGACGATGCCGCGCTGGAAGCCTTTGATTTGCTGTGCCGATACGAAGGCATTATCCCTGCATTGGAAAGCAGCCACGCGCTCGCGTGGGCGGTGGCCGAAGCGCCGAAAATGGGCAAAGACCAAGTGATTTTGGTGAATTTGTCCGGCCGCGGCGACAAAGACATCAATACCGTAGCGAAGTTGAAAGGTATCGAACTTTAATTTTTTTCAGACGGCCTGCTGCTGATTAATACAGAATAAGGCCGTCTGAAAATATCATTTCCATTTTCAAATTGAAGGAAACGCAACATGAGCAATTCAGTGATCACCGTAATCGGCAAAGACCGCGTCGGCATCGTGTACGACGTGTCTAAACTGCTTGCCGAAAACCAAATCAACATCCTCAACATCAGCCAACAACTGATGGACGATTTTTTCACCATGATTATTTTGGTGGACACGGCAAAATGCCCGAAAACGCGTCAGGAAATGCTGGATCTGTTTGCAGAAGAGAGCAAAAAACTCGCGCTCGACATCCGTATGCAAAACGAAGAAATTTTCAACGCCATGCACCGCATTTAAAGGATTGAAACCATGACAACCAGCATTCAATCCGGCGAAATATTAGAAACCGTGCGCATGGTGGCCGACCAGAATTTCGACGTGCGCACCATCACCATCGGTATCGATCTACACGACTGCATCAGTGCCGACATCAACATTCTCAACCAAAACATCTACAACAAAATCACCCGCATCGGCAAAGATTTGGTGAAGACCGCACAATACCTTTCCGCCAAATACGGCGTGCCGATTGTGAACCAGCGCATTTCCGTTACGCCCATCGCCCAAATCGCCGCGGCTACCCACGCCGATTCGTATGTGAGCATCGCCCAAACGTTAGATAAAGCAGCCAAAGACATCGGCGTGTCGTTTATCGGCGGTTTTTCCGCATTGGTGCAAAAAGGCATGTCGCCGTCGGACGAAGTGCTGATCCGCTCCATTCCCGAAGCCATGAAAACCACCGATATCGTGTGCAGTTCCGTCAATATCGGCAGCACGCGCGCAGGCATCAACATGGATGCGGTAAAACTGGCGGGCGAAATCATTAAAGAAACCGCCGAAATCACGCCCGAAGGTTTCGGCTGCGCCAAAATCGTCGTTTTCTGCAATGCCGTCGAAGACAACCCCTTTATGGCCGGTGCGTTTCACGGCGCAGGCGAAGCCGATGCGATTATCAACGTCGGCGTATCAGGCCCCGGCGTGGTGAAAGCCGCTTTAGAAAACTCTCAAGCCGGAACGCTGACCGAAGTAGCCGAAGTAGTGAAAAAAACCGCTTTCAAAATCACTCGCGTCGGTGAATTGATCGGACACGAAGCCAGCAAAATGCTCGGTATTCCGTTCGGCATTCTCGATTTATCGCTGGCACCCACGCCCGCCGTCGGCGATTCTGTCGCCCGTATTCTCGAAGAAATGGGCTTGAGCGTGTGCGGCACCCACGGTACCACCGCCGCCTTAGCCTTGCTGAATGATGCCGTGAAAAAAGGCGGCATGATGGCCTCAAGCGCAGTCGGCGGCTTGAGCGGCGCATTTATCCCCGTTTCCGAAGACGAAGGCATGATTGCCGCCGCCGAATCGGGCGTGCTGACTTTGGACAAACTCGAAGCCATGACCGCCGTCTGCTCCGTAGGCTTGGATATGGTGGCCGTGCCGGGCACCACTTCCGCCGCTACTATTTCCGGCATCATCGCCGACGAAGCCGCCATCGGCATGATCAACAGCAAAACCACCGCCGTGCGCATTATCCCCGTGCCGGGTAAAGACGTGGGCGACAGCGTAGAATTCGGCGGCCTGCTCGGATACGCACCGATCATGCCCGTGAAAGAAGGCTCGTGCGAAGTGTTTGTGAACCGTGGCGGACGCATTCCCGCTCCGGTGCAGTCGATGAAGAATTGATGGGTTGATGTAAGAAAAGGCCGTCTGAAAATTCAGACGGCCTCTTGCTTTTACCGAAGCAATCAGTAGCGTTTGCCACCGAAAGAAGTATCGAGGTCAGGATTGTTTTCAAATTTTACGATACCTGCGGTTTCTTCGTAATGTTTTCCGAATAATCCGCCTTGATAGCGGCCGCCGCTGTTACCGAGCACGCTGGCATGGCCGGAATAAGTTGCACCATTCAAATGGCCTTCGTGCAGGGTGATATTGCGGCGGAATCCGGGCATATCTATTTCACCGCTGACTTTTTTCCGGCCTAAATCAACCCGAATACGGCTTTTGGCATCTAAAAGAATATCGCTATTGATGCTGTCATAACGTACGGCGTTACCGTAATAAGTAACGATGCCTGAATTTGGAATGTTGTCTACTGGAGTTTGTGTGCCTTGGTAGCGTATTTCTTGAAATTGCCCGCTGTCATCCACCCATGCGCCGTAGAATGAAGCATTTTGTTTCCAGCCTTTCAACTCGCCGCTTTCGGTTGCGGCCTCTACCGCACCGGTCGGCCCGAGATCCAGATTTATTTTTGTGCCGTCAGGTGTCGCTGCTGTACCTGCGCCACCACTTCCGCATGCTGAAAGTAAGGCTGAAGAAATACAAAGTAATAAAAATTTTCTCATATAAATAATACCTTTACTCTATGTTTTGTATGCAGCACTCTCTTTGTGCTGTGTAAACATTGTTTCATTTTTTTTTTTTTTTTCAATGGGTTAAACTTTGTTTAAGCTTATGTGTATGATTTTATATGCTTTATTCATAATTTCATGAGTTTGATTGGTGTGTCGTATAAATTGATAAGCGTGTATTTCCACACCGCCTAAGGTAAAGCAATAGGTATGTTTATAGTCTGAAATATAAAAAGGCCGTCTGAAAATTCAGACGGCCTTTTTTATCGGAGGGTGAAGAGATGATTTATTCGATTTCATTAAATATGGTTTTTTTGCCTTTGCGTGTCAGCGTGGCAAAGCCTTCCTGAACATGCCAGCGGGTGGTTTTGTTGGCGTATTCCGCGCCTTTTGACCAAGCGTTGATTTGTGTCAGCGTTTCCACGGTGTTGCCTTGTCTGAGTTCGACGGTCAGGGGGCTGTGGCCGTTTAGATAGTGGGCGACGATACGCTGTTTGCCTTTTCCGGTTTGGTATTGGATGGTATAGGAAGGGGTTTCTGCAATTGCGGGAGCCGGTGCTTCGGGGCGTACTGCTTTAACTGAACCGCAGGCTGCACAAGCCAGAACAATTGAAAGAGTAAGCAGGTGTTTCATGGTTTTCTCGTTGAATGTGCCAACGGCCTGAATGCCGGTTTAGGGTATTCAGGCCGTAGGATTTTTATTAGTGGTGGCCTTTGATTTCGCCGTCTAAGCGGTATGTGGCACCGCAATAGGGACACTCGATGGTGCCGTTTGACTGAATGGGTAGGAATACGCGCGGATGGCCGTTCCAGGGTTCGTTGTGCGGGCCGCTGCAGTGTAAGGGCAGGTCGTGCGGTGTGATCACGATGGTGTTTTGTTCACTCATAATGGGTTCCTTTATAGGTTTTTCTGATATTTTCGGGTGTATTGTACGACATAAGTGTTTGATTGTGCATACTCGGGAGAATAAATATTGGCTGCGGGGAACAGATGGCGGCGGGATGGGGGATTTTGTTTGTGTATATGATAAGGCCGTCTGAAATTTTCAGACGGCCTTACGGTTGGGCAGCTGCCGGCGGTTTATTTAACGTAAGTCAGCCAGTGGTCGTATTTCGGGTTTTTGCCTTGAACGATGTCGAAATAGCGTTGTTGGATTTCGGTGGTAATCGGGCCGCGCGAACCGATGCCGATTTCGCGGTTGTCGATTTCCCTTACCGGCGTAACTTCCGCTGCGGTGCCGGTGAAGAATACTTCGTCGGCTACATAAAGTTCGTCGCGGGTAATGCGTTTTTCTACAACTTTCAAGCCCATTTCTTCGGCAATGGTGATTACGCTCTTACGGGTGATGCCGTCGAGTGCGACGTCTAATGCCGGAGTGTATAAAACGCCGTCTTTAACCACAAAGATATTTTCGCCCGAACCTTCGGCCACATAGCCTTGCGCGTCCAATAAAATGGCTTCGTCGTAACCGTCGCGGGTGGCTTCGGTGTTGGCCAAGATGGAATTGAGATAATTGCCGTTGGCTTTGGCTTTGATCATGTGGATATTGGGATGGTGGCGCGTGAACGAGCTGACGCGTACGCGGATGCCGCGTTTCATGCCTTCTTCGCCTAAATAAGCACCCCATGCCCAAGCGGCGAGGATAACTTGTACGTCGTCGGCTTTGGGGGCGATACCCAATTTGGCCGAGCCGTAATAGGCCATCGGGCGGAAATAGCAGGAAGTTAAGTTGTTGGCTTTGACAACGTCCAAGTGTGCCTGATTGATTTGTTCTTGGGTAAAGGGCAGGGTCATGCCGAGAATTTTTGCCGAGTTAAACAGGCGTTTGGTGTGTTCCTGCAGGCGGAAAACAGCCGGGCCTTTGGGGGTTTCGTAAGCGCGGACGCCTTCGAATACGCCCATGCCGTAATGCAGGGTATGGGTTAAAACGTGGGTTTGTGCGGCGCGCCAGTCGGTCAGCTCGCCGTTGAACCAAATTTTTCCGTCGCGGTTGTCCATTGTTAAAGCCATGATTTTTCTTTCTTTAATTTATATGTTTGGGGTTTTGTTTCCAGGATGTGCCGGTGAGTCTGAAATCAGCGCGGGCACAGCTTGGACATGCCGGTTTTGCTTGATAAAGAGGTTTGGAAAATTGTCAGCAATATTATACCTTTTTTGCGTATCCGACTAGGGGAGGGGCGGTGCGTGCCGGTATCGGTGCAAGATGGCAACGTATCCTAAATAAAGTAAATCGTTTAAACTATCGTCCACTCTTAGAAAAGACTTTTCGGCTGCAGGCGGTAAGCTTTGTACTATTTTATGTCGGCTTGTATTCTTTCGGTTATGGAAAAACAACGGAGAATTTAATGAAAATTATTTATACTGTAATTAAGCTTTTTATTTTATTGATATTTTTGCTTTTGGCTATCAGTAATACGCAAACCGTACAGTTCTTTTACCTGCCGGGTCAGCCTGTCGAGTTACCGTTGATTGTCGTATTGTTCGGCGCTTTTTTAATCGGCTCGGTTTTCGGCCTGTTTGCTTTGTTCGGCCGTTTGCTGGTGTTGCGTGGCGAGAATAACCGCTTGAGAAGCGAAGTGAAAAAATCCGTCCGCCTGACCGAACAGGATTTGACTGTTGCCCCCGTTCCCTCTCAGCCAACTGTTCCTTCTACCGTGATGCCGTCTGAAAATAAGGAATAATTTGCATGGATTATGAGATTTGGATGCTGTTGCTGCTGATTTTTCTGCTGCCGGTGTTTTTTGCAATGGGTTGGTTTGCCGCGCGTGTGGACATGAAAGCAGTGTTGAAGCAGGCCAAAACCGTTCCGGGCGGTTTTTACAAGAGCTTGGATGCTTTGGTCGACAGCAACAGCAGCAAAGCGGCGAGAGAATTGTCGGAAGTTATCGACCAGCAGCCGCAGTCGTATGATTTGAATCTGACTTTGGGCAAACTCTATCGCCAACGCGGAGAAAACGATAAAGCCATCAATATGCACCGTGCTTTGCTGGACTCGCCGGATACGGTGGGGGAAAAGCGCGAGCAAGTGTTGTTTGAGTTGGGGCAAAACTATCAGAGTGCCGGTTTGGTTGACCGTGCGGAACAGATTTTCCTGAATCTGCAAAACAGTAACCTTGCCCAAGAAGCACGCCAAAAGCTGTTGAATATTTACCAGCAGGACAGGGATTGGGAAAAAGCGATTGAAACCGCACAATTGCTCAGCCACGATGAGCAAACCTACCAATTTGAAATCGCACAGTTTTATTGCGAGTTGGCGCAGGCGGCTTTGTTTAAATCCGATTTTGAATCCGCTCGTGCCAATGTTCAAAAAGCCTTGGACGCAAATAAAAAATGTACCCGTGCCAATATGATTTTGGGCGATATTGAGCAGAAACAGGGCAATTTCGGAGCGGCGATTGAAGCGTATTCGGCTATCGAAAAGCAGAATTATGCGTATTTGAGCATGATCGGCGAGCGTTTGTATGATGCTTATGATGCGTTGGGCAAGGCTGAAGAAGGGCTGAATGTTCTTATCGGTTATATGAAAACTTTTCCGCAATTAGATTTGATTAATGTTATTTACGAGAAATCATTGTTGTTGAGCGGTGAAGCGGAAGCAGCAGATTTGGCTATTGAGCTGGTGCGCCAAAAGCCCGATTTAAACGGAACCTATCGTTTGCTGGGTTTGAAATTGAGCGACATGAATCCGAGCTGGAAAGCCGATGCGGATATGATACGTTCGGTTATCGGAAGACAATTGCAGAAAAGCTGGATGTACCGTTGCCGCAATTGCCATTTTAAGTCTCAGGTCTTTTTCTGGCATTGTCCGGCATGTAATAAATGGGAAACCTTCACTTCCAACAGAATTGAAGTGTAAACAACAAAATTTCAGACGGCCTCTGCCAAGCTGAGGCCGTCTGAAATTTACAGGCAAACGATAAGCATGAAACTAAATATCAAAAAATCCGACTTTTCAACACCGGATCAATTCGTTTATACATTGGCCGATGCGTATTTCGATTATCTCGAGCAACACGGCGACGCGGCCATGGACGATTTTACAGATGAACAGCATACCTTAATGGCTTATGTTTATTTAGACAGCCAAGTTCAAGAAGGCGGTTTTATCCAATTGATTTCAGCAGGCTATGGGGAATATATTTTTATGAATCCTGTGGCCGACAGCTTGCGCCGTTGGCGTATTAAGCAGACTCCGAAGATTTTGGAACAAGCGAAAAAATTATATGAAAAATACGGCCAAGAGATTGAGACAATGGCCGAGAATGACACGCCTTTGGAAGAAGTGCGCAAACAGTTTACCGATTTTGAAGAGACAGACGGCGATTATTATGATGTTGCCGATGATGATTTGGCCGCTGCTGCGGAATATATTGAAGCAAATCCGGATAAATTTATGAATATTGGGTAATCTTAAAAGAGAAGCAATAACCGGTTAGAATGATTGTATGAATATGAAAAAGGCCGTCTGAAAATTTTCAGACGGCCTTTTTCATTAATAATTAATTATTAATTAATGGTGATGACCGTGTTCGCCGTGTGCATGACCGTGTGCAATTTCTTCATCGGAAGCAGGGCGTACATCTTCAACAGTTGCTTTAAAGCGGATTTTCATGCCGGCCAAAGGATGGTTGCCGTCCACAACGGCTTTACCGTCCGCAATATCGGTTACACGGTAAATGAATACATCGCCGGTTTCGGGATCATCGGCTTCAAACATCATGCCGACTTCGACTTCGACAGGGAAAACATTAACATCTTCGATACGTACCAATTCGGGGTCTTGCTCGCCGAAAGCGTCGTCGGGAGAGAGAACCACATCTACCACATCGCCTTTCGCTTTGCCGTGCAGCGCTTCTTCCACCAAGGGGAAAATTCCGTCGTATCCGCCGTGCAGATAAGCAATAGGTTGCTCGGTTTTATCAATCAGCTGGTCGTTGCTGTCAAACATTTCGTAGTGCAAAGTTACGACCGAATTTTTTACGATGCTCATCTGTAAATCCTTTAATATTGTTAAGCTGCATCAACTTCAAAGCAGCGGAAGAGCATTGTAGCATAGGGCGCTTGGCGGTGCCTGAATTTTTGCTTGTTACGTTTTTGAAAATTTATATCATTTTTTTATAGTAAAAACAGCAGAGAAATGTTGTTTTTTTACAACCTGTTTGAAAAGAATGCCTGCAGATGAAAAAACGGCGAATTGAGGCTGTTTGTCCTTGTTGTTGTTTTAAGTAGATGAAAAATAATCAAAATCCTTATGATTTTTGTCGATTGACAATATTGATGATTAAGTGATATTTTCTTGGATTGCGATTTCTCAGCAGTGCTTTTGTTAAGGCATACATGATAGGTATGTGCGGGCGTTGCATTGGTTTATACCGTAAGGCATAATTGACACCAAATTCATTTATGAATTTCTATTTATAGCCGGAAGATGGTGTTGCCAATATTCTGACTGAAGTCAAAAAGTTGTTAAATCAAATTGAACATAAAAGGTATTTGAAATGAAAAAATCTCTGTTTGCTGCTGCGTTGATGTCTTTGGTTTTGGCTGCTTGCGGCGGTCAAAAAACCGAGCAAGCTGTTGAAGCAGCTGCATCTGCTGCCGAAGCTGCTGCTTCTGCTGCTGAAGTTGCCGCTTCTGCTGTTGAAACTGCTGCCGCTTCTGCTGCTGAAACTGCTGAAGCCGTTGCTGCTTCTGCTACCGAAACTGCTGCTGATGCCGCTGCATCTGCTGCTGACGCCGCTGCCGAAGCTGCTACTGCTGCCGCTTCTGCCGCTGAAGCTGCTGCTTCTGAAGCTAAATAATTTCATATACGTTAAGTATATCGATTTAAAAGCAGGATACTTGAGTATCCTGCTTTTTTATTTTCGGATGTCGGTTAAGTCTGGGATGAGGCTATGGATTGGGTGAAATTGAAAAATGAATTGACGGCTTTTATGTCGGAAAATCAGATTATTGTCGGAGACGATGAGGCATTTCTTGTAGACCAGCGCCGTCGTTATCGCGGACAAGCCGAAGTGATTGTGTTCCCGGATCGTGTAGAGCAGGTTCAAAAAGTGATGAAACTGTGCTTTCAGCACGATATTCCCGTTACTCCGCAAGGCGGCAATACGGGTTTGTGCGGTGCAGCTGTTCCGTTTGGCGGGGTATTGCTGAATTTGAGCCGGCTGAATCGGGTAAGAATGGTGAATCTGTCTGACAATGTGATTGTGGCTGATGCCGGGGTGGTATTGAAACAGCTTCAGGAAGCGGCAGAAGAGGCAGGCCGTTTATTTCCTTTGAGTCTGGCTAGTGAGGGATCTTGTCAGATTGGCGGTAATATTGCATGCAATGCAGGCGGTTTAAACGTGCTGCGTTACGGCCCTATGCGTGATTTGGTTGTAGGCTTGGAAGTGGTTTTGCCGGACGGTACGCTGATTTCCCATTTGCAGCCTTTGCATAAAAATACGACCGGCTATGATTTGAAGCATCTGTTTATCGGAAGCGAGGGTACGCTGGGTGTGATTACGGGAGCAACTTTGAAATTATTTGCTAAGCCGGTTTGTACCGAAACTGCTTGGGTAGGTGTTTCGTCTATTGAGCAGGCTGTTGCGCTGTTAACTTTGGTACAAGGGCATTTTGCGGAGCGGCTGTGCAGTTTTGAACTGGTTAGTGATTTTGCTTTGAATTTGACATCGGAATTTAGCAATATTGCAAAGCCGGTGGAAGCTGAATGGCACGTTTTATTGGAGTTAACCGATTCTTTACCTCGTGAAGATTTGTCAGATTTGCTGGTGCAATATTTGTTGAATCATGGTTTTGACAATGCGGTATTGGCGCATTCGGAAGAAGAGCGTGCGAGATTGTGGGCACTTAGGGAAAATATTTCGGCTTCGCAAAAAAATCTCGGTGTCAGCATTAAGCATGATATTGCTGTGCCGATAGCTTATGTTGCGAAGTTTGTCGAAGAGAGCAGCAGAGCCTTAGCCGCTGAGTTTGAGGGCATAAAGATCGTGATATTCGGACATTTGGGTGATGGCAGTTTGCATTACAATACTTTCTTGCCCGATGTTTTGGATAAACACGCTTACGGGTATGAGGATGCGGTTAATACAATCGTATATAAACATGTTTTGGCCTGTTCGGGAACGATTGCTGCCGAACACGGTATCGGTATTGTCAAGCCGCATTGGTTGGCATCTTATCGGTCTGAAGCTGAATTGGATTTAATGAAAGCGATTAAGCAGCAGATAGATCCGAAAGGGATAATGAACCCTGGTAAATTATTGGTTTGATTTGGTTTGCTTGGATAATAGGCCGTCTGAAAATTCAGACGGCCTATTGTTTTAGCATGGGTAATAGGGAGAATTTGATTTAACGGTATATATCATGTGGGACAGGTTTTCAGTGCAATGGATAAACATGATTAGGCATAATGGCCTGCACCGAGAATACAGGGTTTGTCGGCACCTGTGGCATGATGGGGAGCGGATGGGGTTCGGGTTATCCAGCAAGCGGCCAGCCAGGCAAAAGCGGCGGCTTCCACCCATTGAGGATTCAAGTGCAGGGAGTCGGTACTTTGTAGGGCTGTATGTTCAGGTAATAGATTACTGAGGCGGTTGATTAAAGGAGGGTTGTATACGCCACCGCCGCAGACATAGACGTTGCCTGCTGAGGGCGCTGTGCGTTGGATAGCATCGGTAATGGTAATGGCTGTGTATTCCAACAGTGTGCGTTGTACATCATAAATATTTTCACTGCCTGATAAATGCGTTTGTAGCCAATTGAGAGAAAAAAGTTCTCTTCCCGTACTTTTAGGGTGGGGGAGTGCGAAATAGGGATGAGACAGCAGTTTATTTAATAAGCTTGGTATCAGATTGCCTTTTTGGGCAACTGTACCGTTTTTATCATAAGGCTGTTGGAAATGATATTGCACCCAAGCATCCATTAACATATTCCCGGGTCCGGTATCAAAACCGAAAGCCGGTTGTGATGGCGGTAGAATGCTGATGTTGGCAATGCCGCCGATATTCAGTAATACTCTAGTTTCATCAGGGTGTTGGAAAACGGCTTGATGGAAGGCGGGTACTAAAGGAGCGCCTTGTCCACCTGAAGCGATATCGCGGCTACGGAAATCGCCAATAGTAAAAATACCGGTTTTTTCGGCAAGAAGCGGAAGATTGACCAGTTGGATGCTGTAGCCGTTTTCAGGGGCATGGCGGATGGTCTGGCCGTGGCAGCCTAATGCTGTAATGTTTGCGGGTTGGAGATGGGTCTGTTGAAGCAATAGGTCAACGGCTTCTGCATACAGTAGGCTTAATTCTTGAGCCAATATCATGCTTCGGTGCAGTTCGTTAATTCCGGTATTTTGAAGATTCAGCAATTCTTGTTTCAGACGGCCTGAATAAGGTAAGAAGCTGTGTGCCTCTGCCCGGTGCCATTGAGAACCTTTCATGCTAACGAGTACGGCATCGACGCCGTCCATACTGGTTCCCGACATTAATCCGATATAGCGCTGTTTGTCCATGATTGATAGAGGCCGTCTGAAAAATTAAGAAAGTATTTTAGCGTTATTTTTCTCTTGAGTAATAAATAAAAAAGTGCACTATCTTAAAATAGTGCACTTTATTTTTAGAACAAAAGCAGATTAGAGTTTGCCGCCTGACTGGTTAACCATGTACAGCACAGCAGCTTTAACTTCATCATCGCTCAGGCTGGTATTGCCGCCTTTAGGTGGCATTACGCCGCCTTTAGGACCGGTAAAGCCTTCCAAGGCATGTTTGAATAAAGTTTCTTTGCCTTGTTTGATGCGTGGAGCCCAATCGTCTTTATTGGTTAATCGGGGAGCATTGGGAATGGCTGAGTTGGCATTATGGCAGGCAAAGCAAGCTGTTTCGAATACTTTTTGACCGTCGGCGCTGACGGCGGAGCTTTCTTCTGCTGCAGGCGCAGCTTCTTGTTGGCCTTCGGTACTTTCGGCTGCGGCAGCACCTGCGGCAGGTTCGGCAAAATTACCGCCTGATTGGTTGGTCATGTAAACGATGGCACGTTTCAATTCGTCGTCAGTCAGGTCAGACGCGCCGCCTTTGGCGGGCATAGTGTTGAAACCTTCCAAGGCATGTTTGAACAGGGTGTCGAAACCTTGTGCAATACGGGGAGCCCAATCTCCGTTGTTGGTTAGGCGGGGCGCATTGGCAACAATGCTGTCGGAAGCGTGGCATTGAATACATACTTTATTGAAAATTTGCTCGCCGGTACGCTCGCCGATAGGTGTTCCGTCGCCCATGACGATATTGCCGACAGGCATAATACGTGTTTCAGTAGCAGAAGGCGTGCTTGCTTCTACATCGCTGTAGTAACCGCTGCTGGCTAGTTTTACCAGGAAAAACAATACTGCAAGTAAAATAACGATACCGCCAAGCAGGGTGGTTAATGCCGACCCTTGGGCTTTATGGTTGTTAAGTTGATTCATTTGGTTGGCCTCGCCGTTTTTGGTAGTTGTGACGAAAATGTTATTGAATTTTGTTAATTCATATTAACAATAATTTGCTGGATTATACTGAATTCGCAAGGGCTTTCCAATCTTTAATGCCTTCTTTATGTCAAATAAAATGTAATTTTTTGAGGGAGGACAATTTAATTGGACTTTCAGAGAACGAAAGTGTGTGCATTTACGACAAAAAAATTTTGCCATTTTTATTTTTTTAGGTTAATCTTTCTCTTTCCGCACCCATAGCTCAGTTGGAAGAGTGTCAGTTTCCGAAGCTGGAGGTCACAGGTTCGATCCCTGTTGGGTGCGCCAAAGAAAATATGAAAATAAAGGATAAAGCGGTTGTTTGCTAAAATTGCAGACTGTGTTTTATCCTTTATTTTTTATTTGTTATGAATATTGTTAACAATTTTATTCTATAAAAATCATATACTAATACTAAATTTTAACTGTTTTTTTCAAAAAAGGCCTTTTCCTGCTTGCTTTGGCAGCTGGGATTGCGTTATCTTGTCATTTCTTTATTATTCTTCGATAAACTCTCAGACATCTGAATCAATTGATTGAATTGCTCATGTTGTCGCCGGGTTTTTGTGATGCGCGTACCCTAAATCGTTGCTCATGAAAACAGCATTAAAGGTGCAGTGGCGAAGCCGGCAATTCCTATTGGTTTACATGTGATACAAAAGAGGTCTTCATGCAATTATCAGGTGCACAAATACTCGTACAGAGTCTCAAAGCTGAGAATGTTGAGTACGTTTTCGGTTATCCCGGCGGTGCGGTTCTTGAAATTTATGACGCATTGTTCCAATTAAACAAATTCAAGCATATTTTGGTCAGACACGAGCAGGCAGCAGTGCATGCTGCAGATGCTTATGCGCGTACCAGCGGAAAAGTAGGCGTGGCTTTGGTGACATCAGGCCCCGGAGCGACGAATGCGATTACCGGTATTGCTACGGCTTATACGGATTCTATTCCTTTGGTAGTGATTTCAGGGCAGGTTGGTACGCCGGCTATCGGTAGTGATGCTTTCCAGGAAATCGATATGGTTGGTGTTTCGCGCCCTTGTGTGAAGCATAACTTTTTAGTAACCAATATCAATGATTTGACGGACACCATCAAAAAGGCTTTCCAAATCGCCCGTAGCGGCCGTCCTGGTCCGGTAGTAGTCGATATTGCGAAAGATGTGACGCAGGCTACGGCCAAATTCAGTTATCCTCAGGAAGATATCTTTATCCGTTCTTATCAGCCGGTAACCAACGGCCATACCGGACAAATTAAAAAAGCTATGCAGATGTTGAGTGCTGCCAAACGCCCGATTATTTATTTTGGCGGTGGCGTGGTTCTCAGTAATGCTTCGCAAGAACTGATTGAGTTCGTGCAACTGACCGGCGCCCCCTGTACGGGTACTTTGATGGGTTTGGGAGCTTATCCTTCTACCCACAAACAGTATCTGGGTATGTTGGGTATGCACGGTACATATGAAGCGAACTTGGCTATGAATAGCGCCGATGTAGTATTGGCGGTCGGTGCAAGGTTTGATGACCGTGTCGTATCGGTTCCAAGCAAATTTTTTGAAAAACCGAAGAAAATCATTCATATCGATATCGATCCTTCCAGTATTTCAAAACGTGTTAAAGCAGATGTGCCGATTGTTGGCGATGTTAAGAATGTTTTGAAAGAAATGATCGGCATTTGGAAGAAGCAGGAGCTGTCTTTAAACGAAGCGGCTTTAGGAAAATGGTGGACTACCGTTGAGCAATGGCGCGGCAGGGATTGTTTGCGCATTCCTGAAACCGAAAGCGATGTTATTTTGCCGCAGATGGTGATTAGAACATTGGCAGAAGTCACAAATAATGATGCCATTATTACTTCCGATGTCGGCCAACATCAAATGTTTGCCGCCCAATATTATCCGTTTCAAAGACCGCGCCAATGGTTAAATTCAGGCGGTCTCGGTACGATGGGGGTGGGCTTGCCTTATGCCATGGGTGCTTATTTGGCCGATCCGACAAAAGACGTATGCTGCATTACCGGTGAGGGTTCTATTCAAATGAATATTCAAGAACTTTCTACTTGTTTACAGTATAAATTGCCGATTAAGACTATCTGCTTGAATAACGGCTATTTAGGTATGGTTCGCCAGTGGCAGGAGCTTTACTACAGCAACCGTGAATCCGAAACCTATTTTGATTCGTTGCCCGACTTTGTGAAATTGGCGGAAGCATACGGTCATGTGGGTATGAGAATCGAAAAAGCTTCTGATGTGGAAGGTGCGTTGCGTGAAGCATTGGCTTTGAAAGATCGATTCGTTTTCTTGGATTTCATTACCGACAAAAAACAAAACGTGTTCCCTATGGTGGGTAACGGCAAAGGTTTGGATGAGATGGTATTGCCGCCACACATGCGTGAAACCAAAGCAGACAGTGACGTAAATGATGTAACCGACAGAGACTATGATACAAGGAGTGTGCCGTGAGACATATTTTATCTATTCTGATGGAAAATGAATCGGGTGCAATGAGCCGTGTAGTCGGTTTGTTTTCAGCGCGTGATTACAATATCGATTCTTTGTCGGTTGCAGCGACGGAAGATCGGACTTTGTCACGTATGACTATCGTCACGCACGGAGATGACGATGTTATCGAGCAAATTACCAAGCAATTGAATAAATTGATTGAAGTGGTCAAAGTCGTCGATCTGAACGAAAGCCGTTTCGTTGAACGTGAATTGATGTTGGTAAAAATCCGAGCTTTGGGTAAAGACCGGGATGAAATGTTACGCTTAACCGAAATTTATCGTGGTCAAGTCGTGGATGTAACCGACAAGACCTATACTGTTGAAGTTACCGGAACCAGCGATAAGTTGGATTCTTTCTTGGAAACAGTCGGTAAGGCTTTGATTTTAGAAACTGTCCGCACAGGGGCTGCAGGAATCGGCCGTGGTGAGCGTATTTTGAGAATCTGATCTAATTTTCAGACGGCCTTATGATGATTAGGCCGTCTGAAATTAGACATAAAGTCTATTTAATTTCTATTTTCATCGTATTTTAACCGTGGTTTTGATTTTTTGTACAAAATATATAAATTTTTGTTGGCAAATCGGAAAAATCAGGTATGATGAAAAGCGAATTTGTCCAAAAATACTTCTGCCGGTTATTTTGCATCTTGGATTCAGGTAAAGGCTGTAAACAATGAGATTATGCGAACAGGCGGAGATGGGCAGGAAAATTAAATCCAGTGATAAAAAAGACAAACACTTAAGTTGAAAAAGGAATAGAAATGCAAGTTTTTTACGATAAAGACGCAGACCTGTCATTGATCAAAGGTAAAACCGTAGCCATCATCGGTTACGGCTCACAAGGCCATGCCCACGCGGCCAACTTGAAAGATTCCGGTGTAAACGTAGTTATCGGTTTGCGCCAAGGCGGTTCTTGGAACAAAGCCGTAGCCGCCGGCCACGACGTGCGCTCCGTAGCCGAAGCCACCAAAGCTGCCGATGTGGTGATGATTCTGTTGCCTGATGAAACCGCGCCTGCCGTTTACAATGCCGAAATCCACAACAATCTGAAAGACGGTGCCGTATTGGCATTTGCACACGGCTTTAACGTGCATTACAACCAAATCGTACCGGCCAAAAACGTTGACGTTATTATGGTTGCGCCTAAAGGCCCCGGCCATACCGTACGCAGCGAATACCTCAAAGGCGGCGGCGTGCCGACTCTGATTGCTGTTTACCAAGACAACTCAGGTAAAGCTCGCGATATCGCCTTGTCTTATGCTGCTGCAAACGGCGGTACCAAAGGCGGTGTGATTGAAACCAACTTCCGCGAAGAAACCGAAACCGACTTGTTCGGTGAGCAAGCCGTATTGTGCGGCGGTGCGGTAGAGCTGGTGAAATGCGGTTTTGAAACATTAGTAGAAGCCGGTTACGCACCCGAAATGGCTTACTTCGAGTGCCTGCACGAATTGAAACTGATTGTGGATTTGATGTACGAAGGCGGTATTGCCAACATGAACTACTCAATTTCCAACAATGCCGAATACGGCGAATACGTTACCGGCCCTGAAGTGATTACTCCGGCAACCAAAGAAGCCATGAAAAAAGCCTTGTACCGTATTCAATCAGGCGAATACGCGAAAATGTTTATCCAAGAGGGTAATACAAACTACGCCAGCATGACTGCCCGCCGCCGTTTGAATGCCGACCACCAAATCGAAAAAGTCGGCGCGCAATTACGCAGTATGATGCCGTGGATTTCTAAAAACAAACTGGTTGACTTGGACAAAAACTAATTTGTTAATGAAATAAAAAACTGCTCCGTTTTATAAACGGGGCAGTTTTTTTTGTTTCTGATTTTTTATAGGTCATTTTGTTTTTTGTTTTCGAAAGGGGCTTGTGCTTTTGCGGCATAGCGAATAGGATTAATTGTTTGTTTGCAGATTTTAAGAAAAAATATTTTAAAAATCATGTACATCTGCTATTGAAAAAAAGAAAATAAACAGATATTCTGAAACCAAGCCGTTTTTCAGACGGCCTGTATAAACACATAAGCAAGGAGTAGAGAAGATGTCTAAGAATTTAAATGTTTTTGATAAAGCTTACGGACTGCTGATCAACGGGGAGTGGACCAATGGTACCAAAGGTGAAACATTAACATCGTATAACCCGGCGAACAACGAACCACTGGCAACTTTTATCGATGCAACCAACGAAGACGTTGATGCTGCTGTTAAGGCAGCACAGGAAGCCTTAAAGACCTGGCGTAAAACAACCGTTGTCGAGCGTGCTGCAATTTTGAACAAGATTGCCGACATTATTGATGAAAATGCCGAATTGTTTGCACTGCAGGAAACATTAGACAACGGTAAACCTATCCGTGAAACGCGCGCTGCGGACATTCCTTTGGCTTCAGATCATTTCCGTTACTTTGCCGGTGTTATCCGTGGCGAAGAAGGTACTTGCAACCAGTTGGACGAAGAAGATTTGTCTATCGTGTTGCGCGAACCCATCGGTGTGGTAGGCCAAATTATTCCGTGGAACTTCCCGTTCCTGATGGCGGCTTGGAAAATCGCTCCTGCGTTGGCTGCCGGCTGTACCGTTGTGATTCACCCGTCCAGCAGCACTTCTCTAAGTCTGTTGTCCTTTGCTCAAAAGGTTAATCATGTTCTGCCTAAAGGTGTGTTGAACATTATTACCGGCCGCGGTTCTAAATCGGGCGAATATATGCTGCATCACAAGGGCTTTAACAAATTGGCCTTTACCGGTTCGACGGAAATCGGCCGTCATATCGGTATTGCCGCTGCTGAAATGCTGATTCCGGCAACACTGGAATTGGGTGGTAAATCAGCCAATATCTTCTTTGACGATATGCCGTTTGACAAGGCAATCGAAGGTGCGCAAAAAGGTATTTTGTTCAACCAAGGCCAAGTATGTTGTGCCGGTTCGCGTATTTTCGTTCAGGAAGGCATTTACGATAAATTTGTGAATGCCTTGGCTGAAGAATTTAAGAAAGTGAAAGTCGGTTTACCTTGGGAAGACGATACCCAAATGGGTTCTCAAGTGAATGCCGGTCAAATGGAAACTATTTTAAAATATGTGAAAATCGGCGAACAAGAAGGCTGCCGCATTATTACCGGCGGTAAGAAAATGGAAGGCGAACTGGGTAAAGGTGCATTCGTAGAGCCGACTTTGATTGCGGCTGAAGGCAACGATGCGACGATATCGCAACAAGAAATTTTCGGCCCGGTTGCAACGGTAATCAAATTCAAGACCGAAGAAGAAGTAATCGAAATGGCCAATGACAGCGAATACGGCTTGGCCGGTGCGGTTTGGACTACCAATATCAACCGTGCATTGCGTGTTGCCAAAGCCATCGAAGCCGGCCGTATGTGGGTGAACTGTTACAACCGTCTGCCTGCCGGTGCGCCGTTCGGCGGTTATAAAACTTCCGGTATCGGCCGTGAAACGCACAAGATGATGTTGGCCGCTTATACGCAGGTGAAAAATATTTATATCAGCACACGTGAAGAACGTGAAGGTATGTATTAATCGTTAATTAGCTGAACAGAGGCCGTCTGAAATTTTCAGACGGCCTCTCTGTTTTTTCAGGTTTGGATTGTTAATCAAATTGGTTTTAAGGAGAGTGAAAACATATAGCGAATATGTTGGAAAGGAAAATGCCGTTAAGCCATGCAGGCGGGTAACGGTTGCAGAGAACCGCAGCGGGTGTGTCATGTCGGGACTGTATTGGCTTTTCGGTTTACTGCATTTTATTGAAGATTTAAAGCCTGTTTGTTTGAAACGGATTTTTCGCAGCCAACGGATAAATCGGTTTTACGGCTAAAAAACCTTAAGGCATAAGACGAAAATTTGATAAAATTTCGCGGTATTTTGTTACTTTCATGCTTGAGAAGGAAAAATATGTCTTTTTTAGACAGAAAAAACACCATTGCCCCAGCAGATTTCAACCGCTGGCTGGTTCCGCCCGCCGCGTTGGCCGTGCATTTGTCTATCGGGCAGATTTATGCTTATTCGGTGTTTAATGATCCGCTGACCAAAATCATCGGTATTACTGAATCGGCTGCCGGAGATTGGAAATTGACGACAGTCGGCTGGGTATTCAGTATCGCGTTGGCCATGCTGGGGGCTTCGGCTGCTTTGTTTGGTACTTGGCTGGAAAGGGTAGGGCCGAGAAAAGCGATGTTTGTTTCCGCATGCTGCTTCAGCTTGGGATTTATTATTTCCGCAATCGGCGTGTGGATGCATAATTTGTGGCTGTTTTATTTGGGTAACGGCGTATTGGGCGGTATCGGTTTGGGTTTGGGCTATATCGGTCCGGTGTCGACTTTGATGAAATGGTTTCCGGACAAACCGGGTATGGCAACCGGCTTGGCGATTATGGGTTTCGGCGGCGGTGCGATGCTGGCTTCTCCCTTATCGGTGGCTTTGATTAATTTCTTCAGTAGTCCTACTTCGGTCGGTGTGGCGGAGACGTATGTGGCCTTGGGGATTTTTTATTTTATATTCATGATGTTCGGTGTGTTTACCATTCGTGTTCCTGCTGATAATTGGAAGCCGAAAGGTTTTACTGCTCCGGCAAAATCGAAAAAAATGGTCAGCCAGAATCATGTCAGCGCGGCGCAAGCAATCAAAACACCGCAATTTTGGCTGCTGTTTTGGATTTTATGTCTGAATGTGACGGCGGGAATCGGAGTGCTGGGTCAGGCTTCGGTGATGATTCAGGAGCTGTTTTCTGAAGTATCCGTAGGCAAAGAAGCTGCTGTCAGCGTGGCGGCGGCGGCCGGATTCGTCGGTTTGTTGAGCTTGTTTAATATGGGCGGACGGTTTTTCTGGTCCAGCATTTCGGACAAAATAGGCCGTAAGAATACATACACGATTTTCTTTATTTTGGGTTCGTTGTTGTATTTTATGGTTCCTTCCATCGGCGAGAGCGGTAATAAGGCTTTGTTTGTTATTGGTTTCTGCGTGATTATGTCGATGTATGGCGGCGGTTTTGCGGCGATTCCTGCTTATTTGCGCGATTTGTTCGGTACTTTTCAAGTGGGGGCGATTCACGGCCGATTGCTGTTGGCTTGGTCTACGGCTGCGGTATTGGGACCGGTGTTGGTCAACTATATCCGTCAAAGTCAGATTGAAAGCGGCGTACCTGCGGCGCAGGCATACAGTGTAACGATGTATATTATGGCGGGTTTGTTGGTGGTAGGTTTGCTGTGCAATTTGCTGGTTAAACCTGTGCATGAAAAGCATCACGACAAAACGGTTAAGCAGTCTGCCGAAAGTAGAAACCCCGAAGATGAAACCACTTTGTCCGATGCGTATTTGGTGGTGGATAAAGTATCGCACGGCGGCGGCAGGGTATGGCTGTATTGGCTGGTGGCGATTGTGCCGCTGAGCTACGGTGTGATTATGGTTTTTGCCAAGGTATTTGATTTGTTTAAATAACTGCTTGGCGAACATCGGAAGAGGCCGTCTGAAATTTTCAGACGGCCTCTTTTATTTATCTATGTGGATATTTGAGCTGGTTAGAACTTCATCTCCATCGAAACCGTTACGTTTCTGCCCGGCGCGGCGTAGCGCGCGTAGTTTTCCACTTTGGTTTGTTGGTTTACCGCACCCATGGCCGATTGGCGCACGTTTTCCCATTGGCTGTAACGGCGGTTGGCCAAATTGTAGATACCGGCGCGCAAAGTCATTTTGTCTTTCAGGTTCACATAACCGCTGACATCGAAAACATACCAAGGTTTGGTGGCTTTCTTGGTGGCGGATTCGTTGTGGACGAGGTAGCCGGTTTTACATACGGTTTGCAACTCGTTGGGGTTTTTGGCTTTGGAATACGTCATCATGCCGTTTACGCCCCATTTGCCGCTCGGCGCATCGTAGCCCAAGCCCAATACATAGCGGGAAGGTTGGATGGCATCAAACAACATACCGCAGGAATGTACGAAATAGTCTTTGGTCAGCGAGGCTTTTTTGAGCTTCACATGGTTGTAGGCTACGGTGCTGTACAGGCCTTCGGGCAGTTTGTCGGTAATGCCGTGCCAATCGACCTTGCCGACGATATTGATGCCGTCGGTGGTGGCGTTATACATATTGCGGTAGCCGCGGGCTTTTTCGGCGTTGGTCAAACCGGCAACGTTGGGGTCGATGTGGGTCAACCCGATCAAGCCTTTGTACCGGTTGCGGAAATAGCTGGCTTCCAGATGGCCGAAGCCGCCTTTGACATGGACGCCGAATTCGTTGTTTAAGGCTTTTTCGGGTTTGAATTTTCCGACATAGTGCGCCTTGTCGTTTATGCCTTTTTCAAAGCCCGATACGCGGTAGCCGAACAGTTCTTGGAAGCTGGGTACGCGGAAGCCGCTGGAGATGCGGTGTAAGAAGCTCAGATTGGAATTGGGTTTGAATACGAAACCGCTGTTCCATGAGCCGTTACGGAAAGTGCCTGAAGCCGTCCATGAATCGTCGGTGGTCATTTTGTGGTAATCGTAACGTGCGCCCACGCCCCAATCGACATATTTACCCAAGCTCATGTGGTCGCGCAGGCCGATGTGATAGCTGTGACCGTTGATGATGCGCGAATGGCAGCTGCTGACGCCGACGAAATTGTTGTAACGGCACAGGTTGAATTTTTCGACTCTGGGGTTTTCCAAACGGTAAATATAGGGGTTGCTTTTTGAGCCGTCGGCTTGGTCGTTCACATACACAACATCTTGTTGGCTGTTGAGGGCGTAAAAATCTTTGCGGTCGAGCTTGGATTGGAAACGGTCGAAGCCTGCGTTCAGATGCAGTTTGTGCGAGGTATGGGCAAACGAGAGTTTTTTCTCTGCTTCGAGATTCAATGCGTTGTGTTTTTCGCCGTAAATGCTGCGTTCCGATTCGTAAAACGACCACGGTTTGTCTGTACCGGGGCGGCAGTTTTTATCGACTGCGGGATAAACCGAGCAATTCACGTCGCTGCGGAGTGTGTCGAGCGTGATATTTTGGCGGTCGAGGCTGATTTTGGCTTGATCGACAAAGGTGTTTTTGTCGGGGTTGTCATAACGGTATTCCAAGCCGTTGCGGGTTTTGCGGTGGTGTTCGTCGAAATAGCGCAAGCGCGAGTAGCCCAAGCCGATGTAGCTCCATTGGTCGGTCAAACCGCGTTGGATGGTTTGGCCGTTGTCGATATTTTCGCCGAAGCGGTAAACCCCTTGCGATTTGCCGGACGCGATGCGGGTTTTAGGGTTCCAATATTGCTCGAAGGCCATGTCGCGGATGTCGTAACGCTGGCGTGTATTTTCAAAAATGCCGCCGAGGTAATGGCGCGGTGTGAAACGGTAGCCGCCGCGAACCAGCCACGACCGGCTGCCGTAGTCCATCGGATTGGGCAGGGCGCGTTTGTTGCCGGTGTATTGTGCAGCGGGGATGGTTTCGGTTGTGAGGTATTTTCTGCCGGAGAGGTGTGGGAGAGCGGGCGCAGTTTGTCGCAATTGGCTATATCGGCACACTAGCCTTCTAAAGCAAACCAATCGTATCGGGCGTCATCGCCTTCATAAACGTAGCCGTCTAAGCGCGATATGGTTTGCGGCTGATTGCCCGCATCTTTGTGCGCTTGGGTTTCGTGGCCTTGGCGGTGAGTATAAATTGCCAAGCCTTCAAAGCCGTTCAGACGGCCTGCTGCGGCTATTGATTGGGTAAATAGTTTGTTTTTGCCGCTGTATGCGGTTTTGGTATCCAAGCCCCAGTTTTGGCCTTCTTTGATGATGTCGTCCGCTTCTTTGGTGCGGAAAGCCAGCGAACCGCCCAACGAACCGCTGCCTTGTTCGGCAGAGTTGGCGCCTTTGTTGATTTCGATGGCGGTAATGTTTTCATATTCGATTTCGTTAATCGCGCCGCTGGTGGCCGATGTGTTGTCAACGGTATAAGACTGGATTTGCGGCAGGCCGTCCACCGTTAGGCTCACGCGGTTTTTATCCGCCCCGCGCATCGAGTAGCCGCTGCTTGCGCCGCGCCCTTGCTCGACAACGGCGATGCTCGGGTCGTAACGGGTTAAGTCGCGGATGCCCAATACTTGTTCTTTATCGAGGCCGTCTGAATTTTTAACGACTTTGCCCAAGCCGGTAACTTCGGTGTCTTTACGGCGCGCTTTTTTCTTGCCTTTGACCACCACTTCGTTCAACTGCACGGTTTCCGTTACGTCGGTATCGGCGAAGGCCGGGGCGGCTGCCGTGCAAGACAGCACGGCCAAGCATACGGCGGTCAGGCGCGAGGGGAAGGTGTGGTTATGGATGTGTTTTGCGGTATTCATGTTTTCTCCCAATAATATCTGAATGTGTCATGCGTTCGGTTTATTGCACGGATACTTGCCGTTTGGCACCGAAACTGCCGCCCACTTTGTCTTTGCCTTCTTCGTTGCTGTGGAATACGCCGCCCAGCTCTGCTGCTTTGGGGCCGTAAAAACCGCCTTTGACTTCGGCATCCAGATGGACACTTACCGAGTTGGCCGTGCTGCCCGGATCCAAGATAAAGCCTTGGTCTCTGGTTTTGGCGCGGCCGGTAAAGCCGTTGCCTTCAATTTGGGTCAGGATATTGAAGGTCGGCAACGCACGGTCTTGCGCGGTCAGCTTGCCTTGGAGCGTTTTGGCACCGAAGTCCACGTCGAACTCTGCGCGGCTGCCGCCTTCTTTGTTGTTGGGAGATTTGCTCCAAACATGACCTGTTTTACTGATGATGTGTGCCTGCCAACTGCCTTTGTAATGCGCGGTGCCGGTGGGAATATCTTTAACGGGTGTACGCTCGCCTTGGAAGAAGAACGACGCACCGTCTTTATCCTCTCCTGCGGCCGTCTGAAAAGTACCGAACTTGAGATAGTCGAGATTGCTGCAACATGAAAACAGATTCAGCGTGCGGTTGCCGTCTAAGACGTATTTCAAGGTCTCCAAAAACGATTTCGTGTCCGTACCTGCGGCGGGCAGCAACGAAAAGGTTTGGCCTTTAAACACGAATTTGCGGGCGTCGCCGAAATTGTCGGCTTGAGTGAGGTTCAGGTTTTGGAAGTCGATATGGTAGGCATCGATGATTTTGTCGGTTTTCTCGTCGGCCGCTTTCTCACGCTTACCCGCCAACACGCCGAACAGCGAATTGTCGTCGGCTAAAAACTTACCGGCCAATTCTTCCGCAGCCGGGCCGAAGAAGCCGCCTTCCAAATTGCCGTCTTTACCGAAATAAAGGTCGTCCTTGTTGCCCGCCTCTACGCGGCCTTGAAAGCGGTTGCCTTTGATATCGGCTTTAACTTTGTAACGAGGCGTGCGTTCTTGTGCTTTATCGGCAAGTTTCTTATGGTTTTTATACAGTGTGCCCGTCAGGCTCTTGTTGGCAAAATCGACTTCCAATTCGCTGCTGTGGCCGACTTCGCCTGTGTTTTTATCGGTATGAATCGAGTCGTATTCATTAAACGAAACTGCGCCGTAATTGCTGCCCACATTTGCAGCCGTGCCGGTAAAGCCGGTGCCGGCTCTGCCTTGGCGCGCATCGGTCACGAAATCTCATGTACCTTTGTAAGTCGCTTTGACTGACGCCGGAAATGCCTGCGCAGGCTGAACACCTTTGTAATAAACGTGGCCGATGCTGCCGAACAGCACTTTTCTGGTAATGCCGTTACCGAAATCGCCGTTCACAAAATCCAAGCCCACATTGGCATCGGCCACCCATCCCGAGCGCACATACTCCAAATCGCGCTTGCGGTGATCGCCCGCACTGTTGTCGTGCGAATGGATGAGCGAACCGGTGTATTTATTGTGATTTTTAATGTCTTTAACGTAAGGAATATCCAAATCGCCGCCGATACGTTTGATGTTTTCAGGCGTCAACGCCACCCGCTCTTCCGACAACGTGCCGGCCAAGCCCGTACCTCGACGCGGGATTTCTATCGAAGCGCCCAAACCCGGCTGCATGAAGGCAGACACTTCTTCTTCTGTGCGCGGCTGGGTTTTCTCGTCTTGAAACTTAGGTTTTTGCGGTTCGGACTGCGGCGCATGGACATCTTCCAAACCGAAATCGCCCTTATTGGTAGCACAGGCGCTAAGAATAAAAGGGAGGCACATTAAGATTCCCATTTTTTATTGAAATACATAATAGGTATCCTATTTTTGATGTTAATGAAAATTATTATATTTTATCAAAAGTAAGTATTTTGTAAATAAATTATGTTGTTTGATTATGATTTTTAAATAATAAACTTGGGAATTAAATGGGAAGGGGAAGATATGAAGTGTAGGAAGTCGGCTGTAATTTTTATTATGGCGCGCTTAATAACCACCGGCTGTACGGTTGTTAAGGTGCATCGTTGGTATTTGGACAGGCTGTTTTAGAAAGTGAATGTGATAAAAAGGCCGTCTGAAATTTTCAGACGGCCTCTGTCTTCAGGTAAGCATAAAAGATAAGTGTATAAGAAAAGCCGTATTCCGTTATTGGGGAATACGGCTTCAAAATGATTCAGACGGCTTTTAAGCCGGAAAGGAAAGATTAGGCACCGTAAACAGGCAGTTTTTCACACAGTGCGGTCGCTGCTTTGGCAACGCGCTCCAAAGTAGCTGCATCTTCCGGATTTTCCAAAACATCGGCCACTAAATTTGCCAGTTCGCGTGCCTCGGCTTCTTTGAAACCGCGGGTGGTGATGGCTGCCGTACCTACGCGGATACCTGAAGTGACAAATGGTTTTTCAGGATCGTTCGGGATAGCATTTTTGTTGATGGTGATATGTGCTTTGCCTAAGGCTTCTTCCGCAGCTTTGCCGGTAATATTTTTCGCGCGCAGGTCTACCAGGAAAACGTGGCTTTCGGTACGGCCGGAAATAATGCGCAAACCGCGTTTTACCAGCTCTTCAGCCATAGCAGCGGCGTTGATTTTCACTTGTTTTGCGTATTCTTTGAATTCAGGCTGCAATGCTTCTTTAAATGCTACGGCTTTGGCCGCAATCACGTGCATTAAAGGACCGCCTTGCAGGCTTGGGAAAATAGCCGAATTCAGGGCTTTTGCATGGTCTTCGTTGCGGCACAAAATCACGCCGCCGCGCGGGCCGCGCAAGGTCTTGTGGGTTGTGGTGGTAACGAAGTCGGCAAAAGGAACCGGATTCGGGTATTCGCCGGCGGCAATCAAGCCGGCATAGTGTGCCATGTCGACAAACAGGTAAGCACCGACTTTATCGGCGATTTCGCGGAATTTCGCCCAGTCGATTTCCAAAGCATAAGCAGAAGCACCGGCAACGATCATTTTCGGTTTGTGTTCCAAGGCCAAACGTTCGACTTCTGCATAATCCAGTACTTCGTTTTCGTCCAAGCCGTAAGTGATGGCGTTATACAGTTTGCCGGAAATGTTGACTGACGCGCCGTGAGTCAGGTGGCCGCCGTGCGCTAAAGACATGCCCAAAATGGTGTCGCCGGGTTTCAATACGGAAGCATAAACGGCTTGGTTGGCTTGAGAACCGGAATGCGGTTGCACGTTGGCATAGGCAGCACCGAACAGTTGTTTTACGCGGTCGATGGCCAGTTGTTCGGCGACGTCCACATATTCGCAACCACCATAATAACGTTTGCCGGGATAGCCTTCCGCATATTTGTTGGTCAACTGGCTGCCTTGTGCTTCCATGACGGCGCAGCTTACATAGTTTTCCGATGCAATCAGCTCGATGTGGTCTTGCTGGCGCTGTACTTCGTCAGCGATGGCGGCAGCTAATTCGGGATCGTATTTTTCAATGGTGATGCTTTTTGAAAACATGCTTTAAATTCCTTTGGGAAGTTGCATAACAGAAAATTTTCAGACGGCCTCAAATGCTCTCGGCGGCCTGTAAACGGGATAATTTGAGTGCGGTTATTGTAACTGAATTTTCATGTGATGTAGATGAAAAATTGTCAGATTGTCAACAAAGTTTGCTAATGGAAGGCGTTCGGATGCGGCATGGAAAGCCGTTGCAACGGCAATGCGGTCGTATTGAATTTTGCTTGGTACGATGATTTTTTTACAGTACGAAACAGCTTGTCTGCCCCGGAATTCAGACGGCCTAATCTTGTATGGTAAAACGGATGGCGGATAAAAACGGCAGCGGTCAGGCTGCCGTTACCGTTTTTCAGAAAACGTAAACATTAATCCTGCTGCGGTTTTTCTGTATTCCAATCCGTGCACAGCCAGCCTTGCTTCGGCAGCAGGGCGTGGTTGCGCGGTGCGTAGGTATTGCTGTAATAACGGGCAAATTTTTCACGGAACGGGAATTTTTCACGTGCTTCGCCGAAAGCGGTCATGGTTTGCTCATATTGTGCGAGGCCGTCTGAAATAATTTGGTCGTCGGGATAACGGTTTTCCGCATAAACCGCTTCTTCGGGCAGGCGCGGTTTGAGGTTCATTTCAATATCGGGCACGCCGATGCACAGGCCGACGATAGGGAAAGTGTTTTTCGGCAGCTTCAGCAGCTCGACCAATTCCGGTGCGATGTTGCGGATGCCGCCTGTATAACAGGTGGCGTATCCCAAGCTTTCGGCAGCGATAACGGCGTTTTGTGCGGCAAGCGCCGTGTCGGTTACCGCCGTAATCAGGCTGTCGGGATCGCCGGCTGCGGTAAACGTGCCGTTGTAGGCTTGGCCGGATAAATCGGCGCGGTGTAAGTCGGCGATAAAAATCAGATAGGTGCTGCATGTGGCAATTTGAGGGTTGGCAGGTTGCTGTTCTGCAATTTGCTGGCGCAGTTCGGGGGAGCTGATATTTAAAATCGTATAGTGTTGGCCGTTCATCCAAGACGGAGCCTGACGGGCGCAATCGATGATGGTTTGCAGGTCTTCTGCGGGTAATTGGATGTTTTCTTTGAAATGACGGTAGGTGCGGTGGTTTTTGATGGTTTCGACAGCGCTTTTCATGGAGGCTTCCTCATTCTGAAAGATGGCTTGATTGTATGTGCCGCAATATTTTCCGTCCAGTCCGGCCGTGTTTGTTTTTTGTCAAAAAAGTCTGAAAGTCGCCGGTGAAAATCAAGAGAAAGACTGGATAAACATGGCGGCTTTGTTATAATGAAGCTGGATTTAGAAAGCAGCATTGGATAAGTTGCTTATTTTACTTTTCTCAAAGAGGATAAATTATGTTCCCAGAATACCGCGAATTAATTTCAAAATTAAAGCAGGAAGACGCACACTTCGCCCGTTTGTTTGACGAGCACAACGAATTGGACGACAAAATTACCGGTTTGACCAACAACCCGGTAACCAGCGGTTTGGATGAAATCGAAGAATTGAAAAAACAAAAACTGCACCTGAAAGATCAGTTGTACGTATTGTTGAAAAAAGCAGAAGCCGAAGGCAAATAATCGCTGCTCCTGATTTTAAAAGGCCGTCTGAAATTTCAGACGGCCTTTTGTATGTAAAGAAAGGATTTAAAGTATTGAAATGTCTGTTTGACCGATAAAACCGGATGGTTTATTTGGAATTGTCCAAATGATAGATTTGGGTAACCGCATCAATCAGATTGCTGTCTTGGGCGGAAGCTTTATTGAGCGTGCGCGTTGGAGAGTGCAGGAGCTTATTGGTTAACTGTACGGAAAGGCGTTCAAGCACTTCTTCCGGCGGTGTGCCTTTAGCCAATTGTTTCATGGCATTTTCCAGAACATACAGTCGTGCGCGTTCGCCTTCATCGCGCAAAGCACGGATTAGGGGGACGCTTTCGCGGCTTTGCTGCCATTCTAAAAACTCTTCTACTTTGCGGTTGACGATTTCTTCCGCTTCGGCCGCTGCTTTTTTCCGCGCTTCTTGGCTGCTTTGAACAATGCGTGCCATATCGTCGACCGTGTATAGGAAGGCATCGTCAAGCTCGGCAACTTCGGCTTCGATGTCTCGAGGAACAGCCAGATCAAGCATAAACACAGGCATGTTTTGACGCAGCTTCAAGGCGCGTTCAACCATGCCTTTGCCGACTAAAGGCAATTCGCTGGCGGTGGAAGAAATCACAACATCGTATTCATGCAAAATGTCGGGCAGGGCGGACAGCAGTTGCGGCTCGGCCTGCACGCCTAATTTTTCGCACAGTTCTTGGGCGCGCGGCAGGGAGCGGTTGGCTACGGTCATCAATTTGGGGTGTTTGGCGGCAAAATAAGTGGCCACCAATTCAATCATTTCACCTGCGCCGATAAAGAGAATATTCAGGTCTTGGATGTTGGGAAAAATCTGTTCCGCCATTTTAACGGAAGCGGCGGCCATGGATACCGAATTTTCGCCTACGGCCGTGCCGCTGCGGACTTCTTTGGCAACGGAAAAGGTTTTTTGAAATAGGGCATTGAGAGAGGAGCCGAGACTTTGCTGCTCTTGGGAAGTGCGTACGGCATCTTTGAGCTGGCCGAGAATTTGGGGTTCGCCCAAGACCATGGAGTCTAAACCGCAAGATACACGGAAAGCGTGGCGGACGGTTTCGCGGTTGCCGTAAATATAGAGATACGGACTGATTTCTTCTACGGACAAATGATGGTGTTTCGCCCACCATTCGATAATGGTTTCGCTGTCGCCAAAGCAATAGAGTTCGGTACGGTTACAGGTGGAAAGAATAACGGCTTCGCGGACGGCATCAAGAGACGACAAGGCCTGCACTGCTTCGGGCAACCCGGCAGCGGCAAAAGCGAGTTTTTCGCGGATGCTTAAAGGGGCGGTTTGATGGTTGAGTCCGATAACGGTAAGTTGCATTGCTTCGAGTGACAGGGAATAACCAACTACGCATTATAGCTTAAGTTGGGATTGAAAAAAATGCTTGATACGCATAGATTTTTTTAATAATCAGGCGGATAAATACAAGGTTCATAAACCGGCTGCGGAGGGTTGGCCAAGCTCAAGCAGAAGTAAAACGCCCATTAAAAGCTAATGGGCGTTTGTTTTTTCAGACGGCCTGTTTTATTCGTCTGCAAACAGATTCTTAAACCAAAGCACGATGCCGTCGTACAAACGTCCGAACCAACCGGCTTCTTCAACGGCATTCAGAGCCGTGACTTCTTTTTCAGCCAATACTTTATCGCCGTTCATGATTTTGAGTTTACCCAATACCTGACCTTTATGAACCGGTGCTAAAACAGGCTGAACGGTTTCTAAAATCGGCTTGATGTTTTTGCCCTCTCCGCGTGGCAAAGTGATATAGGCCGCATCAATAAAGCCGACGTTTACGGCGTTCGATGCACCTTTATATACTTTGACTTGAGAAATGGTTTGGTTGGCTTCGTAAAGTTTGGGCGTATCGAAAGACTGGAGTGCCCAGTTTAACAGTTTGCTGCTTTCGGCTGCGCGTGCTTCAGTGCTGCCGGTTCCGACCACAACGGAGATGACGCGGCGGCCGTTGCGTTTGCTGGAGGCAACCAGATTGTAACCGGCACTGCTGGTATGGCCGGTTTTCAGACCGTCGACATCGGCATCGCGGTAAAGCAGCAGGTTGCGGTTGGGCTGTTCGATATTGTTGTATTTAAACGATTTGATGGAATAAATGGGATAGTATTTGGGGAAATCTTTGATGATGGCTTCGGCCAAAATCACCAAATCGTTGACACTGGTTAAATGGCCGTCTGAAGTTAAGCCTGTGCTGTTATGGAAAACGGTTTGGTTCATGCCCAAACGCTTGGCTTCCGCATTCATTAGGTCGGCAAAGCCTTCTTCACTGCCGCCGATGGCTTCGGCCAATGTAATGGCGGCATCGTTTCCGGATTGTACGATCAAGCCTTTCAGCAAATCGCTGACGCTGGCCGGTTTGCGGACATCGAGAAACATGCGTGAACCTTCAGCTTTCCAACCACGCTCAGAAACGGTCAGCATTTGTTCGGGTTTCAGTGTGCCGTTATCCAGTGCTTTAAAAGCCAAATAAGCGGTCATCAGTTTGGTTAGCGAAGCCGGTTCGATTTGTGTGTTTAATTCTTTTTGGGCCAGAATCTGGCCGCTTTGAACGTCTTTGATTACGTAAGCCGTCGCGGCAATTTCAGGAACGCCGGCCTGCAGGGGTGAAATTGCCGGTTGAGAAGCTGCCGGGGCAGGAGCCGCAGCGGTAGATGGAGCAGCTGCAGGTGCGGCCGGTTGGGGGGAGGCAACGGCCGAGCCGATTATTAAAGAGCTAACGGTTAATGCAATTAGGTGTTTTTTCATGGTTTAAAGCTTTGCGGATAAATAAATTATTATTGTTGAGGCCGTCATTTTCAGACGGCCTGTAGTCGTTCTATATTTCTATATAAGGGCAGCAAGCAGGGGAAACCGAAGTTTTGAGATAAATGGCCGTCTTCAAACTGCTTGGCTGAAAACGCCAGAATTATTCTGATTGGATATTCAAGCCAGGATATTCGGCTGTAAAACGAGGCGCATGCTACGTTTATATGCTTTCTGCAAAGGGAATAATTATACCGATAATTACTTGCAATGCTAACATTTTTCTTGATTTCAGACGGCCTCAGGGGTATGGTTTACCTTTATTTACCGAGCAGCCGGCCGGGGTTTGTCGTAAACAAACTTTGTTTTCCGTTGGGTTGTTTTCGGTGTTGCTGATGTTGTCTGTGGGTTGAATGGGTAATATCAGCTTTAAATAACCAATATATTATTTTGTTGATTAACTGCCAGAAAATTTTATGAACGTCAAACCTTATTCCGACTACCTGATCCGTACTTTGACTGCTTCCGTTTATGATGTTGCCGTAGAAACGCCTTTGGACACGGCGCGGATTTTGTCGCGCCGTGTGAACAATAATGTGTTATTGAAGCGTGAAGATCTGCAGCCGGTATTTTCTTTTAAGATTCGCGGTGCTTACAACAAGATGGCCAAGCTGCCTAAAGAATTGTTGGAAAAAGGAGTGATTACGGCCAGCGCGGGCAATCATGCGCAGGGCGTTGCTTTGTCTGCGCAAAAATTAGGTTGCAAAGCAACGATTGTTATGCCGAAAACCACTCCGAAAATCAAAGTGGATGCGGTTAGAAACCGTGGTGCGGAAGTGGTGTTGGAGGGGGTGTCTTTCAACGATGCTTACGACCATGCTATGAAGTTGGTTGCCGAGAGCGGGCTGACTTATATTGCGCCGTTTGACGATCCTGATGTGATTGCCGGGCAGGGTACGGTTGCGTTGGAGATTTTGCGGCAAAACCCTGCCGATATCGATGCGGTGTTTGTGCCGATCGGCGGCGGCGGTTTGGCTGCGGGCGTAGCGGCTTTTTTGAAGCAGGTTCGTCCGGAAGTGAAAGTAATCGGCGTTCAAACAGACGACTCTTGTGCCATGAAGGTGTCGATTGAGCAAGGTAAACGGGTGGAGTTGAAAGATGTCGGGCTGTTTTCAGACGGCACGGCAGTTAAGCTGGTAGGAGAAGAAACTTTCCGTATTTGCCGAGATTTGTTGGATGAGATTATTACGGTCGATACCGATGCGATTTGTGGTGCGATTAAAGATATTTTCGATGATACACGCAGCATTACCGAACCTGCCGGAGCTTTGGCATTGGCCGGTTTGAAGGCTTATATTTCCCGAAACGGCGTGGAGGGGCAGACCTTGATTGCGGTTACCAGCGGTGCCAATATGAATTTCCACCGTTTGCGCCATGTGTCCGAACGGAGTGAATTGAGTGAAGGTAATGAAGGTATTTTGGCGGTATCGATTCCGGAACGTCCGGGCAGCTTCCTGGCGTTTGTGAATGCGTTGGGCAACCGCAATATTACGGAATTCAATTACCGTTATGGTGATGACGAAGTTGCCCATATTTTTGTCGGTGTGCAAACCGCCGGTGCGCGTGATTTGGTCGATATCCGTGAAAAACTGACCGAGGCAGGCCTGCCCAACGCAGATCTGACCAATGACGAGGTAGCGAAAATCCACATCCGTTATATGGTCGGCGGACGTTCGCATAAGGTGCAAAATGAACGTCTGGTAAGCTTTGAGTTTCCGGAAAGACCGGGGGCATTGGCACGTTTTTTAAGCCATATGCAGACGGATTGGAATATTACTTTGTTCCATTACCGCAATCATGGCGCCGATTACGGTCGAACGCTGGTGGGCATTGATGTTCCGCCTCAAGATGATGCGGCTTTTGCCGAGTTTTTGGAAAACTTGGGTTATGTTCATCAAGATGAAACGGATAACCAAGCGTATAAATTGTTCTTGGGTTAAGACGATTTAAAATCGGTTGGTGAGTCATATTGAATAAAAAGGCCGTCTGAATTTTCAGACGGCCTTTGGTTATCAAGGCAGCTTATTCTTCTTCGTGAACCATGCCTTCTAAAGCCAGCATACGCTGTTCTTCGGCTTTTGCAGGCTGCTCGGTTTCATCAAATACTTTTGCCAGCGCAAGCCGTGCCTGTACGGTCGGTTTCACCGAAAGACTGGCTTCCAAATAACCTTGGGCTTTACCCCATAACTGTTTCTGATACGACATTTCGCCTAAGTGGCGCAGCAGTTGTTCGTCGTCGGGATGGGCTTTCAGCCACTCGTCGGCTTCGTCCAGCAGTTTTTTCTGCTCGTTGCTGTTCAGATATTGGAGACTGCGCATAAACGGCTCGAGCAGCTCGGTACTGCGGTTTTGCGGATAATGCTGTTTCACCCACTTTACAGCCTGTTTATACATGCCCAAGCGGTCGTATTTTTCTGCGATTTCAATACACAATTCACCGGCTTTGAAGTTATCGGGAATCCGCTTCATGCATGCTTTCATTCCTTCGGGGTCGGAAGCGAGAGCCAGCAGGCGGCGGTACGCCCATTCTTGGTATTGTGCGGCTTCGTAATCATTTAAAGCGCCGGCTTTGCTCAGCTTGTCGGTTTTGTCCAAAACATCCAAAGCGTTGCCGTGATCGAAAGCATAACGGAGTTGAAGGCGGACCAGTCTGGTCAGACTCGGGTTGATTTGTGCCGCAGCAATCAAGTTGCTTTCTGCTTCGGGGTAGTCGCGGCGGTTTAAGGCCGATTCAGCCAGCAAGAGATAGCGCGACAATTGCTGTTTGGTCGGAAGAATGCCGATGTCTTTCAGATAACGGTCGCGCAATTCCATATCGTTCATTTGGTCGGCGGCGTGCGCTCCCAACATTAAAGCCAAAATCCGGTTGTCTCCGGCTTCTTGGTTGCCCAATACTTTTTCGACTTCTTGGCCGGCTTTTTGGAATTTGCCTTCAAAAAAAGCCAAACCGGCACTGTTTAAATGTGCGGATGCCTGACGGCCTTTGCGTTTGGTGCCCAAACGTTGGAGTCTGCCGGGGATATTGAGAATGCCGGCAATCAGGCGGATCAGAATATAAAGTGCGACAACGGACAGAATCAGACCCAGAATAAAAGCGTGAAGGTTGATACGCAACATGGTCTGTTCGGCAACAATGTAAACGTTTCCGCTGTAAGTGCCTGCCGCTACGGCCAAGCCGACGGCCGCTGCAAACAGGACAATAATCCAAATCAAGCCTCTCATGCGGTTTCCCCTTTCACGGCAGGTTCCGATGCCGGTTTGTTATCGGCTGGTTCGGCCGGTTTGTCGGTTTGTGCAGGGGCGGCGGTTGTTGCTGCCGGTACGGGTTCGGATGCGGGCGTATTTGCCGGAACTGCAGCAGAAGCTGCTTCTGATGAGGCTGCATCAGGTGCAATGGCGGCAGGGGCCGTTTGCGAGGTTCTTACCGTGTCTTGATACGTACGCACGGCGGTTTGCGATGCTTTTAAGGCATCATCGGAAATCATGTGGACGTTTAAGGTTTTCAACTCCGCCAATTCTTTCAGCCATGATTGGGTGGCGGGCGAACGCAGATCGAAATATTGTTTGACGCTTGCTTCAACGCTGTTCAAGTCGCTTTGATACACTTCGCCGTTGTGCTGCATCAGTGCGGTACGTGCATCCAGCAGTCTGAGCCGCAGGTTTTCGCGGATAAAGTAAATCTGTTCGGGCGCAATCAGCATGGCATCGTTATTGTCCAAACGGCGCAATTCGACCATGCCTTTGAGGGAAGACAAAGCTTTGTTCCAAGCGGCCTCCCACCAAGGCAGATTGGCGGCGGCAGCGTTTTCCTGAACGGCTTGTTTACCCGGATTCAGTGTGGCATCGACAACCAGCGGCAGACCGGCGACTGCAGTTTCCAAACGGTCGAGACGTAAAGATGTGCCGGAAATATCCAGATAAGGACGGTTTTTCAGTCCGGTTAAGTCGTTGCTGATGGCTTGCTTGATCGGCAGCAGCTCGGGTTGGTCGAAGCGGCTTAAGCGGTTTTCGATGTTTTCCAAAGCGATAACCGCGGCGGATACGTTGCCCGACAGGAGCAGTTGCTGCGAAGCCAGATTCAGCATTACTTCGGCTTCGTCAACCGCCCAATTGGTGCGGCTTTTGAGCAGTTCGCCGTAGGCTTTTCGGGTGGCGGAAATTTGGTCGGCCTGAAGCTTGCTTGCAGTGGAAAGTTGCGACAAGGTGCTTTCTATTTCGGCGTTTTTACGCAGGGTGTCCTGCAGTAGCGAAGCGTTTTGCGATTCGCCTAACGCGGCCTTATCCAAACGTTGGTTGAATGCCAGCTCTTGAGTTTTCAAGGTATTTTGCCCTTGAACAAATAAGAAGCCGCTGGCGCCCAGGCCTAAAATAGCCAAAACCAAAGCACCGGCCGCCAGGCCTTTGCCTGATGATTGTTTGATGACTACCGGAGCATTGGTGGGGACGTTGTGTTTTTCAGTCATGGGTTTTTCTATTGCTGGAGTGGATCGGGGGGAACCCTGTTGGGGTTTGTCGGCAGGTTTGTTTTCCGGCTGTGTGCGGACGGGCTGTTCAGTCGTTTTTTCCGGTTCTGCCGCTGTGTGTGCTGTGCCGTCTGAAGATACGGTAATGATGGGTGTAGATGGCGTAGTGTCCTGGCCGTTTTCGGACAGGGTGTTTTCGGGTTTGCTCATAAAAACTCCGTACAACGCGTTAAAGTCTGCATATCCAGTTTCCGTACTATCTCGATTCGTTGAACGCCCATAGTACGCAAGGTTTCGGCTATGCGTGGATGATGGGTTAAGTATAACAAGGTTCTTAACGGTTGGGCTAATTTTGGCGGCGCGAGTTCAAATAAGGCACGTGCGGCTTCTGCGGACGTGATGTAAGCGGCTTGCGGCGGACTTTGTGCGAATACCGACCAATCGGGCATTTGACGTTGGCGGGAATAGACTTCGGTAATGTGGACGTTGAATCCCTGTTTTTTCAGATTTTCGGCCAGATAATTACGGCCGCCTGTGCCGCGGACAATCAGAATATCGGCTCTGGGTTGGAGTTGCTGCCAAATAGGCAGGCGTAAAACGGCTTCGCTGTCGTTGCCGTCTTGCGGTGCGTGGACAGGGTTTGCGCAGAATGGTTCAAGCTTGCGGCGGCTGGCTTGGCCGACGGCAATATGGTGCATGAGGCCGTCTGAAAAATCGAAGTAAGGCGCAGCAATTTCTATGGCGCCGGGACTGACCCAAAAGACGGCATCCATATTCATGCTGTGTTGTTTGAGTGCGGTTAAGGTTTCGAGATGCGGTTGCAAAACAATGGGGCTGAAAGGAACGGCATGCCAGCCGGCTTGTCGGCAGACGGCAATGTCTTCGAGAGTTTGGTTGGGCGGACGGACAATCAGAATGGTGGGCATACGCTGTTTTTTCAGACGGCCTCTTTAGTTTTCAATGGACAAGAGGCCGTCTGAAAATTTTAAGGTTTTATTGTTCGTTCAATACGGCTTGGATGACTTCCATAGCGCCGTCGTCAATCAGCTTTTTGGCAACGGCGCGCCCTAAAGCGTCGGCGTAGGCAATCGGGGCTTGTGCTTGTGCTTGCAGGATAACGGAGCCGTCGGGGTGGCCGACCAAGCCGCGTAAGGTCAACATGCCTTGTTCTTCGGTGCAGTAAGCGGCAAGCGGCACTTGGCAGCTGCCGTCCAACGCACGTGCCAACGCACGTTCGGCAGTAACGCAGGCATTGGTAACGGCGTGGTTGAGCGGATTGAGCGTTTCCAGCAAATCCAGTCTGTGGGAAGCGATTTCGATGCCCAACGCGCCTTGACCGGCGGCCGGCAGGCTGTCGAACGGCGATAAAATCACGCGTATCCGCTTTTCTAATCCCAGCCGCTGCAAACCGGCGGCCGCCAAAATAACGGCATCATATTCGCCGTTATCCAGTTTGGACAGACGGGTTTGCACATTGCCGCGCAGCGGACGGATGTTCAAATGGGGGTAACGTGCACGCAGTTGGGCTTCGCGGCGCAGGCTGGATGTACCGACTACCGCGCCTTGCGGCAGTTCGTCCAAGTTGTGGTATTGATTGGAAACAAACGCGTCAAACGGGTTGGCGCGTTCGCTGATGGCCGCCAAAGTAAATCCTTCGGGCAGAATCATCGGTACGTCTTTGATGGAATGGACGGCCAAGTCGGCACGCCCGTCCTGCAGGGCTTGTTCCAGTTCTTTGATAAACAGACCCTTGCCGCCGATTTTCGACAAGGTTTTATCCAAAATCTGGTCGCCGCGCGTGGTCATGCCCAGAATTTCGATTTTGCATTCGGGGTAAAGGGTTTGCAGACGGCTTTTGATATGTTCGGCCTGCCACATTGCCAATGCGCTTTCACGACTGGCAATAACGAGTTGTTTCGGTGTCGTCATAAGGTTTTGTCGCAAATAGGAATCAGATAAACGTTGCAAGTCTATCATGTTTGCTGTTTCTGTTGGCGCGAAAAAACCGGTTTGTGTTTTCAGACGGCCTTTTCCGATACAATAACCGGCAAATAATAACCCTGCCGAAATTATGTCTAAAAAAATTCTGATTATTTCCCCCAGTTGGATCGGCGATTGCGTGATGACGCAGCCGCTTTACCGCCGTTTGCACGAGCTTTACCCGGGTTCGGTAATTGATGTTTTTGCGCCGAAGTGGTCGATGGCCGTCTTTGAACGTATGCCCGAAATCAACCGCATTTTTGAAAATCCTTTCGGACACGGTGCGTTGGAATTGAAAAAACGCTGGCAGGCGGGCAGGGAGCTGGGCAGAAACGGTTACGATCAGGTTATCGTGTTGCCCGGCTCGCTGAAATCGGCCGTTATCGCGCTGGCCACCGGCATTAAGCAGCGGACGGGATATGTCGGCGAATCGCGTTATTTGTTGTTGAACGACATCCGCAAACTCGACAAAGCCGCGTTGCCGTTGATGGTGGACAGATATACGGCGCTGGCTTATCCGTCGCAGGCCGAGTTTAACGGTTATTCGGGCTATCCTTTGTTTAAAATCGATCCGCAAAGCCAGAGGGCCGCACTGGAAAAACACAGTCTGAAAACCGATAAGCTGGTTTTGGCGTTTTGTCCAGGTGCGGAATACGGCCCGGCCAAACGCTGGCCGGCGGCCCACTTTGCCGAGTTGGCACGCCGCTATATCCGTAAAGGCTGGCAGGTTTGGCTGTTCGGTTCGCAAAAGGACTTCGACATTGCTGAAGAAATCAATCATTTTTCAGACGGCCTTTGTGTCAATTTGTGCGGTAAAACTTCTTTATCCGAAGCGGTCGACTTGTTGGCCTGTGCGGAAACTGTGGTATGCAACGACAGCGGCTTGATGCACTTGGCGGCTGCGTTGGGTCGGAAAGTAGTGGCGGTGTACGGCTCGTCAAGCGCCGACCATACGCCGCCTTTGAGTGACAAGGCCGAGATTGTCAGCCTCAATCTCGAATGTTCGCCTTGCTTTAAGCGCGAATGTCCGTTGGGGCATACTGATTGCCTGAATAAGCTGACGCCCGATATGGTTGAGCAGGCGGCAGAAAATATGGCGGAGAAGTTTGGCAGATAGCTTCGGTTGCGTTACGGTAAAAGCAGTTCGTCTGTCCGCCGGGTATTGCGAGGCCGTCTGAAAATTTTGCCGTTTAAAGTTTGGGTGAAGAATACGGAACAGCCCTTGGCAAATGTTTGCTGAGGGCTGTGTTTTATTTGGGGATTCGCATTCAGGCTTTGCGGTTCAGAATAGCCGGTGCAAATTGCAGAATGGTGTCTTTCAGCGCAATCAGCTTGCCGTGGAAAAAGTGGGAGGCTTCGGGAAGCACCGTCACAGGCAAGTTTTGCGGTGCCGCCCAGCGCAGGGCTTTGTCCAATTCGACGACTTCGTCTTGTTCGCCGTGTATCAGCAGGGTTTGGCTAATGTCGGGCGCGTCGGGTTCGGGCGTGCGCGTGTAGTGTTTGACGGCGGGGGCGAGCAGCAGCAATAGGTCGGGTTGGCGTTGTTGGGCGGCGAATAGGGAAACATAGCCGCCAAACGAAAAGCCGCTGAGTACGAACTGTTTGGCTTCGGGATGTTGGGCGCGGGCATAGTCGATAACGGCGATGCAGTCTTCGGTTTCGCCGCGTCCGTAATCGTGCGAACCTTCGCTGTTGCCTACGCCGCGCAGATTGGGGAGGTAACAGTGGAAACCCAACGAAGCCAAAGCTTTGGCGGCGGTTTGGATGACTTTGTTGGTATTGGTGCCGCCTTGCAGGGGATTGGGGTGGTTAATAACGGCAACACCTTGTTCTGCACCTTGCGCGGGAATATAGATGGTTTCCAACAAACCGGCAGGACCGGGAACGGAATGGAGAAGATTGGCTTTCAGCATAGTGTGTTCGTTCCGAATGGGAGGCCGTCTGAAAAAGTATGGTTTTTTTCAGACGGCCTGAAATGAAATAAAGTTATAAATAAAAATGTTTACCGTTGTTTTGATTATTGGCTTTCAAATCACACAACATGCGTTTGAAGTCCAATCCGTATTGCGTGCTTAATTTTTCGGCGCGTTTTTTCAGATTGTCGATATTCTGCTCTTTTGGTGATTGTTGAAATGCCATGACCGCCATATTGCCGTGGCTTTCTGCCGGCAATTCCAATACACGGCCGTCGAATATATTCAGCAGGCGTTCGACAAAACGCTGATAGCGTTTATCGCCGCTCCACCAGTTGGTCACGAAAATGCCGTTGTCGGATAAGGCGTGGCGGCAGTCTTCAAAAAATGCTTCGCCGACCAACGCATCGATAATCTGCTCTCCGTCAAAACCGTCCACCAAAATCACATCGGTGCTGTGCCTGAGGGTTTTAATGTATTCCGCGCCGTCCGCTTCGATGATTTCAAACCGTTCGTCTTCAAAAGGCAGCTCGAACAGGCTGCGGGCAACATTGATGACTTGCGGATTGATGTCGATGGCTGTCTGGCGGGTTTCGGGCAGATGAAAATCGAACCAGCGCGCAAAAGAACCGCCTCCCAAACCGATTTGGGTAATGTGTGCCGGTTGGGCTTCGGCAAACAGCAGCCAACCCATCATGGCCCGGCTGTAAGACAAAACCAATTCTTCCGGCTTGTCCAAATTCATGGAGCTCTGAATGGTTTCGCTGCCCAAATGAAGTGAACGGATATTGTTTTCTTCGGAAATGCCGACCTCGGGCAGATGGAATTTGGACGAACGAAGACGGCGGTAGGGGTGGCGGTGCATATAGCGGCTTTTGATTGAAAAAAGGAGGTTATTTTAATACAGTTGGCCGCTTTGCGCAGCAGTTATCCCGCCGGTTTGGGAAAAAAACGGGCAGTATGCAAATATACGAATAAGTTTTTTGTAATTTAATTAACATAGAAAACAAATATTTAATTTCTTTTATGAACTTTTTTGAAAATAACGCTTGCTATGATTTGGAAACATCTGCATAATAGCGACTTCTTCAGCCGGTATAGCTCAGTTGGTAGAGCAGCTGACTTGTAATCAGAAGGTCCCGAGTTCGACTCTTGGTGCCGGCACCAAATAAAAAAACAGCAGCTTTTATAGCTGCTGTTTTTTTATTTGTATTTGCCGTGCGGATATTAACGGGATGCGGTTTTGATGTTTTGCGGTTAAGCAGACGGCTTTTCCTGCCGGGCGGCAAGCGGTATAAATGAAGACAATGGATAAGATTTCGAAAATGTCGTTTTAATGGTTTTTTTCTTTCCGATGATTTTTTCTGCGACAGCAAAAGGCCGTCTGAAATTTTCAGACGGCCTTTTGCTGTGAAACAGTTTATGTCAGATCAAACCATGCTGCTTGGCTATTTACAATCGGCAGGCAGGAAGGTGTTGTCGGACTAAAATCAGGCTTTCAAGACTTCTTGCAGCTCGCCGGCTTCATACATTTCCATCATGATGTCGGAGCCGCCTAAAAATTCACCGTTTACATACAGTTGGGGAATGGTTGGCCAGTTGCTGTATTCTTTGATGCCTTGGCGGACTTCGTCGTTTTCCAGTACGTTGACGGTAACAAAATCTTCGCAGCCTGCGGCTTGCAGCAATTGTACGGCACGGGATGAGAAGCCGCATTGCGGGAATTGTTTGGTACCTTTCATAAACAGCACCACGCGGTGGGTGGTCACCACTTCTTTGATTTGTTCTTGAATGCTCATTTGATTTCCTATATTCGTGTTAATTACGTTCAAATACGGCGGCAAAGAAGCCGTCTGTTTGGTGTTGGGCGGAATCCAGGCGTAAGTATACACCTGTATCGAGGTTAATTTTAGCGTTACTTAATAGTTCTGCACAATCAACAGCATGCCATTCGGGATGGGTGTCGAGAAAACGGCGTACCTGCAACTCGTTTTCTTCGGGAAGTATGCTGCATGTGGCATAAACCAGACGCCCTTTTGGGGCGACCAGTTTGGCGGCTTCGGACAAAATCGAGACTTGTTGGGCCTGCAGGGAAGCGAGTGTTTCGGGGGATTGGCGGTATTTCAAATCGGGGTTGCGGCGCAGCGTGCCTAAGCCCGAACAGGGGGCGTCGACCAATACCCGGTCTGCTTTGCCGTTGAGTCGGGCGATGCGCGGATCGGTTTCGCTGCTGATGCGCTCGGGGTGGATATTGGTCAGGCCTGCGCGTGTCATGCGCGGTTTGAGATTGGCCAAACGTTTTTCGGCAATGTCGAAAGCGTAGATACGGCCTTTATTGGCCATCATGGCGCCGACCGCTAAGGTTTTTCCGCCTGCACCGGCGCAGAAATCAACAACGATTTCGCCGCGTTTCGCACCCAATAACAAGGCCAGCAGCTGGCTGCCTTCGTCTTGTACTTCGAGCGTGCCGTCAAGGAAGCGGGGGTGTTTGTTGAGGGCGATTTTGTCTTTGAAACGGATGCCCCACGGGGAATAAGGTGTGGCTTCGGCTTGCAGTCCTTCGGTTTGCAGTTCGGCCAGAATTTTGTCGCGCTTGCCGTTTAAGGTGTTGACGCGCACGTCCAACGGGGCGGGTTGGTTGATGCTGCGGCCGAATTGTAGGATTTCGGTTTCGGAGTAATGGTTGTGCAGTTGTCGGATCAACCATTCCGGCAGTTCGGCAGCTGTGTTGAGGCCGTCTGAAAATTCGGCTTTTCTGGCTTTGAGCTGGCTGAGAAATTCTGTTTCTTCTTCGTTAATCAGGTCTTTCAGGCTGCCGATATTTACGCTGCGGCCGAGTACCAAAGCCGCTAATGCGGCTTTACGCGCTTGGGCATGCGGGCGGCGAAGGGCGGCGGAGATTTTTTGGTAATGGCGTAAGGCGGCGAAAGCGGTTTCGGCGATTTCGTGACGGTCTTGCCGGCCGAGTTTTTTGTGTTCGCGGAAATAGGCGGATAACACGGCATCTGCGGGTTGTTTGAACGTCAGCATATTTTCCAGCAGGGATGCGGTGTGTTCGAGTTGTGTCGGTGTCATATCGGTTGGAAGGGATAGATAAGTGAAATGTCGGAATTATACGCGATTTCTTGATGGCTTGATGTTTGAGGCCGTCTGAAAATTTTAGGCCGTCTGAAAATGGGCAGTTTGCTTTTATGAAAGAAGCCTGCGGTTTTCAGACGGCCTATTACTGTTTTGATACTGCTTGGGTGCTGTATCGGGCAACGGCGGTGGGTTAAGGTTGAACCGTTTGGCCGTTGATTTTGATGCCGGTCAGTTTCAGGTTGTAGGTTTTGCCGTCGTCGGTATAGCTGATTTGAGCAGGAATGTTGTTCAAAGCCGGAGCGAACGAGTAGTTGATGGTGCTGTCGCCGCGGTGGACGCGGTAGTGGTTGACGGGCGTGTTGCCGCCGCTGAATTTATATTCGCCACTGCCGGTTTTTTTCATGCCGCTGACCGGATACAGTTTTTTGCCGTTGGTGATTTTCAGGCCGGAGGGCAGTTTGCCTTCGTTGGCGGCCAAATGCCATGCCAAGGTAAACAGATCCATGGTGGTGCCTGAAGCGTTTTCGGTTTTGGGCGAACCGGCTTTGCCGTAGGTTACGCTGTTGCCGCTGAACTTGGCTTCGGCATAGGTTTTTCCGCCACGGATGTCTTTATAGTAGGACGGTTTCAGCGTATTGCCGGCTATGGTGCCGCCGGATTCGAAACGGATCCGATATAGAGGCACTTTGATGTTGGCAACGACTTTGTAGCTGTTGCCGCTTTTGGTAAACGTCATGGTGGCGGGAATGCCGTAACTGCCTGAGTAATTGAGTTCGGCTGATTGCGGCAGCTCCGCCGAAAAGGCGGTGCTTGCCAGAAGGACAGCCAGTGTGCCGGATAGGATGATGTGTGTCGGTTTCATGTTCATCGGATTGGGGTTCTTTACTTGAAGTTTGCCTGAAGGCTAGTTTGCATGGTTTTCGGGTTAAGAAATGTTGGCAAATAGAAAGATTTATCAGGCTTAGTTAAGCAGTTGGACGTTTTCGGGCTGGCGTTCGGTGTTGAGTACGCGGTTACCTTCGATTTTCAGACGGCCTGCTACAAAATCTGCCACGGCTTGCGGGAAGAGTGTGTGCTCAACTTTCAATACCCGTGCGGCAAGGGTGTCGGCGGTGTCGTTGTCGAAAACGGGAACGGCACCTTGTGCAATCACCGGTCCGCAATCTAACTCTGCCGTTACGAAATGAATCGTGCAGCCGGCTAAGCGGCAGCCTGCTTCAATGGCTCTTTGGTGGGTGTGCAGACCTGTAAACGAGGGCAGTAAAGAGGGGTGGATGTTGATGAGGCGGTTTTCGTAATGGCGGCAGAATTCGGGGGTGAGGATACGCATAAATCCGGCCAATACCACTAAATCGGGCTGATAGGCATCGATTTTTTCCATCATGGCGCGGTCGAAGTCCAAGCGGTTGGCGAAGTTTTTATGGTTGAGGCTGTCGGTTTGGATGCCGCACTCGGCAGCCCATGCCAGTCCGGCTGCGTTTTCGTCGTTGCTTAACACGGCGGCAATGTTGGCGTTCGGAACGGCGGCATTGACGATGGCCTGCATATTGCTGCCGCGGCCTGAGATGAGGATAACGATGTTTTTCATGATGGTTTGACGGGGTAGGTTAATAAAAACGGGTTTTTAAAGCAGCCGGAATCCGTTCGGCAAAGCTTGTTTCAGATTGCATATTGCACAGCAGGAAGACCGGCTGTGCAATATTCGGCTGAAACCCGAAGCGCGGGTTTGCTTATTTTATTACTCTTGGATTACTCGGATTTTTCTTTGTCTTTTTTCGGTGCCGGTTTGGTGGCGGCCAAGCCCAAAGATTTTTTCCAATCGTCCGGCGTTTTAACCAGATTCAGCGCTTTGCGCAGTTGGTCGTCTTTTTCCGGATTCGGGATACGGCGTGAAGCAATGTCTTCTTTATCGTCTTGTTTTTTGTTTTTATCCGCTTGTTCTTTGGCTTTTTCGGCTTCCTGATTTTCAGACGGCTTATCTTCAATCAAGGTATTGCCGTTGACTTCCTCGCCGCCGAGCGGATTGCCGATGTGGCCGATGAGGTCGGCTTCGCGGCTTTCAAACAGACGGTCTTTGTCTTTCACTTCTACGTCCGGTACGATGCCTTGAGCTTGAATTGAGCGGTCTTTGGGCGTGTAGTACAGGGCGGTGGTGAGTTTGATGGCGCTGCCGTTGGACAGTGGCAATACGGTTTGAACCGAGCCTTTGCCGAAGCTTTGTGTGCCGACAATGACTGCGCGTTTGTGATCTTGCAGTGCGCCGGCGACGATTTCGGAAGCCGAGGCCGAACCCGAATTGATCAATACGGTTAAAGGAATGGTTTTGAGTTCGGCAGGCAGGCCTTTGAGCGGGTCGTTGCCGTGCGAAAGCATATAGTCTTCAGGTGTGGCGTTCAGGCTCATCCCGTCTTTGCCGTCGCGGCCTTTGGTGCTGACTACCGGTACGTTGTGCGGCAGGAAGGCAGAGGAAACGCCGACGGCGCCGTTGAGCAGGCCGCCGGGGTCGTCGCGAAGGTCAAGCACCAAACCTTGCAGCGGCGCTTTGTTTTCTTTAACCAAAGCTTTCGCCGAGTCGTTTAAGGCCTGAACGGTGCGCTCTTGGAATTGGCTGATGCGGATGTAGCCGTAGCCGGGTTCGAGCAGGTGGTGGCGGACGCTCTTCACTTTGATGATGGCACGGGTCAGTTTAACCGTAATCGGTTTGTCGGCATTTTTTCTCGATAAGGTCAGGGTAATGTCGGTGCCGGGTTTGCCACGCATTTTTTTTACGGCTTCGTGTACAGTCATGCCGCGTGTGGAAACGCCGTTGATTTTAACGATAAAGTCACCGCTTTTTACGCCTGCGCGTTCGGCCGGCGTATCTTCAATCGGTGCGATGACTTTGACAAAGCCGTCTTCGGAGCCGATTTCCATGCCCAGGCCGCCGAATTCGCCGCTGGTGGATTCTTTCAGGTCGGCATAGTCTTTTTTGGTCATGTATTCGGAATGGGGATCCAAGCCGCTGACCATGCCTTTCATTGCGCCTTCAAGCAACTCTGTGTCTGCTTTGTCTTGGTAATAGTTGGCTTTGATTTGCCCGTAAACTTCGGCCATGGTGCGGATGGACTGCACGGGCAGGGCTTCATTGCCGCTCTTGTTTGATGCGTAACTCTGAACGCTTACGGTAAGGACGATTCCGCTGAATGCGCCTAATGTGTAAAGGGCGATTTTTTTCAAAGTGGAGTTTGCCATTGTGTCTGCTTTCTCTTTCTAGGTTTCAGATGCGTGCCGCTCTGATTTTGATTTTGTCCAACTTTATGTGATTTGTGCGGTACGGGCAAGGCTGCCTGTTTAAAAAAGTGTTAATGTCGTGCGTTTTAAGGCTGGGGGCCGTCTGAAAAACGGTTACAGTATCCAAGACAAGGGGTTGAGTGCTTGGTTGCGGTAACGGATTTCGAGATACAGGCCTTGTTCGCCGCCGGGCAGGCTGCCGCTGGTGCCGAGTGTTTGGCCGGCTTTGACGCGGCTGCCGTTGCTGACGTTGATGCTGTTCAGCCCTGCGTAAACGCTCATGTAAGTATCGCCGTGATCAATGATGACCACGTTGCCGTAGCCGCCCAAATGGGTGGTGTAGGCAACGTTGCCGTCTGCGATGCTGCGTACGCCGGTGGGCGCGGTAGAAAAGAATGTGCCGCGCCAAGTGCCGCCGCTTGGGCGGGGTTGGCCGAACCTGCCGGTAATGCTGCCGCCGACCGGACGTTTCAGACGGCCTTGCATATTGCCGAAACTGTTTCTGTTTTGGGTGTCGGCAGAAGGTGCTTGCAGGGCCATGTCTTCGGCGGTCAGTGTGGATTTCGGACGGCGTTGTGCCGTGGCGGTCTGTTTGGTGGGTTTGTCTTGTTTACGGGCTTCGTTTTTGTTGGTTTTTTTGCCGGATTCTTTTTGTGCTTTGGCTGCGGCCAGGCGGGCTTCCGCTGCTTTTTTACGTTCGATGGCGGCTTTTTTGCGTTTTTCTTCGTTTTTGCGGGCAATTTCAGCCAGTAGGCGGTTTAGTTTTTGTTCGTTTTCGCGCAGGTTGGCAAGCTGGCGCGTTTGTTTGTCGATTTGTGCGGAAAGACGGTTGCTTTCGGCTAAGGCTGACGAATTGGCTTGACCGAGTTTTTTCAAGGCCGCTTGTTTTTGTTGTTTGATTTGGTTGAGGCGCGCTAGTTCGGCATCAATGGCTTTTTCCTGTCTGTCCAGCTCTTCTTGCTGCTGAATCAGGCTGTTGATGACTTTTTCATTGGCCGCGTTGATGTGGCGGCTGTATTCGAGATAGCGGTTTTTTTGTCCGGGCTCGGCATTTTTTAAAAACAGCATAACGGCGTTGGGTTGGCGGTTTTTATAGTTGCCTGCCAATAAGCGTGCGATTTGGGCTTTGGTGGCGGCGGTTTCGGTTTTCAGACGGCCTAATTCGTTTTGCAGTTTTTGCAGTTTGGCCCAAGCGTCGCGTTGGCGGCGGTTGATATTGTCGAGTTCTTGTTTTGCCTGCTTGAGGGCGGATTGTGTACGGTTGAGGTTGGCGCGCGTGCTTTTCTGCGCGCTTTGTTTTTGCTGCAGATCGTTTTGTGCGGATTGGATGGCTTGTTTGATTTCCTTCAAGTCGTCGGAAATTTCGGCTGAATTGCCGGGATTGGCGGCCGCGGTATGGGCGAGGCCGAGCAGGAGGGTTATCAGCAGTGGCTTTAAAGGTATCATTTCAAGGTGTTTTTAATAGGGAACAGTAAAGCGGATTATACTGGATTGGGCGGCTGTCTGAAAATAACGGACTTGTTCTTTTAAAATCAACATGTTTCTTGTTACTTACCTGATTAATTAAGTGCGGGGGTGCTTTATTTTTGACGGATTGTCTATGGGAAAGGCCGGAAGCAGGGTAAAATTAGATATTGCTTTGGAATTTTTGCAACCGTTAAAGCCTGGACTGCCGGGACGTTTGGTCTGCGGTTTGATTGTGTTGGATTGGTTAAGAGACTGTTTATATGGATTTGACAAACCATTTATTGCTGGCCATGCCTGATGTAGACGATCCTTTTTTCGAGAAAAGCGTAGTTTATATTTGCGAGCATAATGCCGACGGTGCAGTCGGCCTTGTGATCAATAAGCCGTCGCCTTTGAAAATGGGTGTGGTGTTCGGTGCGGTAGATGTGAACCTGCCGGAGCGGTTTGAAGATGATCCGGTGATGATAGGCGGTCCGGTTCAGCTCGACAGAGGATATGTTTTACACCGTCCCGTCGGCAATTGGCAAAGCAGCTTGGTGGTAAACGACAATACGGCTTTGACGACTTCGCGCGACATCATCGAGAGTTTGGCCAACGGAGAAACGGTGGACAAAGCCATGATCAGTATCGGCTATGCCAGCTGGACCGCAGGGCAGCTGGAGCGCGAATTGGGCGAAAATACCTGGCTGACCGTGCCGGCGGACGAATACATTGTGTTTGATTTGCCGTATGCCAAGAAATACGGTGCGGCGTTGGCGAAACTGGGCGTCGGCTCGGAAAGCCTGATGCGTGAGGCAGGCCATGCTTGAGCCGTTGAAAGGAACAACGCTGGCATTTGATTTCGGCGAAGCGCGTATCGGCGTGGCGCAGGGAGACGGCGAATTGGGGATTACCCACCCGTTGGCGACGGTTTCAGGTGAAGGTAATGACGTCAAGTTTGAAGCGATTGCCAAGCTGATTAAGGAATGGCAGCCGGTACAGCTGGTGGTCGGCCTGCCGGTTCATGCCGACGGAGCGGAACATGAGCTGACGCGCTTGAGCAGAAAGTTCGGTCGGCGTTTAAACGGGCGTTTCGGTTTGCCCGTGTTTTGGGTGGACGAGCGGATGTCGTCGCTGTACGCGGAAAGCTTGTTGGCCGAGGCGCAGGTGTTCGGAAGGAAGCAGAAGCAGGTGCTTGACCAAGTGGCGGCACAGGCGATTTTGCAGGGCTTTTTTGACGGCGGTGCCGCAGAATTTTTTGACGGCAAACAAGAGAAATAAACGTAAGCAGTGGGCGGATTTTTCAGACGGCCTGCAGGCAGTTTTTATAACTGCCTGCAGGCCGTCTGAAAAATAAGGCCGTCTGAAAAATAAGGCCGTCTGAAAAATAAGGCCGTCTGAAAAATAAGGCCGTCTGAAAAATAAGGCCGTCTGAAAAATAAGGCCGTCTGAAAAATAAGGCCGTCTGAAAAATAAGGCCGTCTGAAAAATAAGGCCGTCTGAAAAATAAGGCCGTCTGAAAAATAAGGCCGTCTGAAAAATAAGGCCGTCTGAAAAATAAGGCCGTCTGAAAAATAAGGCCGTCTGAAAAATAAGGCCGTCTGAAAAAACAGAATAGTGTTGTTTTATTTGACGGTTTGGCCAGATTGTTTAAAAAACGGTTTGTGGCGGTGCCGATTTGTTGTATTGTCTGGCGTTTGTCGGATAAATCGTAAATTAAAGGAAAAATTATGGCTTTGATGGATAATTTGTTGGGTGCGGCTGTGTCGGCTTTGAGCGGCGGTAACAACAGTCAGAATACTGCTATTCAAATGGTTTTGGATTTGGTTCAAAAAAGCGGCGGCTTGGGCAGCCTGATCAATATGCTGCAGCAGGGCGGTTTGGCTGCGGCGCTGCAAAGCTGGATTTCCAGCGGTGCGAACCAAAGCGTTTCAGGCAATGAGTTGCAGTCGGCTTTGGGCAGCGATTTGATCAGTCAGATTGCTTCCAAATTCGGCATGGACGGTCAGCAGGCGGGCGATTTGTTGGCCCAATACCTGCCGAATTTCGTAGACAGCGCGACGCCGAACGGTTCGGCTGAAGATGCCGATGGTTTCGGTTTGGACGATTTGGCGGCGCTGGTGTTGAAAAATCTGATGAAATAAGGTTTGTCTTCAAAGCCGGGTGCGGTTTTCCGATATACCGCATCCGGTTTTTTTAATGAATAAAAGTCGGTGTGTTTTGATGTTTTGCCGTATGCCGATTCCGGTTTGCTGAAGCGTGAAAGGGATTTCGGGCGGGCTGTTGGGAAATAGCTTAAAAAAACAACACAATTCCGTTACAATACGCAACACTATTTTATCGATTTCAAATGGCGGCTTTTTCATTGGATTTATCAGCCGTGAGGCCGTCTGAAAATATTGTTTTACCAAAATGACACGAGAACCAACATGACCGATTACAGCAAAACCGTAAACTTGCTTGAAAGTCCGTTTCCAATGCGCGGCAATCTGGCCAAGCGCGAGGGCGGTTGGCTAAAAAGCTGGTATGAGCAAAAACGCTACCAAAAACTGCGCGAAATCGCCAAAGGCCGTCCTAAATTCATTCTGCACGACGGCCCTCCTTATGCCAACGGCGATATCCATATCGGTCATGCTGCCAATAAAATTCTGAAAGACATTATTGTCCGCAGTAAAACATTGGCCGGCTTCGATGCGCCTTATGTGCCGGGTTGGGACTGCCACGGCCTGCCGATTGAGCTGATGGTGGAAAAGCTGCATGGTAAAGACATTCCGGCGGCGAAGTTCCGTGAATTGTGCCGTGCTTATGCCACCGAGCAGATTGCGCGTCAGAAAAAAGACTTTATCCGTTTGGGCGTGATGGGCGATTGGGATAATCCTTATCTGACCATGAACTATAAAACCGAAGCGGATACCGTTCGTGCTTTGGGCGAAATTTATAAAGCGGGCTATCTGTATCGCGGCGAAAAGCCGGTTCAATTCTGCTTGGATTGCGGCTCGTCTTTGGCGGAAGCGGAAGTGGAGTATAAGGATAAGGTTTCACCGGCGATTGATGTTGCTTATCCTTTCAAAAACAACGCCGCTTTGGCTCAGGCTTTCGGTTTGAATGAAATTGAGGGTGCGGCTTTCGGTGTGATTTGGACAACCACGCCTTGGACGCTGCCGGCCAGCCAAGCGATGAGTGTGGGTGCGGATGTGGTGTATCAATTGATCGATACGCCTAAAGGCAAGTTGGTTTTGGCGAAAGATTTGGCTGAAGAGGCCATGAAGCGTTACGGCTTTGAAAATACGACAGTATTGGCCGAAACCACCGGCGCGAAACTGGAAAACCTGCATTTGCAGCATCCTTTCCTGGATCGGGATATTCCTGTTTTGGTCGGCGAGCACGTTACTACCGATGCCGGTACCGGTTTGGTACACACCGCGCCGGCACACGGTTTGGAAGACTATTTCGTTTGCATTAAATACGGCATCGAGTTGGACAACCCGGTTAATGGTGAAGGCCGCTACCGCAGCGATGTACCGCGCGTTGCCGGTTTGACGGTATGGGACGCCAATCCTGTGATTTTGGAATGGTTGGAAGAGGAAGGCCGTCTGCTGTCGAACACCAAAATCGAGCACAGTTATGCGCATTGCTGGCGTCATAAAACACCGTTGATTTACCGTGCGACCGGCCAATGGTTTATCGGTATGGACAAGCCCGGTGCGGACGGTAAAACCCTGCGCAACAATGCGATGAAAGCGGTAGACGATACCGAATTCTTCCCGGCTTGGGGCCGTGCGCGTTTGGAGGCGATGATTGAAGGCCGCCCGGATTGGTGTGTATCGCGCCAACGCAACTGGGGTACGCCGATGACGTTCTTTATTCATAAAGAAACCGGCGAACTGCATCCGCGTTCGGCAGAGCTGCTGGAAGAAGTGGCCAAGCGCATCGAACAAAAAGGGATCGAAGCCTGGTTTGAGCTGAAAGCCGAAGAGTTGTTGGGTGAAGAGGCTAAAGACTACGAAAAACTGTCCGACACTATGGATGTGTGGTTCGATTCCGGCTCTACCCATTTTTCGGTTTTGAAACAGCGCGAAGAATTGGCATGGCCTGCCGACCTGTATTTGGAAGGCAGCGACCAACACCGCGGTTGGTTCCAGTCTTCCATGCTGACCGGCTGTTCGGCTATGGGGCGTGCGCCGTACAAACAATTGCTGACCCACGGTTTCGTGGTGGATCAAAACGGCCGCAAGATGTCCAAATCTTTGGGTAATGTGGTTGCGCCGCAAGAGGTTTACAACGAATTCGGTGCCGATATTCTGCGTTTGTGGACGGCTTCGACCGACTATAGCGGCGAATTGGCAATTTCCAAAGAAATTTTGAAACGGGTAACCGAGAGCTACCGCCGTATCCGCAATACCTTGAGCTTCCTGTTTGCGAACTTGAGCGATTTCCGCCCGATCGAGCATGCCGTTCCTCAAGACCAGATGGTTGAGTTGGACCGTTATGCTATGGTTCTGACCCGTCAGCTGCAAGAGCGTTTGGCCGGTGATTATTATCCGCGCTATGCGTTCCACTTTGCGGTAAAAGACATTGTGAATTTCTGTTCCGAAGAGTTGGGCGCGTTCTATTTGGACGTGTTGAAAGACCGTCTGTATACCACTAAAACCGACAGTCATGCCCGTCGCAGCGCACAAACGGCTTTGTATCACATTACCCGCAGTTTGGTATTGATGATTTCTCCGATTCTGTGCTTCACGGCGGAAGAAGCTTGGGACATTATCGGCGGCGGTGAGGAAGACAGCGTATTGTTCCATACTTGGCACGAATTCCCGAATATCAACGAGAAGAGTGAAGCCGAGCTGCTGAAAAAATGGCAGGTGGTGCGTTCGGTTCGCGAAGCGGTAACAGCTGCCATCGAACCGCTGCGTACGGATAAAACCGTCGGTTCTTCTTTGCAGGCAGAGGTGAAGATTGTTGCGCCGGAAGAAACGGCCGGTTACTTGAAAGCTTTGGGTGATGAGCTGCGCTTTGTGCTGCTGGTGTCCGGTGTGGAAGTGGCTAAAGGCGACGAATTGTCTGTAACTGCCCAAGTAAGCAATGGTCAGAAGTGTGAACGCTGCTGGCATTACACCGACGATATCGGTGCGGTTGCCCAACATCCGACCATTTGTAAGCGTTGTGCCGACAACGTAAGCGGAGCGGGTGAAGAGCGTTATTATGCATAAGCATTGAATGAATGTTTGAGAGGCCGTCTGAATTTTCAGACGGCCTTTTGTTTTTTAACGGATTGTTATTTTGGATAGGTTATGTGGGCGTATGCACAGTGAGATAGGGCTTCGGCGGATTAAGTGTCAAACCTGTATGCAGGGTTGGAATTTTCTTACTTTATCTGTTATGTGTTGGGCTTGGGTAGAAAAGTGCGTATGGATAAGTTTGCATTGGGAAAGGCCGTCTGAAAATTTCAGACGGCCTTTTGATGTGTGGTTTTTCCTTCGGATAGGTATGCCGTAACGCAATGTATTCGGTTTAGGCAGGAAACAGCACCAAGTTTTCAGGCCGGACTTGCACGGGCAGGCGTGTGCCGATGGGGAAATTTTGAAAGCTGTCGGTTTCCAGTGCAACGGTTTCGCCGTTATCCAACTGCAATGTGTATACCGTATGGCAGCCGCGGAAATTCTGTTCGGCTACGGTTGCTTGTACCGCGGCTTGAGGATTGTGGACGATATTGTTGTTTCTCAGAAGGATTTTAATAGATTGGCCGGCAGGGTAGCTGCAAGGAGCGGTTAAGTCGATTATGCCTAAGGCGGTTCCGATTTGCATGGGCGATACGATGCGGCCGCTGATGATAGAGCCGGCATCACAGAATGAGGCAATGTATTCGTCTGCCGGTGCGTGGTAGATTTGGCGCGGTGTGTCGAATTGTTTCAGACGGCCTTCGACCATCATGCCTACTTTGTCGGCCATGGTAAATGCTTCTTGACGGTCGTGCGTTACCAAGATGGCCGCGGTGTGGGTTTGCTTCAGCATATGGCGGATGTCTTTCGACAAACGGGTACGCAGGTCGGCATCAAGATTGGAAAACGGTTCGTCCAAAAGAATCAGTTTCGGGCTGGGAGCGAGGGCGCGCGCCAAAGCGATACGCTGTTGCTGGCCGCCTGAAAGCTGGTGCGGATAGCGGTCGGCATAATCGGTCATATCTATTAAAGCCAGCATTTCTTTTATCCGCTTCTGCTTGGCTTCTTTGCCTGACTTTTGCAGGCCGAAAGCAATGTTTTCGGCTGCGGAAAGATGAGGGAATAGGGCGTAATCTTGGAAAACCATACCGATTTCGCGCTTGTGTGCCGGAATGTAAGTGTGGCTGTCAAACAGGGTTTGGCCGTTGAATGCGATGCTGCCGTTTTCGGGCTGCTCGAATCCGGCAATGGTGCGCAGGGCGGTGGTTTTTCCGCAACCGGACTGACCGAGCAGGCAGATGATTTCGTCGGCTTCAACATGCAGGCTGAAGCGGTTGAGCACGGTTTTGGGCGGATAAGATAAATTGAGATCGGTTACGGTAAGCATTAGCGGTCGGACTCCGTACGGGAAAACAGAATTACCGGTATTAAGCCGGTTAAAACGATAAACAGGGCGGGTAGGGCGGCGTTCATATATTGGCCTTCGATGGTAAAGGCGTAAATACGGATGGCGAGTGTGTCCCAATCATAGGGGCGGGTCATGAGAGTGATAGGGATTTCTTTCATGGTGTCGACAAAAGTCATTAAGACGGCCGTGCCGACCGAACCTTTCAGCAACGGCAGATAAATACGCCGCAAGATGCTTGCATTGGTGTGTCCCAATGAGCGTGCCGCTTCGGTTTGTGAGGCACTGATACGTTCCAGTCCGGCTTCGACTGCGGAATAGCCGACTGCCAGAAAGCGGATAAGATAAGCCATCAGCATGACTAAAAGCGTTCCTTTGAAAACGGCAGTGGTGCCTTCGGGGAAATGAAAAGTTTCCAGCAGGCGGTTATCCAGCCAAGCAACGGGAATAAAAACGCCGACAGCCAATACGGAACCGGGAATGGCGTAACCGAGCGTGGCAATGCGGGCGGAAACGGCGGCAAAGCGGTTTTTTTCGTTCCGTTTCGATAAGGCAAGCAGCAGGGCTACGGAAGCGACCAATGCGGCAGCGGCAAGGGAAACGGCCAAAGAGCTGAACGCCTGTTCCCATAATTGCGTATTGAAACGGTCGTGCCAGCTTTGGTAGGCCCAAACGCTTAATTGGATAATCGGCATGGCAAAAGCAAAAATCAGGATGAGGCTGCAATAAACGGCTGCGCTCCATTTGGCCGCTCCGTGCAAAGGCTGGCGGCGGTGGTATGCGCTTTTACCGGGGGCAGTGAATTTGCGTGAACCGCGTGAATATTGTTCTAAAACCAGTAGGACAAACACGGCGATAATCAGTAATGAAGCCAACTGTTTGGCGGTTTCGATGGAGAAAAAGTCAAACCATGCTTGGTAAATGGCGGTGGTAAATGTGTCGTAGCTGAAGATAGACACCGTTCCGAAATCGGCCAGAGTTTCCATCAAAGCTAAAATCAGACCGCCGCCGATCCACGGTCTGGCCATAGGTACGGCGATTTTGATGAATGAACGCAACGGTGAAAAGCCTAAAGAAGCACCGGCTTCCAAAGCCCGTTGTCCCATACTGGAAAAAGCGTTGCGGGCAAGCAGATAAACATAAGGATAAAGCGTTAAGCTCATCACAATAGACAAACCGATACCGTTACGAATATCCGGCAGCCTGCCGTCCCAGCCCAGCTTTTCCTGTAAAAACGTATTAACCGGGCCGGAATAATCAAAAATGCCCAACTGCGTAAATGCCAAGACATAAGCCGGAACCGCAAGAGGCAACATCAGCGCCCAAAAGAAAAAGCGTTGTCCGGGAAAGCGGTACATGGCTGTGAGCCAAGCGCAGGACGTTCCCAGCAGGGTAACGCCGAAGCCGACGCTCAACATCAACCACACTGTATTTTTTACCAATTCGGGAAGCTGGTATTCCAACAGGAAATTCCAAATTTCGGCATCAAACTCTCCGAATGAAGAAAGAATGACGCCGAGCGGAATCAGGATGAGGCTGATACATAAAATCAGCCAAAGTTTTGCGGGCAGGCCGGTTAATGAAAATTTTTTCATGTTGTAAGGAACAGTTTATTAATGTCGTTAAGGGCAGATGCTTAGACATTATATCAATATTTTTATCCGAATTTTTTATATAAATAAGAATTAATCTTGTTTATATGTTGCTTTTCTTTTAAAATTGAGAATGCAAGTCAGTATCTTACTATCGAAATCTTAAATGTAGAGGAATTGAGAATGTTGAAAAAACTAACCGTATTATCAGCCGCCATGTTGGCTGCTATGCCTGCTTTGGCTTCCGAATTGGTTGTGTACACATCGCGCGCCGACAATTTGTTGCGTCCGATTGCTGAAGCATATACCAAGAAGACCGGCACTCAAATTAAATTGGTAAGCGACAAAGCCGGTCCTTTGATGGAAAAATTGAAAGCGGAAGGCCAAAACAGCCCTGCCGACGTATTTATTACCGTTGACGGCGGCAACTTGTGGCAAGCAACGCAAATGGGTTTGCTGCGTCCGGTTAACTCAGCTACTTTGAAAGCCAATATTCCTTCTCATTTGCGCGATCCGAAAAACCATTGGTTCGGTTTATCCGTGCGCGCACGTACCATTTTCTTCAATACCGACAAAGTAAAACCTGCCGACTTGTCTTCTTATGCCGATTTGGCTGATCCGAAGTGGAAAGGCCGTCTGTGTCTGCGCACGTCTAACAATGTGTACAACCAATCATTGGTGGGTACAATGATGGCCAACCACGGCGAGAAAAAAACCGCAGCCGTAGTTAAAGGCTGGGTAAACAACTTGGCTGCCGATCCGTTCGGTAACGATACCGCTATGTTGGAAGCCATTGATGCAGGCCGTTGCGATGTAGGTATTGCCAATACTTATTACTATGGCCGTCTGTTGGATAAAAAACCTGATTTGAAAGTGGGTGTATTCTTTGCAGACCAGAAAGGCAAAGGAACGCATGTGAATGTTTCCGGTGCGGGTGTAGCCAAATACAGCAAACAGCCTGCCGAAGCGCAAAAATTCATTGAGTGGCTGTCCAGCAATGAAGCACAAAACCTGTTTGCCGACTTGAACCACGAATATCCTGCCAATCCGAAAGTGAAACCTGATGCTAAAGTGGCTAAATGGGGTATGTTCAAACAAGACGTGATTAACGTATCTGTGGCCGGCAGAAATCAGGCGAAAGCAGTAATGTTGATGAAGCGTGCCGGTTATAAATAATATCCGGTAAGTATCTGAGAAGACAGCCTTAAAGCATTATGCTTTAAGGCTGTTTTTATTTGGGTGTTTATTGTGCCAGCATGATGGCGGCTTGCTCCAAACCGTTGTCTAAAGCTGAAACCATCGCATTGTAGCCGTCGCCTTGTTGTGGTGTGCTGATATCAAACGGTACGCTTCTGCCGTCCGGCCAATAAGCATAACCTTTGATGACCGTATTGCCTAAATAACTGCCTTGAAACGATTCGATGTGGATTTTCAATATCTTATTGCTGTTACTGTGCGTTTTTGGAACAAAGATGTAACGGCTGTGGTTGCGGTTGAGCAGATTACTTAATTTTGCCGATAGCATTTGTTCTAATGGTGAAGCCCAAAGATGTTGGCGGGCAAAATTGATCTTATAGGCATCGGTTTGGTATACCAAGCCGCTGTGGTTGAGCGGCTCGGCCAAAATAACGTGTACGGATATTTCTTCCGCAACACGGTTGGGGCGTTGGTATTGGCTGTCGGGCAATACGAAGTATTGGGGCGGCGTATGGCTGCATGCGGCGAGCAGTAGCAGGGAAGTGATAAAGGCGTAACGGTACATTATTGATTTCCTTTAGGTATCGGGTCTTTGATATTGCTTTGGAAAATCAAAGAATTCGGTTTTTCTTTCAAATTGTTGATTACGGGGCGCATGTCCCGCAGGGTTTTGTCGATATTCTGCAATGTAGATTGGACATCGTGATAAAGCGGTGATTGCGGAGAGACGCCTTGCAGGGTTTGGCGCAACTCCGTCAGGGTTTTATTGATTTCTTGCGGAAGCGCTTTAGTTTGCGGACGATTAACCAGTGCATTGGCGGATTTGAGTGTGTTTTGTAATTCGGCCAATGTTGCATTAACTTGGTTAACGGTTTTATCCAACGGCAATTTGTTTAACTTGCCGAGCAGATTGTTCAGTTGTGCCTGTATGGCGTCCAAGCCTCCTTCCTGAGATGCGATAACGGGACTGCCTGCGTAATGGTTATGTGGTTTGAGCTTCGGATTTTCAGACGGCCTGTCGGTCAACTCGATCATTTTGCTGCCTGTAATGAGATTGTTTGCAGTAAGGGTGGCGGTCAGGCCTTTGTTTAAGGCCGTCTGAATTTCTTGTGCCCAAAATTCTTTGCTTTGGCGTTCGGCATTGATTTCCAAACGTGAAGGTTCGATGCGGATTCTGACCGGAATCAAGCCGTTTGCCAAAATCCGGGTGCTGTCGTTTTTGTCGAAGTAAGGTGCTTCGGCTACTACGCCGATATTGATGCCTTTGTATTCGACGGGCGAGCCTTCGGTAAGGCCGCGTATGCTTTGCTTGAAGAATGCGATGTAGTACAGGGCGCGTTCTCCGGGCAGGTTTTCGATTTGACTGTGGTTGTTGTACAGTTGGAAAACAGCATTGTTTTCAACCGGTTTGCCTTGATCGTTGCCGGTGGGGGAGGAGAAGGCAATCGCTCCCGACAGTAGGGCGGGAATGGGGGCGGTATCAATACGTATGCCGTCGCCTTTCGCTTGGATATGGAGACCGCTTTCCAGCCAAAATTGGCTGTTGCCGTTGATGAGTTTGTCGTTCGGGCTTTGGATGAACACGGTATAGCGGACGGTTTGGTCTTCAGGATTGAAGACGGCGTTTTCGATTTGGCCGACAGTAAAATTTTCATAGACTACCGGGCTGCCTATGCTGAGCATTTTGTCGTTGTTGCCGACAAGGTTTAATCTCAAGCCGCTTTGACCGATGGCGGCAATCGGCGGAATGTCCAATACGGTGAAAGTGTGTTCGCTTTCTTCCATTTTTCCAGGTGTAAACGAAATATATGAGCCGGAAACCAGCGTGTTCAGGCCGGTGATGCCGCTTTGGTCGATACGGGGTTTGACCACCCAAAATTGTGTGTCTTTGCGCATCATGTCCTTGGCATCGGCGGTAAGGCGTGCGGTAACGGCAACGCCTTTTTTATCTTCTCTCAATTTTATGGCGGTGACGCGGCCGACTTCGACGCTCAATACTTTGATGACGGTATTGTTGATTTCAATGCCGTCTGCGCTATCCATTAACAAAGTAATGTCCGGGCCGGTATTGCGTATGTTTTGAACCAACAGCCATAAGCCTGCTATCAGGGCGATCAGCGGAATCAGCCAGACGACCGAAGCAAAGGTGTTGGTGTTTTTGGTTTTGGCCGGTACCGGCTTTAATGTTTCCATATCATTGTGTGTCATATCGTTTTCGCCTTATGGGCAAGGTTTTGTTTTTTCAGACGGCCTTATCTTGGGCTAACTGTTGTTTTTCTTTATCCCACAGCAGTCTGGGGTCAAAAAAATAGGCGGACAGCATAGTTAGGATAACCACCAGGCAGAAATATACGGCAGCCGGCCCCGGTAGTACACGCGCAATGGGTGTGTGAAACGCGCTCATCAAAATGATGATGACAAAAATATCCACCATAGACCACCTTCCTACCGAATCGGTAATCCTGTACAGCAAAGACATTTTCGCGGCCGGCATCGGCAGCTTGTAGTGAGCGGAAACCAGTAAAAACAGCATGGCAATGATTTTGGCTACCGGCACCAAAATGCTGGCGCTGAAAATAATGACTGCAATCAGTTTATCGCCGTCTTTCCACATATACACAATACCGTTGAAGATGGTATTGATCTGCTCGTTGAACGGATTGGAGGAGATCATAATCGGCAATATGTTTGCAGGAATATACAGTAATACCGCGGCAATCAGAAAGGCGAGCGAGATTTTTAAGCTGTGCGGACGGCGGTTAAACAAATCGGCACCGCATACACCGCAGGTTTTTTCATCATGATTGCGGAAGTAGAGACAGCGGCTGCAGCAGCCGGTATTTTCAGACGGCCTCTGAATAGCGTTTTTATGCCGTATCAAATGAATTTTATGATACAGCCAGTGCGCAGGAATGGAAGAAGACGTACGGATCAGCATAACGGCCAATGCAAACATCAGCCAAAAAGCGGCACCGAACTGCGTCATTGAAACGGAAGAGAGCTTAATGTAGGCAACCAAAGTGGAAATAAAAAAAACGTCCACCATAATCCAATGTTTGAGTCGCACCATAACGCGCGTTGCGTAAAGTAAGCCCGGATAATTGCGGTTTCTGATTAATGCCGTATAAACATAAACGCACAGCAGCAGAAACAACAGCGGCGTACCGAATACCAAAATCAGCAGGGTAACCGCCAGGAAATTGAAATCCGACTGCAGCAGTGAAGCAAACATCGACGGCAGCGTCAAAATAGACGTTACGCCCGGCATGGAAACCGTTATGAACAGCATACTGTAAGTAAACAGCATCAAAATTAAGGAAGCAGCCGAATAGGCCAATGGCGCTTGATAAGGATTTTTTTCAACTCTGACCAAATAGCGGTTGCAGTTTGGGCAGTGCGCTTTTTTCCCTTGATGCAGGTCGGGAATCGAAACGCGCTGCCCGCATTCGGGGCAATCTACGACATGAGCCGGAAGCATACCTTCATAGCGGTTGCCACGGTATTCCCTGTATCGTGTTTGCGAAATCGGTTTCATAGGCAAACGGCTTATTTGGAATCGTTTTTACCGTTTTTAGCCGCATTTTGCGTCTGAACCGGAAAAAACAAACTCAGCGGATTGGCTTTTGCCTGCTGCCATATACTGCTGATCAGTTTCGGAATACTGTCGATACGGCTGTCCCGCGAGCGTAAGGCGACCGTTAAAGCCAGACTGAAGCTGACAACCAGATTTACCAAGCCAATCATAAAGACACCGAACAAACTGAATAAAAACATGAAAAAGCCGATATCGCCGCTGACGGCGGCATAGCCCAGATTGGCGGAGGAGAAGGCAACATGGCGGATATCGAGCGGAAGCCCCAACAGATGGCCGAAATATCCGGTCAATCCCAATAACATACCGAAAATAAAGTTACCTGCCAGCGAGCCGTAGTGGCGGTGGAAGTAGTCGGCAACGCGCAGTCGGAAGACGGGCGGCAGAAATTTTTTAAATAGCGGATGGATAGCCAAACGGCGGCGCAAATCGAGATAGTTTGCACGATTGTCGAAAAAGCCGGAAATAATGCCCGAGCAAAACAACCATAGGCCGGCAATGGCGGCATACCAAAGCGTAGGCTGTGTTACTGCGTCCATCGATTTCAGCTGATAGGCGACATTATCGGCGGCCAATAAAGGCTGTTGGGCATAAGCGGCAAAGCCGTATGCAATAAGCGCGGACAAAAGGATGGCTACGCTCACATTGCCGAAAACCGCCACGCTTTGCGAGCGAACCACGTCAATCATCAATTTGGCCAATTTGATTTCTACCGCACGGCCTTTTTCATTTTGTTCGACCTGTTCGGCAAAGCGTGCGGCAGTCATTGCAGGCTGCTTGGTGGCAACGGTAAAGTGCAGCATATGGATCAGCATAAAGCCGAAGCCGTAGTTGAAGCCGGAGAGTAATGAAGTCCAAAAAGGCCCGAAGCCCATATTGCCGATATGGATTTTGTTCAGCGCCATTAAAGCAATCAGTGCGCCGCCGCCGACCGCAGACCACAGCATGCCCAGATATTCGGATTTGTTGCGGGTGATATAGTGTTCACCGTGGTCGCTGGTGTTTTCACTGATACTTTTGGCCAGCATTTTGATACTTTGGCGACGCAGCAAATGCGTGCTGTGCTGCTCGATGGCAGCCAAAGTGATGGATTTGAGCAGTTCTATGGTTTTTCGGTGTGCGATTGCGGAATTAGAGGCCGTCTGAATTTCCAAAAGGATATCCAATCTGTCCAAAGTTTGCGATAAGCGTTCGAGCAAGTGTGCGACTTTCACCGACGAGCCGGCACCGACGCCGGTACCCTTGCGGCGGATGTATTCGACTTGGGCACGGCATTGTTCGAGTATCACTTCGATATGAGCCGTATCGTAGTGTTTTCCGGTATTGGGATTGTGCTGGTAAAACTCAACCAGTTTTGCGGTTTCACGCTGTAAGGCGACAAAATCGGAATCGACCTGAAGCAAGCGGGGTTCGATTTTGACTAAATCAGGCTCCAGCTCTTCCGCCGCAATCCAGACGGAAAGCATTTCTAGTGCGTGCAGACGGGCTTGGAATATTTGGCGGGAGGCCGTTTCCATGCTTTGACTTTCCGCGCGGGTAGACAATAATTGATGAAGAGTCAACCATTGGCGCATGCTGATGGTCTGCAGCCATTTTTCATCGTGTTTGGAACGGAAAATATGCAGGAAAACATCTTTTAAATTGTTGAAATCTTTGAATGAAGGCAGGAAACGTTCGTAAATACGGATGCCGATTTCTCGGCTGAAACCGCTTCGGGAAAAAATGCCCAAACCGACCAAAGCGGGGTAGACGTGTACTTTGGACAGCCACAGATAAAACCGCGTACTGAATACTCTGCACAAAGCTTCGTCACGTTTCAAGATATTGATCAGTTGGTTGAAACGCTCGGGGGCGCGACGCTCTCCGCCTTTTCTTAAAAATTGGGCAAGTGCGTCGAGAATGGAAACAAAATTGGTGCTTTCCAAGTGTGTGGTGAGTGTCGAGTGTAAATTTTGCGGGGTAATTTTAATCATCAGTGTGTTGTGCGGTTTGTTTGACAGGCTTCAAGGCGCAAGTGAAACGGCTGATCCGGCATAGTTTTCGGCAACTCCGTTCGTTTATTGTCCGTGTCGGCCGCTTTTGTACGGTGCCGGTTGTGCCGGAACTGTATTGTACCTTGATTCGTTATTTTAAGTTTATCGGAAAGTCGTGTCGGTATTGTAAAAGATAAATTTATATAAGTGTAATATCGTTGTTGCACAAGGTATTGGAGAGAAAGCAGGAGGCCGTCTGAAAATTGGCAGGATTTTCAGACGGCCTTATTTAATACGGGTGTTTCAGTTTGGTTGCCGTTCGTGTTTAGCGCAACTTCGGCAAGACGGCCAAAACGGCAGAGAGCATGGCCTCGCCCAAACGCAGCGAACGTTGTCCGTTCCAGCCGAAGTCATCATCCGGCAGATTGTTGTTATCTTTAAACGGCATTTCCAATGTGTAAGCCAAGCATTTGAAGTTCTCGCCGACCCATGCTGTTGCCATGCTCAGATTCGCTTGCCCCGGTGCGTCTTTGTCGTAGCCGTATTCGTCTTGGAAGTCCGGGCTGGCCGTGGCAAGGGCTTCTTTAAATTGGCTTTCGAGATTGGCAATGCGTTCGTTGTATGAAGGAACGCCTTCGGTGCCGGCAACAAAAACAAACGGAATGGCTTCGTCGCCGTGAATATCCAGAAACATGTCTACGCCGGTTTGCTGCATTTTTTCGCGGACGTAATAAACTTCGGGGCTGTATTCGACAGTCGGTTCCAGCCATTCTCGGTTTAAGTTCGCTCCTGCGGCATTGGTACGCAGATTGCCCAGTACCGAGCCGTCCGGATTCATGTTTGGTACGATATAGAATGTTGCGCGGTCGAGCAGGGTACGCGCGGTGGGATCTTGGGGATCAAGCAGCCTTCCCAAAAAGCCTTCTATAAACCATTCTGCCATGGTTTCGCCGGGGTGTTGGCGGGCGGTTATCCAGATTTTCAAGTCGCTGGCGGCTTGGTTGCCGATGGTAAGCAGGTTGATGTCGCGGCCTTGAATGGTGCTGCCCAAGTCATCGATTTGGCACAGGCCGCTTCCTTGCGCTTCGCCCAGCAGATTCAGATGCTGTTCGTAAGAATAGGGCTCGAAATAGGCGTAATATACGCTGTTTGACAAGGGCGTATGTTCAATGGTCAATACGCCGTTTTCGTAGCGTGTCGGTACGCGGAACCAATTTTGGCGGTCGTATGAGGCAACAGCTTGGTACTCTTCCCAACCGGCAGGATAGGCTGCTTCGGCTGCGTTTTCAAAATGCATGACGCAATTCTGATACGCTGCACCTTGTAGACGGAAATAAAACCATTGGGCAAATTCGGAAGCGTTGTCCGCACGGATTTTCAGGCGGATATTGGAAGGGTCGGTCAAATCGGTTACGATAACCGAACCGGCATCGAATTGGGTGCTGATTTTCATAATCGGAATTCTTTAAAATGCGGTTTAAAGGGCAAAATAATGTCGCTATTGTACTGCTTTTTTTTGGATTGTCGCTATGAATTTGTGGTTATGGAGGCCGTCTGAAAAATAAGGCGGATGTCGGTTTTGCAGTATCTGAAAGGTGGAAAATGAAGTTGACTTTGATGTTTCGGGAGTATTGTTCGTTGTGTCATAAAATGCGTGATGCGTTGGGGCCTTATCAGGAACGCTATGGTTTTGAGTTAGAAATTGTAGATGTTGACGAGAATCCGGATTTGGAAGAAAAATATAACGAATTGGTTCCGGTGTTGCTGCATGGTGAAGTACAAATTTGTCATTGGCACTTGGATGAGGTGCAGCTTGAGACATATTTGGAAAGTAAAAACATTTGATTGAAGTACTGTGAGAATACAATAGGCCGTCTGAAATTTCAGACGGCCTTATTTGTTTTTCCGATAAATCAGAAGTTAAGCATCGACGCCTCGCGAGCGGTTTTCATGGAATTTGGCTTGCCAATCGCTGAATGTGCCTTGTTCGATGGCTTCACGCATTTCTGCCATAATGGCTTGATAGAAATGCAGATTGTGAATGGTGTTCAGTTGTGCCCCTAAGATTTCTCCGGTGCGGTGCAGATGCTGCAGATAGGCGCGGCTGAAATTCTGGCAAGCATAACAAGTGCAGCTTTCATCGACCGGGCGTGTGTCTAGTTTGTGTTTGGCGTTTTTGATTTTTAAATCGCCGAAGCGGGTAAACAGCCAGCCGTTACGGGCATTGCGCGTGGGCATTACGCAGTCGAACATATCCATGCCGTGCGCAACGCCGTACACTAAATCTTCAGGCGTGCCGACCCCCATTAGGTAGTGCGGTTTATGTTCGGGCAGCATCGGGCCGACAGCGCGCAGCATACGGTACATTTCCGGCTTGGGTTCGCCTACGGATAAGCCGCCGATGGCTAAACCGGGAAAGTCGAATTGTTCCAAACCTTTTAATGATTCTTCGCGCAAGTCTTCATACATCGCGCCTTGTACGATGCCGAACAGCGCATTCGGGTTTTTCAAATCTTCAAATGCTTTTTTAGAGCGTTCCGCCCAGCGCAGGCTCATTTGCAGTGATTTTCGGGCTTGATCGTGGGAGGCTTCTCCGGGCGTGCACTCATCCAACTGCATGACGATATCCGAATTTAAGACGGTTTGGATTTTCATGGATATTTCCGGAGAAAGAAATAATTTGTCACCGTTTAAAGGGCTTTTAAACGTACATCCTTCTTCGGTGAGCTTGCGCATATCGGAAAGAGAAAACACTTGAAAACCACCGGAGTCGGTCAAAATCGGTTTGTCCCAACCGATAAATTGATGCAGACCGCCGAATTGTTCGATTACTTCCAAACCGGGACGAAGCCACAAATGATAGGTGTTGCCCAAAATGATTTGCGCTTTGATGTCGTGTAGGTTCTGCGGGGTCATGGCTTTTACGGAGCCGTAGGTCCCTACGGGCATAAAAACCGGCGTTTCGATTTTGCCGTGGTTGAGCTCCAGAGTACCCCGGCGTGCGAGGCCGTCTTTTTTGTGTAAGGTAAATTTCAGCATAATGTTGTAAAGTGGATTCAGACTGTTTGAATTATAGCCGAATTACCGTGAGGCCGTCTGAAAGATAGCGGTATGGCTTGCCAAGCTTCTTGGCAATCAGCTAAAATTTAAAGCTTATTTTTGGGTATTTTTATCATTGTTTGTAAGATGCCCGATAAAAAATTCTCAATAAATAACAAAAAATAATTTGTTGTTTCTTTGCATTTACCGGTTTTGGAGTTTTTGATGTTGAATATTACGTTGCCCGATGGTTCTGTCCGTCAGTTTGAAGCCCCTGTGTCTGTAGCGCAAGTTGCAGCCTCTATCGGAGCGGGCTTGGCTAAAGCCACGGTTGCGGGCAAGGTAAACGGCAAGCTGGTGGATGCTTGTGATTTGATTACGGAAGATGCTGATCTTCAAATTATTACGCCAAAGGATCCGGAAGGGGTAGAAATTATCCGCCATTCGTGTGCGCACTTGATAGGCCACGCTGTTAAACAACTGTATCCGGAAGCCAAGATGGTAATCGGCCCGGTTATCGAAGACGGTTTTTATTACGATATTGCAACTGAAAAGCCGTTCACCCCCGAGGATGTGGCAAAAATCGAAGCCCGCATGAAGGAACTGATCGCACAAGACTATGATGTCATCAAGGTCATGACTCCTCGATCGGAAACCATTAATACATTTAAAGAGCGGGAAGAAGAATATAAATTGCGCTTGATTGATGATATGCCTGAGGTAGAAGCTATGGGTTTGTATCATCATCAAGAATATGTCGATATGTGCCGTGGGCCGCACGTTCCAAATACCCGATTTTTGAAAAACTTTAAATTGACCAAGCTTGCGGGTGCGTATTGGCGTGGCGACAGCAATAACGAGATGCTGCAACGTATTTATGGTACGGCTTGGTCGACTAAAGATGATTTAAAAGCCTATATTACCCGTATGGAAGAAGCGGAAAAACGCGACCACCGCAAGCTTGGCAAGCAATTGGATTTGTTTCATCTGCAAGATGAAGCACCTGGTATGGTATTTTGGCATCCTAAAGGTTGGGCTTTGTGGCAAACCATTGAACAACATATGCGAAAAGAATTGGATGCTGCCGGTTATAAAGAGGTTAAAACACCTCAAATTATGGATAAAACTTTTTGGGAGCGTTCAGGTCATTGGGAAAACTATAAAGACAATATGTTCACCACACAGTCGGAAAAGCGCGAATATGCGGTTAAGCCGATGAATTGTCCTGGGCATGTTCAAATCTTTAATCATGGTTTGCGTTCGTATCGTGACTTGCCTATGCGTTTGGCTGAGTTTGGCTCTTGTCATCGAAACGAGCCAAGCGGAGCATTACATGGTTTGATGCGTGTTCGTGGTTTTGTACAAGATGATGCACATATCTTTTGTACCGAGGATCAGATTGTAGCGGAGTCACAAGCGTTTAACGAACTGCTGATGCGTATTTACAAGCAATTCGGTTTCCATGATGTTGCCGTAAAACTTTCACTGCGTCCGGAACAGCGTGCAGGCTCTGATGAAATTTGGGATAAAGCTGAAGATGGTTTGCGCGAAGCTCTGCGTGCTTGTGGTGTAGAATGGGAAGAGTTGCCGGGAGAGGGTGCGTTTTATGGTCCGAAAATCGAATATCATGTTAAAGACGCAATCGGACGTTCTTGGCAGTGTGGCACTTTGCAGCTCGACTTTGTATTGCCTGAACGGTTGGATGCGGAGTATGTGACGGAAAATAATGACCGTGCCCGTCCTGTTATGCTCCATAGGGCAATTTTAGGCTCATTGGAGCGTTTTATCGGGATTTTGATTGAAAACCATGCCGGCTCTTTCCCATTATGGTTGGCTCCGGTGCAAATGGTTGTCATGAATATTACCGAAAATCAAGCCGATTATTGTCGCCAAGTGGTTGAAAGACTGCGTAACGAAGGTTTCCGTGTCGAATTGGATTTACGTAACGAAAAAATCGGTTACAAGATTCGCGATAACAGTCAATATCGCTTCCCGTATCAGGTGGTTGTCGGTGAAAAAGAAAAACAAGAAAATAAAGTGGCGGTCCGCCGCAAAGCAGAAGACTTAGGTTCAATAAATGTTGATGATTTCATCAAACATTTGAAGCAAGAAATTGCAGAAGCCTTAGTTAATCATTAATTTTTATAAGGAGTATTGTCATCGCTCAAGAACGCGAAGCACGAATCAACGGTGAAATTACCGCTAAAGAAGTGCGATTAATCAGTGGTTCAGGCGAACAGCTTGGTGTCGTATCTGTCCGTGAAGCTTTGGCTATGGCTGAAGAACAGGACGTGGATTTGGTAGAGATTTCTCCAACAGCTAAGCCGCCTGTATGTAAACTTATGGACTTCGGCAAGTATAAATACGAGCAATCGAAAAAACGTGACGAGGCCAAGAAAAAACAAAAGCAGGTGCAGATTAAGGAAATCAAATTCCGTCCTGGTACGGATGAAGGTGATTACCAAATTAAAATGCGTAATATCAACCGTTTCTTAGAAGACGGAGACAAGGTGAAAGTAACTTTGCGCTTCCGTGGTCGGGAAATGGCTCACCAGCAGTTGGGTGCCCAGCTTTTGGAGCGTGTAAAAGAAGATTTGGCCGAAGTGGGTACTGTTGAACAGTTTCCTAAAATGGAAGGCCGTCAAATGGTTATGATGATTGCGCCTAAAAAAAAGTAAAGCTATAATAGAATACTTGCCCTGATTGCCGCGCAGGGTAGGTTTTATCGGGCGGCAAAAAAACCGTGATATAGGGGTTTCAAGTGTTTGTCTAAAACCCCCTTATGTCTTATCTAATAAATGATATGGAGTATCTCCCATGCCTAAAATGAAAACCAAGTCGGGCGCTAAAAAACGCTTTAAAGTACTGGGTAATGGTGGCGTGAAGCGCGCACATGCGTTCAAACGTCATATTTTGACTAAGAAAACCACCAAGAACAAACGTCAATTGCGTGGCACCTCTATGGTGAACGAACGTGATTTGGCTTCTGTTGCTAAAATGTTACCGTACGCTTAAGGAGTTTAGAATATGCCACGCGTAAAACGCGGTGTAACCGCACGTGCCCGTCATAAAAAAGTATTAGCGTTAGCCAAAGGCTATCGTGGTCGTCGTAAAAATGTCTACCGTGTTGCCAAGCAAGCGGTAATGAAAGCCGGTCAGTACGCTTATCGTGACCGTCGTCAACGCAAACGTCAATTCCGTCAATTGTGGATCGTGCGTATTAACGCAGGTGCACGTGAAAACGGTTTGTCTTACAGCAAATTCATGAACGGTTTGAAACGTGCTGCAATTGAAATTGACCGTAAGGTATTGGCTGATTTGGCTGTTTTCGATAAAGCCGCATTTGCCCAATTGGTTGAAAAAGCAAAAACTGCTTTGGCTTAATACTTTTGTTTAAGTTTTAAAAAGGAAACTTCGGTTTCCTTTTTTTATTTCCACTTTTAAAGTGGCATTGTATAACATAGTTGTCTGCAGTGTTTTGAAAGGTAATTTGTTTGATTGTGGAGAATCTTTTTAAAAATCAGTAATATTAATGGTTTTTTTAAGATGTAATTTGAGTTAAAATATCCGGCTTTTCTCGTGTTGCTTTATTTAAATTCGTTTTTAAAAAACGAAAAATCAGTAGAGAGCGTTTTTAAATCAATCAACTAAGCGAATTAGTATAAATACTATGCAAAATGTCGATCAAATAGTGGCAGCAGGTATTGCTGCCGTAGAAGCGGCTTCAGATTTTAATGCATTGGAGCTGGTTAAGGCTCAGTATATGGGCAAAACCGGTGAGTTAAATGCATTATTGAAGCAGTTGGGGCAAATGTCGCCAGAAGAGCGGAAAACTATCGGGGCCCATATTAATGAATGTAAAAATAGCTTTCAGGCAGCATACAATGCAAAGCGTGACGCTTTAAATGAAGCGAAATTACAGGCTCAATTGGCTGCAGAAGCTTTGGATGTGACTTTACCGGGTAGGGTAATCGATGTCGGAGGCTTGCATCCTGTTACTTTAACTTTACAGCGTGTAGTAGAACTTTTCCACGGTATGGGGTTTGAAGTTGCGGACGGCCCTGAGATTGAGGAAGATTTTTATAACTTCCAAGCTTTGAATATTCCTCAAAACCATCCGGCACGAGCCATGCAGGATACTTTTTATGTTGAAAACGGTGATGTGTTGCGTACGCATACTTCTCCAATACAGATTCGCTATATGTTGGATAAAAAGGAACCGCCGATCCGTATTATCGCTCCCGGCCGTGTATACCGTGTAGATTCAGATGCTACGCATTCTCCCATGTTCCATCAGGCTGAAGGTTTGTGGGTGGAAGAAGGAGTGAATTTTGCTGATTTGAAAGCGGTATTTACAGATTTTATCCGTCGTTTTTTTGAGCGAGATGATTTACAGGTTCGTTTCCGTCCTTCGTTTTTCCCATTTACTGAACCGTCTGCAGAAATAGATATCATGGGTGAAAATGGAAAGTGGTTGGAAGTAGGCGGCTGCGGTATGGTTCATCCCAATGTGTTGAGAAATGTGAATATTGATTCTGAAAAATACACTGGATTTGCTTTCGGAATAGGTTTGGATCGCTTTGCCATGCTTCGTTACAATGTCCATGATCTCCGTTTATTCTTTGATAACGACTTAAGTTTTTTGAAGCAGTTTAGATAATTTTCCGTATTTCAGACGGCCTTTTAATAAAAGGCCGTCTGAAAATATTCGTTTTATTGAGAAACTGATTTTGCGGATATTGCTGCTGTTTCATTTCTGATTGTGATAATGCCATTACAGGCATCGATAGGTTTAGAGAAAAATAAAATGCAATTTTCTTATTCATGGCTGAAGACGCAAGCCGATCCTAATCTTTCTGCTGATGAGTTGGCATATGTGCTGACTATGGCGGGCTTGGAGGTTGAAGAAATCAATACTGCAGCTCCTAAATTTAGCGGAGTGGTCATTGCAGAAGTTAAGTCGGTTGAGAAACATCCTGATGCAGACCGGTTGAATGTTACGCAAGTTGATGTGGGAACAGGAGAGCTGGTACAAATCGTTTGTGGTGCGCCCAATGTGAAAGTAGGTATTAAAGTACCTTGCTCTTTACCTGGGGCAGTATTGCCGGGTGAATTTAAAATCAAACCGACAAAGATGCGCGGTGTGGTTTCAAACGGTATGTTGTGCTCGGCTAAAGAATTGGGTTTGCCGGAAGATGGTGTAGATGGTTTGTTGGTTCTTCCAAATGATGCACCTATCGGTAAAGATATTAGAGAGTATTTGGATTTGGATGATTCTGTATTTACATTGAAAATTACGCCAAATCGAACCGATTGTTTGAGTATTAAGGGAATTGCGCGTGAAGTTGCTGCGTTGACTGGTTGCGTTAAACAGGTCGTAGAGATTCCTTCGGTTGAAGTTAACAGTGATAAGATCCAGCCTGTACGCATTGAAGCATTAGCAAATTGCGGCAGGTTTGTCAGTCGGGTTATTGAAGGTGTTGATTCCACAGCTGTAACTCCCGCTTGGATGAAACAAAGATTGGAGCGTAGCGGTATCCGCTCTGTATCCGCTTTAGTAGACATCGGTAACTATGTTATGTTGGAGTTAGGGCAGCCTATGCATGTTTTTGATGCAGAAAAACTGCAAGGTGATATCGTTATCAGACGTGCAAGGGAAGGCGAAGTATTGGCATGTTTGAATGGCAAGACGGTTACTTTATCTGACAATACTTTGGTTGTAGCGGATGAAAGCGGCGCTTTAAGTATTGCCGGCTTGATGGGCGGAGAAGCCAGTGCGGTATCCGACAATACGAAAAATATTGTATTAGAATCGGCTTTTTTTGAGCCTGAAATCATTGCAGGAAAATCCCGTCAGTATGGTTTTGGCTCTGATTCTTCATTCCGGTTTGAGCGCGGGGTGGATTGGAATTTGCAAAATGATGCAATAGAAAGAGCAGCGGAGCTGGTATTGAAGATTTGTGGCGGTCGTGCCGGAAAAATTGTTGAAGCAATTGGGGAATTGCCGGAGCAAAAACAGGTTAATGTACGTCTTGCCCGTGTTGAAAAAATGTTGGGTGTATACATTCCGGTAGGGCATATTCAATCAATCTTAAGCCATTTGGGTTTGAATCCTGTACAGATTGAAGATGGTTTTTCTGTTACTGCCCCAAGTTTCCGTTTTGATATTGAAATCGAAGCAGATTTAATTGAAGAAATCGGGCGGGTTTATGGCTATGAAAATATTCCGGCCGATAGCACCGAAGGCCGTCTGAAAATGCTCAGGTTGCCCGAAACTCAAAAGACACGTTTTTCTATATACGACCATATGGCCAAGCGCGGTTATCAAGAAGTGGTCAGCTATGCTTTTGTCGACGAAGAGTGGGAAAAAGATTTTGCTAATAATGCAGACCCTATTCGGATTCAAAATCCTCTGGCTGCTCAATTTAGTGTTATGCGCTCAACTTTAATCGGTGGTTTGGTTGAGATCTTGCAGAACAATCTTAACCGTAAAAATAATAGGGTGCGTTTATTTGAGATAGCCAGAGTATTCCAAAAAGGTGAAGACGGTTATTTCATTCAAAATGAGCGTATCGGTGGGTTACTGTATGGAACGGCAGTTCCGGAACAATGGGCGTCGCAGGCTAGAAATGTGGATTTTTATGATCTGAAGGCGGATGTTGAAAGTTTACTGTTAGGAAGAAATGTCCGTTTTGTAAAAGCTTGCCATCCGGCTTTGCATCCGGGGAGAACTGCTGAAGTCGTTATCGATGATGTTGTCGTGGGCTTTTTAGGCGAGTTACATCCGCAATGGGTGCAAAAATACGACTTACCTCAGTCGGCTTTGGTGTTTGAATTGGATATGCCTGCCGTGTTAGGCAAAGAAAAAACAGTTTATCAAAATGTTTCAAAATTCCAACCTGTTCGCCGTGATTTGGCATTTGTTTTGTCTGAGCCAACAACTCATAACGAATTATTGGATGCTTTAAAGCAAGTTGATAATAAGTTAATTCAGGAAATCAGTGTATTTGATGTATATAAAGGTACGGGATTGCCTGAAGGCATGAAGAGTATGGCTGTGAAAGTGATTTTGCAGGATAACGAAGCAACTTTAACAGATGATGTTGTGGAACCTTTAATAAATAAATTATTGGATGCTGCAGCAAAAATCGGTGCGAAATTGCGCTGATAATTAAATATTTCCTTGAAAAATAAGCAAAAATTAGTAATAATCCGTGTCTATTAAAAAAGAAGGTAATTAAATGACATTAACTAAAGCAGAGTTAGCCGATATTTTGGTTGAAAAAGTAAGCAATGTAACCAAAAACGATGCTAAAGAAATTGTGGAATTATTCTTTGAAGAAATCCGTACTACTTTGGCTCGAGGTGAAGAAATCAAAATATCAGGTTTCGGCAATTTTCAATTACGCGACAAACCACAGCGACCTGGTCGCAATCCAAAAACAGGTGAGGAAGTTCCTATTTCAGCGCGTAGAGTGGTTACTTTTCATGCTAGCCAGAAGCTGAAAGGTATGGTTGAGCATTATTATGATAAACAGCGTGGTTAAGTAGAGCCATTATTTAGGCTGATTTATTTACTAGCCGGATTCTTAACTTTTCCTTATTTTAGGAGAGGCTTAGAATCCGGTTTTCTTAATTTTATAATTACTTTATTTATTATTTTAATGTAGAATTTGAAAGTAATTGACTAAGAGCGACTGTTAAGGTTGTAGTAGGAATCAATAAATATTTAGTGATGGTATTTGAAGGGGATAAAATATGTTAGGTGCTGCCATTGGTGATGTAGTAGGTTCGCGTTTTGAGTTTAATAATATCAAATGTAAGCAATTTGAATTATTTACTCATGAATCTTTTTATACGGATGATACAGTTTGTACTGTTGCGGTTGCAGAATGGGTTTTAGGAGATTGTCGCGGTAATTTGAATAATATTATGCAGAAATGGTGTCGCCGCTATCCTCAGGCAAGTTATGGCGTTAACTTTGCTGAATGGATACATTCCGATATGCCAAGACCGTACAACAGTTGGGGTAATGGTTCAGCTATGCGTGTGTCGGCAGTTGGCTGGCGGTTTGATACATTGGAAGAAACTCTATTTAGAGCAGAAGAATCAGCTTACATTACTCATGATCACCCGGAGGGGGTTAAGGGTGCTCAAGCTACTGCCGCAGCGATTTTTCTAGCAAGACAGGGTATCGAAAAAGAAAAAATACGTCGTTATATTGAAGAGAAGTTTCAGTACAATTTAGACAGAACTTGCGATATGATTCGCCCTGGCTACCAGTTTAATGAAAGCTGTATGGAAACGGTGCCTGAAGCTATTATTGCTTTTTTGGAAGGCAAGGATTTTGAGGATTCCATCCGTTTAGCAGTTTCATTGGGAGGGGATAGTGATACACTAGCTGCTATTACCGGTAGTATCGCAGAAGCCTACTATGGAATCCCTCAATATATGAAACAATCCATATTAAGATACATTCCATACGAATTAGGAAAAGTTTTATTAGAGATATAACTTAATATGTCTTTTCTAAATTAAGGCAATTAGACATCTGGTATTAAGGTAAATAAAAAAGAGTTGGTAAATATTTTACCAACTCTTGGAATTTTTTGGTCGGAGTGAAAGGATTCGAACCTTCGACCCCTTGCACCCCATGCAAGTGCGCTACCAGACTGCGCCACACTCCGACTGAATTTAGAAAAATAATTATAGACTTACTGAGTAAGATTGACAAGTATTGTATGTTGTTTAGCTTACTCTGTTAAAATAAGATATTGATTTATAAATATGAAATTATTTAGAGCAAAGTCAGATTTAGAAGTCTATTTACATGATTTTTTAAGAAATGAATTAGATATATTAGATTTTTCAAAAAGATAAATTTGGTGGAGGCGGGGGGAATTGAACCCCCGTCCGAAAGTCCTCTACAAAGCGTTCTACATACTTAGTCTTGCCTACTTAGAATCTCGTTCCCATTCCGCCGACAGACAGGCTGTTTGGAAACCAGTCACCTTAAATCTTATTTCCTGCCAAGTAACCCGACAGAAAACCAGTCAATGTAAAATGACGTTGCCGTAGCTTGCGCTACACAGCCCATTGACCAACTGTTGCAACGGCTAGCCTTAAGCGGCTAAAGCGTAAGTTTCGTCGTTTGCGACTATTTTCGTTCAGTGTTTTACGGGAATCTGAGACCCCGGTATGCCCGCATCTGCTTCGCAACCCCCGTCGAAACCAAGATCGCCCCCAGATAGGAATTTTTGATTATACGTGTATTGATAGTAAATTGCCAGTTTATTAAGTAAGGCGGGGCTTTTGATTTTTCAGACGGCCTTTGGGATAATGCTTGGTAGCAAAATTAGGTGGATTTTAGATTATGTATGATGTAAATACGCATGATGTACGGCGTTTTTTTGCATATGTTTGGCAGAACAGGTTGTTGCCTTTGCAGCTTGATGCTTTACAGCAAAAGGCGTTAAGAATTATAGAAGCTCATCCTGAATATGAGCGTTATTTGGCCAATATTGAAGATTATTTAGATAAGAATTGGACTCCTGAAGATGGGGAGAGCAATCCTTTCCTGCATATGTCGCTGCATTTGTCGATACAAGAACAGGTGGCGATAGATCAGCCTCCGGGCATTCGATTTATTCATGAAACGCTATGCGGTAAATATAACGGTGATTGGGTTAGGGCGGAGCACGACATGATGGAAGCGTTGGCAGAAACGATTTGGTCGGCACAGCGTTATGGAAAAGGTTTGGATGTAAATGCTTATATGACCAGTTTGCGCAGGCTGATAGGTTTGGGGCAGGAGGATAATGCCAGGATCAATCCGCATGAAGTGGAAGTGTCGGATAAGATTAGTGAGCGACGTGAATCGTAAATCGGGCTGTGTTGATTAGGTTTTGGGGTTTTCAGACGGCCTATATCAAAGTAAATTAGCCGTTTTTGCTGATATTGGGTTAAACAAACTGCAAGCTGCTTCATAATATTGAAATAATTTCTATTGCGCTTTTCGATGGTAGAGAAAGGCGCAATATTATTTTTAGGAATTCATACACAGTTTTTGTGGATAACATTGTGAATAAGGTCTATGGAATTCAAAAAAAACTAATTGAAGCAATAGTCATAATATTTGTGACTAAAAAATAAACAAAATTTCCCGGAAAAGTCATTGGAAATATTGGAATAGAGGCAATAAAAGAAACCAGCAGGCATGTTTATGATGCTGCTGTTTTTTTGTATTTACAGCTGTTGTCTGTATTGCTTGAGATGGGGTAGGCATTGCATAAAAAGTGGTCGATTAACTTTTCAGTGGTACACTCAATGCTGCAAATCACGGGCATTTCGCGGTACAATCACGCATATTTTGCCGATTTCTTATTTTATTAAAAAGACAATATCATGAAAGCCAGTCAATTTTTCATTTCCACCTTAAAAGAAGCCCCTGCCGAAGCCTCCCTCGTCAGCCACAAATTAATGCTGCGCGCAGGCCTGATCAAAGCCAATGCTTCGGGTTTGTACACATGGATGCCGATGGGTTTGCGCGTGCTGCGCAAAGTGGAAAACATCGTGCGCGAAGAGATGAACCGCGCCGGTGCGGTGGAGCTGCTGATGCCCGTAGTCCAGCCTGCCGAACTGTGGCAGGAAAGCGGCCGCTGGGAGTTTTACGGCAAAGAACTGCTGCGCCTGAAAGACCGCCACGAACGCGATTTCTGCATGGCGCCGACCTGCGAAGAAGTGATTACCGACATCGTGCGCAAAGAAATCACCAGCTATAAACAGCTGCCGAAAAACTTCTACCACATCCAAACCAAATTCCGCGACGAAGTCCGCCCCCGCTTCGGCGTAATGCGCGCACGCGAGTTTGTGATGAAAGACGCTTATTCCTTCCACACCGATTACGAATCGCTGGTGGAAGGCTACAACGCCATGTACGACGCTTATTGCCGAATTTTCAACCGCTTGGGTTTGAACTACCGCCCCGTCGCCGCCGACACCGGCAGCATCGGCGGCACCGGTTCGCATGAATTCCAAGTGTTGGCCGAAAGCGGCGAAGACGTGATTGCATACAGCGACGAATCCGATTTCGCCGCCAACGTCGAGCTGGCACCGACCCTGCCGCAACCAGGCGAACGTGCCGCCGCTACTGCGACCTTAACCAAAGTCCACACGCCCAATGTGAAAACCATTGCCGACTTGGTGGCATTTTTGAATGTGCCGATTGAAAAAACGCTCAAATCCATCGTGGTGGAAGGCGAAGAAGAAGGCGAATTGGTGTTGCTGCTGTTGCGCGGCGATCACGAATTCAACGACATCAAAGCCGAAAAACTCGCCGGCGTAAAATCACCTTTGGCCATGGCTACCCCGGCCGCCATTCAGACGGCCTTCGGCGCCGGCGGCGGCTCACTCGGCCCCGTCGGCTTCACAGGCAAAGTGTATGCCGATTTCGCCGTTGAAAAACTGGCCGACACCGTGATCGGTGCCAACGAAGACGACCACCACTACACCGGCTTCAACTTCGGTCGCGATTGCCCCGAGCCTGAGTTTGTCGATTTACGCAACGTCATCGCAGGCGACCCCAGCCCCGACGGTAAAGGCCGTCTGAAATTGGCGCGCGGCATCGAAGTCGGCCATGTGTTCCAACTGCGCGACAAATACTCGAAAGCCTTAAATGCCAGCTTCTTGGACAACAACGGCAAAGCGCAAATCATGGAAATGGGCTGCTACGGCATCGGCATCAGCCGCATCGTGGCCGCCGCCATCGAACAAAACAACGACGAACGTGGCATCATCTGGACAGATGCAATGGCGCCGTTTGAAGTGGTGATTGTGCCGATGAACTACAAAAAATCCGACACCGTGCGCGAAGCAGCCGACAAACTCTACGCCGAATTGCAGGCAAAAGGCGCGGATGTACTGCTCGACGACCGCGACGAACGCGCCGGCGTGTTGCTGAACGATTCCGAGCTTTTGGGCATTCCGCACCGCATCGTCATCGGCGACCGCGCTCTGAAAGAAGGCAACGTCGAATACGCCAAGCGTACCGACAACGAAGCGCAAAGCGTGGCTGTTGATGAAGTGGTTGGCAACGTGTTGAGTGCTTTGGGTAAATAAAACTGATTGAGTGATGTTAAATGAGGCCGTCTGAAAATTCAGACGGCCTTTGAACAGTAAACCCGGTAGGGCGGGCATCCCTGCTGCCCGCCATCGTCCCGTATCCAACACAGTTACCGTTTGGCATATCGGCGGGCAAGGATGCCCGCCCTACTTATTGCATAGATTCCCGAATCCGGCAAAATACAGCGGCACGGCAAACATACCGCCTTTATAAACCGCTTCCGCCTTGAAAAACAAAACCACAGGCCGTCTGAAAATTCAGACGGCCTTTTTAATGACAGGTTAAGGTGTCGGGTAGGGTTATCCGACTTAAGGCTGACAAAAACAACTTCATCATAAAGAGAAAGGCCGTCTGAATTTTCAGACGGCCTTGTTTTGGGAAAGGGTATTATTGTTTACGTACCAAACGGTAATAAGTTTCGCCGGATTGGATGTAACCCAAGTCTACCCGTGCAATCTCGGCAATGGCTTCCTGACCGTGGGTAAGGTCGTGTATTTCGGCTGCCAGTGTTTCATTGCGCAAAGTGAGTGCCCGGTTTTTTTCTTCCTGTTCTTTGGCTTGGCTTTGCAATTCCCACATATCGTACCAACCGCCTTTGGAGAGCCAAAGGTTGTATTGGAACAGGGCAAGAAAGAAAGTTAAAACCAGGGTAACCCACTTCATGATGATGCCTTATTTGCCTAATTGGTAGAATGCGGCTTTGCCGGGGTAGTAGGCGGCTTCGGCCAATTCTTCTTCGATACGCAGCAATTGGTTGTATTTGGCCATGCGGTCGGAACGGCTCAGGGAGCCGGTTTTGATCTGCATGCAGTTGGTGGCAACGGCCAAGTCGGCGATGGTGCTGTCTTCGGTTTCGCCCGAACGGTGGCTCATTACGCTGGTGTAGCGGTTGCGTTTGGCCAATTCTACGGCTTTCAATGTTTCGCTCAATGTGCCGATTTGGTTCACTTTTACCAACAAGGCGTTGGCAACGCCGGCTTCAATGCCTTCTGCCAGGATTTTCGGGTTGGTAACGAATAAGTCGTCTCCGACCAGCTGTACTTTTTTGCCCAGTTTTTCGGTCAGGTGTTTCCAGCCGTTCCAGTCGTTTTCGTCCATGCCGTCTTCGATGGAGATAATCGGATAAGCGTCAACGAGTTTGGCCAGATAGTCGGCAAATTCTTCGCTGCTCAATGCCAAACTTTCGGCGCTCAGGTGGTATTTGCCGTCTTTGTAGAATTCGCTGGAGGCGCAATCCAAAGCGTAGACTACATCGTCGCCCGGAACGTAACCGGCTGCTTTAACGGCTTCCTGCATTAGTTGCAGGGCTTCTTCGTGGCTGTTCAGGTTGGGGGCGAAGCCACCTTCATCGCCAACGGTGGTGGGGAAGCCTTTGTCGTCACACAGTTTTTTCAGGGCGTGGAATACTTCGGCACCGCAACGCAAGGCTTCGCGGAAGCTTTTTGCGCCAACGGGCATAATCATGAATTCTTGAATATCCAAGCTGTTGTTGGCATGTGCGCCACCGTTGATGACGTTCATCATCGGTACGGGCATAGCCATCGGCCCTGCGCCGCCCAAGTAGCGGTATAAGGGCAGGCCGGCATCTTCTGCGGCGGCACGGGCAACGGCCATGGATACGGCCAAAGTGGCGTTGGCGCCCAAACGGCCTTTGTTGTCGGTGCCGTCCAGCTCGATCATGGTTTGGTCGATATAGGATTGCTCGTTGGCATCCAAGCCGATCAGGGCTTGGGCGATTTCGTTGTTTACATGTTCGACAGCCTGCAATACGCCTTTGCCTAAATAGCGGCTTTTATCGCCGTCGCGCAATTCCAAAGCTTCTTTTTGGCCGGTAGATGCACCGCTGGGTACGGCTGCGCGTCCCATTACGCCGCTTTCCAGTAAAACGTCGCATTCAACAGTGGGGTTGCCGCGCGAGTCTAAGATTTCACGGGCAAAAATGTCGATAATAGTGCTCATCTAAACGCTCCTAATATAATGAAAGTTTCGGGTTGTAGGCAGTTTCCGCAAAAGTCGGTTGCCGACAAACAAAAATCCCTATGATTATACCGTTTAACATGATTTGAAACGAGTATGTGCCGGGTGATTTTGTGAGAAATTTTTTCGCTTAATGCAGATGCGGAAACCGAATCGGAAAGTTATGCGGAATAAACGGAATATTGTTGGGAAAGCGGGTCTGCATGCTTCCGGATTAAACTCGAGTAAGACGGTTTTTTTGGCAATTTGTTCGCAAAACAGTCGATTTTATTTAGGTTTTGTTTGGCTGGTAAACTTGATTTTCTGGTGTTCGGTATCCGCTATGGGCAAGTTGGTTCAGCGGTAGTTAAACCAATAGTGATGCATGGCGCTTAGGAATTCGGGGTTAAGCTCATGATCGTTTGAGCCGATTACGGCGTCGATGCCGCAGTGGGGGCAGAAAGCCGTTTTTTTGCCGGAATCTTCTTCGATAAAGTCTTCTTCCGTTAAATCGGTAGACGGAAAGAGTTTTTGGCAGTGGAAACAGCCGCATATTTGGGGTTGGGAGAGTGTGCTGAAATTTTCGGTGCAGTAAGCGTGTGCGGATATCAGGGTTTCGAGAGAATAGTTATTCATTGTATCGGGCTGTTTGGAATGTGTTGAAGTAGTCAAAACGGTTTGATGGGGATTATTGGATAATGAGTGCTTGTCTGATAAAAGGCCGTCTGAAATTTCAGACGGCCTCAATATCTTTAACGGTGATAGTTCGGTGCTTCTTTGGTAATTTGTACGTCGTGAACGTGTGATTCGCTCATGCCGGCCGAAGTGATTTCTACAAATTCGGCTTTTTCGTGCATTTCGGCAATGGTTGCACAACCCAAATAACCCATGCTGGAACGCAAGCCGCCGGTCAGTTGGTGGATAATCTGTACGATCGGGCCTTTGTAAGGAACGCGGCCTTCGATGCCTTCGGGTACATATTTATCGGTGCTGTCCTGCTTGTCTTGGAAATAACGGTCGTTCGAGCCTTGACTCATAGCGCCTAAAGAACCCATGCCGCGGTAGGATTTATACGAGCGGCCTTGGTAAAGTTCGATTTCGCCCGGTGCTTCTTCGGTACCGGCAAACATGCCGCCCAACATCACGCAGGAAGCGCCGGCCGCCAAAGCTTTGGCAATGTCGCCGGAGAAGCGGATGCCGCCGTCGGCAATCAGGGGAACACCTGTACCTTTCAACGCTTCGGCTACGTTGTGGATGGCAGTCAGTTGGGGAACGCCGACACCCGCAACGATACGGGTTGTACAGATGGAGCCGGGGCCGATACCGACTTTAACGGCATCTGCACCGGCAGCTACCAAATCCAAAGCGGCTTTGGCTGTAGCAATATTACCGCCGATGACTTGAACTTGCGGGTAGTTTTCTTTAACCCATTTTACGCGGTCCAATACGCCTTGGCTGTGGCCGTGTGCGGTATCGACGACAATCACGTCTACACCGGCCTCTACCAACGCTTTGACGCGTTCATCGGTATCGGCTCCTACGCCGACAGCGGCACCGACGCGTAAGCGGCCGTCTGAATCTTTGTTGGCATTGGGAAATTCGGTAGTTTTCAGAATATCTTTAACGGTAATCAGGCCTTTCAGTTCCCACGCGTCGTTGACAACCAATACGCGCTCGACTTTGTGGTCGTGCATTACATCGCGTGCATCTTCAACGCTGGTGCCTTCCGGTACGGTAACCAGTTTGTCGCGCGGCGTCATGATGGCGGAAACGGGTTGATCCAGGCGTTTTTCGAAACGCAGGTCGCGGTTGGTAACCAGACCGACGACTTTGCCGTCTTCTACCACAGGCAGGCCGGACATTTTGCGCTTGCGTTGCGACAACATGGCCAACAAATCGCGAATCAGCATATTCGGGCCGATGGTTACCGGATCTTTAACGATACCGCTTTCGTGGCGTTTTACTTTGGAAACGGCATTGGCCTGCATTTCGGGCGTCATGTTTTTATGAATGATACCGATACCGCCCTCTTGAGCCATAGAGATGGCCAGTTTGGCTTCGGTTACGGTATCCATTGCGGCAGAAAGCAGGGGAAGATTCAGGGTGATTTCTCGGGTGAGGGGAGTTTGGAGCTTGACGTCTCTGGGCAGCACTTGGGAATGTGCGGGAACCAATAAAACATCGTCAAAAGTATAAGCTTTTTCTACGATACGCATGATGCTCGGGCTTTCAGTTTGTGCAAGATGCACGATATTGTAACAAACTTACCAATATTTGGTAAGGAGGCTGTTAAATAATTTACAGGCTCTGCATGACATCAGATGGAGAAAACAGTACAATTGATTTTTGCTGTAATAATTAATGTAAAACGGAAAACAATAAAATGAAACACATTAACTGGGTGGTATGGGGATTGGTGGGCGGATTGAGTCTGTCTGTTCTCCCTGCAAAAGGCGTTTTCACCTGGGATGAAAAGGGTAAAACAACTTATTCGGACGAGCCTTGGAATCTGCAGCCTTCGAGGACGGGAACGGTGAATGTGCGTACGCACCGCGTTACCGCTTCGCAAAGTGACACTTCCGGCAGCCAAGATGAAGCGCAAAAAGCGGCTTTAATGAGCAAGCAGGCGGAGGAGTTGAGTAGGCTGCACCGTGAAGAAGACTGCAAAACGGCTAAAATGAACAGGCAGTTTGCCGAGTTTGCCCGCTCGGAAAATAAGGTGGAATTGGTTCGACGATACAACAACGACATCAAAAAATTCTGTGATTGACAGTTTGATTTTTTATAAATAAACAACCGGCTTTTTAAGCCGGTTGTTTATTTTTGCAGTAGCGGTTTTTGCCGTGCGATGGCACGGATGATGGTGCGGTTCGGATGGATTGCCGTGCGGATGCGTTGTGAAAGCGGTTGGGGCAGGCCGAGAATGTGTGCGGCGATCATGGCGGAACAGATGGGGGCTGTAGTCAGCCCGCGTGTGCCGTGTGCGGTGTTGATGTAGGCGTCGGGCAGGTAGGGGCAAGGGGTGGTTAAGCGGTAGTTTTTGTCTAATGCCAGTTTGGCATAGGTTTGCTGCATTTCGGAGATGTCGGCAAGCGGGCCGACAATGGGAAGGTGGTCGGCGCTGTCGCAGCGTAAGGCGGCGTGGCCTATATGGGAGAGGCCGTCTGAAAATAATTGGGGGTTATCGGTGAATGCGGCATTGAGCATATTGAGTTGGTCGATATTGGTTTGTAAATCGCTTGGCTGCCAGGTTGTGTCTTGACTGTGTTGTACAAATGTCGCACCGAAGCAATGGTAGCCGCGCCATGCCGGGCTGATATAGCCGTTGGCGGAAATGGCGCATTTCAGCTGGCGGGAAAAGGAATTTTCGGGAAGCAGATCGGTTTGGCCGCGAATTTGGCGGAAGGGGAGGAGGGAAACGTTGGGATCGGGCATCTGTTTGCTTTGTGCGCCTGTGCAATAGACGATATGGCTGCCTCGGATAGTGTGTTTGGCTGTGTGTGCCAACCAGTTTTTGCCGTCATGTCCGCATGAGACCAGCGGATTGTGTGTACTGACTTTGATAAGCGGATGATCGAGCAGGGCTTGAATCAGGCGTTCCGGATTCAGCCATACGCCTTGCGGCCAATATAGGGCACTGTGCCGCAGGGGAATGCCGGAAATTTCTCCGGCTTCGTGTGCCGACAGGTGGCGATAGAGGTGGCGGTGTCGGGTTTGTTGCCCCAATGTGTGATTGCGCAGGCTTTCTTCTTCGCTGTAATCAAGATGCAGTATGCCGTTGCCGCCCCAGCCGTTTTGGTCGGGCAGTATATGTTGCAACAAGCGGCGGGTATAGCCGTAGCCGCTGAGCAGCAGTTCGGTCTGCTCGGTATCGTGCGGAGAAATTTTGGTATACAGCAGCCCTTGGTGGTTGCCTGAAGCGGCCTGTGCGGGTTTGCCTGATTCGATAACGGTGACGGATACGCCGTGTTTGGCCAATTCGTATGCGGTCGAAGCGCCGGCTATACCGGCTCCGATGATTAAAACATGTTCGGGCTGCCGGGGGCGGGGAATGTCAAACCATGGTTTTTGCGGTTCGGGCAGGCTTTGTGCTACCGGTTCGTTTTGCCAAACGGGGGTGGTTGGAAAATATTCGTGAATGCGGCCGGCATGGGCCGGCGGCAGTATCCACAAATAAACACCGGGCAGGATGTTTTCAAATACGTTGGCGCTGTTGAATTGCAGGCATTGCTGTTGTTTGATCAGGTTTTGATGCAATAGGGTTTCTGTGGCATTTGGATTTTCAGACGGCCTCCAAGTCGGAAAGGTATCATTTTGCAGGCAGATAATCCAATATTGCGGCGCGGGGTGCTGCCGATAGGTTTTAACGAGATCTGTCAACGGGGGAATTCCGTTCCAAGCTAGGTAGGTCATGGTTGAGGCCGTCTGAAAAATATTCAGCAAATATCTTTTATCAATATGGATTTTGTATTGCCGTATCGTTTATTTATTGTTTTCTGTTTGCGGTTAAAACATTATTTGCCGGAGAGTGGCGCAGTGTTATTACGCGGCTTGAGCCATTGCCATTGTTCTTTGAGGGCGTCGGTTAAGGCTTTTTTCCGTTCTTCCGGTGTTTGCAGACCGGAGGTTAGGCGTTGGAAGTCAACGGTTACGGAAGGGTTGTCGAGCGGTCCGCTGATTTTCAGGGGAATGGGTTTGGCTTTGGGGTTGGCGGCATTGTAAATGGTCAGGTTTTCTTCGATGGTTTGGTCGTTCAGATTGGTTTGGCCGTTGCTGCGGATAATGAAATTTTCCGCAATCAGTTCGGTGTCGTTGTGACGGTTGATGCCTTCTTCTATGGTGCTGCTGAGCGACAATTGGCGGAAAGGGGTATGGATCTCCGTATCGATGTCTTTGAGCTTGGTATTGTTACGGACATTTTGCAGGACATTGCTGATGTCTATACCCAGCCAGGCACCGTTGGAAACATTGAGTTTGAGGCTGCCTTTTAATGAGCGGGTTAAATCGGCACGGTTGCTGCCTTGTGCGGTCAGGTCGATAGCAGTGTGGCCGTTGCCGCTGATGTTGTGGTAGTTGAGAATATCCTGCAGGAGCGGGCGGATGTTGATGTTTCTGCCTTTTTGCTGCAAATGGTAGGAAAGGGGGGTAGTGTTGCGCACGGTCAGTCCGGCTTCGACTTTGCCGCCGTAGAGGTCGGCTTTGGCTTGGGATAAGGAAATGTGGTTTTCGTCGGCAGCAAGCTGTGTATTCAGGTTGTTGAGCAATAAGCCGGGCATGATCATGCTGCCGATTGCGAGTTCTGTTTGAAGTTCGGGCATCCAGGCATAGCCGAGGAGCTTGGGGTAAACCAACTCGGTTTGGGCATCGAAGCCTTCCAAATATGGGGTCAATATCAATTTCTGCAGGTTGATTTTCCCGCCTAAAACCGGTTTGCTGCCGTTTTCGCCTGCGGTGTAGTTTAGGGACAGGGAAGCCGGGTGGCGGTCGAACATGCCTTTCAAATCCAGTTGCCAGTTTTGCGGGGAAGTGCCTTGCAAAGTGCCGTTCAGCAGGCCGGAGAAACGGGGTTGTGCCGCGCTGCCTTGCTTGTCTTGCAGGGTGGTTACTTTGAGATTGTGCGAAGTGGGGGCGCGGCCGCGTTCCCACAGCAGGTCGCCGGAAAGATTGACGGTGGTTTGGTAGCGGGGCGTTTGCAGGCTGTTGCTCAATTCGAATTCTTCGGTAGTGGCAATATTGCGGCGCAGATTGAGTTTGGCCAACATGAAAGAGCTGTTGACGGTTAAATCCTGTTCGTATTTTGCTGTAAACAGGCCGCTGATTTTGCCGATGTTGAGTACGTTGTTCTGCCATTGGGCAACCGGTGCTTCGGCGTTGAAATGCAGGTCGGCAAAGGGGCTGTTGCCGCTGACATGGGTGTTGTTGAGCGTCAATTGCCGGGTCGCGGCATGCCATTCCAAATTGCTTTGAATCGAGAGTTTGACCGGGCGGTTTCGGATTTGTGATTCCGTCGATAAATCGAGATGCGGAATGTACCAGCCTTTTTGCGTACCGGTCAGCCTGCCGCTGCCCGTCCATTGGGCGGTATTGCCGCGATATTGGATACTGCCTTGGTTTTCGATGCGGTAGGCATCATTGTCTTTAAGCACTTTGAGGGAAAGGTCGCGGACGCGGTAGCTTTGTTCTTGTCTATGGATATCGAGACGGCTGTTTTCAACGATAAAACGGTTGACCTTGAGCGTGTTTCTGCTGCGGTTTTGTAGCAAGTCTGCCAAACTCCAGCTGCCTTCGGGTGTTTCCGACAACTCGGCGTCCAAACCGTTGACCACCCATTTTTCAATTGCGGGCGTGCCGCCAAACAGGCTCTGCCAGGCCAAGCCTATCTTCATGCTTTGGATTTGTACGGCCGCATTGGGGGAGTCGGGGCGGCTGATGCTGATTTGGTTTAGGGTAACGGTAGGGCGGGGCAGCCAGCTGCGTTGGATGTTGCTGTGGTTGAAGCTGAGGGTCCGGTTGGTGTTGCCGACAATTTCTCCGGCCAGTCCGCTGAGACGTTCCGTGCTGAAAATCTGTTGTAGAAGCAGATGCAGGCTCAGGATACCGATTAATACGGCCATGCCGCAAAAACTGATGAACTTAAGCCAGAATTTACCGGATTGGAAAAGGCGGGTCATGTCGGACGCTGTAATGGAAAACGAGCGTTGAGTATATCACACGAAGGCCGTCTGAAAACCCGGAGTACACGGCCGCTTGATTTGATTGGAAATAGGGCGGATTATTTTGCGGCGGATATGCCCGGATTGCGTTTGAATCCGGCAGGCGGTCAGGCGGTGTCATGGTCAATTTGTCGGATTTGCTATAGTATGCGTTGATTCAGGATAAAGGAGTGGTTCATGATTATCGTGATGCAGAAGCATGCCGATGAGTCGGCAGTTGAAAATGTGATTAAGGTAATCCGCAGCCGCGGTTTGCAGGAACACGTTTCCCGCGGAGAAGAACGGACGATTATCGGCGCGGTTGGCGATGAAAGGGTGTTTCACCCGCATGAGATCGAAAACCTGCCGCAAGTAGAGCGGGCAATACGGGTATTGAGCGACTGGCGGATCATCAGCCGTGAAACCCAGCCGGAAGACAGCATGATTGCCGTGCGCGGTGTGGTGTTCGGCGGAGGCAAAATGTTGGACATTGCAACCGATACGGTGCGTTTGGATCGTGCCGATGCGGTGCTGACCGATCCGTTTTACCTGCCTTCGCGGCCTTATGCCGATTGCCATGGTCAGGCAGCAAGCAGCGAATCGGTGCAGATACGGGAAATGCAGACCCTTGTCCGCAACGTACATGCGACAGGCAAGCCGATTATGGTGCGGATACGCGATGTGCGCCAGATTGAGCCGGCATTGGCGGCGGAGGCCGATATTCTGTATTTGGGCGGCGAGCTGATGAGCAACCGTGCTTTGCAGGACGAAGTAGGCCGGCTGAATACGCCGGTGGTGTTGTGCAAAGACAAACACCACCGTGTAGACGAGTGGCTGATTGCGGCCGAACACATTGCTTTGCGCGGCAACCACCATATTATTTTGGGCGAAGCAGGCACATTGAGTTTCGAGCCCGAGCATACCTACCGCTTGGATGTCGATGCGGTGGTGCGTGCACGCAAAGTCAGCCACTTGCCCGTGATTGCCAATATTACCCGCCTGTGGCACGGCGATATGCCGCAGGAAGTGTTGTACCGTTTGGCGCAGGCTGCCGGAGCAAACGGCGTCATCAGCAGCTTGCCTTAATTCATACGGTTTGATTCCAAACCGATTTGCTTGATCAGTATAAAGGCCGTCTGAAATTTCAGACGGCCTTGGCATTACGGTATCAAAGTATGTTTCGGTTTGCGCATTTTCAGCCAACCGTCCAGTAGGCTGAGTCCCAAGCCCGTCCATATTAAAGCGTAAGTAATCAGCGACTGTGCCGATACGGGTGCTTTGAGCACCATAACGGCCAAAGCAAACAGTAAAACCGGTTCGAGATAACTGAGCATGCCGAACAGTGTAACCGGCAGCAGACGGCTGGCTTGTAAGTTCAGCTGCATGGCCGCCGTGCTGACGCAGCCCAGCAGCGGAATCAGCAGCCAATATTTCGACGGCTCCGACCATACGTCCATGCCGTGAGGCTGCATCAACAAATAAGCGAGCGATGCGGGCGTGATAAAAGTCAAATCAATCAGCAGGCCGGTGAATACGGGAACGCGCAGGGTACGGCGAGGGATATAGTAGAGCGGATAAGTGGCGAAAATCCAAAGCGTTGCCCATGAAAAAGCATGGGTTTGCCACAATTCGTGCATAACGCCGAGCGCGGCAAAGCCGACGGCCAGCCATTGCAGGCGGTTGACATATTCGGCCAGAAAAATCCGGCCGCACAACACCATCATCAAAGGAAACAGAAAATAGCCCATGGCCACATCGACGCCGTAGCCGTTTAGCGGCCCCCACATAAACAGCCACAGTTGGCTGGCCAATATCGGCGTCGGCAGCAGAATTGCCAGCCACTTTTTCCAGTCGGTGCCGATACTGCGTATATAGGCGGTCACTTCGGCGGTGCGGCGGTTAAACAGCAGAATCAGCCAAAGCAGCAACATGCTGACCATGCGCCAAGCGAAAACTTCGGTGCCGCTCATGGGCGACATCCAGCGGCCGTAAAGATACAGCACGCCGAACAAGATGTTGGACAAAATGGCTGCAATAACGCCTTTTTGAAGTTCGCTCATAACCGTCTCGAAGTGGGATAAGCCGGTTATTGTAGGCGATAACAGCAGTTTGCGAAACAGGGGCAAGAGCCGCCCGGTTGATTGTGGTTATCGGGTCAAATATGGCAAAAAGGCCGTCTGAATTTTCAGACGGCCTTTTTGGGCAATAAAGTTGCGGTCAGCGCAAAACGGCTGATGTTTAATCGAATTTTTTACAGCGGATATCGTGTTCTTGGCAGAAGATGCCGTCGTTGGTTTTCCTGCAGGCTTTCTTGACCGCCAAACGGGCAAGACCTTCGTTTTTATCGGAGGCTTCGTAATCTTTACCGAACACCGACAATTTGCAGATATAAACCCGATTGGACGGAGAGCGGTGTTCGATAATGATATTTTGGTGGCGGTTTTGGTTTTGCTCTAAAAGGGCGATGCGTTTTTCCAGATAGTCGATACGCGCTTCCAAAGCGTTCAAACGGGCGTCGCTATGGGCAAAAGCGGGAGCGGACAAGGCAGCAAGCAGCAGGAGTAGGGTTTTGTTCATATCGTTTTCCTTATTAATTAAACATTAAAACGCAGATTGAATGGTTTGGGAATCAGCGGCAAACGGAAGAGGCCGTCTGAAAATATCCGGATTTTTCAGACGGCCTTGCCGTTTTTATTTGGACGAATCGGGTGTAAACCCGGTGATGTGTACGTCTTGTTGCGGGAACGGAATATTGATATTGACGGCACGCAGGTTTTCGACGACCTGTTCGTATAAATCACATTGGAAGCCCCACCAATCGGCTTCGGTTGTCCACGCCCACAGCGTAATTTCGATAGCGCTGTCGGCAAGGTTGGTGATCTGTACGCTGGCCTGCTTTTCCGTTTGCAGGCACTTCGGGTGTTCGGTTGCCGCAGCGAGAATCGCGGCTTTGGCAACTTTCAGATCGCAGGCATAATCCACGCCGACTTTTACTTGCGCACGCCATAAAGGCAGTGAAGATTTATTGATAATCGTACCGCCCATAATCAGGCTGTTCGGAATCACCACTTCTTCGTTGGCATAAGTGCGCAGCGAAGTTTGGGCGATTTTGATTTCCCGCACATAGCCTTCAAAACCGGAAGATTTGATGTAGTCGCCGACTTTAAACGGGCGGAAGAAGATAATCAGCGCGCCGGCGGCAAAGTTCGACAGCTGGTCTTTCAGCGATAAACCTACGGCCAAGCCGGCACCGCCGATGAGTGCGGCAGCGGACGTGGTCGGTACACCCACTTGGTTGAGTGCGGTCATGATTACCAAAACCAGCAGCAATACATAAGCCACATTGCATAAAAAGCTGACCAGCGTAATATCGACTTTGGCGCGGTTCATCGCCAAACGCAGCAGTCGGACGATTTTTCCGGCCAGCCATTTTCCGATTAAAAAGATGGCCAGCGCGGCGGCCAGATTCATGCCGAAGTTAACGGCTTTTTCGCTTAGCAGCTCCCATTGCTGCCATTGGGTGAAAGATTCCTGGTTCATCGTCAGATTGGTATTTTTTACGGATTTAACCGAAACAGTATAACCGATTTCCAATCTGCGATTAAGCAGGGCGGGGGAATAGGGTTTTGCCTGCCTATGCGGTATAATGGGCTTTTTTAGACAGAGGCCGTCTGAACGCGGCCGGATATCGAAAATTATGGAAACACCTGCACCAAACCGTACAAACCGGCTTTCTCTGCGCCAGAACAGTATTTACCTGCTGCCGAATTCCTTTACGATCGCCGCTTTGTTTTCCGCCTTTTTTGCCATTACCCAGGCCATGCACAGCCATTATGAAACGGCGGCGATTGCGGTGTTTATTTCGATGTTGCTGGACGGTATGGACGGCCGGGTGGCGCGTTGGACGAACAGCCAAAGCGCGTTCGGCGAGCAGCTCGACAGCTTGGCGGACATGGTGAGCTTCGGTGTCGCACCGGCGTTGATCGTGTATAAATGGCAGCTGTGGCAGTTTGGTAAGGTCGGCTATTCCGTGGCCTTTATTTATTGCGCTTGTGCGGCGTTGCGTTTGGCTTTGTTCAACACCTTGATCGGCAAGGTGGACAAGCGTTGGTTTATCGGTATCCCCAGCCCGACGGCGGCGGCTTTGATTGTCGGCCTGATTTGGGTTGACCACAGTTATGAAGTGTTTCCGGCGGTAGAATGGTGGGCGCTGATTATTACCCTGTTTGCCGGTTTGTCTATGGTGGCGCAGATTCCGTTTTGGAGTTTCAAAGAAATCAACGTCCGCCGCAAAGTGCCGTTTTTCGTGATGATTCTGGCCATGCTCGGCCTGCTGGTGGTGGCGTGGGAGCCTTCGCTGGTGTTGTTCCTGTTTTTCTTGGGATACAGCTTGTCGGGCTATGTGGTGTTTGCCATGAAATGGTTTAAATCGCGCAAACACTAAAACCGTATTTATCATAAGGCCGTCTGAAATTTTCAGACGGCCTTATGTCGAACAAAAACAAAATAAACAAGATTAATAGGAGCGAAACCATGTGGGCTTGGGAAACCATTATCATGATGTTGGCGGTCGGCTATCTGACCGGCCTGATTGCCGGAATTTTCGGCGTCGGCGGCGGCACGATTCTGGTGCCGCTGGTGTTGTGGATTTTGCAGATGCAGGGTTTGGACGGCATCGCCTATGCCCAACATTTAGCCATCGGTACAACTTTTGCCGTGATGGTGTTCACGTCGTTTTCGAGCATGTATTCCCAGCATAAAAAGCAGGCGGTTGATTGGGAAATATTGAAAAGCATGATTCCGGGAACGCTGCTCGGTGTGGCGGGCGGTGCGGTGGTTGCCCAATATCTGCCGAAAACCGGCCTGCAGATTTTCTTTACCGTGTTTATTTTTATTTTGGCCGTCCGCGCGCTGATGGGCGTCAAGCCGAAACCGTCGCGCCAGCTGCCCGGCAAAAAAGGCTTGTTCGGCATCGGCGGGCTGTTTGGCGTATTGTCGAGCTGGATCGGTATCGGCGGCGGTTCGTTAACCGTGCCTTATCTGACATTCTGCAATGTGCCGGTACACCGTGCGGTCGGCACGTCGGCCGCTTTGGGGTGGCCGATTGCCGTTGCCGGCGCCATCGGTTATTGGTTGGCAGGTTTGAATGCGGAAGGCTTGCCGGAAAGCGCATCGGGCTTTATTTACCTGCCTGCCGTTTTGGTGCTGGCGTTTGCCACCATCATTGCCGCGCCCACCGGCGTAAAGTTGTCGCACAAACTGCCGGCAGACAAGCTGAAAAAAGGTTTCGGTCTGCTGCTGCTGTTGATTGCCGTCCGTATGGCTTGGAAAATTATTGCTTAAGATCGGATTTGCGGTAGATTGGTGAAACAGGCCGTCTGAAATTTCAGACGGCCTGTTGATATTCATAATCGGATAAAGCCCAGAAAAATCCCAAGCTGCCAAATTGCCCAAGCGGAAACCGAAAGCCCGGCAATCCGGCGCACGTTTTTGTTTTGCAGCAGGCTTTTCAATTGGGTGGCAAACAGACCGGCGGCCAACAGATTCGGCAGTGTTCCCAAAGCAAACGCCGCCATCAGCATACCGCCTTGAACCGCGCTGCCGCCGCCGAGCGCGTAAAGCGAGGCACTATACACCAAACCGCAGGGCAGCCAGCCCCACAACAGGCCGACGCCGAAGCAGGCGGGAATGCTTTGGATCGGCAGCAGCTTATTTAAAATCGGATTCAGGCGTTTCCAAACCGGCTTGCCCAGGCTTTCGATTTTTGAAGCCGCGGCAGAAATTCCGGCCAAATACAGTCCCAATAAAAACAGCAGAGCATTGGCGGCAATAAACAGAATATTTTGCAGCTGGCGGGTTTCGTCTAAAGAAATACCGATTTGCCCGAGCGCGCCCAACAATGTGCCGATAAGGATATAGCTGCTGATGCGGCCGAGATTCAGCAGCAGGATCAGACCGAAGCGGTTGATATGCGGCGGCAACTGCAGGGCAAATGCGCCGGATAAGCCGCCGCACATGCCGATACAGTGTCCGCCGCCGAAAAAACCGATAAGAAACAGAGTGAAGTAGCTGATTTCGCTGCCCATGGCCGTCTGAAAAAATAAAAAACGTATTGTAGCAACAATCCTAAGGCTTCTGTCGGATTATGTAAAACAAAGTAATCCTAAGCCCGCGCGCTTGAAAAATACGGTGTGAAGCCACAAGATAGCGGGGGTCGACAAAGGTTGGCCGATTATTGATACACACAGGAGCAAACACATGGGCTTATTCAGCTTTATTAAAAATGCAGGCGAGAAACTTTTCGGTAAAGACGAAAAAGAAGTAGCGGCAGCCGCTGCGGCCAACGTAGAAGACTTAAACCAAAAAGCTTCCGCCGCCATTCAAAAATACATCGAAACCCAAAACCTGGGCTTAACCGGCTTGGCAGTGAGTTTTGACGGCGCAAGCGGCAAGGTTACCCTGAAAGGTTCCGCGCCTTCGCAAGAAGCCGCCGAGAAAGCCGTTTTGGCGGCAGGCAACGTAACCGGGGTATCCGACGTCGACAACCTGCTCGACTTCCCGGCTGCCGCAGCGGCGCAATATCACGACGTAGTCAGCGGCGACACGCTGTCTGCCATTGCCAAAAAATACTACGGCGATGCCAACAAATACATGAAAATTTTCGAAGCCAACAAACCCATGTTGAGCGACCCGAACAAAATCTATCCGGGACAAAAACTGCGCATTCCGGAATAATCCGAACTGCCTGTTTTCCATCTTCAAAAGGCCGTCTGAAAATTCAGACGGCCTTTTGCTATTCTTTTTTGTTAAAGAAACAGAGTAGGGCGGGGCAGCGTCGATTTCAGTTTTCCATCCTTTCTCCCTATAATAGGGCGGAGCGGTACCGTGCCGCCATTATTGATCATCCAACCCGCCCCAGCCGCCATGACACCTGAACACCAAAAGCTGCTCAAAATCACCGACACCGCCGCCAAAAAGCTCGAAAAGCTCAACCTGCACACCCCGTGGGACGTTGCCCTGCACCTGCCGCTGCGCTACGAAGACGAAACCCACATCATGCCGATAAAAGACGCACCTATCGGCGTGCCGTGCCAAGTCGAAGGCGTCGTAACTTTGCAAGAAGTGCAGTTCAAACCGCGCAAGCAGCTCATCGTGCAGATTCAAGACGATTCCGGCAGCGTGCTGTTTCTGCGCTTCATCCACTTCTACCCCAGCCATCAAAAACAAATGGCGCAAGGCAAACGCATCCGCGCCGTGGGCGAAATCAAACACGGTTTTTACGGCGACGAAATGATCCACCCCAAAATCCGCGATGCCGACAACAGCAGCCTCGCCGAAAGCCTCACCCCCGTTTACCCCACCGTCAACGGCCTCAACCAGCCCACCTTGCGCCGCATCGTTCAGACGGCCTTAGAAGCCCTGCCCCTGCACGACACCCTGCCCGACGAACTCTTAGGCCGTCTGAAACTGCCGCACTTGGCCGAAAGCCTGCGCCTCCTGCACGCCCCGCCGCCCGATTACAGCATCCGCCAACTTTCAGACGGCACCCTCCCCGCATGGCAGCGGCTCAAATTCGACGAACTGCTCGCCCAACAGCTTTCCATGCGGCTCGCACGGCAAAAACGCATCAGCGGGCAGGCCGCCCCCCTGCACGGCACCGGCGAATGGTCGGGCAAACTGCTCAACGCCCTGCCCTTTTCCCTCACCCAAGCCCAACAGCGCGTGCTGGCCGAAATCCGCGCCGACATGCGCCAAACCCACCCCATGCACCGCCTGCTGCAAGGCGACGTAGGCAGCGGCAAAACCATCGTTGCCGCCCTGGCCGCCCTCACCGCCATCGAAGCCGGCAGCCAAGTTGCCGTGATGGCGCCCACCGAAATCCTCGCCGAACAGCACTACCTCAAATTCAAACAATGGTTCGAGCCGCTCGACCTCAGCGTTGCATGGCTTTCCGGCAGCCAGCGCAAAAAAGCCAAAGAACAAAACAAAGCCGCCCTTTCAGACGGCCTCGCCCCCATCGCCGTCGGCACCCACGCCCTCTTTCAAGAAGACGTACAGTTCCACAACCTCGGCCTCGTCATCGTCGACGAACAGCACCGCTTCGGCGTCGCCCAACGCCTCGCCCTCAAAAACAAAGGCCAAGACGTACACCAGCTCATGATGTCCGCCACCCCCATCCCCCGCACGCTGGCCATGAGCTTTTTCGCCGACCTCGACGTTTCCGTCATCGACGAACTGCCGCCCAACCGCACCCCCATCCAAACCCGCCTCGTCAACAGCCTGCGCCGCCCCGAAGTCGAAGGCTTCGTACTCAACACCTGCCGCAAAGGGCGGCAGGTTTACTGGGTCTGCCCCCTCATCGAAGAAAGCGAAACCCTGCAACTACAAACCGCCACCGAAACCCAAGCCGCCCTTCAAGCGGCCCTACCCGAACTCAGCATCGGCCTCGTCCACGGCCGCATGAAAGCCACCGAAAAAGCCCAAGTGATGGCCGAATTTGCCGCAGGCCGTCTGAACGTACTCGTCGCCACCACCGTTATCGAAGTCGGCGTAGACGTACCCAACGCCAGCCTCATGGTTATCGAACACGCCGAACGCATGGGCTTGGCACAACTGCACCAACTGCGCGGACGCGTAGGCCGCGGAGCCGCCGCCAGCACCTGCGTCTTACTCTTCGCCGAACCCCTGAGCGAGCTGGCCAAAGCCCGCCTCAAAGTCATCTACGAACACACCGACGGCTTCGAAATCGCCCGCCAAGACCTCAACATCCGCGGCCCCGGCGAATTTCTCGGCGCACGCCAAAGCGGCGTACCCATGCTCCGCTTCGCCAACCTCGAAGAAGACCTGCACCTTTTAGAAAAAGCCCGCGAAATCGCCCCCCAACTGATTGAAGAGAACCCCGACATCGTCGAAGCCCATCTCAACCGCTGGCTGGCGAGCAGGGAAAGTTATTTGGGAGTTTGAAGGTTGTTGGGAAACATTAGAGGCCGTCTGAAAAAAGATTTTCAGACGGCCTCAACTGCAAGCTGTTGGTATGAAATGGATAGTGAAGGATTTGGAAACAATTTCACTTCAAAATTTATTAAAATACGCAATGGTTACTTATGGATTTAATCAAGGGATAAATGATGGATGCTGCTAAATTGATAAATGAAGGATACGAACTATTCAAAGCTGGAAAATATGATGAAGCTATTCAAAAGCTGAATGAGGCATTAGCAAGCATTCCGGATAAAACACAAGACATTCAAAACCAAGTGAATGCTCAGTCTTGGCTAGGGCAGTGTTATATGGAGTAAGCCATCAAAGCTTCGGATGCCCGGCAGGCTGACCAAAGGTTTGGCCAAACCATCGAACACTTTAAAGTGGAATACGCTGATATTTGCGACAAATTAGATGAAGTCATTCTAGGCACCAATTAAGAGCGGGCAGGAGGAGAGCAAAAAGTGGAAGCATTCCGCTATCTGTTGAAGCAGAAACTGCCGCACATTAAAGTGTCGCATTCTTCTTTGCCGATTAATGCGGCGCAGGTTGTCCGCAAGCCGTAGTGGTAAATATGTTGTGAACGGCGCGGCGTGACCTGCTGCATTTGAAAAAATACAATAGACAAGGTTATGATTGAGGCCGTCTGAAAAAACGGGGTTTCCTAACACGGAAGCGGCGGATTTTTCAGACGGCCTTGTTTTTCGATATTAAAAATTATGGGGAAAATAACAATATGAAACCGAAGCTTTCGCCGCAGTTGCAGAAAATACAGAAAAAGCTGGATGTGATTTCGGCTGCATTCCGACAATATATGGATAGGCAGCAATACCGCGAGGCGGTGTTGGAGGCGGTCAAGGCGCATAAGCTGATTCCGAAGTCGGTGGTGCCGTTGAGCGATGCGGCAACGGCGGCGGTGAAGGGCAGTTTGTGGGACGAGGGGATTGTGTATGCGAAAAAGGCGTTGCAGCGTGATGCGCGGCATATGAATTCTTTGGATGCGCTGGCGCATGCTTATGGCGGTAAGAAGGATTGGGAGCGTTGTGCGGTGTACGGCCTGCAGGCTTTGACGCTGCGCGATGAGGCGGTGTCGGCGGCGTGTGTCGTGCCTGCTTTGCCGGAAACGGTTGCGGCCGGCGGTAAGAATGTTATTGCGTTTTCGCTGTTTGGCGGCAGTTCGGAATATATCGAGCCGGCGGTCATGAATGCGGAATTGGCCGGGGAGGTTTATCCGGGCTGGGTGTGCCGTTTTTATGTGGACGGCAGTGTGCCGGAGCAGGCTTTGCGGCGTTTGCGCCAATACGGCGCGGAAGTGGTGCGCGTGGACGAAGCGGCGGAGCAGTGGCCGGGTACGATGTGGCGTTTTTTGGCGATGGACGATAAAGAGGCCGGCCGTGTGATTTTCCGTGATGCGGATTCGGTGATTTCACAGCGTGAAGCAAAAGCGGTCAACGAGTGGGTGACAAGCGGCAAGCTGTTTCATACGCTGCGTGATGCGGGAACGCATACGGAATTGATTTTGGCGGGTTTGTGGGGTGCGGTAGCCGGTGCGGTGCCGGATATGCGCGGCAAGGTTGAGGCGTATGTGGCCAAGCCGTTGGCTTCCCGCCATTTTGCCGATCAATGGTTTTTGCGCGAGCAGGTTTGGCCTTATGTGCGTCAGAGTTTGTGTGCGCACGACCGTATTTTCGGTTTTATGGATGCGTTGCCTCTACCTGCGCCGGACGATTTCGACGATTTCCGCTTCCATGTCGGCTGCAATGAGGGTAATTCGGGTTTTCAGGCGGCCTATGCTTTGCCGGACGGCAGCCGTGTGAAGTGGCGTTTGTTCAGCAAAGTGTCGCCGTTGGTTAACGAGGATTATTCTTATAACGAGCTGCCGGAGGAGCGTTTGGTGTGCGAATATGAAACAACGGTGCAAAACGGTATGATCAGCGGCCAGATACCGCGCCGTTATGCCCGGGGTTTTGAAAAAGGTTTGAGCAGGATGACGGTGGAGGCCGTCTGAAATTTTGAGGATTGGGATAAAAAAACACCTGCCGTTTGTTTGGCAGGTGTTTTTTCAGACGGCCTTTTAGCGGTGGCCGGCGGTGTTGTAGCGTTTTTCCATCCATGAGAAGAACCAGCTTAAGCACATGGTCATCACCAAATAGATCAAGGCGATGGTGTATAAAGGTTCTTCGTAAACGCCGAAGCGGCCGGAAATGGTTTTTTGTACATAAGCCAGCTCGGCTACGGCAATGGCGGACAACAGCGAGCTGTCTTTCAGCAGGGTGATGAATTCGTTGGCCAACGGCGGCAGCATGCGGCGCAAGGCTTGCGGAATGATCACGTAGCGCATGGCTTGCGGATACGACAAACCCAAAGAACGGGCGGCTTCGAGTTGGCCGCGGTCGATGGATTGGATACCGGCGCGGAAAATCTCGGTAATGTAGGCGCCGGCGTTGGCAGTCAATGCCAGCAAGCCGGCAATCAGCGCGCCGTAATCGCGGCGCAGCTCAACGGCGGCTTCACCGCTCACCAGCAGGCCGTCGGCAGGGTGGATTAAGGCTACCGCCCACACGAAATACCAAATAAAGATTTGTACGAACAACGGCGTGCCGCGAAACAGGGTAACGTAAATCGAGGAAAGCGTGCGGATAAGCCAAGCCAACGCTTTCAGTAGCGGATTGCCTTTTTCAAAGCGGATAATCCGTGCCAGTGCGCCGATCAGGCCGAGTATGGTGCCGCCCAAAGTGGCAACGACGGTCAGGCCGAGGGTAGTTAATGCACCGTATAAGAACATCTCGCGATATTCATAAATTATGTCGAAACGAAAATCCATATGTTTGTCTTGCTGTCCGGAAAAACCAAATTTTGCGGTTTGGTTGCTGGTATTGGAAACACGGGCAATGGCTGCACGCACGGAAATGATAAAAAGATGTGCCGAAGCCTGCAGGGCAAGCCGGCGAACCCGATATTTTACAAGAAAATACCCCAATTGAAATTTTTTTATTCAAAGTTTTTATCTTCAAGCAGAAAATAACGGTGTTTTACCGCAGGTTTGCAGATGTTTTTCAAACCTTGCAAGGTTTATAAAAGGGTTAATAAGGTTTACAATGCCGGATTGTCTTTTGTTTGAACTGCCAAAAAGTTATGAAAATCTGGTTCGGTCAGGGATGTAGTCCTGATTTTCCGCAAGGTGCGGCTGTGACAATCGGTAATTTCGACGGCGTCCATATCGGACACCGGCATATCCTGCGCCGTTTGCGCGAAGAAGCAAAGAGCAGGAATCTGCCGGTTGTCGTAGTCATATTCGAGCCGCAACCTCAGGAATTTTTCGCCGCCAAAAGCGGCCGCCCTCTGCCTTACCGTTTAAGCCCGTTGCGCCGCAAACTCAAGCTTTTGAAAGAAACCGGCTGCGTGGATGCGGTGTGGATTTTGCGCTTTAATCAGGCATTTGCCGATATGGAAGCGCAAACTTTTATCAGCAGCCTGCTGCGCGATACGCTCAATACCAAATATCTGCTGATCGGCGACGATTTTCGTTTCGGTGCAGGCCGTGTCGGCGATTTCGATTTGCTGCAAAAACAGCAGGATATGGTAACCGAGCGTACACCTTCGGTGATTACCGAAAATATCCGGACCAGCAGCACCGCTGTCCGAAAAGCACTTTCAGACGGCCTGATGGATTATGCTAAAAAACTTTTGGGCGATTATTACAGCTTGGGCGGCAGGGTAAAACACGGCGCAAAGCTAGGCCGTACCATCGGTTGTCCGACGGCGAATGTGCAGCTGCCCAATCATCATTACGCATTGAGCGGCGTATTTGTGGTCGAGGTGGAAGGGCAGTTCGGCAAGCGGCGCGGCGTTGCCAGCTTCGGATACAATCCCACTGTTTCTTCCAACAGCCGGCAGAAATTGGAAGTGCATATTTTTGATTTCGGAGGCGATTTATACGGTCAGAGAATAGAAGTACGTTTTTTGCATAAGCTGCGCGACGAAGTAAAGTTTGACAGTATCGATGAGTTGAAACAGCAGATTTGGGCAGATATGGACGCAGCCCGAAACTGGGTTTGCGCTTAAAATTTTCAGGCGGCCTCAGGTTAGGAAAATCGTTGTTTTAGGTTCGGTTTTGTAGCAGTCTTGGATTGTGGAGACCTATTAAGCAGTTTGGTTTCGGATGGAAATTTGAGTATCAATATCCGGTTTGCGCTGACTGACTTTTTTCATCCGGCCGTCGTTCCAGCGGGGAATGCGGTATTTTTATTTCATATTTTAGCGGCAGCAAAAAAGCCGCCTGTAAACTGAAGGGTTTGCAGACGGCTTTTTTGTTGGCTAATTAAGTTTATTCCGCTTCCGGCAACGTCATTTCTAAAACAGTTTGTGCCTGTTTGGCGCGGAAGTGTGCCAGTTTTTGCGCCAAATCGGGGTTTTCGTTTGCCAGCAGAGACACGGCAAACAGGGCGGCATTGGCGGCGCCGGCTTCACCTATGGCGAAGGTGGCGACGGGTACGCCTTTGGGCATTTGCACGATAGAGAGCAGGGAATCTTCTCCGCGCAGGTATTTGCTGGGAACGGGCACGCCTAAAACGGGTACGGTGGTTTTGGCGGCAACCATGCCGGGCAGATGTGCGGCGCCTCCTGCACCTGCGATAATGGCTTTAATGCCGCGTTCGCGGGCGGTTTCGGCGTATTCGAACATCAAATCGGGGGTGCGGTGGGCGGAGACGACGCGCGCTTCGAATTCGACGCCGAATTGTTTTAAGAATTGGGCGGCGTGCTGCATAACGGGCCAATCGCTGTTGCTGCCCATGATGATACCGACTTGTACCATAAGAATTTCCTTTAAAATTGGGGTTGAATACGCAGGCCGTCTGAAAATCGATATTTTTCAGACGGCCTTATTGTTAACGTACGTTTAGTTTTTTGTATGCCTGTTTGGCGGCTTTGCTTTCGGGGTAGGTTTGGATCAGCTTGCTCCATGTGTCGCGGGCAATGTCTTTCTGCTGCATTTTGGCTTGGCACTCGGCAACACGGTATAAGGCTTCGGGTGCTTCGTCGTTGCCGCGGAAGCGGTTGGCGTAGCGCAGGCCGGTTTGAATGGCGGATTCGCAATTGCCTAAACGGAAGTGGCTTTGAAACAGCAGATACAGGCTCAGACGTGCGGTTTCGTCGCCGTTACCGCCGTCTGCGGTTTTCAATAGGGCAGCGGCAGCGGCATAGTTGCCTTGGCGGTATTGCTGTTGGGCTTCCCTAAGGGTTTGTACGGCTTGGGGCTGGACGCTGTCCGCCGGTGTGTGCTGCGTCGGAAAGTGATAGGGAACGGGGGCGGGCAGGGCTTGCCGTTTTCTGTGTTCCAGTTGTTCGATTTGCTGCTGGAGCCGTTCGATTTGGTTTTCCAAGCGTGCGACCCGAATGCCGAGATGGTTGATTTGGCTGTGTAAATCGGGCTCGGGGTAGGGGATGCCGTTGGCGGCAGGCTGCTCGGTTGCGTTTGGCGGTTCGGCCGCTTGGGATGCTGCGCTTGCGCAGGCGTTCAGTAGAAAAACGGTGGAAAGCAGTAATGTGCCGATTCGGTTCATTAGGGTTTCTCCGGTTATTTCTTCAGCAGCAGGGTCAAGCCGTCGCCGACGGGAAGGGTAATCGGAATAATACGGTTGTCGCGGGGTAGCGAGGCGTTGAAGGCTTGCAGAATAGGCAGACTGGGCGGGCTGTTTTCGTTGGGCGGTGAAATGACCCTGCCGTTGAGCAATACGTTGTCGATCGCAATCATGCCGCCGCTGCGTACCAATTGCAGGCAGCGTTCGAAGTATTGCGGTGTGGGCGGTTTGTCGGCATCGATAAAGGCGATGTCGTAGCTTTCGGATTCGCCGTTTTCGATGAGTTCGTCCAAAGTCAGCAGAGCGGGTTGGAGATGCAGGGTGATTTTGTGCGCCACACCTGCAGCCTGCCAGGTTTCATGCGCAATATCGGTAAAGCTGACATTGATATCGCAGGCGGTAATGCGGGCCTGATCGGGCAAAGCCAAAGCCATGGCGGTGCTGCTGTAACCGGTAAAAACGCCGATTTCCAAATAGCGTTCGGCTTTCATCAAGCGTGCCAGCCAGGTGAGCAGGGCGGCCTGTTCGGGGGCAATGGCCATTTTGCCTAAGCGGTGTCCTTCGGTGCGTTGTCTGAGACGGACAAGTGCGGGATGTTCAACTTCGCTGATTTGCCGCAAATAGGCGGTAAGCCCGGGATCGATATTGCGTGTGTTTGTGGTCATGGCAGCCTGTTTTAGTCGGGCTGGTAGGCGTAGGGTTTTTTGGGCAGTTTGGCTGCTTCGAAACCGGCCTGTTCTTCGGGGTTGAGTTCTACATCCCACAGCAGGCCGCGGTTTTTCAGGCGTTGTGCGGCTTCTTCGGGATGTTTTTCGATGTAGTCGTCTAAAAATTGGGTGGCATCGGATTTATAGTGGTACATGATTTTTTCCTTAGTAGTAGCAAGTGTGGAACGGTTGTTTTCAGACGGCCTCATGGTTGCGGTTTGAACGGGCGGCCGGGTTTCAACTGTTTGTTATTTGCGCTTGGGATCGTTGGGGCGCAATCTTGAAGCCAATTTGTCGAGAATGCCGTTTACAAACTTATGACCGTCGGTGCTGCCGTAAGTTTTGGTGACTTCGATGGCTTCGTTGATGATAACGGGATAAGGGGTTTCCGGTATGGCCGATAATTCGTGGCAAGCCATCAGCAATACGGCACGTTCGATAGGGCTGAGTTCGTTTTCATCTCTGTCCAGTAAAGGGCGGATAATTTCGAGATATTCGGCGCGGTTGGAATAGGCACCGTAAAACAGTTTGGTAAACAGCTCCTGATCCGCTTTGGCAAATTCGGCCTGCAACTCGGTATCTTCCTGAATATTTTTAACGATTTCCGGTGCCGGGCTTTCGTTGAGTGTGGCTTGGTATAAGGCTCTGACGGCAAATTCGCGTGCGCGGCGACGGGGTGTTCTCATGATGTTTCCTTTTTCTTGCTTGGATTTCAGACGGCCTTTTGATGCAGAAATAAGACTGAGGCCGTCTGAAAAATACGGGTCGTGCGGTTTAGTCGTCGAGCTGGTCGGCCAACAGATAGTTTACCAAGTTGCCGCATTCCACGGCTACTACGGCGGCATCGGCGGCTTTTTCTTCAATGCGCGCGTGTGCCTGTTCGTCGTTTTCGGTGGTTAGAATGGCGTTGGCGATGGGGATGTTGTAATCCAAGCTGACACGGGTGACGCCTGCGCCTGATTCGTTGGCTACCAGTTCGAAGTGGTAGGTTTCGCCGCGGATGACGGCACCGATGGCAATCAGGGCGTCGAAACGTTCGCTGGAAGCCATGTTTTGCAGAACGATGGGGACTTCCAATGCGCCGGGCACGGTGGCGAGCGTGATGTTTTTGTCTTTAACGCCCAATTCCTGCAGTTTTCGGGTGCAGACTTCGACCATGGCGCTGCCGATTTCGTTGCTGAAGCGTGCCTGTACGATACCGATCCGCAGGTCTTTGCCGTTAATGTTGGGTTCGATGATGTTCATGTTTTCTTTCGGAAATAAAAAAGCGAGGCCGTCTGAAAATTCAAACGGCTTGCGGTTCAGTCTTTGGGTTGCCAGTCGGCAACGGCTTGGAACGTGCCGTTTTCGCCCAGCTCCCATGCCGTGCCTTCGGGTTGGTTGAGAAAGGCTTCTATGGCAGGGTTGTTTTTGCTGATATGGCTGATGCCGTACACGGTAAAGTTGTCCGGATTGTCGGTGTATTCGTCAGTTTCGTTGCCGTTGAAAAAGCGCCAACCGCTGTCGTTTTCAAAAACAGGGACTTCGCGGTACATGAAGCCGACCGGCTGTCCTTGTTCGCTGACGGTTTTGGCGGCGATACAGCGCCCCAGCGCGGTTGAAAGTGCATTGGCAAATTTGTTCATGTTCCGGAGGTGTTGTGTTTAAAGTTGGAATTTTACACGATTTACTTGTTTTTCGCAGAAGATTAATCGTGTTTGTTTTTCAGCGAACCGAGATAAATGGCGGCCAAGGTAAGGAATGCGCCGCCCCACTGTACCGCGTTGATGGGTTTGTCGAGCAGGAAATAGTCGAATACCAGCGCGGCAACGGGTTCGCTCAATAAAAGCAGGCCGGTTAGCGATAAAGACAGCAGCGGAATCGCATAGGCAATCAAGCCCCAGGCAAAGCACTGCATGACGGCGCCGTAGATGAGTATCAAGCCGACATCGCGCAAGGTGGTAGGGTAAAGTTGGTGGAAATCGAAAGCCAGCATCGGCGGGAGCAGGGCCAGCATGCCGCCGAAGCTGACCAGTAACATCATGGGGAAAAGGGGTGTTTGTTGGACTTGATGGGTTTTGCGTACGAATACCATCGACAGTGCGAGCATGGCGCCGGATACGATGCCGCTGATGAATCCCCAGACGGCATCGGTGTTGTGGTGGAATTCGGGGCTGCCGATCATGGCGACACCGGTTACGGCCATTAATAGGCTGAAGATTTGCAGTTTGCTGAGGCGTTCGCCGAAAAAAAAGAAACCGATGGCGGAAAGGAAAAAAATCTGCAGGCTGTTGAGCAGGGTGGAAATGCCGGGGCCGACGGCGTGTACGCTTTCGTGCCACAGTCCCAAGTCGATACCCAAAAACGCACCTGCCAGCAAGGCGTTGCGTATGGCTTTGCGTTGCGAAGGAAAGCGTTGTCCGAAAAAGCGCATCAGCAGCCAGAAGATAACGGCAGCCACTGCCAAACGCCAAAAGGCAATGGCGTAAGCGCCGACGGGGACGAATTTGACAATCAGGCTGCCCATGCCGAAAACGATACAGCCGATGACGAGTAAAGGTGCGGCATGTCGGTTGGCGTTGTCGCTCATAAGGATTCTTCTTTTTATGTGTGGGGGTTGAATGATTCAGACGGCCTTGCGAGCCGTGAAGCATTGTATGTGAAACGCAGCGGTTTAGATAGACGGTATGCAGGAAGCTCTTTGTTGGAAATGCCCGGAAGCCGGAAAAGCAGCCGTTAAAGCAAAGGCCGTCTGAAAATTTCAGACGGCCTTAAGTCAAAGAAATTTGAACCGGTTTTGTTTTTACTTTCAAACCGGCGCTTCTTCAAAGCCAACCACTTCCAAACCGAAGCCGGTTAGGCCGTTCATGGATGAGGGTTTGCCCATCACGCGCATTTTTTGCACGTTTAAGCAGGCTAGAATCTGTGCGCCGATGCCGTAGGTTTTTCTGTCCCATTTGCGTACTTGGAAGCTGTTTTTCGGCAAGGTTCTGTCTAATAATGCCGCGCCGTCTTCAGTGCGGTGCAACAGGATAATCACGCCTGCTTCGGCTTGTTGGATATGCTCCAGCGCTTTGGGTAAAGACCAAGAATGGTTGGGGTCGGCTTGGATAAAGTCCATCACGCTAAACGGCTCGTGTACGCGCACCAAGGTTTCTTTTTCGGGCGACAATTCGCCTTTTACCAAAGCCAAATGGGTTTCGCCGGAAAGTTTATCGACATACACATGCTGCTGAAACTCGCCCCAAGGGGTGTTCACGGTGGTGTCGCCCATTTCTTCGAGCAGGCTTTCGGTGCGGCTGCGGTATTCGATCAAATCGGCGATGGTACCGATTTTCAGATTGTGTTCTTCGGCAAACTTCATCAGCTCAGGCATACGCGCCATGGTACCGTCGTCGTTGAGAATTTCGCAGATGACACCGGCGGGAATCAGGCCGCTCATTTGTGCTAGATCGACGGCGGCTTCGGTGTGTCCGGCGCGCACCAATACGCCGCCTTTTTGCGAACGCAGCGGGAAAATGTGGCCGGGCTGGACGATGTCTTCGGCTTTAACCGTCGGCGACACGGCCGTCTGAATCGTTAAGGCGCGGTCTGCGGCGGAAATGCCGGTGGAAATGCCGTGGGCGGCTTCGATGGATACGGTGAAGTTGGTGCCGTATTGTGCGCCGTTTTTCTGCGTCATCTGAGGCAGGTTTAAGCGGTCGACCAGCTCGTCGTTCATCGGCAGGCACACCAATCCGCGGGCATGTTTGATCATAAAATTAATGGCTTGCGGCGTTACAAATTGGGCAGCCATGATTAAATCGCCTTCGTTTTCGCGGTCTTCGGCGTCGGTAATGATGACCATTTTGCCGGCTTTGATGTCGGCTAAAATTTCTGGAATGGTGGAAATGTGCATGGAGCGGCTCTTTGATGTTGTGGTTGGTGTGGAATAGGCTTCGTTTGGATGGCCGTTGTGGTCTTGATCCAGCCAGCATGAGGGCATACCGGCGGATTGTTCGATTTTGCGTGCTTTGCGTTCGCCGAATGCTTTGTTTTTAAGCAGGGAGGAAAGCTCGCCTTGATTGATACCGGTTTCGGCGGCAAACAGGGACTGTTGACCGTTGTACAGGCGTTCTATCCAGCGGCGCAGGTTGTGTCTGCGAAGCTCGGTGATGTCCATAAGCGGATGTGCTCGGAGTGAAAAAAGATGCTGCGATTGTACGCGCCTTGTTTTTTTAAGTAAATATCAAAATATAGGATTTGAAATTTACTTAAAAGTAAATTTCAGCCGGAATTTTTAAGGCCGTCTGAATTTTCAGACGGCCTATGTAAAACGGTTTAAACCAGCTGTTCGCCCCAATGCAGTTTTTGGCGCAGGGTTTTGTAGTATTGATAGTCGGTCGGATGCAAAACACGCAGGGGATGGCGGTAGCGGTGGATTTGAATGCGGTCGAAAGTTTGGATGTCGACAAACGACTGCCCGTCGAAATGCACGCGCGCATCGCCGCCTTGCGTCACCAGAATATCGATTTCGCAAGTGTCGGAAATGGCAATCGGGCGGTTGGTCATGGATTGGGGGCAAATCGGTACCAAGGTAAAAGCCCTTAGGCTGGCTTGCAGAATCGGGCCGCCTGCGGCCAAAGAATAGGCGGTAGAGCCTGTCGGCGTGGAGACAATCAGGCCGTCGGAGCGTTGGGTATAAACAAATTCTTTATTGATGAATACTTCGAATTCAATCATTTGCCCCGCACCGCCTCGTGAAAGCACTACGTCGTTGAGCGCCAGTGCGCCGGTGAGCGGATAGCCGTCGCGGATCACTTGGGTTTCCAGCAGAATGCGTTCTTCAGGCAGGTATTTGCCGGTCAGCATGCCCGAGAGGGTTTTTTCCATTTTGTTGCGGGGAACTTGGGTCAGGAAGCCGAGATGGCCTTGATTCACGCCGATAATGGGAACGCGGTAGGGAGCGATTTTCCGAGCCACGGAGAGAAAAGTACCGTCGCCGCCGAGCACAATCACCAAATCGCATTTTTTGCCGAGATGGTCTTTATCGGTGATGTGGCATTTTGCGCAATCTTCCAGGGTGGCCGCACCGTGTTCGATACTGGCTTCATCCAGATAAACATTCAAATCCAGCCCGATCAGGAAATCCATCAAAACTTTGAGGGTTTCTTGAATATGCGGTGTTTGGGGGCGGGTAACGATGCCGATATGCTTGAATTGGCTGATCATGGCACAGCTCGGTAAACGGGTAAAAAAGTATTATCGCAAATAAACTTTGTTTCTGCTATGGCATTGCGCGCCTTGACGGCTGGCCGGACGGTTTGTTGTTCGAGATTGGGGATTGTAAAGCGGTTTATCGGTTTTTCACGGCATTCAGGCCGTCTGAAAAACGGCGGCGGAAATTAATCCGATGTGTATCCGGCCGGGTTGGAACGGCGTTTGTTTTGGAAGAACTGCTGCAGCAGGTTTCGGCTTTCGTCTGCCAAAACGCCGCCTTTGACGGCGGTATGTTTGTTGAGGATGGTGTTGGCAAATAGGTTGGTAACGCTGCCGGCCGCACCGGTTTTGCTTTCGGGCGCACCGTATACCACGCGTCGGACTCTGGCTTGGATCAAGGCTCCGGCGCACATGGCACAGGGTTCGAGGGTAATGTAGATGTCGCAGTCTTCCAAACGGTAGTTTTGCAGCGTTTGTCCGGCTTGGGTTAAAGCCATGATTTCGGCATGGTGGCTGATATTGCAGTCTTGAATGCACCGGTTGTAGGCAGTGGCGATAATGCGGTTTTGATGGACGATAACCGAGCCGACCGGCACTTCGCCCGATTCTGCCGCTTTTGCCGCTGCCGCCAGTGCATGACGCATAAAATATTCCATGTCGGATTCGCTAGGGAAAACGGCAACGGGCGGATGACGGCGTATGCTTTGCAACAGTTGTTGTTTGCAGTGTTCCGACAAGTCTTGCGGTGCCGATCCTTCGATTAAGGCGGCCAGCTGCCAAAGTGTGCTGCGGGTAACGGTTTGCCCGGCTGCTTTCAAGAGCAGAAAAGTTTGGGCGGCTCCGAGCTGTTGCAGGTCTTGCAGTGTGTGTATGCCCAATTGCTGCAGGGTTTGCAGGGTTTTGGGGGCGATGGGCGGTGTGGTGAGCAGCATGGATAAGCGGATTAATCTGAAAGGTTTTATTGTAGCGGAAAATGAAGAAATGATAATGGACGGTTGGGCGTATGTTGTTCGATTAACATTTTGAACGATCTGATTTTGACAGTTAAGAAACAGGCCGTCTGAAATATTTTCAGACGGCCTGTTTTCACTTCTGCACCAATAACTTAACCGCTAACTTAACCGCGCGGATGGTGTTCCTGCACGATGTTTTTCAACCTCTCGTTGGCAACATGGGTGTAAATCTGGGTAGTGCTGATGTCGGCGTGGCCGAGCAGCAGTTGCACCACGCGCAGGTCGGCGCCGTGGTTGACGAGATGGGTGGCGAAGGCGTGGCGCAGTCCGTGCGGGCTGATGCGGTGGATGCCGGCTTCTTGGGCGTATTTTTCGACAATCATCCAAGCGAGCTGGCGGCTGATGCCGGTGCGTTTCTGGCTGACGAATAATTCGTCGCAGGCTTTGTTTTTCAACAGCAGCGGGCGGGCTTCGGCAAGGTAGCGTTCTATCCAGTAAGCGGCTTCTTCGCCGAGCGGCACGATGCGCTGTTTGTTGCCTTTGCCGATGGTGTTGATGATGCCTTTGTGCAGATTGGCTTCGCCGATTTTGAGTTTGACCGCTTCGCTGACGCGCAGACCGGTGGCGTAGATAAGTTCCAACAGGGCTTTATCGCGTAAGCCGTGTGTGCTTTCGGTGTCGGGCGCATTCAGCAGCGCGTCGATTTGTGTTTCGGTAATCAGCTTGGGCAGGGTTTTGGGCTGTTTGGGCGTGGTGAGGTGGCGGGTGGGATTATCGCTGCGCCGTTCGGTTTCGAGCAGCCAACCGTAGAGGCGTTTGCAGGCGGAAAGGGCGCGGGCTTGCGAACGGGTTTTCTCGTCGGGATGGTAAATGGCGGCGGATAAGTCGCTGCTTTGTGCGTTTTGCCAATTGAGGCCGTGTTCGGCCAAGCGCGCGGCGACTTTTTGCAGATCGCGCCGGTAGCTGTCGAGTGTGTTTTGGCTGAGGCGGTCGTTGAGCCAGAGGTGTTCGAGCAGGCGGTCGATTAGGTCATTCATAGATGTTTGTATACCGGTTGGTTTTCAGACGGCCTTAGCAGTAAATAAACTTTATTTCTGATACGACTTGCTGCAATAAATTTATTTGCTATTTATTTCAACACCTTCATGTTGCAGCAGCCAGCGTTTAATCGCCAGCGCGTCGCCTTCTCCGCTGGAAAATCCGCCCAAGCCTTGTTTGGCGACGACGCGGTGGCACGGTACCACTAAGGCCAGCGGGTTTTTGCCGCATGCACCGCCGACTGCGCGGGGATGGCTGCCGATTTTGCGGGCGATGTCTTGGTAAGTGAGCACTTCTCCGACGGGGATTTCGGCAATCGCCTGCCAAACTTTCTGCTGAAACGCCGTGCCTTGCGTGGAAATCGGGTGATGAAAGTTTTTCAGACGGCCTGAGAAGTAGTCGTCCAGTTTCTTTTTCCATGCTTCAGGCAAAGGGTAAGGCGCATATTCGGGGCGGCCGTGCAGATTCAGTTCGACGAGGTTTTCTTCTGCGTCGAAAATTAAGGTGATGTCGCCGAACGGGGCGGAATAAAGACAAGGATAGTTCATGGTTTGAGGCCGTCTGAAAAATTATGGCTGCACATGCACTCGCGCCGCCAGCTTGGCTTCAGCTTGCGGCCATTCTGCGCGGATCATGCTGTACATCACGGTATCGCGCACGCTGCCGTCGCGCCGGGCTTGGTGGCCGCGCAAAACGCCGTCTTTTTTCGCGCCCAAGCGTTCGATGGCTTGCTGCGAACGGGTGTTCAGAATATCGGTGCGCCAACCCACGGTTTGTACGGCCAGCGTTTCAAAGGCATGGCGCAACAGCAGGTATTTGCAGGTGGTGTTCACATGGCTGCGCCAGTAGCTGCGGGCATACCAGGTATAGCCGATTTCCAACCGCGCGGCGGCGGGGACGATATCGTGATAGCTGGTGCTGCCGATCACTTTGCCGTTGCGCTCGTCAATCACGGCGAAGGCTAAGCGGTTGGGCATGTTTAGGGCCGTCTGAATATAGGCGGCGGTATTGTGCGGCTCGGGCACGGAGGCAAACACCAGCTGCCACAGTTCGCCGTCGGCCGCGGCTTCGCGCAAACCTTCTTCGTGCTGCATACCCAACGGCTCCAAGCGGATGCCGTTTAAGCTGAGGGTAATCGGTTGCGGCGTGTTCATGATTCCACCTTTTTTCAGACGGCCTTACTGACGGTTTCCAACACTTCCTGCGCGTGCCCCGCTACTTTGACTTTGCGCCATTCGTGCTCGATTCCGCCTTGTTTGTTGAGCACGAAGGTGCTGCGTTCGATACCGAGCGATTCTTTGCCGTAGAGTTTTTTCAACTTGATCACGTCAAACAGCTTGCACACGGTTTCGTCTTTGTCGCTGAGCAGTTCGAATTGGAAGCCTTGTTTGGCGCAAAAGTTCTGATGCGATTTCACGCCGTCGCGCGAGATGCCGACCACGGTGTAGCCGAGGGCTTTGAATTGCTCCAAGCGGGCGTTGAAGTCCAAGCCCTCGGTGGTGCAGCCGGGCGTGCTGTCTTTGGGGTAGAAATAAACCACCAGCGGCAGGTGTTCGGCAGAAACAAAGTTTTCGCCGGAAGATGAGGGAAGGGTGAAATGGTAGGCAGACATGGTGCGGCTCCGTGAAAAATTTCAGACGGCCTTATCTTAAGGGATTCTTTTTATTTGTGCCAAGCGTTTCAGGCGGGGTGGGTTTTATTTATAATGGCGTAAAAATACGGCAGATGGATTTTATGCTTGTTGCGGTGCTGCGGTCGGTTATCGCAAATCGGTTTATCGGCTGTAACAACTTTAAACAGACGCTTTCACTTTTAAGGATAAAACATGGGTGCATTGAACAGTTTGCTCGGTATGGCGGTGCTGATTGCCATTGCCGTACTGTTGTCGAGCAACCGCCGCGCGATCAATATCCGCACGGTAGCGGGTGCGTTTCTGATTCAGGTGGCATTGGGTGCGTTGGTGCTGTATGTGCCGGCCGGCCGTAAGGTATTGGCGGCGATGTCGGACGGCGTGGGCAAGGTGATTTCTTACGGTAACGAGGGTATCGGCTTTTTGTTCGGCGGTATGGTTTCCGACAAGATGTTTGAAGTATTCGGCGGCGGCGGTTTTGTGTTTGCGTTCCGTGTGTTGCCGATGATTGTGTTTTTCTCGGCGCTGGTGTCGGTGTTGTATTATTTGGGCATTATGCACTGGTTGATCCGCTTTATCGGCGGCGGTTTGCAGAAGCTCTTGGGTACGTCGAAAGCGGAATCGATGTCGGCGGCGGCCAATATTTTTGTAGGGCAGACGGAAGCGCCTTTGGTGGTTCGTCCTTATATCAATAATATGACCCGTTCTGAGCTGTTTGCCGTGATGAGCGGCGGTTTGGCTTCGGTGGCCGGTACGGTGTTGGGCGGTTATGCGCAAATGGGTGTGCCGCTGCCTTATCTGATTGCCGCTTCGTTTATGGCGGCGCCGGGCGGTTTGCTGTTTGCCAAGTTGTTGGTTCCGGAAACGGAAACCGTGCGTGCCGATGTGTTGGAAGACGAGGAAGAATCGGCCAAGCCGGTCAATATTATCGATGCGGCGGCAAGCGGGGCGATTACCGGCTCGCAGATTGCGATTTGTGTCGGTGCGACATTGTTGGCGTTTGTGGCGTTGATTGCGATGATTAACGGTATTATCGGCGGCGTGGCCGGATGGTTCGGTTTTGAAAACATCACACTGCAGTTGATTTTGGGCTGGTTGTTTGCACCGTTGGCTTGGTTGGTGGGTGTGCCGTGGCACGAAGCGGGAATTGCCGGGTCGCTGATCGGTCAGAAAATCGTGGTCAACGAATTTGTGGCTTATTCGGAATTTGTGAAATATCTGTCGCCGGAATCGGCGGTGAAGCTGGGTGAAACCACGCAGGCGATTATTGCTTTTGCTTTGTGCGGTTTTGCCAACCTGGGTTCGATTGCGGTGTTGGTGGGCGGTTTGAGCATTATGGCGCCGAACCGCAGAAAAGATGTGGCGCGCTTGGGTATTAAGGCTGTGATTGCAGGCTCGTTGTCCAACCTGATGAGCGCGGTAATCGCCGGTTTGTTTATCGGGCTGTCGGGCGCGGCATTGATCGGCTGATATTGGTAAATTGATGGAGAGGCCGTCTGAAAATTCCGTTTCAGACGGCCTGTTTTTCTTTATAATAAACGTCGCTTTTAACAGATGATGAGGTTCGGTATGTACACGGAATCGGTATTGGCGGTATTGAAAGAATTGCAGCGCAAAATCTGTGCCGCATTGGAAAGCCAAGACGGCGCGGCGGTGTTTGAAGCCGATGTCTGGCAGAGTAAATTGGGTACGGGCGAAAGCCGTGTTTTGAAACAGGGTGCGGTTTTCGAGCAGGCCGGAGTGAATTTTTCGCATGTGAAAGGCAACGCCATGCCGGCTTCGGCGACGGCGCACCGTCCGGAATTGGCCGGAGCGCCGTTTGAAGCGATGGGTGTATCGCTGGTGATTCATCCGCGCAATCCGTATGTGCCGACCAGCCATGCCAATGTCCGTTTTTTTGTGGCTTATCCAGAAGGTAAAGAGCCGGTTTGGTGGTTTGGCGGCGGCTTTGATTTGACGCCTTTTTATCCGTTTGAAGAAGATATCTTGCATTGGCACAAAACCGCACGTGATGTGTGCGCGCCTTTCGGCGAAACGGTTTATGCGGAATACAAACAATGGTGCGACGAGTATTTTTATTTGAAACACCGCGGCGAAACGCGGGGCGTGGGCGGTTTGTTTTTCGATGATTTAAACCGTTGGGATTTTGAAACCTGCCTGAATTTTATCAGGCAGGTGGGCGAAGGGTATATCGAGGCGTATGTGCCGATTGTGGCCAAACGCAAGCATACGGAATACGGTGAGCGCGAACGCGATTTTCAACTGTACCGGCGCGGACGCTATGTCGAATTTAATTTGGTGTGGGACAGGGGAACGCTGTTCGGTCTGCAAAGCGGCGGACGCACGGAAAGTATTTTGATGTCGATGCCGCCGCTGGTGCGTTTCGAATACCGTTACGAGCCGCAAGAAGGTTCGGCGGAAGCACGCTTGAACGACTTTTTAAAACCGCGCGACTGGCTTGCCGAGCCGGGCTGACATTGTTCTGCATATCCAACAGGCCGTCTGAAAAATCTGCTGTTTTTTCAGACGGCCTCAACTATTGCTTACTGCATTGTGCTTAAAACGGAAACGTAAAACGATAAATGACTGAATTAAAAACAGAGTGCAGGCTGATTCTTGCACCGATGCAGGGCTTGGTCGATCCCGTCATGCGCGATCTTTTGACCCGTATCGGCGGATTTGACGAATGCGTCAGCGAGTTTGTCCGCATTACCCATACCGTGCATTCCCGTCCGACTTGGTTGAAGCATGTGCCGGAAATAACCAACGGCAATAAAACCTATGCCGGTGTGCCGTGTGTGGTGCAGCTGTTGGGCAGCGATGCCGACAATATGGCGGTTAATGCGCTGGAAGCCGTGCGTTTCGGCGCGGATAAAATCGACCTGAATTTCGGCTGTCCTGCTCCGACCGTAAATAAGCATAAAGGCGGTGCGGTGCTGTTGAAAGAGCCGGAGCTGATTTTCCATATTGTGAAAACCTTGCGCGAACGCTTGCCGGACCATATTCCGCTGACCGGAAAAATGCGGCTGGGTTATGAAGACAAAACGCTGGCATTGGAGTGTGCCGCCGCGATTGCAGAAGGCGGAGCCTGCGGCTTGACCGTTCATGCCAGAACCAAAGTGGAAGGTTATGAACCGCCGGCGCATTGGGATTGGGTCCGCAAAATCAGAGAAAGCGTGGCTGTTCCCGTTACCGCCAACGGCGATGTGTTTACCTTGCAGGATTATTTGGATATCAAGCAGGTGAGCGGTTGCGACAGTATTATGTTGGGCAGGGGAGCGGTGATGCGCCCCGATTTGGCACGTCAGATTAAGCAGCATGAGCGAGGAGAACAGGCCGAAGAAGCCGGTTTTGATGAAGTGATGGATTGGATACGGCTGTTTTTTGACTTATGTCTGCAAAAAGAAGCCAACAACAAATATCCGATTGCACGGTTAAAGCAATGGCTCGGCATGATGAAGCGGGTTTATCCCGAAGCGGATACTTTATTCGAACGTATCCGAACGGTAAAAGATACGGAAGGGATTCAAGCGGTTTTGGCTGTTTAACTATGGCTAAGAGGCCGTCTGAAAATTTCAGGCGGCCTCTCGCTTTCAACCTTTTTCTAAAAACAAAGGTCAAATAAAAAAACAGCCTGCAGATATACAGGCTGTTTACAGATTGAATCAGGTTTAGGCGTAGAACACATAAGCCCAGAAGCCGACCAGTACGATGCACAAAATGTTCAGCAGAATGCCGACACGCATCATTTCTTTCTGCTTAATCAAACCGGTACCGAATACGATGGCGTTCGGCGGCGTGGCAACCGGCAGCATAAACGCACACGACGCACCGATACCGATCACGAACACCAGCACTTCTTTCGGCAAGCCCATTTGGGTGGCAATGCTGGCAAAAATCGGTACCAACAGAGCCGCAGAAGCGGTATTGCTGGTGAACTCGGTCAGGAAGATAATGAAGGTGGCAACCGCCAAAATCACAACCAGCGGATGAGCCAAAACGAAAGTAGTGGCCATTTGTTCGCCCAGTGCCAAAGAAGCACCGGATGCCTGCAACAAGTTGCTCAACGAAATACCGCCACCGAACAGCATCAACACACCCCAGTCGGTATTGCGTGCCACTTCCCTCCAGCGTGCCACGCCGAACACGACCACGGCAACGGCGGCAATCAGGGCAATCACGCTGTCCGGGCTGGCAATGCCGAAAGCTTCTTTGATTTTCGAACTGAATACCCAAGAACCGGCCGCCGCAATGAAAATCAACATGGCAATCACGCGGTGCAGCGTCCAAGGAATGTCTTCTGATTGAACGGTTACACGCTCGTTCAGATTAGGACGCAGGATAACGTAGAGGGCAAACAGCATCAGCGGCAAAATCAGCAGCATCATCGGCAGACCCATTTTCATCCAGCCGGTAAAGTCCAAATCCAAAGCTTTGGCGGCAATGGCGTTGGGCGGCGAGCCGACAATGGTGCCCAAACCGCCGATACTGGCACAGTAGGCGATACCGAGCAAAACGAATACGAAAGTTTTACGCTCTTTTTCTTTATCCAGATGGCTCATCATACCCATAGCCAGCGGCAGCATCATGGCGGCGGTTGCGGTGTTGCTGATCCACATAGACAGGAACGAAGTGGCGGCAAACATCAGCAAGATCGCCACTTTCATATTGCCTCGCGACAGCGACAGCAGCCATACGGCGATTTTGCGGTCGAGACGCTGCATATGCAGGGCAGTGGCCAAAGCAAAGCCGCCGAAGAAAATATAGATGATGGGATCGGAGAAACCTGCCAATGCTTTTTTGATGTTCATGTCGGGGAAGCCGAGCACGGCCGCCAAAATCGGCACCATCAATGCGGTAACGGTAATGTGTACCGCTTCCGTAAACCAGAGGATGGCAACGAACAGCAGAACGGCAATACCTTTGTTGGCATTGGCTTCGTAGGGCAGGATATGGTAGATACCGAAGCAGATAACCGCCGCGATGATGGTGGTAATCAGGCCTTTGAAGTCGGTAATCGGCGCCTGCGCACTCAGCAGCTCGACGTTGTCGGGACGAGGGCTGTTTGTACTCATGAATCAGTCCTTTGTAAAAAAACGGCACGGCGATCCCGACCGGCCTTTTGTTTTTGTTGTAACAGGCCGCAGAAAAGCCGCGATGGATTAATAAAATTGCGTGAATCAGTATAATTGTAATCGCGCGTAGTTGTAAAGATTCTGTTAATTGGAATATTTCTGCGCAATGATGCGTCATTCATATTCAGACAGCCTTGTACCGAAAGGCCGTCTGAATCCAGATACTTAGGTTGGCGGGCAGATTTAAGATTTTGTGTGAGGATGTGTAAAGTGATTGCGCCGTTGAGGAAAGCCGTTGAGGAGTGTGGATATCAAGCGGTTTGGAGTCAGGCCGTCTGAAAATTAAGGCCGTCTGAAAATTTTAGGGCATGGCGTTTCAATGAAAGAAAAAACCGTATTCTCAATCGAATACGGTTTTGTGTTGTCCGGAAGCCTTTATTTTTTCAGACGGCCTGATCCTAACGGGTTGTTAAGCGGCGATTTCTTCGATGCGCAGACAGGCAACCTGCCGGCCTTGCCATTCTCTCAGCTCCGGTACTTCTTGGGCGCAACGTGCCTGTGCATGCGGGCAGCGTTGGTGTAGGGCGCAGCCGCTTGGGGGATTCAGCGGGCTGGGCAATTCGCCTGAAAGTTTGAGCTGTACTTTCTGTTCGTGCAGGCTGGGGGCGGCGGAGAGTAGGGCTTGGGTGTAGGGGTGCAGGGGTTTGTCAAAAATGGTTTGGCTGTTGCCGTGTTCGACCACCCGGCCGAGATACATCACGATAATGTCGTCCGCCACGTGTTCTACTACGGACAGGTTGTGGGAGATGAAGACGTAGGCGGTATGGTATTGCTCCTGCAAATCCATAAACAGGTTGAGCACTTGTGCCTGAATGGATACGTCGAGTGCGGAAGTCGGTTCGTCAGCCACCACGATTTTGGGGTTGAGCATCATGGCGCGTGCGAGGGCGATACGTTGGCGCTGGCCGCCTGAAAACATATGCGGATAGCGTGAGGAATGCTCGGGACGCAGGCCGACGGTTTTCATCATTTCCATAGCACGGTCGTAGCGTTCTTTTTTGCTCAGTTTGGTGTGGATGGCTAATGGTTCCATCAGCTGGAAGGCAATGGTTTGTCGGGGATTCAGGCTGGCGTAGGGGTTTTGGAAGACCATTTGAATCTCGGTGCGCATTTCTTTCAGACGGCGTGAAGACAGTTTGGCGGTTTCGGTGCCGTTGATGGCCAGTGTGCCTGATGTGGGTTCTTCAATCAGGGTGAGTTGGCGCGCTAAGGTGGATTTGCCCGAGCCGGATTCGCCTACAATGGCCAGCGTTTTGCCGGCTTGAAGCCGGAAAGATACGCCGTTTAGGGCTTTGACGACTTTTTTGTCTTTGCCCCAACCGCTGCTTACGGGGTAGTGGCGTGTGAGGTTGCGGGCTTCTAAAACGATTTTGGATTCGCTCATCGGGCGGCTCCTTTTGCTTGAAGTTCGGTCAGGCTGCCGGAAATGCAGCGTACTTTACCGTGGGGGCTGTCCAACACGGGAGGCGGTGTGTGGCAGGCTTTGCGTGTGTAGGGGCAGCGTGGCGACAACAGGCAGCCGGCAGGGCGGTCGTATTGGCTGGGAACGACGCCCGGCAAGGATTTCAAGCGGGTTCGGCCGCGTGAAAATTCGGGAATGGCCTGCAGCAGGGCTTCGGTATAGGGGTGGGCAGGCTCTTCGAAGACGTAGGGAACGCTGCTTTGCTCGACGACTTGGCCGGCATACATCACGGAGACGTGTTTGGCGTGTTGTGCAACCAAGCCTAAATCGTGGGTGATCAGAATCATCGCCATTTCGCGCTCTTGTTGCAGGCGGTGCAGCAGATCCATGATTTGTGCCTGAACGGTTACGTCGAGTGCGGTTGTCGGTTCGTCGGCAATCAGCAGTTTCGGTTCGCAAGCCAGTGCCATGGCAATCATGACACGCTGGCTCATGCCGCCGGACAATTGGTGCGGATAGCTTTTCAGACGGCCTTTGGCGTCGGGAATCTCTACCAGCTCCAACAGTTCTACCGCTCGTGCTTTGGCTGCCGCGCCTTTTAATCCCAAGTGGGCTTTCAGCACTTCTGTAATCTGCATTTCGATGGTGAAACTGGGATTAAGGCTGGTCATGGCATCTTGGAAAATCATCGAAATGTCTTTGCCGATGATTTTGCGTTTCTCTTTGGCAGAGAGTTTGAGCATGTCCTGACCGTTAAACAGCATTTTGTCTGCTTTGATGGAAGCCGTGTTCGGCAGTAATCCCATCAGAGCCATCATAGATACGGATTTTCCCGAGCCGGATTCGCCGACAACGGCCAATACTTCGCCGGAAGACACTTCCAAGCTGACGGAGTCGACTGCCCGGAAAGCACGCGCACCCTGACCGAAAGTAACCTGCAGGTTTTCGATAGTTAATAAAGCTTGTTTGTTTTCCATTACGACACCTGTTTCAGTTTCGGATCGAGCGCGTCACGCAGGCCGTCGCCCGTTAGGTTGATCGACAAGGCGGCAATAAAAATAGCCATGCCCGGGAAAACGGCCATCCATACGTTGCTTTGGATATATTGGCGTGCGTTACCCAACATCGCCCCCCATTCGGCGGAAGGCGGCTGTACGCCCAAGCCTAAGAAACCGATGGCGCCGGCTTCTAAAATGGCGGTAGAGAAAATCATGGTGGCTTGAACAATCAACGGCCCCATGCAGTTGGGCAATACGGTAATCAGCATCAAGCGCGGCAGGCCTGCCCCCATCACGCGGGCGGCGGTAACGTAATCTTTTTGCAGTTCAACCAGAGCCGTTGCCCGGGTAATGCGGATAAACGGCGGCATACACACCAGCGAAATCGCCAAAACGGTATTGGTCATCGAGGGGCCGAGAATGGCGGCAATGATGATGGCCAGCAGCAAGCCGGGATACGACATCAGAATATCGTTAATCAGCATAATGAATTTACCCAGTGTTTTCGGCCAGAAAGCGGCCATCATGCCCAAGGTAACGCCTGCGATCATGGCGGTAACGGTGGCGGCCAGTCCGATTAAAAGCGAATAGCGGCTGCCGTGCAGAATACGGGATAAAGTATCGCGGCCGGCATCGTCCGTACCGAAAATAAATTCGGAAGTGCCGCCGAAAAACATCGGCGGAAGCTGCTCTTTGCCGGAATGCAGGATATTCGGATCATATGGAGCAATCCATGGCGCGAGTGCGGAAGAAACAACCATTAACAACAATACAATCAGGCCGACGGTTGCCCCTTTGTTTTTTAAGAATGCAGACACAAACTGCTGCCATTCGGACGGTGGCGAGATTTGTGCCGATAAGGGAGAAGTGGTTTGTGAGGACATCGTGAATCCTTCTTTTCAATAATCAGGTGTGGCGGATACGCGGATTGATCAGGCCGTAAGTAATATCAACCAGCAGGCTGATAAACATCAACATGGTCGCTACCAACAGAATACCGTTTTGAACAATCGGATAGTCGCGGCTGAAGAAGCCGTCCAACAGCCATGTGCCGACGCCCGGCCAGCTGAAAATGGTTTCGGTCAGAATCGCACCGGCCATTAAAGTGGCCATTTGCAGGCCGACAACCGTGACTACGGTAATCATGGTATTGCGTAAAACGTGTACGAAAATAATACGGGTCGGAGACAGGCCTTTGGCTTTGGCAGTGCGCACATAATCTTCGCCCAACACTTCAAGCATGGCCGAACGGGTCATCCGGGCAATCATGGCCAAAGGAATGGTGGAAAGCGCGATGGAAGGCAGCATGAAATGTTTGATGACGTCCCATAAAGCTGCGCCGTTGCCCGAGAATAATGCGCCGAGCAGCCAAGAACCGTGCCACGGTTGGATGTCGATGAATTTGATGACGTTGATCACGCCCGATACCGGCAACAAGCCGAAATAATGGGAGAAAATGCCGGTCAGAATCGGTCCGAGCAGATAGATCGGCATGGAATAGCCGGCCAGGGCGCCGCTCATCAGCAGATAGTCGAGCCAGGTTCCGCGTTTCAGGGCGGCGACAATGCCCAAAATCACGCCGACAACGGTGGCAATGATGATGGCGCAAACAGCCAATTCGAGCGTGGGAATGAAATGGTGGAAGAAATCCTGTAATACGGGTGTGCGGGTGCGGAATGTTTCGCCGAAATCGCCGCTGAGAATTTTGGTGAGGTAATCCCAATATTGGACGACGATGGGTTTGTCCAGCCCGAGACGGTGCAGCATGGCTTCGCGTACTGCCGGATCGACACTCCGTTCACCCATCATAACTAAAACCGGATCGCCCGGCACTAAGCGGATCAGGGTAAATGTGGTGATGGTCAATCCGATATAGATCGGAATCATCAGCAATACCCGACGCAAAATATAAGAAAACATAAGCCTTACTCTGGTATGGTTTGATGTAGGTTGTTGTTATGGCAAATAAACTTTGTTTCTGCTGCGGCACGGCTTTACGGCAGCCGGAAAAAGGGCAATCAGGTAAGCCGTCGGCGAGGCCGGAGAAGCGGTTTGCCGGTATCGGCGGGCTTGCGGTTTGCCGCCGTTTATCAAAAGAAAGTCTGTTTGCGATACGGTGATTTTTTCAGACGGCCTCTTACTCAAATCAAAGACAGAGGCCGTCTGAAAAAATACGACAGCCGGTAAACCGGAATATCGATGCGTTAAACCTATCGGGCGGTGAAATTTGCACGGCCTGTTTCGTAACAACGCAGCCGGTCCGGTTTATTTGTTGAAACACCGCTTTGCCCGACGGCTCGGACAAAACGGTGTGTATGCGGCGTATTATTCTACGCTTACGCCTTCGAAGCGGGTGCTGCCCAGAGGTTCAAGTACATAACCTTTTACATTCTTAGCCAACAGGGCGTCGGTTACAGAGTGCGCCAGGTAAACGGCCGGTTTTTTCTCGGTCAACATTTGTTGGGCCTGCAGGTAAAGCTCGGTACGTTTGTCTTTATCGGTAGTGCCTCGGGCATCCATGATGACTTTCTCGAAGTCTTTATCGCAGAAGCCGCCGTAGTTGGAACCGCCTACCGCAGAGCAGCTCAACAGGTTGCCGAACCAGTTGTCGGGGTCGCCGTTGTCGCCGGTCCAGCCGATCAGCATGGAATCCGCCTCGCCTTTTTTACCGCGGGTCAGGTACTCGCCCCATTCATAAGTAACCAGTTTGGCATTCAAGCCTACTTTAGCCCAGTCGGCCTGAATCATCTCGGCCATCAGCTTGGCGTTCGGGTTGTACGGGCGTTGAACAGGCATATACCACAATTCGATGGTGGCGTTTTCTTTACCGGCTTCTTTCAACAATGCTTTGGCGCGTTCGGGATCGTAAGAAGAAGGTTTCAGGTTGGTGTCCATCCCCCATTGGCTTGGCGGCAGCAGACCGGTTGCGCGGGTGCCCGCACCGGCAAACACTGCTTTGATGATGGCATCTTTGTCAATGGCCAAGTCCAAAGCCTCGCGTACGCGTACGTCCGAACCGATGCGGCCTTCGCGGCTGTTTAAGCTCAAGTAGCCGGTGTTGTAGCCTTCACGGGATTGAACGGTAACTTTGTCGGATTTTTTCGCGGCTTCTACTTCGGCTACTTTGTTGTAGCGCGACAGGCTGCATTCGCCGGCTTCGACTTTTTGTGCGCGTACGCCGGAGTCTTTAGTAATGGCGAAAATCAGATTGTCGATTTTCACATTGTCTTTGTTCCAGTAATCCGGGTTTTTAACATAGCGGATTTGCTGGTCTTTTTGGTAAGACTTCAGCACAAACGGGCCGGTGCCGACAGGTTGGGTGTTGATGTCGGCATGTTTGTTGGCAGCCGCCAATTTGTCTGCATATTCGGCAGACAGAATGTAGGCAAACGGCATTGCCAAGTTTTGAACAAACGGTGCGCTGACGTTTTTCAGCGTGATTTTAACGGTGTAATCGTCCACTTTTTCAACCGAACCTACGTCTTCGGTCATGCCCATGTCGCTGGCGTAGTGGTATTCGGCCGGATAGGCTTTGTTGTACGGATGGTCTTTGTTCAGCATGCGTTGCAGGGTAAAGACAACGTCGTCTGCATTGAAATCGCGGGTCGGCGTGAAGAAGTCGGTCGTATGGAATTTGACGCCTTGACGCAGTTTGAAAGTGTAGACTTTGCCGTCTTCGGATACTTCCCAGCTCTCGGCCAGCGCAGGCTCTACGTCGGTTGTGCCGATGGTGAACTGTACCAAGCCGTTATACAGGGTGTGGGCTGAAGCGTCGAATGTGGCACCGTCGGTGTATTGGCCGGGGTCGAAGCCGCTGGGGCTGCCTTCGGAGCAGTACACGAAAGTTGACGGGTTGGCGGCGTCTCCGCTGCTTGCAGATGTTGCTTGTTTGCTTTCGCCACCGCAGGCGGCCAGGCCTAAAACGACTGAAGCCAGCGCGGTAAGCTTGAATAAGGGTTTCTGCATAATTATTTTCCTTTCATCCTCTGTGGTTAACCGATACAACCGTTGCCGCGCGGTAAGGCGGAGATGCGTGTGCGATTGCAGTACGCCGTGACAGCCGTATATGGATTGGTCATTGTTTCTCATAAAAGTGCCCGGTTTTAGCTGCTAACTTACCGAAGCATAACAAAAACAGCACATTTGTTTACAAAACAGATGTTTTGTGAATATAACGATTCACGATTTTTTAAGCAAGTATTTTTTATTAAAGGAAAATCCGGGGCGTTTGAACGGCAAGGTTAGGAGGTCGTCTGAAAAAATGGACGCGTAAATCAACAGGGTGGTTTAGGCGGAATTAAGTATGCAAAGCCGTTTGGAACCGTTATTTTTCAGACGGCCTTTCTTAAACAGGCCGTCTGAAAAACGGAATGCAATGGGAGTTTGCTTGGCTTGAAGTGATAAACAGTATGGGTGCTTAGATGGTGTAGTCAATCAACTCGTTTTGAGAGAACACATAAATCTGCTTCGGCACCAGCGCGATATTCTGCCCGACCGCCAGCCCGAGGCGGACGGCGTCGCTGTCGGCAAAGGTGATGTGTATGTCGCGGCTGTTTTCCGCTACGGTCAGATGGGTGAGTGCGCCGGCGGAGCGGATGGTGTGGATGCGGCCGTTGAGCATCGGCGTTTCGTTGCCGTCGGCAACCGTCCATTCGTGCGGGCGCACGTAGGCGGTGGCGGTTTGTTCCTGCCATGTGCCGGAAAGGTCGAGAGGCCGTCTGAAACCGTTGTAGTGCCATGCGCCTTTTTCGATGCGGCCTTCGAAGGCGTCGGTTTCGCCGAGAAATTCGGTGACGAAGGCGTTTTCGGGCTGGCGGTAGAGGCTTTCTGCGGTGCCGGTCTGCTCGATTCGGCCGTGGTTCATCACGACGATTTCGTCTGATACTTCAAGGGCTTCTTCTTGGTCGTGGGTAACGAGGATGCTGGTTACGCCGAGTTCGTGATGGATGTCGCGCAGCCATTTACGCAGCTCTTTGCGCACTTTGGCATCGAGCGCGCCGAAGGGTTCGTCGAGCAGCAGCAGTTTGGGTTCGACGGCTAATGCGCGGGCGAGGGCGATGCGTTGGCGTTGGCCGCCTGAAAGCTGGTGCGGATAGGCTTTGGCCAAGTGCGAAAGTTGCACGAGTTGTAATAATTCTTCCACTTTGGCGCGGATGCGCTCTTTGCTCGGGCGTTCGGATTTGGGCAGCACGGTAAGGCCGAAGGCGATGTTGTCGAACACGTTCATGTGGCGGAACAGGGCGTAGTGTTGGAATACGAAGCCGACTTTGCGCTCGCGCACATGTTTGCGGGTAACGTCTTGGCCGTCGAACAGAATGCTGCCGCTGTCGGCGTTTTCCAAACCGGCGATGATGCGCAGCAGGGTGGTTTTGCCGCAGCCGGACGGGCCGAGCAGCGACACGAGTTTGCCGGTGGGCACGTTGAGGTTGATGTTGTTGAGGGCGTGAAATGGGCCGAAGTGTTTGTTGAGTTTTTGAATGGTAATGCTCATGCGGCGTTCCTTTCGGCGGCGGCTTTGTCAATTCGTTGTATGCAACTGTATCGAGGCCGTCTGAAAAAGGGAAAGAATGGTTGGTTTTAATCAAAGATGATTTTGTTATAAAAGAAGAAAAGGCCGTCTGAAAGTGGATGGTGGGGCGCAGATTGTGCTCGACAGCGTGGAGGCTGTTTTCCCCGACAAAATCAGCTTTATCACCACCGAAGCCCGGCTTACCCAAAAATCGGTGGAAACCGACAACGGGCGTGAAAAGCCGGTGTTTAAAGTCAAACTGAAACTCGCGCCGGCAACCGCGTCCCGCTACAACCACCTGCTCAAAGGCGGTATGACGGGCAACGGCTATGTGCGCACCGATGCTGCGCAGGCGTGGCCGTCTGAAAGCTGTTTTCAGTTGGGTATTTTCATGCTGAGAACCATTACATAAGAAGCATAAAAATATTTATAAATATAAATGATAATAATTTTTAAATGTATTAATATAATAAAAATTTTGAACCGATATTATTTTTACAGGTAACAGGATATTTTGAGATGAAAACATGCTTCACTTCAGTGGTTCTAACCGTAACGGCAATGGGAGCCGGAGCGTCGGCATGGGCGGAAAATGAGCCTCCGTTGTCGGATTCGGCACAGCAATCCCCGCCGCTGCAAGAGGTTGAAATAGATACGGTAACCGTGCGCGGTAAACGCATTACCATGGAAAAAGGTTATAAAGCCGAACGCAGCAACATTACCGGTGTCAACACATCCATTCTTGACACGCCTTACAGCATTGATGTGGTCACTCAAGAGCAGTTGCAGGATAAACAGCCGCAAACTTTGGAAGAGTCGGTAAAAGGCATCAGCGGCCTTACGCAAGGCAACAATTTAGCGGGCACCTTGGATACGGTTATGCGCAGAGGTTACGGAAGCAACCGCGACGGCTCGATTATGCGCAACGGTTTGGCCAGCTCGATGGCGCGCAATTTCACGGCCAATGTAGAAAGAGTGGAAGTATTGAAAGGCCCGGCGTCAATGCTCTACGGAATGCAGAATCCCGGCGGCGTGATTAATGTGGTAACCAAAAAGCCTGACCACGTGAAAAGCAGCACGACCGTCAATGCGGGATACGGCAGCCGTGCGGCAAGGAATATCGGTGTCGATACCACCGGGCCTATCGGCAACAGCGGCATTGCCTACCGCTTTGTTGCCGACTACCAAACCAAGAATTATTGGCGGAATTTCGGCAGCAATACCGAATACGTTATAGCTCCTTCTCTTTCTTGGAAAAACGATAAAACTAAGGTTTCGGCGGGCTACGAATATCAGAATTACGAAGGCGTGTTCGACCGGGGTACTTTTTTAGACGTTAGTGGCACGGCCGCAAATAATCCCAATTATGGCAAGGCGTTGGACATCCCTTTAAAACGTCGTTTGGACGACCCGATTAACGTGACCAAAGGTTATTCGCACACTTTCCAATTAAGCGGCGAACACAAGCTGAATGCCGATTGGCGGTTGCAGGCAGAGTACGGGTTCAGCAAAAATCATTACAACGATTGGCAGGCACGCGTGATGAGCTATAACGCCGCCAAGCGGGAAGTGAGCCGCCGCATCGACGGCACCAGACCTTCCGATGTAAGCACGCACAGCCTCAACCTCTCTGCCAACGGTCTGATAGACCAAGGCGAAAACATTACGCATAAATTGCGGGCATCTGTGCAATTGCAGGACTACAAACTGAAATTGGGCGATTTGCGCCGCAGTTCCGCCCGCCATACCATGAGCGTGGACAATCCTGTTTACGGGCAAAACTGGATTGAATCGACCAATCCGACGGCAGACGCGCGTACCAGCGATACGCTCGAGCATTACAAAACCGCCGCTTTGCTGTTGCAAGATTCCACCTATATCGGCGAGCGTTGGATTGTTTCCGGCGGCGTGCGCGGACAGTGGCACAAAATAGAATCCGGGCAAGGCCGTCCGGCACGCTTCCGCAACCGCAGCAGCGGTTTCGACCTTCTGCCGCAAATCGGCGCGGTTTACCTGATTAACCCGAGATGGTCGGTTTACGGCAATTTCGGCACATCGGCCAAACCCAATGCTTCGCGCAACATTGATTACGGCGGCAAAAAAATCCCGCTGGAAAAAAGCCGCCAGTTTGAGGTCGGCAGCAAATACAACGGGGAAAACCTTAGCGCGAATCTGGCTTTATTCCATATCAAAAAAAGCAATGTTGCACGCCCCGTAACTTTGGACAACGGTGAAGTGGAAACGCGCGTTATCGAAAAAAACCGCTCGCAGGGTATGGAAGTGGATGTCAACGGCAAAATTACCGACAAATTGGGTATTTCTGCCAATTACACTTTCACAGACACAAAAGTGATTGAAGATAAAAACGAACCGCTCAACGAAGGCACGCAATTCGACAGCATTCCCAAACACACCGCCGGCCTGACGCTGTTTTACGACTTCGGCCGGGCGGCGGGCGGCAACTGGCGCGCAGGGGCGGGTTTGGACTACCGCGGCACATGGGGCTTTAATTATGTGCGGAACAACCAAGCCCAATGGTTCAAACTGCCTTCGGCAACCACATACAGCGCGTTTGTTTCTTATGACACAAAAGTCGGCGGCAAACCGTTGAATGTGCGTCTGACCGGTAAAAATCTGGGCAACAAGCAATACTTTGTGTCGCACACTACCGCCACCATGGAACATTTGTCTATCGGTGAGCCGCGCACGGTAACTTTGGGCGCCAAATTAAGCTTCTGATACCTTGCCGCCGCCTTTGCATCTGGTTTTTAAAGAAGGTATCCCTCTATTTGGGTTTGCCCGTCTTAGGCGGCAATATCATTATTGTTCATTTTATTTACCCTATGCCTGTCTGAATTTTTTCAGACAGGCATCCTAATTACTGCTCATTATGGAAAAATGGCAAATCGAATTAAATGCCACGCCGCTCTGGTTTCTACAGACTTTTATAGGCGTATCTGTTTCTCTTGTTGCAATAGTTTATATTATCGGCAAAACCCGTTTCGGCAGACAGTTCCGGCAAATCCTTTCACCGTGCTTGGATAAAGCAGGCCGTCTGAAAATTCTGCTGTTGCTGGCGGCTATGGTAATGCTGCTGCTGACCGAAATCCGCCTGAATGTTTTGAACACATTTTTTTACAACGGCTTATACAGCGCATTGCAAGACAAAAAAGCAGCGGCTTTCTGGTTTTTCGCTTTAATCAATGCCGGCGTGGTGATTATGCGCACGCTCAACGGCATTGTTAACGACTTTTTAGACCAGTCTCTTGCAATTAAATGGTCTGAAAAACTGAACGGCGTGCTGGTTTCACGCTGGTTTGCCGATAAGAATTATTACCGGCTGCATATGCTGCGCCATGAACCGGATAATATAGACCAACGCATCCAGCAAGATGCGCAGGAATTTATCGCCAATACCATCGAATTTATACGCGGGATGCTTAATTCCGTTTTGTCGGCCATTGAATTTACCGTCGTGCTATGGGGGTTGTCCGGCGTTTTATCCTTATTCGGCCTGAACATTCCGCGCGGCATTGTGTTTTTCGTGTTTATTTTTGTGCTGCTTTCCACTGCCGCAGCGATGTGGATAGGTAAGCCGCTCATCCGTTACCATTACGACAATGAAAAGCTCAACGGCGACTACCGTTATTCTCTTATCCGCATCCGGGATCACGCCGAAAGCATTGCCTTTTACCGGGGCGAATGGAAAGAACAACAGCAACTGGGCGACCGTTTCCGCGCCGTCATCCGCAACCGCTGGAAAATCACCCGGCAAAGCGTAGTCTTGGGCGGATTCAACGACCTCTTGACCCAAAGCGTCCAATTGCTGCCTTTGATGCTGCAAGCCCCGCGCTTTTTTGCAGGGCAAATCAAAATCGGCGATATGCATCAAACCGTGCAGGCATTCAACCGCCTGCAACGCGCCTTGTCGTTTTTCCGTAATTTTTATGAATCTTTCACCGCCTACCGCGCCCGCTTGGAGCGTTTAAGCGGTTTTCTTTCCAACTTGCAAAACGCCGACTACGGCTCAAACGGCATTGACGTTGTTTCAGACAGGCTTGAATTGGAGAATGTTGCCGTTTACCGCACCGATGGCACGGTATTGCTCAATCATGTCGCTTTAAAAGCGGAATGCGGAGACGCTTTGCTGATTCAAGGCCCGAGCGGCTGTGGCAAGACTACATTGATGCGTGTTTTGGCCGGACTGTGGCCATTCGGCAGCAGCGGTACGGTAAGAAGGCTGCCCCATCACGAAACCCTGTTTGTACCGCAGCGCCCTTATGTGCCGCAAGGCACGCTTTACGAAGCCATATGTTATCCTGATCTCAACCCTTCGCCCGAAGAACTGCGGCTGGTATTGGCAGACTGCCGCTTGCATTATCTCGCCGGATGTTTAGACAAAGCCGACGACTGGCAGCACCGCCTTTCTCCGGGAGAGCTGCAACGTATCGCTTTCGCCCGTATTCTGCTGGCACGGCCCAAATTGATTTTGCTTGACGAAGCCACCTCCGCACTAGACGAAAGCACCGAAGCAGCACTTTACATGCTTATCCGCCAAAAGCTGCCCGACAGCATCATCGTCAGTATCGGCCACCGCAATACGCTCTATGCATTCCATAACAAAACCATGCAGATAAGCGGATCGATGGCCGTTTGAAAAGTGAAACCTCTTGGCGGGATGCCGCAGATGCGGCAAATACACTATAACGGCAACGCAGTTGAATTTTTTATAAACGGTATGACTGCACCGATGATGGGAAATGAAGTTTAACCATGTGGAATACTTTAAAAAATATCGGCACCGCACACCGCAAAAAGCTGCTGCTCACGTTCAGCATCGTGGCTTTGGAAAACCTGCTGTTTCTGATTTACCCCGTGTTCGGCGGTTTTGCCGTCAACGCGGTCATGCAGGGCAAGGTATGGCAGGCGCTGACTTACGCGCTTTGGGTGTTGTTGATGTTTTTGAGGGCGCGGAATGAGCCGAAGTGTTTGTTGAGTTTTTGAATGGTGATGCTCATGCGACGTTCCTTTCGGCAGCGGCGAGTTTGCGTTCTTGAATGCGGGTAATGATGTTTTGCAGGGCGAGGGTGGCCAGTGCGAGCAGGGCCAGCACGCCGGAGAGGGCGAATGCGCCGGTGAAGTTGTATTCGTTGTAGAAAATTTCCACCAGCAGCGGAATGGTGTTGGTTTCGCCGCGGATATGCCCCGAAACCACACTCACCGCGCCGAATTCGCCCATCGCGCGGGCGTTGGTGAGGATGATGCCGTAGAGCAGCGCCCATTTGATGTTGGGCAGGGTTACGCGCCAAAACATCTGCCGGCCGCTTGCGCCGAGAATGAGGGCGGCCTGTTCTTCGCTGTCGCCCTGTGCCTGCATCAGCGGAATCAGTTCGCGGGCGACAAACGGAAAGGTAACGAACAGCGTGGCAAGGATAATGCCGGGAATGGCGAAAATAATCTGAATGCTTTGCGCTTCGAGCCAGCCGCCGAAGGCGGTGTGCGCGCCGAATAGCAGCACAAACATCAAACCGGCCACCACGGGCGACACGGAAAACGGCAAATCGAGCAGGGTGGTGAGCAACTGCTTGCCGCGGAAGTCGAAGCGGGTGAGCAGCCAAGCCATCGCCACGCCCAGCACGGCATTCACCGGCACCACCACCGCAGCGGTAATCAGCGTGAGCTTGATGGCAGACCATGCTTCGGGGTCGGTAATGGATTGCAGATACAGAGTCCAGCCGCCTTTCAAGGCTTCGTAGAACACGGCGGCCAGCGGCACTACCAGCATCAGCAGCAGAAACGTCAGCGCAACGGCAATCAGCGTCAGCCGCAGCCAGCGCGGTTCGGTAAGGTTGGGATTGGGTGGATTGGTTTTCATGGTTTTTTAGGTTTGGTCTTTTTTATCGGTTTACTTTTAGAGGCCGTCTGAAAGCGAGCGGTGCGAGTTTCGCTAAAACTTTTCAGACGGCCTCAATCCTCAAACTTTCGCGCCCGCCCGTTTGCTCAAAGCCCATTGGCCGATGTTCAGCAAAAACAGAATCACAAACGAAATCATCAGCATAAACAAAGCCACGGCCGATGCGCCCTGCACGTCGAACTGCTCCAGCTTGCCGGTAATCACCAGCGGCAGAATTTCGGAAACCATCGGGATATTGCCCGCGATAAAAATCACCGAGCCGTATTCGCCCGTTGCCCGTGCGAACATCATGCCCGCACCGGTAATCAGGGCGGGAGCGATTTCAGGCAGCAGCACGCGGCGGAACGTAGTAAAGCGGTTTGCGCCCAAAGTGGCCGCCGCTTCTTCGTATTCGCCCGACAATTCTTCCAACACCGGCTGCACCGCCCGCACGATAAACGGCAGGCTCACCACCACCAGCGCAATCCAAATGCCGATGGGTGTGAACGCGATTTTGATGCCCAGCGGTTCAAACCACCGCCCCAGCCAGCCGTTGGGCGCATACAGCGTGGCCAGCGCAATGCCGGTTACCGCCGTCGGCAGCGCAAACGGCAAGTCCACCAGCGCATTGGCGATGCTTTTGCCGGGAAACTCATAGCGCACCAGCACCCACGCCACCAAAGTGCCGAACACGATATTGGTGAGCATGGCGTAAAACGACATCCGCAACGTGAGCCACACCGCCGCCAGCACGTTCGGCTCGGAAATGGTTTGCCAAAAAGCCGTCCAACCGATTTCGCCCGCCTTAACGGCCATCATGGCAAACGGTAGCACCACCAAAAGCGACAGGCACAATACGGTGAGGCCGAGGCTGATTTTGAAACCGGGTAACACGCTGGGGGTTTTCAGTAATAACATGACGGGTACTGTGGAGAATGGGTTGTGTGTAACTGTATAGAGGCCGTCTGAAAAAAGGAAAGAATGGTTGGTTTTAATTAAAGATGATTTTGTTATAAAAGAAGAAAAGGCCGTCTGAATTTTTCAGACGGCCTTGTTCAATACCTTTAGAATGACTTAGCGCAAACTGTGCAGGAAGTGCATATGTTTGTGGTATTGGTCGATGATGTCGTTGATTACGCCTTCTTTGCTCCAACCCATAATATCGTAATCTTGACCGCCTTCGCCCAAATGCACTTCGGCGCGGTAATACTGCTGCTCGTCGCTCACGGCTTGTTCTGCATGGTCGGACTGTACGAATGCAGGCTGGACATGCGGTGTGGCGATCACTTGGTAGGTAAAGTTGATTTCCGCTTCGTGGTCGGCAACCAACACGATTTCTCCCGAAGCAGGTTGTCGGATTTGAATGCTCACACCCAGCTGCCGCAGTTCTTGGCCGACTTCGTGGCAGGCTTCCGATACGGTAGTATCAACAAAGTGATGAACGGTTTTTTTATCCGGAAAATCCATAATCACTTTAAGACGTTCGCGCCAAGCACCTTTGGAGCGCAGCATCGGCGCAACGGTGGGCGGAGACACTTGCTGCACCATCTGTTTTTGAATGTCGATATTCAGGGCTTTAAACAAGCCGTACATGGCAATCATCAAAACGGTTACAAAAGGCAGCGCGCTGGCAATCGCCATGGTTTGCAGCGCACCGAGTCCGCCGGCCAACAACAGCACGATGGCCACTACACCGGCACCGACCGACCAATAGATGCGGTAAGCCACGCCTTTGCTGCCTTCGCCGTAAGCACACAACATATCCATGACCAATGCACCGGAGTCGGCGGATGTAACGAAAAATACCACCACCATCAACAGGGCAATATAGGTAAAGAGGGTGGAGAAAGGCAGGTGTTCCAAAAAGGCAAACAAAGCCAGAGAAACGTCTTGCGATACCACTGTTCCGAGCGATGCGATATTTTGGTTCAGAATCATATCGATGGCGGAATTGCCGAAAAAGGTCATCCACATAAAGGTGAAGCCTGTCGGTACCAACAATACGCCGATAACAAATTCACGGATGGTGCGTCCGCGCGAAACGCGGGCGATAAACAGGCCGACAAAAGGCGCCCAACTCAGCCACCAGCCCCAATAAAGAATAGTCCAACCGCCGATCCAGTCGGTTTTTTGGTAGGCAAAAAGATTGAACGTCATGCTGACGATATTGGATGTGTAGTGGCCGATGTTCTGTACCAACGCCTGCAGCAGAAACACGGTAGAACCGCCGAGCAATACAAACAGCAGCAAGACCACCGCCAAGCCCAAATTCAATTCGGAGAGAAACTTAACGCCTTTATCCAAGCCTGTGGCTACCGAAACCGTTGCTAAAGCGGTGATGGCGATAATCAAGATGATTTGTGTAGAAGTGCCGACCGGAACAGCCGGAAAAAGGTGGTTCAAACCGGCGTTAACCTGCAACACACCGTAGCCCAATGAAGTGGCAACGCCAAATAAAGTGCCGACTACGGCAAAAACATCTACCGTATGGCCGATCGGGCCGTAAATTTTATTGCCGATTAAAGGGTAGAGCGCAGAGCGCAGCGTTAGCGGCAGATTGTGGCGGTAGGCAAAAAACGCCAAAATCAGCGCCACAATCGCGTAAATCGCCCATGCGTGCAGGCCCCAATGGAAAAAAGTCAGCCGCATGGCTTGTCGGGCGGCTTCGACCGTGTTGCTGTCGCCGACGGGCGGAGACAAGAAATGCATGACCGGCTCGGCAATACCGAAAAACATCAAGCCGATACCCATGCCTGCGGAAAAAAGCATGGCAAACCAAGAACGGTTGCTGTAATCGGGGCGGGCGTGATCGGGGCCGAGCTTAATGGTGCCGTAGCGCGACAGGCCCAAGTAAACAGATGCCAACAAAATCACGGCAACGGTTAAAACGTAATACCAACTGGCGTTGGAAATGATGGCCGTCTGAATGGCTTTGAAGGTTGAGTCTGCAGTTTGGGGAGCAATAACGGCAAACAGTATGATGGAAAAAATGATGGCTGAAGAGCTGTAAAAAACAGCCGGGTTGATTTTCCCTTGATGAGTGAGTGGATTTTGTTTTGTGGTCATAACTTCCTTTCTATTCGGTTGACAGCACAATGCCGAAAATGGATTGGAGTGAAAACACCTTAACAAAACAATGGAGATGAGAAAACCTTTTCTGCAAAAAATCGATAAATAAATGCCATTTTAAATATTTTATTGGTTGATTTTTGTTATTTTTAGATTTAAATGCTAATAATTTTGGCTGAAAAAGTATGCTGTCCGGGTGTGAAAAGCGGCTTGTCCCGCTTGCGCCGCCAAATCGGTTAAAATGCCTGTTTTTTACCTTACGCCCCGTTTTCCCATGATCGAACTCAAAAACCTCACCCTCCAGCGCGGCCTGAAAGTGTTGCTCAACCAAGCCAACCTTACTATCAATCCCAACCAACGCGTCGGCTTAATCGGCAAAAACGGCACCGGCAAATCGAGCCTGTTTGCCCTGATTAAAGGCGAAATCACACAGGATACGGGCGATGTGCAGATTCCCAAGCATTGGAAAATGGCGGCGGTGGCGCAGGAAACGCCCGCATTGGATACTTCGGCTTTGGACTACGTTTTGCAGGGCGATGCCGAGTTGCAGCAATTTCAGACGGCCTTAGCAGAAGCCGAAGTACAAAACGACGGCATCAAAATCGCCGAATGGCATGCCAAGCTCGAAGAAATCGATGCCTACACCGCGCCCGCCCGTGCCGCCAAACTGTTGAGCGGATTGGGTTTTGCTCAGGAAGAACACAGCAAGCCCGTGAAAGCCTTTTCAGGCGGCTGGCGTATGCGTTTGAATTTGGCTCAAGCCCTGATGTGCCGTGCCGATTTGCTGCTGCTCGACGAACCGACCAACCACTTGGATTTGGAAACCGTGCTGTGGTTGGAAAACCACCTCGCAAGTCTGCCGTGCACCCAAATCATCATTTCGCACGACCGCGATTTTCTGAATGCCACCACCACGCAAACCGTTGAATTATCGAATCAGAAGCTCACCCAATACGGCGGCAACTACGATTTTTACCAAACCGAACGCGCCCAGCGTTTGGCGCAACAGCAGGCCGCATATGTAAAACAGCAAACGCAGATCAAGCATTTGCAATCGTTTATCGACCGCTTCAAAGCCAAAGCCACCAAAGCCACCCAAGCGCAAAGCCGCATGAAAGCGTTGGCCAAACTGGAGCGCATCGCCCCCGCGCATCTCGACAGCGAATTTTCATTTGAATTCGAAACGCCTGCACATTTGCCCAACCCTTTGTTAAAAATGGATAAAGCCGATTTGGGCTACGGCGATACGGTAGTGCTGCACGACATTACTTTATCGCTGGAAAGCGGTGCACGCTACGGATTGCTGGGTGTGAACGGCAGCGGAAAATCCACCTTCATCAAAGCCTTGGCCGGAGAATTGGCTTTATTGTCCGGCCAGATAGTGAAATCCGAAAAGCTCAACATCGGCTATTTCGCCCAGCACCAGCTTGACACCCTGCGCGACGACCAAAGCCCCGTTTGGCACATCCAGCAGCTTTCTCCCGAGGTGCGCGAGCAGGAAATCCGCAATTTTCTCGGCGGCTTCAACTTTGTCGGCGATATGGCTTTGCAGAAAATCGAGCCTTTTTCCGGCGGCGAAAAAGCACGGCTGGCATTGGCGATGATTGTGTGGCAAAAGCCCAATCTGCTGCTGCTCGACGAACCGACCAACCACCTCGATTTGGACATGCGCCACGCACTTACCGTGGCATTGCAGAGTTTTCAGGGCGCATTGATCGTAGTGTCGCACGACCGCAGCCTGCTCGAAGCCACAACCGACAGCTTTCTGCAGATCGACAAAGGCCGTCTGAAAAACTTCGACGGCGATTTGAACGATTACCGCCAATGGCGTTTGGCACAGGAAAATGCCGCCGCAGCGCCCGCCGCTTCGGCACAAACCCAAAGCCGCAAAGACACCAAACGCCTCGAAGCGCAAATCAGGCAGGAAAAAGCCAAACGCACCAAGCCCGTGCAGCAAAAAATCGACAAGGCTGAAAAGGAAATGGCCGAATTAAGCGGGATTCAGACGGCATGTGAAACATTTTTGTCACAAGAAGACGCTTATTTGGAAGAGAATAAAGCCAAACTCCAACAAACACTTAACGAACTTGCCCAAACCAAAGCCAAGCTTGCCGCGCTGGAAGAGCAATGGTTGGCATGGCAGGAAGAATTGGAGCAGGTTTATCAAGATATTGAAATGGAATTTGCTTTATAATGCTGCTGTTGCCGATTTTGGTAAATGGGGAAAATATCAAAAATGAAAATACATCCGCTAAATTGGATTGCCGCTGCCGTGCTTTCAATATCGGTAGGCACATCTGTTTATGCTTCGAAAATTTATGAGTGCACAGTGAATGGCCGGACGGTTTACACCTCTAAATTGAGCGGCAACTGCCGTTCTGCCGATTTGCCGTCTATCGGGAGTTACAGCAGCAGTAACGATTATGCCGTAAAAGAAAGCCATCAGCCTAAGACGGAAAAGCCTAAAAACAAAACGGCAAATCAAGCGGCAGCGAAAGCAAGCCAGCCTGCCGGAGTGCAGGCGGCACCTGTGGTGCCGGTAAAAAATGCAGGCGGGCGCAAAGTGATTTTGGAGCAAGAGCTTTCCAATGAGCGTCAGGCCTTGAAGAGTGCCGAGCAGTCTTTGCAAAATGCACGGGCGGCGAAAGACGGTACGGTTAACCGCGAGTTGATTCATCAGCTGCAAAGCAGCGTATTGGACAGGCAGCAGAATATTCAGGCTTTGCAGCGTGAGTTGGGTAGAATGTAGTAGATTTGAATAGTATTTGAAGCAGTAAAAACACCGACCGGTAACTGGAAAGCTACCGGTGTTTTTTTAGGCAAACCATCAGTATTTCTGTTTGGTTTGCCGCTTTGTCCTAAACTTTGGAGCAAGGGTTACAGTTTATCCAACCAGCGTTCCGCATCCAAAGCTGCTTGGCAGCCTGAAGCTGCACTGGTAATGGCTTGGCGGTAGGTGTGGTCTTTAACGTCGCCTGCAGCCCAAACGCCTTCGATATTGGTTGCGCCGACATTGTCGCCGCTACCGCCTTTGGTTTTCAGATAGCCGGTTTCATCCATATCGAGCTGGCCTTTGAAGATATCGGTATTCGGTTTGTGACCGATGGCAACGAATACGCCTTTCACTACGATTTCTTCGGTGGAACCGTCATTGTTTTTCAGGCGTAAGCCGGTTACGCCGCCGTCGTCGCCCAAGACCTCGTCCAGATTAGCGTTCAGTTTCAGGATGATTTTGCCTTCTTCCACGCGTTTCATCAGTTTGTCGACCATGATTTTTTCGGCACGGAAAGAGTCGCGGCGGTGGATAAGAGTAACGGTGTTGGCGATATTGGCCAGATACAGTGCTTCTTCAACTGCGGTATTGCCGCCGCCGATAACGGCAACGTCTTGCTGTTTGTAGAAGAAGCCATCGCATGTGGCGCAAGCGGAAACGCCTTTGCCTGCGAATTTTTCTTCGCTGGGCAAACCTAAGTATTTGGCGGAAGCACCGGTTGCCACGATGAGGGCGTCGCAAGTATAGCTGCCCATGTCGCCGGTTAAGGTAAACGGGCGGTTTTGCAGGTCTACGGTATGAATTTGGTCAAAAATCATTTCCGTACCGAAACGCTCGGCATGTGCTTGAAAGCGTGCCATCAATTCCGGGCCTTGCACGCCTTCGGCATCGGCGGGCCAGTTGTCGACTTCGGTGGTAGTCATTAATTGGCCGCCTTGTTGGATACCGGTAATCAGAGTCGGGCTGAGATTGGCGCGGGCTGCATAAACGGCGGCGGTATAGCCGGCAGGGCCCGAACCTAAAATAATCAGTTTGCTGTGTTTGCTGCTCATGGTGTTTTCCTTGTGAATGAATTTTCAGACGGCATGGATATAAATCACAACCTTTTTATAATTTTATAAATTTTTATAATTTTATAAATAAGATATACGCCGTTATTGTGAGGCCGTCTGAAAAATCAGCGTTTTCAGACGGCTAAGCATTATCTTCTGCGGCCGAAACCGCCGCGTTTTACCGGTCGTTTGTGGTTAGGCTGTGCTTGATTGGTTTGGCGGTATTGCGGAGACGCCGCCCCTTTCTGTGCCGGTACGGACTTGGTGTTCAGTTGCTGGGTGGTACGTTGTTGCGGTTTGGCGGATTGGTAGTAATTCGCTTGCGCACGTTGTACTGCCGGGCTGTTGGGGTTGGCTTTTTGGAATTTGTTGGCCAAAGCGCTGCCGATGAAGGCACCTGCGGCAGCACCGATCAGGCTTTGCAGCAGCCAGCTGCCGGTAGATTCGTCATAAATATATTGCTGGCCGTCTGTGCCGGTAACGGGCTCGCCGTTGTTGCCGTTTTGGAATTCGGCAGGAATGGTGTCTTTAACTGCATCGGCTGCCAGTTGGTAAACGGTATTGTCTTGTTCGGCCGGGTTGGCATTTTGTTGAGCCAACTGCTGCTGCAAGGCTTCGATTTGTTTTTGCTGCGCATCCAATTTGGCTTGGGTGTCGTCTTTACAAGCGCTCAGGGCAAGCGCGGATAAAACGGTCAGAATAACGGTATGTTTCATTTCTTTTCCTGAAAAAAGTGTGTTGCAACAATATAGGGGGAATCAGGTGAATTATCAAGGGTAAGGGTATGTCAAGAGGCCGTCTGAAAATTCAGACGGCCTCTTTGGGTTAGACATCAATGAATCAGTCTAATTTTTTGAAGTGCTTGCGGCGCTCGTGCTCTTGCAGGTAACGCTTGCGCAAGCGGATGGATTGCGGTGTGATTTCCACCAGTTCGTCGTCGTCGATAAACTCAACTGCGCTTTCCAAAGTCAGCTTGATCGGAGTAGTCAGGCGCACGGCTTCGTCGGTGCCGCTGGCGCGCACGTTGGTGAGTTTTTTACCTTTTAAGGGGTTAACCACCAAATCGTTGTCGCGGCTGTGGATGCCGATAATCATGCCTTCGTAGAGTTTTTCGCCGGGCGATACGAACATGCGGCCGCGGTCTTCCAAGTTCCACAATGCGTAAGCCACCGCTTCGCCTTGCTCTTGGGAAATCAACACGCCGTTGTGGCGGCCGGGCATATCGGGTTTCACCGGTGCGTAATCATCGAAAACGTGGCTCATCAAGCCGACACCGCGGGTTAAGGTCATAAACTCGCCTTGGAAACCGATCAGGCCGCGGGCGGGGATATGGTATTCCAAGCGGGTGCGGCCGTTGCCGTCGCTTTCCATATTGGTGAGTTCACCGCGGCGGCGGCCAAGCTCTTCCATTACCGCGCCTTGGTTGTCGTCGGGCACGTCAACGGTGAGGTTTTCATACGGCTCGCATTTTTGGCCGTCGATTTCACGGTAAACCACGCGCGGTTTGCCGACGGCCAATTCGTAGCCTTCGCGGCGCATGTTTTCCAACAGAATGGTTAAGTGCAGTTCGCCGCGGCCGGATACGCGGAAGATGTCGGCATCTTCGGTGTCTTCCACGCGCAGGGCGACGTTGGTCAGCAATTCTTTTTGCAGACGGTCGCGGATTTGGCGCGAGGTAACGAATTTGCCTTCGGTGCCGGCCAGCGGAGAGGTGTTGACCATGAAGTCCATGGTTAAGGTCGGCTCGTCCACGCTCAACATGGGCAGACCTTTAGGATTGTCTTTGTCGGTGATGGTGACGCCGATGCCGATGTCTTCAATACCGGAAATAATCACAATGTCGCCGGCTTCCGCCTCTTCCAACGGCACGCGTTCCAAGCCTTTGAAGCCTAAAAGTTGGTTGATGCGGCCTTGTGCGACTTGTTTTTCGTGGTTCATTACGGCAACCACTTGGCCGGGTTTGATGCGGCCGTTCAAGATGCGGCCGATGCCCAAGCGGCCGGTGTAGTTGTCGTAGTCGAGTTGGGAAATTTGCAGTTGCAGGGTTTCATCTGCGCTGCCGCTGGGGGGCGGGGTGTGTTTGAGGATGGTGTCGAACAACGGGCGCATGTCTTGGCTTTCGTCGTCTTCTTCCAGCTTGGCAAAACCGCTCAAGCCCGAAGCGTAAACGATGGGGAAATCCAACTGCTCGTCGGTGGCGCCGAGGCTGTCGAACAGCTCGAAGGTTTGGTCAATCACCCAGCTCGGGCGCGCGCTCGGTTTGTCGATTTTGTTGATGACCACAATCGGGCGCAAGCCTAATGCCAAGGCTTTTTTGGTAACGAAACGGGTTTGCGGCATCGGGCCTTCTTGAGCGTCCACCAGCAAAACCACGCAATCGACCATGCCCAATACGCGTTCCACTTCGCCGCCGAAGTCGGCGTGTCCGGGTGTATCGACGATGTTGATGTGGTAGCCTTCATATTCGATGGCGGTATTTTTGGCAAGAATGGTAATGCCGCGTTCTTTTTCGATGTCGTTGCTGTCCATCACGCGTTCGTCAACCTGCTGGTTGGCGCGGAAGGTGCCGGATTGGCGCAGAAGCTGGTCTACCAGCGTGGTTTTGCCGTGGTCGACGTGTGCGATGATGGCGATATTTCTGATTTGTTTCATGGGTTGATTTACGTCTTATCACTAAAAAATAACCGTGTATTATAACATGATTTTTTAAGGTGCCACGGCAATTTTCTCTATCGGATATTGCGGCAGTTTAGGCGGTTGGTTAAAAAATAAATGATTTGAATTATTATTTAAAAGCAAAAGATTAGACAGTTTTTAAGACATCATTGATGTGGTTTGGAGATGTTTTAAATAAAAAAGACAACCTTACAAGGTTAATTTTTGTAAATTAATTTTATTGTTGATACAGGTTATTAGTTTTAAATGCATTAATTTTTTATAAAAAACATATACTTGAATTTTTTTATGGATTTTTGTGATAGTTGTTCTTTTTGATAATTATTTGTATTTTAAATGGAAAGTTTGAAATGGATAAGGGAATTTCATAAAATAGCTTCATCAATCAATTAGGGCAGGACGGGGTTCTGTCGAAATAGCATAAAAAGGAAAAAATCATGCAAGGTGATAAAGCAGTTGTTGATTATATGAACGAATTGTTGGCAGGTGAATTAGCTGCGCGCGATCAGTATTTTATTCATTCACGTATGTATTCCGAGTGGGGCTACAATAAGTTGTTTGAACGCATCGGTCATGAAGCTGAGGACGAAACGCTGCACGCCGAGGGATTTATCCGCCGTATTTTGATGTTGGGCGGTACGCCGAACATGGTTCCTGCTGCCATTAATGTGGGCAGCGATGTGGTTTCTATGTTGAAAGCGGATTTGAATACCGAATATGAAGTTCGCGAAGCTTTGAAAAAAGGTATCAAGCTGTGCGAAGAAAAACAGGATTACGTAACCCGTGATTTGTTGGTTGCACAGTTGAAAGATACCGAAGAAGACCACGCTCATTGGTTGGAACAGCAATTGCGTCTGATCGAGTTGGTGGGTATCCAAAATTATCTGCAAAGCCAGCTGTAATTTGAATCCGTCAAATTGTAGGAGATAAATGATGCAAGGCGACCGTTTGGTATTGCGCGAATTAAATAAAAATCTGGGCTTGCTGTTGGTGACCATCAACCAATATTTTCTGCATGCCCGCATTTTGAAAAACTGGGGCTTTGAAGAGTTGGGTCATCATTTTTACAAGCAGTCTATTGTGGAAATGAAAGCTGCCGACGACTTGATCGAACGCATCTTGTTGTTGGAAGGCCTGCCTAACCTTCAAGAGCTGGGTAAGTTGCTGATTGGTGAAAATGTTGAAGAAATCATCAAATGCGACTTAAACAAAGAGCAGGAAAAACATGATGCGTTGATTGCAGCCATTGCCGTTTGCGAAGCGCAGCAGGATTATGTCAGCCGTGCTTTGTTGGAAAAACAGAAAGACACCAACGAAGAACACATGGACTGGCTGGGTAACCAACAGGAACTGGTTGCCACGCTCGGTTTGGCAAATTATCTGCAAACCGGGGCGCAAGAGGACTAAACACAAACCACTGCCAAAATATAAGCAGTTCTCTTAGCTGACTGTTCCGGAAAAAAACGGTATATCTTTTAAGGTATGCCGTTTTTATTTATGTTTTATTATTTTGATGATTTGAGGCCGTCTGAATTTTTCAGACGGCCTTAATCGATTGAAACCGTTTATTTTCTTGAATTGAATCTGTTTGCCGATTATTCGCCGTTTATTCATTGACAGAAACCGGAATGGTGTTTTATTTGGTTGCGATTTCGGTTGATAAACGGTTTTTTACTGCAAGCAGATAAAGGATGTCGTGTTTGCTATTGAGCCTGACTTTCTGCCAGTTGCGTGCTTAAGCGGATAAATTCGGCCTGTTTGGCTTTGGCTTTGCCTGAATCCAATGCTTCTTGTGCGGCGGCAATGCCGTCTGCCAACGAGTCGGCTTTTCCGCCGGCATAAATAGTGGCAGCCGCATTGAGTACGACAATATCTCTGGCAGGACCGTGTTGGCCGTTTAATACTTGGTTCATGATGGTGAGCGATTCTTGCGTATTGGCCGCTTTGATGCCTGAGAGGTCTTTGTAAACAGGCAAGCCGAAATTTTCGGGGTGGATGTCGTATTCGGTAATGCGTCCGTCTTTCAGCTCGGCAATGCGGCTGCTGCCGGTAACGGTAATTTCATCGAGGCCGTCGCTACCGTGTACGACCAAAACGTGTTTGGAGCCGAGCTGCTGTAAAACGCGCGAGAGAATGCCGCACAAGTCGATATGGAAGACGCCGAGCACTTGGTTGGGCGCGGAAGCAGGATTGGTCATCGGGCCGAGAATATTGAAAATGGAGCGGAAGCCGAGTGCGCGTCTGACCGGAGCGACATAGCGCATGCTGCTGTGGTGGTTGGGGGCAAACATAAAGCCGATACCGACTTGGTCGATGCAGGTGCCGACTTGTTCGGGCGATAAGGTAAGCGACGCGCCCATTTGTTCGATGATGTCTGCGGAACCGCTCGAAGAAGAGACGGAACGCCCGCCGTGTTTGGCGATTTTGGCACCGGCTGCGGCGGCAACAAACATGGCTGTGCTGGAGATATTGAAAGTATGTGCGTTGTCGCCGCCGGTGCCGACGATATCGACCAGGTTGCGGGTGTCGGCAACGGGGACTTTGACGGCAAATTCGCGCATGACGGCGGCTGCGGCGGCAATTTCTGAAACGCTTTCGACTTTGATGCGCAAGCCGGTCAGGATGGCGGCAATTAATTCGGGTGCAACTTCGCCGCGCATGATTTGACGCATCAGGTCGGTCATTTCGTCATAAAACAGTTCGTTGTTGTCGATCAGTCTTAATAGTGCTTGTTGGGGCGTAATCATTGAAAAAGAGCCTTTATTTTATGAAGAGGCCGTCTGAAAATTCCGGGTATTTTCAGACGGCCTCTCGAGTGTGTTTAGGAAGGTTGGAATGCTGAAAATTCTTTGAGGAAGTTATCCAGCATATCGTGGCCGTGCTCGGTCAGCAGGGCTTCGGGGTGGAATTGAACGCCTTCGATGGGGTAGGTTTTATGGCGCACGCCCATAATTTCTCCATCTTCCGTCCATGCGGTGATTTCCAGGCATTCCGGCAGGCTGGAACGTTCGATAACCAAGCTGTGGTAGCGGGTGCAGGTAACCGGGTTGGGCAGGTTTTTAAACATTCCCGTGCCGTGATGGCTGACCGGCGACACTTTGCCGTGCATTAAGGTTTGGGCGCGGATAATGTTGCCGCCGAATGCTTCGCCTATGGTTTGGTGGCCGAGACAGATGCCCATAATCGGCAGTTTGCCTGCAAAATGGGTCATGGCGGCAATGGAAATTCCGGCTTCTTTGGGCGAGCAGGGACCGGGGCCGATAACCAGATAATTTGGGTTTAAAGCTTCGATTTCCTGAAGCGTAATGTCGTCGTTTCGTCTGACAACCACTTCCTGGCCCAGTTCGGCAAAATACTGCACGATGTTGTAGGTGAAGCTGTCGTAATTGTCGATCATCAGAAGCATGTTGTAACCTTGGTCTTGTATTCTCGGTTGGACGGGCAACCGCATAGGGGGATTGAATATAACAGTTATTGAGGCCGTCTGAAAGTACGGACGGCCTGCTGTTTTAGAACATTAAGTACTTTAGATATGAATAACGGTTTGTTTCAAGGAAGGCGGGGCAGAATTTTGGCGCTTAAAGGCAGGTGGTCGGAAAGGTTTTTCCAGCGTTCGCTGTTGTGAACTTGCGTATTTAACACGTCGAGATTGCGCGTGTAAATTCTGTCTAGGCTGAGTATAGGCATACGGGCGGGGAAAGTCTTGGGAAGTTGACCGTTGCTGATGAATACTTCTTCAAGGTTTAAAGCGCGCCCCAGCGACAGCTGTGATTTTTGACGCCAGTCGTTAAAATCTCCGGCAATAACCAACGGGCTGAGCGGGTCGATATGTTGGCTGACATATTCGAAAATGGTGCTGTACTGCTTGGCCCTGTCGGATTCCAATAAATTAAGGTGGGTGCACAAACATACTAAAGGCATATCCCAGCCTTCGGGTTGAACCTCGCAATGCAGTAGGCCGCGTTGTTCCAACTTGTTGACGGTAATATTCAGGTTGTGGTGGGTTTCGATAGGCAGATGGCTTAAGATGGCATTGCCGTGGTGTTTTTCCGGATACACGGCATTTTTGCCGTAGCTGCTGTTGTATTCCAGATAACCGCCGATTAAGTCGTGGTGCGGTTTTTCGGGGAATGCGGACAGCTTGGTGCGGCGTTGCAGGTTTTCTCCTTGGACTTCCTGCAAAAATAAAACATCCGATTTTAAATCTTGCAACGCTTTGGTCATGGTGCGGATGCGGACTTTGCGGTTTAGTGCCGACATACCTTTGTGCATATTGTAAGTGGTAACCGTAATGGGGCGGGGTTTCATGTATGTCTATTCCGAAAATATTCCGTCTTTTCAGATAATAAGGGTGGCAAAGAAGAATTCAAGTATAAAAGTCGGAATAACGGCAATCTTTGGCAAGCCGTTGTTTAACCGATAAGAACGGCGGGGCAGGCGCGCTCTTTAACGCCGTCGGCATTTTTGATACACTCTGGCAACATATTTTATTTTTTCGAACGGATCGCTCATGAAAAAAATTGCAGCTGTATTAACAACGGCTTTGATATTGGTGGCTTGCAGCAGCCAGTCCGGTAAGGTCACGGGAGGCAAGCCGGTTGCGGTGCCTCCGTTGTCCAAGCAGCCTGTATTTAATCAAGCGGCGGATTCTGTTGCGTTAACCGGTTTCAACGGCAACGGTAATGTGCAGAATTTTATTCAATATCAAGCCAAGAGCGGCCGTTTTTCGCAAAGAGAGCTGGAAAATTTCTTTGGCGGCGTGGTATATAAAGGCAATATCATCAACATCATGAACCGCCCCGGCACATCCCGCCCGTGGTATGAATTCCGCACCGGCAATTCCGGCGCCTCAAAAATCAATAACGGCAAGCGTTTCTACGCGCAACACAAAACCACCATCGATGCCGTAGCGCGCAGCTACGGCGTACCGGCCGAACTGATCGTGGCCATCATCGGCATCGAAACCAACTACGGCAACAATATGGGCAGCTTCCGCTTGGCGGATTCTCTGAGCACACTGGCGTTCGACTATCCGCGCCGCGCCGAATTTTTCCAAAAAGAATTAAACGAATTTCTGCTGATGGCGAAAGAAGAGAAGCGCGACGTATTCGGTTTTAAAGGCAGCTACGCCGGCGCGATGGGCATGCCGCAGTTTATGCCTTCGAGCTTCCGCAAATATGCAGTCGATTACGACGGCGACGGCTTGCGCGATATTTGGAACAACGTCGGCGACGTGGCAGCTTCGGTGGCGAACTACATGAAAGCGCACGGCTGGCAGACCAACGGCAAAATGGTGGTGCCGGTTACGCTTACCATCACGCAAGAGCTGCAAAACATCATCGACGAAAAAACCGCGCTCACCCGCACCGTGGGCGAACTCAAACGCTTGGGCGTGATGCCGCAGGATGTGGTGGACGACAACGAAAAAGCCGTACTCTACCGCCTCGAAACCGCGCCGGGCGTGTATGAATACTATATCGGCCTGAATAACTTCTATGCCGTATGGCAATACAACCACAGCCGCATGTATGTAACCGCTGTTCGCGATATTGCCAACGGTGTGGGCGGCAACTACCGTTTATAACGGCCCGATATTGCCGCCGTGCATAAGAAAACCGCTGCCCGTGCGATAACGGCGGCGGTTTTCATGTGTTTGGCGGCAGGTAAAAAATGTTAGAATACCGAATCTTCAAGGCATGAAACCGGCGGCCCGATTATAAAAACAGCGCGTGCATCCTTACCTGCCGCGCGGCCGCATACCAGCCTTCCTTTACCGAATTCAAACAAAAGAGAATCTATGGCTTATCAAGTTCTCGCCCGTAAGTGGCGGCCTAAAACCTTTGCCGATTTGGTCGGACAGGAGCATGTTGTCAAAGCATTGCGCAACGCGCTCGACGAAGGCCGCCTGCACCATGCCTATCTGCTTACCGGCACGCGCGGGGTGGGCAAAACCACCATCGCCCGCATTTTGGCGAAAAGCCTCAACTGCGAAAACGCCAACCACGGCGAGCCTTGCGGCGTGTGCCAAAGCTGCACCCAGATCGACGCGGGGCGTTACGTTGACCTGCTCGAAATCGACGCGGCTTCCAATACCGGCATCGACAACATCCGCGAAGTGCTCGAAAACGCCCAATACGCGCCCACCGCCGGCAAATACAAAGTCTATATCATCGACGAAGTGCACATGCTTTCCAAAAGCGCGTTCAATGCCATGCTGAAAACGCTGGAAGAACCGCCCGAGCATGTGAAATTCATTCTCGCCACTACCGACCCGCACAAAGTGCCGATCACCGTATTGAGCCGCTGTCTGCAATTCGTACTGCGCAACATGACCACGCAGCAAGTGGCCGACCACTTGGCGCATGTGCTGACGGTAGAGCAGATTCCGTTCGAGCCGCCCGCGCTGCAACTGCTCGGACGCGCTGCCATGGGTTCGATGCGCGATGCCTTGAGCCTGCTCGACCAAGCGATTGCGATGGGTTCGGGCAGCGTTACCGAGTATGATGTCCGCCAGATGATCGGCGCGGTCGACAAACGCTATCTTTACGAACTGCTGCAAGGCATCGTGAACCAAGACGGCGAAGAACTGCTGCGCAAAGCTCAGGAAATGGCCGCTCGCGCCATCGGTTTCGACAACGCCTTGAGCGAGTTGGCCATGCTGCTGCAACGGCTGGCGCTTGCCAAAACCGTTCCCGCCGCCATTGCCGACGACCCCGAACACGAAACCCTGCTGCGCTTATCGCAATATTTAAGCGGCGAACAAATCCAGCTCTACTACCAATGCGCCATCCACGGCAAACAAGACCTGAGCCTCGCGCCCGACGAATACGCCGGTTTCGTGATGACGCTGTTGCGTATGCTCGCGTTCGCCCCGATTGCCGCCAAAGCGCACGACCCCGACGGCGTGATAGAAGGCACGCAACTGCACAACCCCGAAGCGGCGGAGCCTGCCGCAAAAAAGCCGCTGGTTCTGCCTGAGCCGCCGGCCGAACCGAAACCTGTTCAGACGGCCTCCGAAACCGCAGCAAGGCCGTCTGAACAGGCTGTTGCACAGGCAGAAGATACACCGCCGTGGGAAGATGTACCGGAAACGCCCGCTGCGGCAGCGGACGGTTTTGAGACGGCCTCCGAACCCATAAGGCCGTCTGAAAAAGTTGAGACGCAAACAGCGGTTCAGGCGGCAGAAGCATCTTTGCAGAATCACACGCAGGAAACGCCCGCCGTGGCAGCAGAGCATTTTCAGACGGCCTCAACACCGATAGCAAGGCCGTCTGAAACCGCAGGTGAGCAAGTTGCCGTGCAAAAACAAGCCGCACCTGAAATGCTTCAAACCGGCCAACCCGAAGCTGCCACCATGCCGTCTGAAAGTATGGAAAGCCTTCAGACCGCAGCGGCAACCCCACCAGCAAGCACGGCAGACATTCAGACGGCCTCTCCGTTAAGCGAAGTTCAAAGTCCGCAAAGCATGCCGTCTGAAACCGCCGAAACCGCCTTTCAGACGGCATCGGATTATCCGCCCGAATATGCCGAAGCCCCGTTTGATACGGACGCGCCGCTGTATTTCCCCGAAGAATACGACTACCCCGAATATCAAACATACGAGCCGCCGATGCCGTCTGAAAACGCAGCGGATAGCGAAGACGATGATCAGGCCGAGGCCGAAGAGCAGACAGGTTTCGCCCCGCTGCCCGAGTTCGCCCCCGAAAACTGGGCGGCCATCGTCAAACGCCTCGCCCCCAAACTCGGCGCGGCACAAATGCTGGCGCAACACGCCGTTTGGACAAGCTATCAGCCCGAAACCGGCCTGATGATGCTCGCCCTCACCGACGAAGCCCGCGCCACCACTACCAAAGAGCGTTTGGATAAAATCCAAAACACCCTCGCCGACGCATACGGCCTGACCTTAAAGCTGCAAACCGAAGCGTGGCGCAACGACGCAGGCTGGGAAACCCCGACCATGCGCCGCAAACGCCTGCAACTCGAAGGCCGCCAAAAAGCACAGCAACTGCTTGAAGCCGACCCCGCCGCACGGCAGATTCTCGAGCTTTTCGAAGCCGAATGGCTGCCCGACACGCTGGAGCTGTTTGAACAGTCGGACTCTTAATGCGTAGAAAAGCCGTCTGAAAAAAAGCAAGCCTGTTTTTCAGACGGCCTTATCGGAAAATCAATCGTTTATATTGCCGATTTACTATTCAATAGGTATCATCAAACCCTTTTTAACCAGGAGTAAAACCATGTTCGGAAAAGCCGGATTAGGCGGCCTGATGAAGCAGGCTCAACAAATGCAGGAAAACATGAAAAAAGCACAAGCCAAGCTGGCTGAAACCGAAGTGAACGGCGAAGCAGGCAACGGCTTGGTTAAAGTAACCATGACCTGCAACCATGTTGTCCGCAAAATCGACATCAGCGAAGATTTGATCAAAGAAGCGGCCGACGACAAAGAAATGCTCGAAGATTTGGTGCTGGCCGCCATCAACGACGCAGGCAATAAAGCCGAAGAAACCACCAACAAAACCATGGGCGCGTTCACCCAAGGCCTGCCTGCCGGAATGGGCGACTTTTTCCGTTAAAACCAAGACCTTCGAGTCGGAATTTGCTTGTATGCAAACCGCCGGGCCGCATTGAACAAGCTTTGCGGCGTTGGCAGAATGCTTTGCATGCAACATATCAAGCCGTATGCCGCACTGTCGGGATACGGCTTGTTTTACGGCGTTTGGCCGGTGCGCAGTGCCGGCGGCGGCTGAAAAATTTTGTTGAGTCCGTTTTTTGATAACTGTAAAATAACGGGCTATTGGGATAGGCCGTCTGAATTTTCAGATGGCCTTAATTCACTGGAAGAATGAATGAAACCGTCTATTTTAGAAAAATTACAGCAGTTGGCCGACCGATTGGAAGAAGTGACCCATTTGCTGGGTTCTCCCGAAGCAACCGACGATATGGACAATTACCGCAAATTAACGCGGGAACACTCGGAAATCACGCCCGTTGTAGAGACCTTCCAAAAATACCGCCAGGCGCAAAACGATTTGGCGGAAGCGCAGGAAATGCTTGCCGATCCCGAAATGAAAGATTTTGCGGCGGAAGAAATCGAAGCGGCCAACGAAAAAATCGAAATGTTGGACGGTGAATTGCAGAAACTGCTGTTGCCCAAAGATGCCGACGACGATAAAAACATCTTCATTGAAGTCCGCGCAGGCACCGGCGGTGATGAAGCCGCGCTGTTTGCCGGCGACTTATTGAGGATGTACAGCCGCTTTGCCGAACGCAACCGCTGGCAGGTCGAAATCGTATCCGCCAACGAAAGCGATTTGGGCGGCTATAAAGAAGTGATTGCGCGTATCGTCGGCTTGGGTGCATACAGCCAGCTGAAGTTTGAATCGGGCGGCCACCGCGTACAACGCGTTCCCGCCACAGAAAGCCAAGGGCGCATCCACACTTCGGCCTGTACCGTAGCCGTGATGCCCGAAGCCGACGAATTGGAAGAAATCCAGCTCAATCCTGCCGATTTGCGCATCGATACCTTCCGCGCATCCGGTGCCGGCGGCCAGCACATCAACAAAACGGATTCTGCCGTGCGCATTACCCACCTGCCGACCGGCATGGTGGTGGAATGCCAAGACGGGCGCTCACAGCACAGCAACAAAGCGCAAGCCATGAAAGTATTGGCCGCGCGTTTGAATGATGCGCAAAAACGCGAAGCTCAAGCCAAAGAAGCGGCTGAACGTAAAAGCCTCATCGGCAGCGGCGACCGCAGTGAACGTATCCGCACATACAACTATCCGCAAGGCCGCGTTACCGACCACCGCATCAATTTAACCCTGCACAAGCTTGATTTCATTATGGACGGCGATTTGGACGAGCTGACCGGCGCCTTGATTGCCGAACATCAGGCCGAGCTGTTGGCCAATATGGGCGATTGACGTGTTTCGGCCGGTTTGGCGTTTCAACCGTGCCGCCCGTTTGATTTGAAAGACCGCAAAATCAGGCCGTCTGAATTTTCAGACGGCCTGTATTGTGTGCGCTGCGGTGTTTGAGAAATGTCCGGCACCGATATCGAGCGGCAGACAGCTGCGCGGCTGATAACGTAAAAATTGTAAAAATAAGGATAATGAATGAGTTGGGTATATCTGATTACGGCAGGCTTGTTGGAAATCGGCTGGCCGTTGGGCTTGAAGCTTGCACAGCAGGAAGGTTACCGTTGGCACGGCCTGTTGCTGGCTGTTGCGTTTATGGCGGCAAGCGGTTTCTGCCTGTTTTTGGCACAAAAAAACATACCCATGGGCACGGCTTATGCCGTTTGGACGGGCATAGGGGCGGCCGGCGCGTTTTTGGTGGGTGTGGTGTTTTTCAACGACGCCGCCACTTTCGGCCGTTGGTTGGGCGCATTGCTGATTATTTCCGGCGTGGTGGTGATGAAATTAAGCAGTACATAATGGTGGAAGCCCAAAATGATTCAGACGGCCTAACCTGCACCTGCCGCAATTCGGCAGGCAAACAGCACACTTTTATTCGACAAGGAGCAATATGATGAGTCCGAAAGATGTTTTGGATTTTTGGTTTGACGAAGCCAACCAACCGTATTGGTTTCAAAAAAGCGATGAATTCGATGCAAAGATCCGCAGCCGTTTCTACCCGCTTTGGCAACAGGCCGTATATTCGGAGCTGGACGGCTGGCGTGAAACGCTGCACGGCTGCTTGGCGGAAATTATCGTACTTGATCAGTTTTCACGCAATTTACACCGCAACAGCCCGCTGGCTTTCGCGCAAGACAATATGGCGGTGGCCTTGGCTCAGGAAGCCGTGCGCCAAAGCGGCTTTGCCGATATGCAACCGTCCGAACGCCACTTTATGCTGATGCCGCTGATGCACAGCGAAAGCCGTGCCATTCATGCGCAGGCGGAAAAGCTGTTTGCCGAATACACCACGCCTTATGCTTTGGACTTTGAAATCAAGCATAAAGTCATCATCGACCGTTTCGGACGTTATCCGCACCGCAACGAAGTGCTGGGGCGTGAAAGCAGCACGGAAGAACAGGCATTTCTGCAGCAGCCGGGATCATCGTTTTAAACCGCTGAAATGGTTGAACGGCAGGCCGTCTTTTCAGACGGCCTTAATTTTCAGACGGCCTGATAAAAATTGCAAAAAACAAATTGCCCGGCTTGACGGTTTGCGGCAATCGGAAAATTAGGGTGTTTAATGGTGATGGTGACGGTTTTCGGCTTGGGGGCGGCATAAGATGCTTTCGTCGTGTCCGTGTGCCGTGCTTTCGATTTGTATGCTGGTGTGGTGGATGCCGAGTGTGTGCAGTTTGTGTTCGAGTACGTGCTGCAAATCGGTGATTTCCGCGACAGTCAAACTGCCGTCAACGACCAAATGGCAGGATAGGGCATGGATGCCGCTGGCGATGCTCCAGAGATGTACGTCGTGTACGGATTGGACGCGGTGGTCGGATTTCAACAGCGCCAATACTGCTTCCAAATCGATTTCGGGGCTGGCCTCCATCAAGATATGCCAGGCTTGCCGGGCGGTAGACCAGCCGCCGCGTACAATCAAAACGGCCACGATCAGGCTGGTTAGCGGGTCGGCCCAAAGCCAGCCGAAAGCCATGATCAGCAGGGCGGCGGTTATGGCGGCGAGCGAGCCGAGTAAGTCGCCCAGCACATGCAGGTAGGCCGCTTTCATATTCAGGTTGTGTTCGATATCGCCGCCGCGGTGCATATACCAAGCAACAAATAGATTAATGCCCAAGCCGATGGCGGCGATGACCAGCATTTCGGTTGAGGCGACGCTCTGGGGCGACATGAGTCGGGAAACGGCTTCGTAGCAGATGTAGGCGGCGATGGCGAGCAGGGTCAGGCCGTTGAACAGGGCGGCCAGAATTTCCAGCCGCTTAAAGCCGAATGTGTGCCGTGCGGTGCTGTTTTTTCTGCCCCAAGCAACGGCCAGTAAGGCCAGCAGCAGCGAAGCGGCGTCGCTGAGCATATGCCCGGCGTCGGAGAGTAAGGCCAAGCTGTTCGACCATAAACCGCCGATAAATTCCACCAACATAAATCCGCCGATCAGGCCGAAGCTGACCGCCAGCGTGCGCAGGTTGTTGTGGTGGGCGTGGTGTCGGTGGGAAGGCATGGCGGTTCTCTCCGAATGGCTGGTGCGGTGATGACGGCAAGCGGGCGGTTTTTTATGCCGTCGGCGGTACTCAACGGGGCTTGAGGCAGTCTGAAAATCGGGTGCTGTTTAAAAATCCTTGCGGTATTGGATCATGCCGGTCGGACGCGCTACTTGCCGGTACAGGGCTTGGGCGGCGTGATTGTCTTGAGCCGTTACCCAATAGACGCGGTTGCAGTTTTGTTGTTCCGCCAGACGGTAAACTGCTTCGATCAGCAGCCGGGCGATGCCGAGTCGGCGGTATGTGCTGCCGACAAACAAATCTTCGAGACAGCAGCAATCGGTGGTGTGCCAAGTGTTGGGGTGCAGAACAATGTGGGCGAAACCCAACATCCGCCCTTGTCGGTCAAACGCGGCCAAGCCTTTGATGTTGCGGCTGCGGACAATCTGCTGCCATGTATGCACGGTAACGCCGGCGGCCAACTCGGTTTGACAGCAAGCCAAATATTCCTGCCACAGTATTTGCCATGCTTCGGCGTTTTCTGGAGTAAGCGGGCGGATGGAGACGTTCATGATGTTTCCTTGTTTTGTTAAACAGGCCTGAGACCTTTGCAAAATTCGGGTATACGGATTTAATGGTTGATGGGGCACCTTCACCCCATCAATCTGATACCACCCTCAGATGGTTGATAGATCGACTCCGTAGTTGAGTTCCTCTGCGAAGTCCGGCAGTCCGTAACCGATGGTTTTCTTGTAGAAAGGAGAGACCTTCGCAGTCGGTGCCTTCTTCTTGTGCTTCGTGGTGTAGAGCATTCGTGCCCGCATCACCTCGAAGGAGTAACCGCGCCCTTCACGGTTCTTGTCCTTGGCCAGTCGGTTGATGGACTCCGTGTAAGCGTTGGTGACGGGCATGTCCGTCTCGAAGTAGGTCATGGTCTCTTCGCGCCAGTTTCCCACTGCCCTGACCAGATCGCTCCAGACTTCCTTTTGGCCCTTCGGGATGGTGGCTATCCACTCGTCCAGGGCGGCTTCTGCCTGGAGCCGTGTGGTGGCGTCCCAGATGCCGTAGAAGCGCTCCTTGTGCTCGTAGGCGGCCAGCAGTTGCGGGAACGCGCCTGTCCAGGTCTCCATGATGAGGCGCTCCCGGTCTGAGACTTCGTGAGCGCGTTTCAGCAGGATTTTCCGGTCTCCCTTGAGAGTCCGGCTCTGGGACGGTTTCAGCTCCTTTCTGAGGCCCTTGCGCACTCTCTCTAGGGCATCGTTGACCATGCGCACCACATGGAACTTATCGACCACGATACGGGCCTGGGGCAGCACAGCCTTGACCGCTGCCCGGTAGGGGTTCCACATGTCCATGCTGACGATCTCGACCTTCTGCCGGTCTTTCAGCTTCATCAGGTAGTTGGTCACCACGTCCTGGCGGCGGGTGGCCAGCAGGTCGAGCAGGGTTCGCTCCTCAATGTTGGTCAGAATGCAGCGGTAGCGCTTGTTCAGGTATAGCTCGTCAATGCCCAGGATGCGGGGCGTCTCGAAGCGGTGCCAGCGCCCCAGGAACTCGGCGCGGGCGTTGAAGATGTCGCGCACCGTCTTCTCGTCCAGGCCGGTCTGTGCCGCCACAAAGGTGTAGGGGTGGTTGAAGGATTCCTTCTCCACGTACTCATGCAGCCGCAGTGTCATACGGAATCCGTCCACCATCTCCGGTAGCTGGGGCCTGAATGTTGTCTTGCAGGCCCGGCAGGTGTATCGGCGGCGGACCACCCAGAGAGTGACCCGTTTGCCGTGGATGGGCAGATCACGATAGGGAACGTCACGCTTGCCGAACCGTACGAACTCACCCTGCACGCCGCATTCCTCGCAGGCGATGGGATCGGGCACGTCCACCTGGAAGTGCATTTCGTCGTCGGTTGATTTGCAGCCCAGTACTTGGTATTGCGGCAGGTGAAGGATGTTGTCGGGAAGTTCGGTCATGGTGTTGTATAGGCGTAGGTGTCAGTCAGATCCATCCGACTCGGCATTGGTGTTTGCTTTTTTACCCAACAAGCTGCTGGAAACGAAAAGTAAGGCACCGAGGACAATTGCAATATCAGCCAGGTTGAAGGCCGGCCAATGCCAGTCTCGCCAATAGAAATCAAAGGAATCCACAACATAGCCGCGAAAGACCCGGTCAATCAGGTTACCCATGGCGCCACCGAGGATAAGACTGTAAGCGATGGCTTCTCCTTTATGACGATTTTCAAGGATCAGCTTGATCAGAAAAATCGAGACCACTACCGTGATTCCGATAAAAAAGTAGCGCTGCCAGCCTCCACCATTCGCAAAAAGACTGAATACGGCACCGGTGTTCCATAGGTGCACCCAGTTAAAGAACGGGGTCACCGAAACATACTCGCCATAGGCCATTGATTGCTGCACCAGCCACTTTACAGCCTGATCAGACGCTGCCAGCAGGCCCGATATGGACAATAGGGCATACGGCGAGAGCTTTTTGCCAATAATGAGCATTATTTAACCCTTCAACGCCAAAATGCGTCTGGCACCGTTAAGTACAATGCCCCCGCGATGGTGCCGATAATCAGATCCGGATAATTGGAACCGGTCCACGCGACCAGGGCGCCGGCGGTGATGACCCCCAGGTTGATCACCACGTCGTTGGCCGAGAATATCCAGCTTGCCTTCATGTGCGCCCCACCTTCCCGATGTTTGGATATGAGCAGCAGACAACTGGTATTGGCAATCAATGCGACGAATGCGATAGCCATCATCACCAGCGATTCAGGCTCACTACCGAATACAAAGCGTCTCACCACCTCTACGAGCACGCCCACAGCCAAGATCAGTTGCAGTACACCAGCAAGATGCGCGGCACGTACCTGCATTTTCACGCTATGTCCAACCGCATAAAGGGCAAGCCCGTACACCGCCGCATCGGCAAAATTGTCCAGGGATTCTCCAATCAGGCCGGTGGACCGGGCGATCAGACCGGCAGTCATTTCCACCACGAACAGAAGTGCATTGATGCCGAGCAACCAGCGCAGGGTCCCGGATTCTTGCTTAGCAGAAGCTGCCGAAAACTCGGCGGCCTTGATGGTCTCCGGATTTGCAGCGACGGTTTCCTGAAGCGAGGCGCCTAGCCCCAAGGTCTTCAGTTTCGAGGTGACGGGCTCGACCTCGCCGTCATGCACGACCTTCAGCCGGCGGTTCGACAAGTCGAAGGACAGCGCCCGAACCTCCTCAAAGCCGTTCAGGGCTAGGCGAATCATTCGCTCTTCTGATGGACAGTCCATCTTCGGCACGGCATAAACACTGACCCATTTCCCTAGCGCCTCGGAGGAGGCCTGTATATCGGTATCCGCTGCGGACATTGCATCACCGCCACAGGCGCCACCACAGGATTTGCTCATGATACGACTCCACTTGAACAATGTTGTGGTACCATTTTAAACTATAAAGCTACTATAAGGTCAATAGAGTAAAGAATCCGTTGGGGAGGAGGCTGATGCGCATTGGTCAGTTGGCGCAGTTGGTAGGGGTCGAAACACAGACGATCCGCTTCTATGAACAGCAGGGCTTGTTGCCGCCGCCTGATCGGCAGGACAACGGTTACCGTGTCTATACCGAGAAGCATGGTGAGGGGCTGGCCTTCATCCGTCGCTGCAGAATCCTAGGCCTGTCACTGGCTGAGATTCACGAACTACAGAGCTATCAGGATGACCCTCATCAGCCTTGTACCGCCGTCAACGCCTTGCTCGATGATCACATCTCTCATGTGCGGTCGCAGATAACCGCTCTGCAAGCGCTTGAGAAACAACTCGTTTCACTGAGAGCGAGTTGCAACGATGACCGGGAAGTTGAGGCGTGTGGGGTTCTTGCTGGAATTAGCGAAGGAAACATGCACCAGCAGTAGGTGAAGCATCAACCAGATAATCCGATGAGATGCCGGTCTGTCTCACTCTCATGCAAAGGTAAGATCAACCATTTAATCCGCTTACCCCAAAATTCCTCCCAATCCCCTAAATTCCCTCCCAAGACATTTAGGGGATTTTTCATGAGCACCTTCTTTCAGCAAACCGCACAAGCCATGATTGCCAAACACATCGACCGCTTTCCTCTACTGAAGCTGGAGCAGGTGATTGATTGGCAACCGATCGAGCATTACCTCAACCATCAAAGAACCCGTTACCTTCGAGACCACCGCGGCCGTCCCGCCTATCCCCTGCTGTCCATGTTCAAAGCCATCCTGCTCGGCCAATGGCACAGCCTCTCCGACCCCGAACTCGAACACAGCCTCATCACCCGTATCGATTTCCAACTCTTCTGCCGCTTCGACGACTTTTGCATTCCCGACCACAGCACCCTTTGCCGTTTCCGCAACCGGCTGGCACAAGACAACACCTTGGCCGAATTACTGGATCTGATTAACCGCCAACTGACTGACAAGGGTTTAAAAGTAGAGAAAGCATCCGTCGCCATCGTTGACGCCACCATTATTCAGACGGCCGGCGGCAAACAGTGTCAGGCCATAGAAGTGGATGACGAAGGGCGGGTCAACAGCCAAACCACACCGAGTAAAGACAGCGATGCCCGTTGGGTAAAGAAAGACGGCCGCTTCCATCCGGGTTACAAACAACATACCCGTACCGATGCGGAAGGCTACATTGAGAAACTGCACATCACTGCCGCCAATGCCCATGAGTGCAAACACCTGCTGCCTTTGTTGGAAGGCCTAGCCAAAGGCACGACTGTCTATGCCGATAAAGGCTACGACAGTATGGAAAACCGGCAACATCTGGAAGAACATCAGTTGCGGGACGGCATCATGTGCAAATCCCACCGCAACCGGCCGCTGACGGAAGCGCAAACCAAACGTAACCGACACTTATCGAAAACCCGTTATGTGGTCGAACAAAGCTTTGGTACGCTGCACCGTAAATTCCGCCATGCCCGGGCAACTTATTTTGGTCTGAGCAAAGTGAGTGCGCAAAGCCATCTGAAGGCGATGTGTTTGAACCTGCTGAAAGCAGCCAACAGGCTACGTGCGCCTGTTGCCGTCTGAAAGGCAGCTCAGATACCCGATTATCGGGTATTTGAGGGGAATGAAGGGATATTTAGAACGGAAAACAGCCGAAATCCTGTGTTTGGGTTTCGGCTGTTGGGTATAGGGGCTATTTTGCAAAGGTCTCAGGCCGTCTGAAAATTTCAGACGGCCTAAGTTCAGACGGCCTATACGCTATTTGCCCGGCATTTCAGGGGCAGGGAGGCGAGTGAGGCGGGTGCCGTTTAGATCTATTTCGGAGCCGAAACGCGCACTGCCGTTGTTCCAATCTTCGATAGCGCGGCGTAGGGCTTCGCGGCTGTCGGCGACGAAGTTCCACCAAATCAAAGTGGGACGCGGCAGCAGTTCGCCGCCCAGCAGCATAAAGTGGCTGCCCGCTTCGGCTTGCAAAGAAAACGATTCGGCTTGGCCGGCGGCGATGAAGGCCAGTTCGTCCGCGCCGAATGTTTCGCCGTTGATGCGGACTTTGCCTGCAATCACCAATACGCCGTATTCCCAAGACGGGTTTGCCGGAATATCGAGTTTTGCGGCGTTCGGGCATTGGATGTCCACGCCGAGCAAGGGGCTGTGTTGGGCGGTGGGTGCGGTGCGGCCTTGATAGCGGCCGGTGGTGAGGATGTAGCGCACGCCGTTGTCTTCCCATTCGGGCAGCTCGGGGTAGTGTTGGAAATCGGGCTTGATGTCTTGATTCATCGGCAAGGCAATCCACAGTTGTACGGCGTGCAGATTTTTTACGCCTTCGGGCGTTTGTTCGGTATGGGCAATGCCGTGTGTGTCGCCCGTGCCGGCCGTCATCAAATTGACTTGTTTGGGGCGGATAAGCTGGCGGTGGCCCAAGCTGTCTTGGTGCCATAATTCGCCTTCAAGCATCCAAGTGAAGGTTTGCAGGTTGGTATGCGGATGCAAACCGATTTGGAGGCCGTCTGAAAAAGCGTTAAATTCGGCCGGGCCTGCATGGTCGAGAAAACACCATGCGCCGATGGTGCGGCGGCCTGCCTGCGGTATCAGGCGGGCAACGGGAATGCCGCCGACGTCTTTGGTTTTGGCACTTAATTTTTGAGGGTTCATGTTGTGTGTTCCTTGTTTTCGTGGTGCGGATTGTTGCTGACAAAATCATCTCTTAATAATGGTTTCGCTGTGAAGCATATTTAAAATATACCTGATTTAAGGATTTTCTATGAGCATTTTCAAAAAGTTGGCTCCTATGGCTTTGGTTTTGCTGGCAAGCGCCTGCGTAAGCCTTGAGGGTGTTGAAATCGGCGGGCTGGATAACGGCGCGTCAAGCGGTTCTTCAAGCAATATCGGCAAGTTCCGTTGCGACAACGGCTATAAGGTTTCGGTCAACCACCGATCAGCCGATCATGCCGTGGTCAGCTTCAGCAACGGCAAGGATGTTTTTATGGTTCCTACCCGCCGCACCCGTTCTGCTTCAGGCGATTATTTTGTGAACGATGAAAACACCTTAAGATGGCATGAGCAAGGCGGTACGGCGGTGCTGACTTATCCTGACAGCCAATACCGAACGAATAAAAAACTGTGGGATACGGTTTGCCGCCCCCGTTAATCGGTCGGCTTTAATGTTCAGGCTGCACGGAAAGGGTTTCCGTGCAGCCTGATTGTTTTAGCGGAGGCCGTCTGAACATATAAGCTGTCGATTAAATCATCAGGCAAATTACTTTATCGAATCAACACCGAAGTCATGCTTAACGAACCGCCGACAATCTCGTCGTTGAACAGCTTGACTTCATCTTCTTCATCGCGCAACGCCATGATGTAGAGCAGGGGCAGGTAATGTTCGGGCGTGGGCACAGATAAAGCGGCAGCCTCGCCCAAGCGCAAGTAGTGGATCAAGGTTTCGTTGTCCCGATTCAAAATGGCTTGGTTGATGTCGCGGCGGAAGGTTTCTGCCCATTCGTAAGCCGCACCCGCTTGGCGGATATGGGTAAAGCTGATGGTGCGCAGGTTGTGAACGATATTGCCGCTGCCGATAACCAACACGCCTTGTTCGCGCAATGGCTTGAGCTTTTGCGCCAGTGCGAAATGCCATTCGGCGGGTTGATTTCGGTTCAGGCTCAGTTGTACGACGGGAATGTCGGCTTCGGGATAAAGATGCTTGAGTACACCCCATGTGCCGTGGTCGAACCCCCGAAGCATATCGACGGATACCGGTTCGGGCGCGAGCAAACGCTGCACTTCGGCGGTAAGTTCGGGGCTGCCCGAAGCAGGATACTGCACTTGGTTCAGCTCTTCGGGAAAGCCGTAAAAATCATAAATCATGGCCGGAGCCGCGCTGCCGGATACTTGCAAAGCATCGCCGTACCAGTGAGCGGAAATCATCAGTATGGCGCGGGGCTTGGGAAACTGCGCCGCAACCTGCCTGAAGCCCCGGGTAAACGGATTATCCGCTTCGATAACGTTCATCGGGCTGCCGTGGCCGAGAAATAGGGCGGGGGTTTTGTTCATAGGACTATTGAAATGTAACGATGCCTGTCTGAAAACGGATAACGCAGGTTTTTGTGCAGCCAACCCTTAACCCGTTTCAGACAGGCATAATCAATCAAACGGTTTACAAGCCGAATACTTTCAGACGGCCTTCCAGCGGCTCGAATGTTTTCTCACCCGCAGGCGCATCAATGCCGCCGAACACCATTTGCGCACGCAATGTCCAATTGGCGGGAACCGACCATTCTTGGGCAACGGCGTTGTCAATCAGCGGATTGTAGTGTTGCAGGTTGGCGCCGATACCGGCTGCGGCCAGCGTGGTCCATACTGCGTATTGGTGCATGGCATCGGCGTGTTCCGCCCAGATGGGGAAATTGTCGGCATAGCTGGGGAAGCGTTCCTGCAAGCCTTTTACGACGTTTTGGTCTTCAAAAAACAGCACCGAACCGGCCGCGGCTTTAAACATATCCAGCTTTTGCTGGGTTGGCTCGAATTTCTCGGCAGGCACGATGGCGCGCAGGGCATCTTCGGCAAATTGCCACAGCTTTTCGTGTTCCGCACCGAACAGCACCACCACACGGGTAGATTGCGAATTGAATGACGAAGGCGTGTGCAGCACGGCATGTTTCACCATCTCGGCGACTTCGGCAGCAGGCAGAGGCAGGTTTTTGTTTAAAACGTAAACAGAGCGGCGGGTTTCCGCGGCTTGTTGGAGTACGGTGTAAGTCATGATGGTTTCCTTAAAGGATGGTGAAAAGAAAGAGCGGTTTCAGACGGCATTATAGCTTTTTGCCCAACTTATTATCCAAAGCCCAAGCGCCGCCGCCCGCCGTTGCGATATACAGGAAAATAAAGCAGAACAGCGCCGCCGCTTCGCCGCCGTTTAGCAGTGGCAACAAAGGCGCTTTGGCCGCGTGCGACATAAAATAGGCAACCGCCATCTGGCCGGACAACACGAACGCCACCGGACGGGTAAACAAACCCAACAGCAATAACACGCCGCCCACAACTTCGAGAATGCCGGCCAAACCGTAAATCGACATCAGCTGCAAGCCGTCGAACATCTCAATATGCGGCAACGCAAACAGCTTCGCCGTGCCGTGCAGCATAAACATATAAGCCGAAACGATGCGCAAAACAGACAATAATATGGGTTGGAAACGGCTCAAATTTGAATGGGTATTCGTCATGATGATTACTCATCATGATGATTACTCATATAGTGGAAAGATGAGCACAGTATAGATATTTCCCTTTTGTGGATATATACTCTTTTTGTTTAACAATCATTTCTCAATAAGAAATCATGGATACCCTGTTCAGCCTCAAAGTGTTCCGCCAAGTGGTCGAAAACGGCAGCTTCACCCGCGCCGCCGACCATCTCGGCATTTCCAACGCCATGGCCAGCAAACACGTCAGCCATTTAGAAAATACCTTACAAGCCAAACTCTTACACCGCAACAGCCGCAACCTCCACCTCACCGAAACCGGCGAAGAATACTACCGCCAATGCTGCCACGCCCTCGAAACCCTTGAAACCGCCGCCCAAAAAGCCGCAGGCGTTACCGAAAAACCGCAAGGCATCCTACGCATCACCATGCCGCAATGGTTTGCCAGTCCGCGCGTCAGCCGCTGGATCAGCGAATACAAACAACGCTATCCCGAAGTATCCCTCAACTTGGTACTCAGCAACCGCCACACCGACCTCATCGCCGACGGTTTTGACCTCGCCTTACGCGTCTCCAACGACCCCGGCCCCTCACTGATTGTCAAACCCTTGGCCGATATTCAGTTTTTCCTCTTAGCCTCACCCGATTATCTACGGCGCAACGGCGTACCGCAAACCCCCGAAGAAGCCGCGCAGCACCCCGCAGTGCTGCCTTCCTACACCGACATGAGCCGCCTCGAAATCCAACACAAACACAACGGCCAACGCAGCCTGCTCGAACTCAACGCAGCCATACACAGCGACAGCACCCTCATGGTCGGCAGCTTGATCCGAGCCGGCGCCGGCATCGGCTTCCAACCCGAATGGTGCGCCTGCGAAGACCTAACCGCCGGCAGAGTAGTGCGCCTGCTGCCCGATTATCATTTCCTGACAGCAAAACTTTATGCCGCTTATGTGGATCGTGCGTTTTTAAGTGCGAAGGTGAGAAGTTTTATTGATTTTTTGAGTGAGAAGGTTAAGGAGTGATTGGTAAAGGCCGTCTGAAATTTCAGACGGCCTTAATCATTATCTTGAAACATCCAAAACAAAAACATCAATCTGCTTTTTCAAATTTTCAGGAATTTTTTGCTCAATACTGATTTTTAAGTCTGTTGCATTTGAAAATTCATGTTTAGTTCTACCGGCTACTTCTTCTTGCGCACCAAACCATAAAACCAAGTAAATGCCTTGCTGATGGGTATTAGGGTGGTTGGCGTAGCGCTCGTATAATTGCTCTTCTGCTGCCGAATAAAGTGCACGATGCCATTGCCCTTTTACTTCGGTAACCAATAACAACCTTTGATTATTAACTATTTTAGAACAGGTAAAATCACAGCGGTTGGTATCATGCATTTGATGTTCCAAGGTAACTGTAACTCTTCTTGATTCAAGGCGAAGTCTCAAACGATCGGCAATGATTTGTGTTGCCCTATTTTCATCGACCCGTTGGCCTCCGTCGTAGAAAATATCTTTGGAGGTAATATCATGTCCGTTCAAATCAGCTTGATAGCGTTGCAATTCTTCTAACAATACTGTACGGAAATGTTCAATGCTGATAATTTCATTTTGCTCCAGCATGGCTTTTATTTGCAGGGCTTCCGGCGCTTGAAAGTTTTGTAGTGCGGTTTTCTGTAAATAAGTAAAACGAATGCTTTTCAGACCTGTATGAAACACTTCATATTTGTCATTATTCAGCAAGCGGTCAATAACAGGAACCGGATTGCAGGATTTGTCGTTATCGATTTTCCAAATTAAATCGCTCAAGAAGCGGTAAGCTTTTTCCGGCTTGGGGCTATCTGAACCATACATATTAGGTAAATCTACTTTAGGCCATTTATCTATAAAAGCGTTTAAAACGGCTTCTATTTTTTCGGCTGAAAGTGTTAGCCACTCTCTATAATCTCCAAAACTGCCGATATGTTCATCTAAGATAAAAATAGTATCTTTATCTTGAGCCAGCCATTGCCAATATGGTTCATATCCTGTTTCTAACAAATAGAAAGCATGGATAAACCAGAAGTTACGGCTATTTTCCAGTTGCTCGTCATTTGTTTTCTCAGGGTAGTTGTTCAGTAATGTTTGACATCTATTGGTAATCAAATCTTTGAGTTGTTCTCGATTGGTATCAAATTCTATTGCTTGCTCAAACAGTTCTTTTTGCGCGTATCCAAATATGTTTGGAAAACGGACAAGCCATTCCAAAGATAGGATTTCTCTAAAGGTTGGAAGTATTTTTCATCCCTTAACCAGCTTACTTGCGGATGTTGGCAACTGCTATCTGTTAATTGGGGTTCGATATAGTTGCGTAAAAAATTTTCTACTTGCTGCGGCGTTTTAAAGATCAAGCGGTCAATTTCTTGCTTTAATCCATCTCGTTCTTCTGTCAATATTGCAGGGTAGTGCGTATTTAAATGAGTTCTTAACGCAGTTAAAAACTCAAACGAAACTCTGTTTAGATTTTTGTCCCGTCTAAATATTTCTAAACAAGCAGCATATAAAACTTGCACTACATTAAGAAATTCGGATTTACATTGAAGCTGTGCTAGTTCTGCCAAGTCGGGGACATGTGGCGCAATAAATTCAAGGCAATTGCATAAAGCATTTCTAACGAGGTTTTCGTCACCGAATTCTTCAATGATTTTTTGTGGGTTCATTAAAGTTAAGGAAGAAAACCTTTGTAAACACCGCCAGTGTCTACCACTTTCTACTAATTCTCTGTTTTCCTGTATATATTGGATATTCTTTTCACGGATCATTTTTTGTCTATGATCATATTTTTTCCGTCTTCTACCGATTTTGAAGTTACAAGCGGATTTTTTAAAACATGATTTGACATTTCGGTTATCTTTTGCCCATATGCGTAATAATTTCGGTTTTTGTAATGCTTGCTCACGCATATGTTTTCGTAGTGGGTTGGGGAGTTTTTCTTTATTATATGGATGATATCGAGGGATGAAGAATTCCCATAGTCCTGTATTACCTATTTTAAAAGCTAAATTAACGATATACCAATAATCTTGTTGTTGGAAAAACAAGCCCGCATGTCCATGCCACTCAAGTTTCTTCCATTTGATCTCATTTATTTTTTCATACTCAGTTTCATGCTCAAATAAAAGCTTGAAAATGCTTTGCCTTAACTTATCGTCTTCTTGCAAGATTTGCACAGAAAGACTTTTTTCTTTTGTGATGCAGTTTTGAAAATATAGGTTACCAATCCATTGCCAAACTTGTTCAGGACAATAGGGTTGGGTAGCCAATTCAAAATAACGATCTAATAACCTGCCGATAATTTTGCTGATACCGATACGGCATTGACAGTTATATTCTACATTGCAGGTGCATGATAAATTGGCAGAAAGCTTATTTAGCAAATATTCGACAGTTTCCAAATCTAATTTTTGAATAAGCTCTCTAATAAAAAATCTTGTGCCAAAAATGCGGGGCTGGAGGTAGCTGACAGAATATAATTTCTCACAAGCTCGGAGTAGACGTAGAAGATCTGTTTTTTCAAAAATACCGGTTGGCAAAGTCATTACCATTTCTGCTGCAATTTGCAGAGATGTTTCTCCAGCTTCATCAAGCAAAAAATTAAAATTGCTTTTGTGATCATAATCCGTAACTTTTAATAAACAGCGGCTTGCTGTATTACGGATATACCGCTCACTGCGTCCAGTTCCTACATTACGCAGAATGTATTTAAGCTCGTTGGTCAATTGCGGCAAAATTAACGAATCTTCCAATAATTCCAATAGCAAATCTTGTAGGTGTCCGGTGCTGTTTTTTTCTTGTAATAATCCTTTAATTTCAAGAACCGTATCCGAAGTAAAAAAACCGAATACGCTAAAGCTCCTCCATCTGTCGCTACGACGGAAAAGAGGATTTTGCTCATTCAAATCTTTTAATCGGTGTAAGAGCTTCATTTTAGATGATGGTAATAATAAAGAAGGATCTCCGTTTGCTAAGACAGCATAAGGGTCTAAATCAATTAGAGTTTCTTGAATGTTCTGATTTTCAGTTAAGGCGGCAAGCCAAGCTATTAATCCCCTTAATTCGTCACGAGTTGTGCCATTGGGGGCAATAATAGATAAGCATTGGCGGAGTGATAGCGGATCAGTAGCTGACTGCAAGCGTTTTGCCAAATATTGCGCGGCACAATATTCTGCAATAATTCTGTGTGCGGGCTTATGTTGCTCGGTTTGCTCTGCCGGATGAAAAAGTTGGGTCGCTAAAATTTCTTTGATTTGCGGATTGTCATGCAGGGTGCTGATATGCGGATAAAATCGGGTTGTGGCTTGATCACTAACGCTTACACCTTCCGAACCTGATAGCAATAATTTAGCGAAGATATCTTCAGCAAGTGCTATTTTTTGTTCAGATGGCAGGGTGTTTCTTGCTGAAATACATGGGTTATTTTCTTTAGCTAGATTTTCTATTGCTTTTTGAAATGCAGTACGTCGGTTGGTAAATGTTTTTCCACTTTCTAAATATGCACCGGAGAAAATTCTTAAGAAAAGGGGATTAATCAATAAGGGAGTGAGTTCAATTCGCTCTGCTTCTCGCTGGAAGACACTAAAATTTTCAGTAGGACAATAATGTTCAAATAATGCTTTTTGTTCTTTTTCATTAAAAGCATTGAGATAAACGACCAATGGTTCTTCTCCAAAGATCTCTTTGCAGAATTGAGTATAGCTTTCATACCATTCACCCGAACGGCTGGATAAGATTAGTCTATTCGGTTGGGCACTTTTAACTTGACCGATGATTTTGAAAATGCCGGAATCATCTATTCTTGCCAATTCATCAAAAGCATCTATCACTAAATCGGTATTACTAGAAACAGTTTGATAAATAAAAGTATTGGCAGTAAATTTTTGTGTACTTAATTGCTTGGCTAGGCTGTCTAATAAAGATGTTTTTCCAGCACCCGGTTCAGCCAATATGATAATCAGCTTATGATTTAGGCCGAGAAGCTCAGATTGCTGATAAATTTTGCCGACAGGTGTTTGTAGTCTGCGAGGTAGGTAAAAGTTTTCGTGAGACATTTTCTGTGTTTAATGAAGATAATGTAATGAATTTTATCAAGGTTTATTTCTTAGTTCATTGAAATCATCATAATAATAGGTAATAGGCCGTCTGAAAATTTTCAGACGGCCTATTGTTATTAACGAATCAATCAAACGCCAGCTTATCCCCATCCGCTTTCACATGAATAACACTTTCAGGCTGATATTTGCCTTCGAGCAGAGCCAGAGCCAGCGGGTTTTCGATTTCCGCTTGGATGGCGCGTTTGAGCGGACGTGCGCCGTACACGGGGTCGAAGCCTGCTTTGGCGATTAGATCCAGTGCGGCATCGTCGACTTTGAGGTGCAGGTTTTGGGCGGCAAGGCGTTTTTCCAAGCCTTTGAGCTGGATTTTGGCGATGCTGCGGATATTGGCCTGATCCAAGCCGTGGAACACGACCACTTCGTCGATACGGTTAATCATTTCGGGGCGGAAGTGTTCTTTTACGTCTTCCATGACCACTTCTTTCACGGCCTCGTAATCCGATGTGCCCATTTGCTGGATGTGGTGGCTGCCGATGTTGGAAGTCATCACGATCACGGTGTTTTTAAAGTCTACCGTGCGGCCTTGACCGTCGGTCAAGCGGCCGTCGTCCAGCACTTGCAGCAGGATGTTGAACACGTCGGGGTGGGCTTTCTCCACTTCGTCGAGCAGGATCACGCTGTAAGGTTTGCGGCGGACTTGTTCGGTTAGGTAGCCGCCTTCTTCGTAGCCGACGTAGCCGGGAGGTGCGCCGATTAAGCGGGCAACGGCGTGTTTTTCCATGTATTCCGACATATCGATGCGGATTAAATGGTCTTCGCTGTCAAACAGGAAGCTCGCCAATGCTTTGCACAGCTCGGTTTTGCCGACACCGGTCGGGCCTAAGAAAAGGAAGCTGCCGTAGGGCTTGTTGGGATCGGCCAAGCCGGAGCGTGAGCGGCGGATGGCATTGGATACGGCGCGCACGGCCTCGTTTTGTCCCACCACACGGTTGTGCAATACTTCTTCCATTTTCAAGAGCTTGTCGCGTTCGCCTTCCATCATTTTGCTCACCGGAATGCCGGTCATGCGCGATACGATTTCGGCCACTTCGTCCGCGCCCACTTTGGTGCGGAAGAGTTTGTTGGCCTGCTGCTCTTGCGGATTGTTTTCCAGCGCTTGCAGCTGTTGGCTGAGTTTGGGCAGTTCGCCGTATTCCAGCTCGGATGCGCGGGCGAAGTCGCCTTGGCGTTTGGCCTGCTCGATTTTGACTTTGATGTCGTCGATTTGTTTTTTGATGTCGGCAGTGCCGGCGGAAGCGGCTTTTTCGGCTTTCCAGATTTCGTCCAAATCGGCGTATTCTTTTTGCAGTCCGGCGATTTCTTCGTCGATTAAATCGAGGCGTTTTTTGCTGGCATCGTCGCTTTCTTTCTCAACGTGCATTCTTTCCATTTTAAGTTGGATGATGCGGCGGTCGAGTTTGTCCATCTGCTCGGGTTTGGAATCCAATTCCATTTTGATGCGGCTGGCGGCTTCGTCAATCAAGTCAATGGCTTTATCGGGCAGGAAACGGTCGGTAATGTAGCGGTTGCTCAACTCTGCGGCGGCAACGATGGCCGGGTCGGTGATGTCGATGCCGTGGTGGATTTCGTAACGCTCCTGCAAGCCGCGCAGAATGGCGATGGTGTCTTCCACGCTCGGCTCGCCCACCAATACTTTTTGGAAGCGGCGCTCCAGCGCGGCATCTTTTTCAATGTATTGGCGGTATTCGTCCAAAGTGGTGGCACCGATACAGTGCAACTCGCCGCGTGCCAAAGCGGGTTTGAGCATATTGCCTGCATCCATTGCGCCATCTGCCTTGCCCGCGCCGACAAGCGTGTGGATTTCATCAATGAAAATCAAAGTGTTGCCGTCGTCTTTAGCCAAATCGTTTAAGACGGCCTTCAGGCGTTCTTCAAACTCGCCGCGGTATTTGGCACCGGCAATCAATGCGGCCAAATCAAGCACCAGCAGGCGTTTGTTGCGCAGCGAATCGGGCACTTCGCCATCGACGATGCGTTGCGCCAAGCCTTCCACAATGGCGGTTTTACCCACGCCGGGTTCGCCGATTAACACGGGGTTGTTTTTGGTGCGGCGTTGCAAGACTTGGATGGCGCGGCGGATTTCGTCGTCGCGGCCGATAACCGGATCGAGCTTGCCTTCGCGGGCGCGTTGGGTTAAATCGAGCGTGTATTTTTTCAGGGCTTGACGTTGGTCTTCGGCATTAGGGTTATCCACAGCGGCTCCTCCGCGTACCGCGTCAATGGCGGCGTTGATGTTTTGTTCGGTGGCTCCGGCGTTTTTCAGAATGCGGCCGGTGTTGTCGTTTTGCTGTACCAAGGCAAGCGGGAACAGTTCGCTGGCGATATAGGCATCGCCGCGCTTCACGGCGGCTTTGTCCATCAGGTTTAAGACGGCCTGCAATTCGCGGCTGGGCAGGATTTCGCCGCCGGTGCCGGATACTTTGGGCAAGCTGTTCAAAGTTTGGGTAAGCTGTTGTTTTACTTGGGGTACGTTTACACCGGCGTGTGAAAGCAGGGCTGCGGTGCCGCCTTCGGCATCGTCGAGCAGGGCTTTCAATACATGGCCTGCTTCGAGATAACTGTTGTCGGCAGCTAAAGCCAAGCTCTGGGCATCGGCCAGAGCTTGTTGGAATTTTGCGGTTAATTTATCGAATCTCATATTGCTTCCTTTTTATTGGAATGATTTTGTGATGTCAGGTATATGGTGCTGCTTGTGGATAATTCAATATTGAATTTATCTTATAAGTTAAATTTATTTTAATTTATTGATTTTTATGTTTATTGTTTTTATTTTTCTGTGGATAAGTTGTTGGTGCAGAGAAAAGGCCGTCTGAAAAAAGCGGGCGGTAAAGTGAAAATGGTTTGATGTATAATTCAGGCTTTGTGCCGATAATTATTTCAGACGGCCTCGTTAATCAAGAAAGCATCAATATGACTAAAAAACGTGTTTTAACCGGAGTAACCACCACCGGCATTCCGCACTTGGGCAACTACGTCGGTGCCATCCGCCCTGCGATTGCGGCCTCACATGCGCCGGATACCGAATCTTTCCTGTTTCTCGCCGATTACCACGGCATCATCAAATGCCATGATCCCGAGATGATTCACGAATCCACTCAAGCCGTTGCCGCCACTTGGCTGGCTTGCGGTTTAGACCCCGAAAAAACCACGTTTTACCGCCAGAGCGACATTCCCGAAATCATGGAATTGAACTGGATTCTGACCTGCATCACCGCCAAAGGCCTGATGAACCGCGCCCATGCCTACAAAGCGGCGGTGCAGGAAAATCTGGATAAAGGGCAGGAAGACCAAGACCACCAAATCGAGATGGGTTTGTACAGCTACCCGATTCTGATGACCGCCGACATTTTGATGTTTAACGCGCAAGAAGTGCCGGTGGGCCGTGACCAAATCCAACACGTTGAAATGGCGCGCGATATTGCAGGCCGTTTCAACCACCGCTTTAAAGAAGTGTTTACGCTGCCCGAAGTGAAAATCGACGAAAACGTAGAATTGCTGGTGGGCTTGGACGGCCGCAAGATGAGTAAGAGCTACGGCAACACCATTCCGCTGTGGGAAAACGATAAGAAAACCCAAAAATCGGTGAATAAAATCATTACCAACTTAAAAGAACCGGGCGAACCGAAACAGCCCGACGAAAGCCCGTTGTTTGAGATTTACAAAGCCTTTGCCACGCCTGCCGAAACCGCCGAATTCACGCAAATGCTGGCCGAAGGCTTGGCATGGGGCGAAGCCAAAAAAATGCTTGCCGCGAAAATCAACGCCGAATTGGCCGAACCGCGCGAACGCTACAGCGCCTTAACCGACAACCCCGCGCAAATCGAAGATATTTTGCAGGCAGGCGCACAAAAAGCCCGGAAACAGGCGCGCGTGCTGCTTGATCAAGTGCGCGATGCCGTGGGTATCCGGGCTTTAAAATAAGGTTTGAAACGAAAAGGCGTTGAACCTGAGTTTGGCGAAGGGATTATTCGTCTTCAGGCTCGGGTTTGATGTCTTCCAAATGCAGCCTTTTGTTTTCGATTTCACAGTCGCTTAAGGGATGGTCGGAATAAGTAACCAAATCATCTACCGAATCTTCGATAATCAGTTCGCGTTCTTCGGCTTCCATTTCTTCCGCAGGCGTGAGGTCGAATGTGCTGTCTTGTTGGGTAGGTTTCATATGGATTCCTTTCTTGCGGTTCGTTTGGGTGGGTAAGTGTTCAGACGGCTTCATTCTAAACCGTATCAGGCCGTCTGAAAAAACATTTATCGCATTTTGATGTTGTTTTACCGCTGATATATTGTTTTAAATAAGGTTGGAATGGGTTTATAACCGTTTCCGGTAACACCGGCAGCCGTTTGAATGTGTGTTTGTTTTTCAAAAAGTTTTTTAAAGAAGGAATGATGATGAAGCCTCAAACCGTGCTCGATTTTTGGTTCGACGAACAAAACCGGCCTTATTGGTTTAGTGGAAACGATGAATTCGACGCGCAAATCCGCAGCCGCTTTGCCGATATTTGGCAGCAAGCCGTGTATTCTGAATTGGACGGCTGGCGGGAAACTCTGCACGGACGGCTGGCCGAAATCATTGTGCTCGACCAGTTTTCGCGCAATCTGTTCCGCAACAGCCCGATTGCTTTCGCACAAGACAATATGGCGGTGGCATTGGCTCAGGAAGCCGTACGCCAGCCCGGTTTTGAAGAAATGGAGCCTTCCGAACGCCACTTTATGCTGATGCCGCTGATGCACAGCGAAAGCCGTGCAATTCACGAACAGGCGTTGGCATGGTTTGAACGCTATACTACACCCCATGCGCTTGAATTTGAAATCAAACATAAAGTGATTATCGACCGTTTCGGCCGCTACCCGCACCGCAATGCCGTTTTAGGTCGGGAAAGCACCGAAGAAGAAATCGCCTTTCTGCAAGAGCCGGGATCATCGTTTTAACTACAATTAATTGAGACCTTTGCCATCCCCCGTTTGCAGCGCACCGAGCAGAAACGTTGCGCAGAGGGGCTTTGTAAAGGTTTCCGGCTGTTCCGCATGATGAAATGTGCGGGCAGGATAAACCGTCAACCAGCAATTTATCAGGAGTATTCATGACTAAAATCGCTCTCGTTATCGGCAGTTTGAGCCGCAAATCCATCAACCGCGCAGTTGCAGAACACATTACCGCCCAAGTGCCCGAAGGTGTGGAAATCGAAGAAGTAAACATCGGTGATCTGCCGCTTTATACCCAAGACCTCGACGGCGAGAACGTACCGGCTTACGAACGCGTGCGTGCGCAGCTGAAAGCCGCCGATGCCGTGCTGATGGTCAGCCCCGAACATAACCGCACCATGCCGGCGGCTCTGAAAAACCTCATCGACATCGCTTCGCGCCCCAGCGGTCAAAGCGTATGGGCAGGCAAAAAAGTGGCTGTTGCCACCGCTTCGCCCGGCAGTTACGGCGGCATCAATGCGGCCTTGCACATCCGCCAAAGTTTGCAGGCGATGGGCGCGGATGTGTTGATTGCGCCAGAAGTATTTCTCAGCCGTGCATCCGCTGCTTTGGATAACGGCAAAGTGGCAGACGAACGCACGGCAGGCTTCTTAAATAAATTCGCCGCTGCGTTTTATGCTTGGGCGGCAAAATAAAACCGAAAACACCGCCGGTAACGGCGGGCATCGGTGTTTTACGGGTTGCTTTACTTTGCGGGCGGAACAGCTGAACCATGATAGGCCGTATTCTACGCATTGCTTTTTTCGTTGCTTTAATCGTATTGATCGTAAACCGTTTGCTTGGCCGCCAACGCAAGCAGGGCATACATGATGTGGTGCGCACAAGTGCTTGGGTGTTGCTGGCGGCGTCTGCACTGGCTTTGGGTTGGTATATGTGGTTTGCGCAATAGCAGAGAAGGAAATGGAAGCGGAATATATTGAGGCCGTCTGAAATGTTCAGACGGCCTTTTTTATATGCTGAGATCTTTAAAAAAACTCTGATACGTATGAAGGTCAAGGCGTGGCAGCGCAGCGGGTGCAGACATGTCAGGCCATGTTACAACTTAGAAATGTGCTGCAAATGGCGATGCAAAGGTTTCGGTTTAATATGCTTTACAAGCCCATGGCGTCGGCGTGGAATTCGATGTGGCTATCGATAAAGCTGGCAACAAAATAATAGCTGTGGTCATAGCCGGGACGCAGATTGAATTTTACCGGCAGGCCGCGGCTCCTTGCGGCTGAAACAAAGGCTTCGGGTTGCAGCTCGACCGGGTAAAATTCGTCGGTGCTGCCTTGATCGATTAAGACGGGTATGGTTTTGGCAGAAGTTCGGACAAGCAGGGCGGCGTCGTATTGTTCGGCTTCGCTGCCGTTTTGCAGATAGGCGGCAAATGCGGCTTGACCGAGTGGGGTTTCGGTCGGATTGACGATGGGGGCGAATGCGGAGACGGCGGCGTAGCGTTCGGGATTTCTCAGTGCGATGATTAGGGCACCGTGTCCGCCCATACTGTGTCCGGCGATACTGCGCTGGTCGGTAACGGGAAAGTGTTGTTCGATAAGCTGCGGCAATTCCGAAACGATGTAGTCGTACATATGGTAATGCTTATTCCACGGTTCGGCGGTAGCATTCAGATAGAATCCTGCACCTTGTCCGAGATTGTATTCTTTTGAATCGGGAATGTTTGTGCCGCGCGGCGAAGTGTCGGGAATGACCAAAGCTATGCCCCATTGGGCGGCGTAGCGTTGTGCGCCGGATTTGGTGCTGAAGTTTTCATCGGTGCAGGTCAGGCCGGAGAGCCAATATAAAACGGGTACGGGGTAGCCGGCGAGGGCTTGCGGCGGAAGATAGACGGAAAAAGTCATTTCCGTTTGCGTGGTTTGCGAAAAGTGGCGGTAGCGCTGCTGGCTGCCGTTAAACAGTTTTTGTCGGGAAATCAGGGTAAGCATGACGGTTGGGAAATCGGGAAAAGGTTTCAATATAGCAAATTAAGTTTGTTTCTTCTATGCCGGTATGTTGGGTCAGTGTGTGATTGTAATAGAAGCGGTTGGGGTGGGGATAATGGGAAAAAGGCCGTCTGAAATTTTCAGACGGCCTTTTTGCTGTATCGGGGTTAATGGTGGGCGTGGCCGATTTCGAATGTCAGCGTGCTGTAATTGGCTTGTTTTTGACAGACGGCAGGATCGGAATAAGCGGTCGAATGTTCGACGTTGGCTTTCCAGAAGCCTTGGCGCAGAGGAATGATGTCGACTGTGCCGTCCGCGCCGGTTTTGTCGGAGAAGGCTTGGGCTTCTACTTTGTGGGTTTTACTGCGGTCGCTGGTGTCGAAGCCGTCAAATGTGGCGGTCAGGGTAGCATTGGGCAGCGGTTCGCCGTTGAACAAAACTTTGACTTTGAAGCGCTCGCCGACATGAATATTGGCCGGATTGTCGAGCGGAACGATTTCGAGTTTGTGGCCGACGGGCTTGGTAATAATGGCGGTATCGGCGCTTTCATGGCCGACGTTGACGATGTTTTTGCCGTACATTCTGGTTTGTTCGCAATAAGTTGCGTCGGGCATGGCTTTCATATCCACCCGTTTCCAGCCGGCGGCATTTTTAGACCAGAAAGTCGGCAGATATTCGGCAATGACCAGATAGCTGCCGTCGCGGACGGGGCGCTTGGATTGGTACTGGTAGTTGTGTTCGCCTTTTTGCTGTAAATCTTGTTTACCTTCGGCGGTAACCAATTGCAGGGGCTTGAAGATGTTGAGACGGTCGGCGGCGATGGGTTCCATATCGGGAAATTCGCCGTAACCCAATTCGGCTTTGAGAATTTCTCCGCCGTGGGTGTGGCCGGTTTCGACCCAAACGCGGTGTGCGTGGGCGGCGGTTGAGAGCATGAGTGTGCCGGTTAACATCAGCATTTTAAATGTGTTCATGATGGCTTCCTGATTGAAGATGTGTAGAAAAACGGTAGAGGCTGCGTTTTTTGATACATGGGTATTGCAGCGTGTACCGCTATGTTTATTGCATAAACGTTATACTATAACAATAAGATGTAAAAGAAAAGCCTGCGCGTCAAAGCGGTAGGCTGTGTGCGGATTAGTGTTGGATTGGAACCAGCTTCAGATTCATGTTTTCGTTTTGGACACGGAACAGTAAATCGATATTCGGATGTTTGCCGGGATTGGCTCGGGCATCGGCAACATGTTCGGCAAACAGATCGATGCCTTTGGCAGCGGCTGCGGCATCGAGTCGGCCGTCAAATTCTTGGGCCAGCGCGTTATACAGTTTGAGCGAGCCTAATTTGCCGGGCGCGGCGGGAATATGGTGGATGGTTTGGCCGTCTGAACTGCATACGTCCAAGCCGCTCAAGTGGCCGATATCGGGCATGGCGGCGAGATTGTCTTGAAAGTTCATGGTATTTCCTTTTGGGGTCGGGGTTGTCGGGATAAACCGCTAAACGGGAATGTTTGTTTTTTAACCGGTCGGTTTTTATCCAAGCTTTTGAAAAGGCCGTCTGAAATTTCAGACGGCCTATTTCGGTTAACGGGTGCCGAAAATTTTGTCGCCGGCATCGCCGAGGCCGGGAATGATATAGCCGTGTTCGTTGAGGTGGCTGTCCAGCGCAGCGGTGTAGATGGTTACGTCGGGGTGGGCTTCGTTAACCAGTTTCACGCCTTCGGGAGCGGCAACCAAAACCAAAGCTTTGATGTGGCGGCAGCCTTTTTCTTTCAAAAGGTCGATGGTTGCAACCATTGAGCCGCCGGTAGCAAGCATGGGGTCGATAATCAGGGCAGGACGTTCTTCCATGCTGTCGACGAATTTTTCGAAATAAGAAACGGGTTTTAATGTTTCTTCGTCGCGCTGCAGGCCGACAACGCTGATTTTTGCAGTCGGAATCAAATCCAATACGCCGTCCAGCATGCCTAAGCCGGCGCGCAGAATCGGTACGACGGTCAACGTTTTGCCTTTGATGCGTTCACCTTCGATTTCGCCGCACCAGCCGTCGATAATATATTTTTCGGTAGCAAAATCACGGCTTGCTTCGTAGGCCATCAGTCGTGCCAGCTCGGTGGTGAGGGTGCGGAATTTGTATGTGCTGCACTCGGCTTCGCGCATTAAGGTAAGTTTGTGTTTGACCAGGGGATGATCGATGATGGTAATGTTCATCTGTTTTCTTTCTGTGACATCTTGATAGCGGCCTATATTATAAGGCGTTTACCGCCGGTATTAAAAGACCGCCCGAACAGTTGTTGTTTCAGACGGCCTCATTCGATCCGGTTTTATAAATACTTGCGCATCAACTGGCATTCGACGGTCACTTCGGGATTGAGCGGCAAAATCGCTTCGCCCAAGGATTCGTAGCCGTTGAGTTTGTAAAAGGCAATGGAATTCAGCGAGGCATAAAGTTTTAAGAAACACAAACCTGCTTCGGCGGCCAGCTCTTCCGCGCGGTGGAGCAGCGCCGTGCCCAAGCCTTGATTATGGACAAACGGGTGGACATACAAAGCATCCAATTCGGCGGTTTTATAGTCCAATTGGAAAAAACCTTGAATATGCCCTTTGTATTCGATAATCCATAGGGTTTTATTGGGATCAGCCAAGGTTTCGAGATAGCTGTCCGGTCTGAGCAGCTCGCGCCATGCTTCTAAAATACGGTTGTCGTAGCTGCGTGCACAGGTATATTGCACCGAATAGCAGTGTGCATTGTAGATATGCTCGCAATCATCGGCGGTAGCGGGACGGAGTACGGTAATCAGGCTCATGGTTGCATATCACTCGAAAAAGATATTAATGATTTAAAGATACTGCAAAAACAATTTGTTGTGAACCTTTTGCCGCAAATAAACTTATTTTTGATATCAGGTGAGGAAACGCCGCAGTAGAAATAAGACTGACCGGCATAATATTTTTCAGACGGCCTATTGATGAGGCCGTCTGAAAAATCGGGGGAATGGACAGATTTAAAGCCGTTTATGTGTCCGGTAAACTTTGGTGCAGCCGGGTTGCCGCTTCGAATGCCTGCTCGGCATCGGCAGCCAGTACGGTGAAATGCCCCATTTTTCTGCCGACGCGGGCAGATTTTTTGCCGTATAGATGCAAGTGCGCGCGCGGGTGGTTTTGCAGCGGCAGCCAATTTGGCTCGCTGCCGCCTTCGCCCCACATGCCGCCCAGAATATTGGCCATGCAGCAGCTTGACAATAAACGGGTGTCGGCGGGCGGCAGGCCGCACATGATGCGTACTTGTTGCTGAAATTGGTCGGCGGCGCAGGCATCAAGGGTGTGGTGGCCACTGTTATGCGGGCGCGGGGCGATTTCGTTGACGATCAATTCGTTTGTATCGCCGACTACAAACATTTCCACCGCCAATACGCCGACGTAATCCAGTTCGTCTGCCAAGCGGCGCGCCATCTGTTGCGCTTGCTGTTGGACATCCGCGCTCAAGCGGGCGGGAACGATGGAGTAGGCGAGAATGCCGTTTTCGTGGATGTTTTCGGCGGGGTCGAAGGTTTGCACGTTGTCGCTGTTCAGACGGCATACGATCACGGAAATTTCGCCGCGTAAGTCCACCATTTTTTCCAACACGCAATCTACGCCGCCGTGTTCGGCAAACGCGGCTTTCAGTTCGCTCAAGGTTTTGACGCGGATTTGGCCTTTGCCGTCGTAGCCCAATGTGGCGGTTTTGAGGATGCCGGGCAGAAAGGCAGCGCTGGCTTCGGTGATGTCTTCAGGTTTGCAGACGGCCTGATATGGTGCGGTTTGCAGGCCGGCTTTTTGAATCCATGCTTTTTCCTGAATGCGGTTTTGTGCGATGGCCACGCAGTCGCCGCTGGGCGAAACCACAGTATGTTGTGCCAAAAAACGCATGGCATCGGCGTTGACGTTTTCAAATTCGGTGGTAACGGCGGCGCATTTGGCCAACTCGTTTAAGGCGGCCTCGTCGTCGAAATCGGCGCACAAATGGCGGTCGGCAAAGGCGGCGGCCGGCGCGTTGGGATCGGGGTCGAGCACGGTAACTCGGTAGCCCATGGTTTTGGCGGCTACGGCGAACATACGGCCGAGCTGACCGCCGCCGAGAATACCGAGGTTGGCGGGGGGGAGAATTGGTAGAGTTTTCATTTTTTATTTCAAAGATTCTGTTTTAAAAGCGTTATTTAAAAATAATAATCCGTATGAATCGGTTATGACGGTCAGCCTTGCTGCAGCAGTTAAACGAAAATTTTCAGACGGCCTTATCTATCCAACCCTTCCTGCACCATCTGTGCCGCCCGCAATACCGCGCGGGCTTTGTTTTGGGTTTCCTGCCATTCGGCTTCTTCGTCGGAATCGGCCACGATGCCGCCGCCGCTTTGCACATACAGGGTTTGGTCTTTAATCACGGCGGTGCGGATGGCGATGGCTAAGTCCATGTCGTTGTTGAAGCTCCAGCAGCCGACGGCACCGCCGTAGATGCAGCGTTTGTTGGGTTCGAGTTCTTCGATGATTTCGAGCGCACGCACTTTGGGAGCGCCGGACAGGGTGCCGGCAGGGAAGGTGGCGGCGAGTATCTGCATGTTGTCGATATTGTTTTTCAGACGGCCTTCTACGTTGGAAACGATGTGCATCACGTGCGAATAGCGTTCGATGATCATTTTGTCGGTTACTTTGACTTCGCCGGTTTCGCTGACGCGGCCGACGTCGTTTCTGCCTAAATCAATCAGCATCACATGTTCGGCGATTTCTTTGGCGTCGCCCAGCAAATCTTGTTCGTTGGCCAAATCTTCGGCGGGGGTTTTGCCGCGCAGGCGGGTGCCGGCGATGGGGCGGACGATGATATTGTCGCGTTCGCGGCGCACGAGGATTTCGGGAGACGAGCCGACGACGTGGAAATCGCCGAAGTCGTAGTAAAACATATACGGCGAGGGGTTGAGCGTGCGCAGGGCGCGGTAGAGGCTGAGCGGGTTGTCGGTAAATTTCTGCTTCATGCGCTGGCTGGGCACGACTTGCATGCAGTCGCCGTCGAGAATGTATTCGCGGATTTTGCGCACGTATTCTTTGTAGCGTGCTTCGCCGGTTTCGTGTTCCGGTTCGGTTTTGAGGCTGCCGAGCGAAAGGGGGATGGCGCAGCTTTGGCGCAGGCGGGTGCGCAGGTCTTCCAGCCGTTCGCGGGCTTGTTCGTAGCCGTCTGAAACGGTGGGGTCGGCATAGACGATGAGGTAGATTTTGCCGCTGAGGTTATCGACGACGGCGAGTTCTTGCGAGAGCATCAGCAGGATGTCGGGCGTGCCGATGGTGTCGGGTTTGTTGCTGTTTTGGAAGCGGTGGGCGAAGTGCTCGAAATGGTAGATGGTTTCGTAGCCGAAGTAGCCGACCAAGCCGCCGGTGAAGCGGGGCAGGCCGGGGATTTCGGGTGTTTTGAACCGTTGGTGGAAGGTTTCGATGAAATGCAGCGGGTTGCCTTCGTATTGTTCGATGATTTGGCCGTCTTGGTACACATCGACGTGTTTGCCCGATGCTTTCAGATAAGTGCGACAGGGCAGGCCGATGAAGGAATACCGCCCGAAGCGTTCGCCGCCGACCACGGATTCGAGCAGGTAGGTGTAGGGCTGGTTGGCGAGTTTGAGGTAGAGGGAAAGCGGGGTGTCGAGGTCGGCCAGCAGCTCTTGAACCAGCGGAATGCGGTTGTAACCTGCGGCGGCTTGGGCTTGGTATTCTTGTTTGGTAATCATGTTTCAGACGGCCTGAAGCGGGTGATAGATTGAGTGCGTAAGTATAGCAGTTCCGGAGAGATTTTGTGATGTAGAAGGCCGTCTGAAAATTATTTCAGACGGCCTTTGAAAGGTTTAAATCCGATTATTCTTCTTATTCTTCAGGCTGTTCGCCGTCGGTATCGTCCAGCGTGCCTTCGGTGATTTGAACGCTTACACCGACTTTGGCACGGATTTTGGCGTCGATTTCGTTGGCTACTTCGGGATTTTCTTTCAGCCATACGCGCACGTTGTCTTTGCCTTGGCCGATTTTAGCTCCGTTATAGCTGTACCATGCGCCTGATTTTTCAACGATATCGTATTTCACGCCCAAATCGACCAGTTCGCCTTCCCAGCTGATGCCTTCGCCGTAAAGGATGTCGAATTCGGCTTGACGGAAGGGCGGGGCGACTTTGTTTTTGATGACTTTGACTTTGGTTTCGTTACCCAAAACGTCGTCGCCTTTTTTGATGGAACCGGTGCGGCGGATGTCGAGGCGCACGGAGGCGTAGAATTTCAGCGCGTTACCGCCGGTGGTGGTTTCGGGGCTGCCGAACATCACGCCGATTTTCATGCGGATTTGGTTGATGAATACGACTAAGGTATTGGTTTTTTTGATGTGGCCGGTGAGTTTGCGCAAGGCTTGGCTCATCAGGCGGGCTTGCAGGCCGACGTGGCTGTCGCCCATTTCGCCTTCGATTTCGGCTTTGGGCACGAGTGCGGCAACGGAATCGACCACGACCATATCCACGCCGCCGGAGCGTACCAGCATGTCGCAGATTTCAAGCGCCTGCTCGCCGGTGTCGGGTTGGGAAACCAGCAGCTCTTCCACTTTTACGCCGAGTTTGCGGGCGTAGATGGGGTCGAATGCGTTCTCGGCATCGATAAAGGCGCAGGTGCCGCCGTTTTTCTGGCATTGGGCGATGGCTTCCAAACACAGGGTGGTTTTACCGGATGATTCGGGGCCGAAGATTTCGACGATACGGCCGCGCGGCAAACCGCCCACGCCGAGAGCCAAGTCCAAACCGAGCGAGCCGGTGGAGATGACTTCTAAATTTTCGTCTTTATGGCTGCCGTCCATCTTCATGATGGAGCCTTTGCCGAAGTTTTTTTCGATTTGCGCGAGCGCGGCGGCTAATGCTTTGCTTTTTTCGTCTGACATGATGCTTTCCGTCTTTTAAACTAAGAATTTTCTTAGTTATTATGGCATATATTAAGAAAAAGTATATAAAAAATTATTTTTTATTTAATTTGTGTGTTTAATTAACCACTGTGATTAAGGTTGTTTGTTGGTAACATCTTTGCGCAATGCCAATGAAGCCTGTTCGTCGGCATGGTAGCTTGAGCGGACCATGGCGCCGATGGCGGCGTTGGTAAAGCCCATTTCGTAGGCTTCTTTTTCAAACTCTTTGAATTGCGCGGGCGTTACATAGCGCAAAACGGGCAGGTGGCCGTCTGAAGGTTGCAGGTATTGGCCGACGGTAATCATTTCGATGTTGTGTTCACGCATATCGCGCATGATTTCGCGCACTTCTTCGTCGGTTTCGCCCAAGCCGACCATGATGCCGGATTTGGTGGGGATGTCGGGCTGCATTTCTTTGTAGCGGCGCAGCAGTTCGAGCGAGTGTTTGTAATCGGAACCGGGGCGCGCCTGTTTATACAAACGCGGATGGGTTTCGAGATTGTGGTTCATCACATCGGGCGGCGTGCGCGAGAGAATCTCCAGAGCGATATCCAAACGGCCGCGGAAGTCCGGTACAAGAATTTCGATTTTGGTGTTGGGGCTTTTTTCACGGATGGCGCTGATACAGTCGGCAAAATGCTGTGCGCCGCCGTCGCGCAAGTCGTCGCGGTCAACCGAAGTAATCACCACATAACGTAAATTCATGGCGGCTACCGACTCCGCAAGGTTCTTGGGTTCTTCGGGGTCGAGCGGATTGGGGCGTCCGTGGCCGACGTCGCAAAACGGGCAACGGCGGGTGCAAATATCACCCATAATCATAAAGGTGGCAGTACCTTTGCTGAAACATTCGCCGATATTGGGGCAGCTGGCTTCTTCGCAAACGGTATGCATTTTTTGGTCGCGCAAGATATTTTTGATTTCGAAAAACTTTTTACCGGTAGGCAGCTTGGCGCGGATCCATTCGGGTTTTTTGAGTTTTTCTTCCAGCGGTACGACTTTGATGGGGATGCGCGCGGTTTTGGCGGCACCTTTATGCTTCACGCCTTGAGCGTTGTTTAATTTGACGGTTTCGTTGTTCATGGCTGATATTCCGGGTTAACGGTTAGGGTGCTGGCCGGCAGGGTATGCGCCGGCGGTGTACGGCCGTATTGTAAAGCATAAGCCCAATCGGTGCGGTGTTCTTTTTGTGCTTTGGCAACTGCCACGCCGTAGGGGTAGGGTATGGCGAAATGTTCGGTTGTCCAAGTGTTTTGCCGCTTTTCAATCACGGCATAGCGCGCGTGGGGCGAGCCGTTTTCCACCACATGGGGAGGTTGGTCGTCCTCATAGGCTTGCAGGCCGACGCTGCCGGGGTTAATCAGCAACATATCGTCGATATGGAGGCTGCGCGGTATGTGGGTGTGGCCGCAAGCTATAACGGCGGCACGGGTATCGCCCAAGCGTTGGCGGATTTCTTTTTCAGCAGATAAAACCGTCCGGCCGTTGACGATGGATTCCATCAAATAAACCTTATCGCCGTGCGGGCTACCGTGGCAGAGCAGGATATCTTCGGTTAACGGCAGAATGGCAGGCAGGGCGGCGAGCCACGCCCATTCAGGCTGCCCCAGTTGCAGGGAGGCGAAACGGTCGGAAAGGCTTTGTTTGGCGGTAGACTGGGTGAGCAGCTGGCGTTCGTGGTTGCCTGCAACCGTCGGCCAGTTTTCGGCCATGAGAAATTGTGCTGTTTCCTTAGGCCACAACGGGCCGGAAAGGCTGTCACCCAAATTGGACACGACATCGCAGCCGCGCCGACGGATGTCGGTGGCAACGGCTTCCAAGGCCGGCAGGTTGCCGTGTATGTCGGAAATCAAGGCTAAACGCATGGCGGGTTCAAAAATATTCGGAGCAGTGGCGGGAAGAGGCCGGATATGCCTGTTACTGTTACATATATAGGCAATGGTTTTCAGACGGCCTCTGCTGGCGGAGGTTCCAATTTTTGCTGCAAATGGGCGGTCAGTTTTTCGGCCACCTCGGCAAACGGTGGGCAAGGGTTGATGAAATCGGCCATCTGAACCATCTCCATACCGGCATAGCCGCAGGGATTGATATATCGAAACGGCGACAAATCCATATCGATGTTCAAAGCCAAACCGTGATATACCGAGCCGTTTTTAATCCGCAGCCCTAAAGAAGCGATTTTACGCCCGCCGACATATACGCCGGGGCGTTGCGGGTCGGCTGCGGCGCGGATGCCGTATTCGTTTAAGGTGTCGATGATGCTGTTTTCGAGCGCGGTAACGATGTTGCGCACGCTGGTTTTACGGCGTTTGAAGTCGATCAGGGTGTAAACAACCAGCTGGCCGGGGCCGTGGTAGGTGATTTGGCCGCCGCGGTCGATTTGTACGACGGGGATATCGCTGTGCAGCAATAGATGCTCGGGTTTGCCTGCCAAGCCTTGTGTGAACACGGGCGGGTGTTCGACTACCCACAATTCGTCTTCGGTGGTGTCGGTACGTTCGGCATTGAAGGTTTTCATGGCTTCGAATACCGGTTGGTAGTCGGTAAGCCCCAGTTGTACGGTTTTCATGTTTACAGCACTACTTTGACAAGCTCGTGGGAGGTGAGCGCGCGGTAAATGTTGTCCAGTTGTTCTTGGTTGTTAACACTGACTTTTACGGTTGCGCTGATATAGTTGCCTTTGCTGCTCGGACGGGTGCTGATATGGCCTTCGTGTGTATCGGGAGCATGTATACGTACGGTTTCCAAGACTGCTAGGGAAAAATCAGGATGTTGTTGTCCCATGACTTTGAGCGGAAAAACGCAAGGGAACTCGATTAATGAAGTTTTGTCGTCAGACATATTGTTTCCTTAAATTTGAGGCCGTCTGAAAATTTCAGACGGCTGCTTAAATTATTGACGGGTATTTTAACGCAAACAAAATAAGCAAGCTATTAAAAAAGGTTTGTGTGAAAATAGACGCAGCAAACCTGTTTTTCAAGGCTTGAAATCTGCATATGAGCCCCCAATTTTGCAATCAATCAATTTTATACAAACTTTTTGAGACTAGAAAATTATGGCAACAGATAAGCATTTAGAGGAATACGGCACATTGGCAACACTGCCTTTGAGAGATGTGGTTGTGTATCCGCATATGGTACTGCCGTTGTTTGTAGGACGTGCCAAATCGATTGCCGCTTTGGATATGGCGATGGAAAACGACGAGCTGGTTTTCCTGTTGGCCCAAAAAGATGCGGGCATTGAAGAGCCGGAAATTACAGACCTGCATACTATGGGTACGGTAGCCCGAGTATTGCAGGTATTGAAATTGCCTGACGGTACGGTAAAAGTTTTGGTTGAGGGTATACGTCGCGCACGTGCAGTTTCGGTTGAAGATACAGGTGAGTTGTTTGTTGCTGATACCGAGACTGTACAAGAGGGCGATTTCGATGGCGCAGACATGGAAGCGTTACGCAGAACCTTGTTGTCGCAATTCGAGCAGTTTGCCAAATTGAATAAGAAAATTCCCACGGAAGTGGTCAACACGATTCATGGTATTACCGAGAACGGCAGGTTGGCAGACACGGTTGCCGCTCATTTGCAATTGAAGCTCGAGCAGCGTCAGGAAATTTTGGAAACTACCGATATTGCCGAACGTATCGAGTGCTTGTTGGCCCGTTTGGAAGCCGAACTTGACATCATGCAAGTCGAGAAGCGTATCCGTGGCCGTGTAAAACGCCAGATGGAAAAATCGCAGCGCGAGTATTACCTCAACGAGCAAGTGAAAGCGATTCAAAAAGAATTGGGCGAGGAAGACGAGCGCGGCGAACTCGAAGCTTTGGAAAAACAAATCAAAGAAGCCGGTATGAGCAAAGAGGCTGAAGAAAAATGTTTGTCCGAACTGAAAAAGCTGAAAATGATGCCGCCAATGTCGGCAGAATCTACCGTCGTGCGCAACTACATCGACACCTTGCTTGAACTGCCGTGGAAGAAAAAATCACGCGTCAGCAAAGACTTGGCAAAAGCCGATTTGGTATTGGATGCCGATCACTACGGCTTGGAAAAAGTCAAAGAGCGCATTTTGGAATATTTAGCCGTGCAAAAACGCATGGATAAAATCAAAGGCCCGATTTTGTGTTTGGTAGGCCCTCCGGGCGTAGGTAAAACTTCGCTGGGAGAGTCTATCGCCAAAGCAACAGGCCGCAAATATGTGCGCATGGCTTTGGGCGGTGTGCGCGATGAAAGCGAAATCCGCGGCCACAGACGCACTTACATCGGTTCTATGCCGGGCAAGATTTTGCAGAATATGGCCAAAGCCGGTGTGAAAAACCCCTTGTTCCTGCTTGATGAAATCGACAAACTCGGCAGCGATTTCCGTGGCGATCCTGCAAGCGCATTGTTGGAAGTGCTTGATCCCGAGCAAAACAATTCGTTCTCGGATCATTACGCAGAAGTCGATTACGACTTGAGCGACGTGATGTTTATCGCTACGTCCAACAGCCTGAACATTCCGCCTGCGCTGCTTGACCGTATGGAGATCATCCGCCTGTCGGGTTATACCGAAGACGAGAAAATCAACATTGCCATGCAATACCTCGTACCCAAGCAAATGAAGCGCAACGGCGTGAAAGAAGGCGAACTGGTGATTGACGAAAGTGCGGTACGCGGCATTATCCGCTACTACACCCGAGAAGCCGGTGTGCGCTCGCTTGACCGTGAAATTGCCAAAATCTGTCGCAAAGTAGTGATGAAGATTACTTTGGAACAAGATAAAAAAGCTGCTGCACCTGCAAGAGGCCGTCTGAAAAAAACGCATGTTATCAAAGTTGATGCTGATAATCTGCATGACTATCTGGGTGTTCGCCGATTTGATTACGGCGTGGCCGAAGATGAAAACCGTATCGGCCAAGTTACCGGTTTGGCTTGGACGGAAGTGGGCGGTGAATTGCTCACTGTCGAAGCGGTGGCTTTGCAGGGTAAAGGTACGATCCAATGTACAGGCCAATTGGGCGATGTGATGAAAGAGTCTGTGTCTGCAGCTTGGAGTGTGGTTCGTTCTCGTGCACAAGCAGTCGGTTTGGCTCCTGATTTTTATGAAAAACGGGATATCCATGTCCATGTTCCGGAGGGTGCAACACCTAAAGACGGCCCGAGTGCAGGTATTGCGATGACTTTGGCGATGGTATCCGCTTTTACGAAAATTCCGGTGCGTGCAGACGTAGCCATGACCGGTGAGATTACACTGCGCGGAGAAGTATTGGCGATTGGGGGCTTGAAAGAGAAACTTTTAGCGGCGCTGAGAGGTGGCATCAAGCATGTATTGATACCTAACGACAACGTGAAAGACTTGGAAGAAATCCCTGATAATGTTAAAGAAGGGTTGACTATCCATCCTGTGAAATGGATTGACGAGGTCTTGTCATTGGGTTTGGAGTATCAGCCTGAGCCGTGGCAAGAAGCGGATTCCGCCGAGACATTATCCGGTACGGTCAGGAAGTCAAGGGCTAAAGCCACAAAACACTGATATTGCTGTTGATGTGTTGTATAAAGATACGGGATGGCTGCAGGTGTGCCGGAAAGCCTGTTATTCCGTATCTTTTCACTTGACACCAAGATTTTAGCCTTGATATAAAGGCATCAGATGTACATTTTTACTAAATTGCCCGATTTTCGTGGCTTTCATTACTGTAAACGATAGAAAGGGACTTAATCGTGAACAAGTCTGAATTGATTGAAGCTATTGCTCAAGAAGCCGACATTTCTAAAGCTGCTGCCGCTAAAGCTTTGGACGGTATGATGAATGCTGTAACCAATGCTTTGAAAAAAGGCGATACCGTAACTTTGGTTGGTTTCGGTACTTTCTATGTTGGCGAACGTGCAGAGCGTCAAGGTCGCAATCCGAAAACCGGCGAGCCTTTGACTATTGCTGCTGCTAAAACTCCGAAATTCCGTGCTGGTAAAGCATTGAAAGATGCACTGTAATCTGTAGCGTGTCGAATTAATGAAAAGCAGACTTTCAGTCTGCTTTTTTGCTTTTGGGCTTCATGCTCATAGAAGCTGCGAAACTTTAGTATGCAGATGCGGATTTATGTAAAACGCGCTACAATATCCGCTTTGCTTTTATTTTATAGAAATATCAAGGGAATTATGTTTGCAACCGTAGAAAAGTACAGTGGTCCCGCCAAGATCATTTTGGGATTGATTGCTATCACATTCGTTGGTTTTACCGCCCATTCTGTTACCGCTCCGGGGGCAGACTACATTGTAAAAGTCGGTGAGCGCAAAGTGAGCGAACACGATGTAAACAATATTATGCAGGATGCGCAGGGGCAGAGCCGTGATGCTGTGTTTCGTGAATTGGTTGAGCGTGCCTATTTGATGCAGGGTGCGAAAGACATGGGAATCAGTGTTTCTCAAGAGCAGGTCAAACAGATTATTGTCGATAACCCTGATTTTCACGATGCAGGCGGAAAGTTTAGCCAGGAGGCGTTTAACCGGTATTTGAGTCAACGCCATATGTCAGAAGACCAATTTGTCGAAGAAATCCGCGAACAGTTTGCTTTGCAGAATTTGCTGAATCTTGTTCGTAACGGGACATTGGTTAGCGATGCCCAGGCTGAGCAATTGGTTGCACTTACCCAATCCGAGCGTGTGATCCGTTCAGCAACATTCAGCCCGGAAACATTTGCCGACAAGGTGAAAATAGATGAAAAAGATTTACGGGCTTATTACGAAGAGCACAAAAAAGATTATGTGGTGTCTCAAGCTGTCAAACTGCAATTTGTTGCTCTAAATTCGAAAGCATTGGCAGAAAAAGAAAAAATTGAAGATGCAGAATTGCGTAAAGCATTTGATCAGTATGCCGCTACAGCTAAACCCATGCGAGAGATTGCCCACATTCTGTTTCAGGTGGCAAAGGATGCTTCGGAAGAAGAGCGGCAAAAGTCTAAGGCTGAAGCTGAAAAAGTGTTAGCTGAAGTGAAGTCTAATCCTTCAAACTTTGCAGCGCTGGCCAAAAAGCATTCTCAAGACGTAAATTCCGCACCAAACGGCGGTAATTTAGGTATGCTGCCTAAAGACGGAGGATTGGGCAAGGAATTTGAAGACAGCGCGTTCTCATTGAAAAAGGGCGAAATCAGCGGAGTGGTTCAAACCGAATACGGCTACCATATCATTACGGTTTTGAATACTCAGGATGAGCCTGATTTTGAAAAAGAAAAATCCCGCTTGGAAGCTGAATTGAAACAGAAAAAGGCAGCGGCCTCATTTGCGCAGGCAAGAGAGAAATTGGCCGATGCTGCGTTTAACTATCCGGAAAGTTTAGAGGAAGTGGCCAAGCAAACCGGCCTGAAAGTCGAATCTCCCGACGAGTGGCTGACTAAGGCGCAAGCAGAATCTTCAGGCATGCCTGCAGAGTTGGTTAACGCTATTTTCAGCGATGATGTTTTAAAGAAAAAACATAATTCGGAGCCGGTTAACGCCAATGACGATACGGTTTGGGTGGTGAGGGCCAAAGAAGTCCGGGAAGAAAAGAGCGAGTCTTTCGACGCGGTTAAAGAGCATGTCAGAATGGCTTATTGGCGTGCGGAAGCAAGTAAACTGGCTCAAACACAGGCTAAGCAGTCTTTGGAAAGTTTGCAGTCAGGCAAAACAGTACAGGTTCAGTGGTCTCCTGTTTCCAATATGACGGCAGAACAGGCGCGTACTTCTTTACCGCCTGAAGCGTATAACCAATTATTGAAAGCCAAGCCGGGTAAAGACAAGCCTGCTTACGTTTTACTCGAAGGATTGCCGGCGCCGGTGTTGGTTGAAGTTCAATCGGTTAAAGCACCTGAAAATGTGAAAGAAGCGTTGCCGCCGTCTAAGCAGGCATTGACCAATAATCAGGTTAACCGGGTTTTTGTCGGTTTGTTGGATTATCTGCGTGGCAACATCAAGCAGAAACAAGGGGCGCAAAAGCTGGCTGAAGGCGACAATGCCGCAAACTGATTTTGATCGGTGATTAAGAGGCCGTCTGAATTTTCAGAACTTTTTGAAAATTCAGACGGCCTACCTGTGGTAAACAGGCTTGTCCTGTTTAATCGGAATTCGGCAATATTATTGCAGCTGTCAAACAGGTTGGCGAAAGCGAAATAAAGTGTGTTTTCTATGGGTTTGCTTCGATTCTGTGTTAGCCGAAAAGGCGTTTTTCCGCTAGAATAGCAACCTATTTGCCTCAGATTTTTGCAGGCTGTCGACCATGTGAAAACAGCCGCTATCCCTAATTTAAAGTAATATTGCTGATTTTATGAAAAATATAAGAAATTTCTCCATTATCGCCCACATCGACCACGGCAAATCCACACTGGCCGACCGCTTTATCCAATATTGCGGCGGCTTGGAAATGCGCGAAATGAGCACGCAGGTGCTGGATTCGATGGATATCGAAAAAGAGCGCGGCATTACCATCAAAGCGCAAACCGCCGCCCTGAACTACAAAGCGCGCGACGGGCAAACCTATCAGCTCAATCTGATCGACACCCCGGGGCACGTCGACTTTTCCTACGAAGTTTCCCGCTCGTTATCTGCTTGCGAAGGCGCGATCTTGGTTGTGGACGCTTCGCAAGGCGTGGAAGCGCAAACCGTGGCCAACTGCTATACCGCGATTGATTTGGGCGTGGAAGTGGTGCCCGTGCTGAACAAAATCGATTTGCCCGCTGCCGACCCCGACCGCGTGGCGCAGGAAATTGAAGACATCATCGGCATCGATGCCGTCGGCGCGGTAACCTGCTCGGCCAAAAGCGGCTTGGGCGTGGAAGACGTGTTGGAAGAAATCGTAGCCAAAATTCCCGCTCCCGAAGGTGATGAAGATGCGCCCTTGCAAGCTATGATTATCGATTCGTGGTTTGATAATTACGTTGGTGTGGTGATGCTTATCCGTGTTAAAGAAGGCCGTCTGAAACTGAAAGACAAGCTGTTGTTTATGAGCACCAAAGCTGAAACGCAGGCGGAGCAACTAGGTGTGTTTACGCCGAAGTCGGTGCAAAAACAAGAATTAAAAGCCGGCGAAGTAGGCTTCCTGATTACCGGTATTAAAGAATTGAATGCTGCCAAAGTTGGCGACACCATTACCTTGGCGGCTAATCCCGCCGAAAAAGCTTTGCCCGGTTTCCAAGAGGTTCAATCGCAGGTATTTGCCGGTTTGTATCCGGTGGAAAGCCACGATTACGAAGCCTTACGCGATGCTTTGGAAAAACTGCAATTAAACGACGCTTCGCTGAAATTCGAGCCGGAAGTTTCCCAAGCCTTGGGTTTCGGTTTCCGCTGCGGCTTCTTGGGGCTGTTGCATTTGGAAATCGTGCAGGAGCGCTTGGAGCGCGAATTCGATATGGACTTGATTACCACTGCGCCGACGGTGGTATATGAAGTATTGCTGAAAAACGGCGAAAAAATCGAAGTGGAAAACCCGTCCAAACTGCCGGATGTCGGTTTGATTGATACCATTTTCGAGCCGATTATTACCGCTACTATTTTGGTGCCGCAAGAATATGTGGGTGCTGTGATGACTTTGTGTAACCAAAAACGCGGTGTGCAGAGAAACATGCAATACATGGGTCGGCAAGTGATGCTGACTTATGATCTGCCCATGAACGAAGTTGTGATGGATTTCTTCGACAAACTGAAATCCACTTCGCGCGGCTATGCTTCGTTGGACTACGAATTCAAAGAATTTCAAGCTGCCGATCTGATTAAGCTGGATATTATGGTCAACGGCGAAAAAGTCGATGCCTTGAGCCTGATTGTCCACCGCTCCAATGCCGTGTTCCGCGGTCGCGAACTGGCGGCGAAAATGCGCGAACTGATTCCGCGCCAGATGTTCGATATTGCCGTGCAAGCGGCGATCGGCAGCCAGATTATCGCCCGCGAAACCGTGAAAGCGCTGCGTAAAAACGTATTGGCCAAATGTTACGGCGGCGATATCACGCGTAAGAAAAAACTTCTTGAAAAACAAAAAGCCGGTAAACGCCGTATGAAACAGGTCGGCAATGTGGAAATTCCGCAGAGCGCGTTCTTGGCTATTTTGCAGGTGGGGGACAAATAATGGGAAACACCTTAACTTGGGGTGCGGTTGCGGTTTTTATTGCCGGTTTGGTGCTGTTTTTCCGAAGCAGCAAGCAGCGTGAGGAGAACGGCGAATGGCACGGCGGCCTGCAGTGGGGTTACCTGCTGATGATGGTCGGCGTATTCGGAATGCTGTCGGTATTTATGAGTTTTACCGCGGTCTTGCTGATTTTTGTTTTGTTTACCGGCATTGTTTGGTTTATCCATAAAGGCCGTCTGAAAAAAAACGGCAGTCATGACGATAACCACTTTACCGATTACATGAGCGGATTTTTTCCGATTATTTTGATTGTGTTTGTGGTGCGTACTTTTATTGCCGAGCCGTTTCAGATTCCTTCCAGCTCGATGCGTCCGGGTTTGGTGGTTGGCGATTTTATTTTGGTCAACAAGTTTTCATACGGTATCCGTACGCCGGTAATCAATAATGTATTGGTTCCGACCGGTACGGTGGAACGCGGCGACGTGGTGGTGTTCAACTATCCTGAAGATGAAAAAATCAATTACATCAAGCGCGCGGTAGGTGTGCCGGGCGATGTGGTCGAATATAACGACAAGGTTTTACGCATCAACGGCGAGGCGGTTGGGGAACATCCTGTCGGTATGTACGGTTATCAGGAAAATACCCGTCAATACGGTATGGTGAATATCGAAGCGGAAGCGTTTGAGGAAAAGCTCGGCGGCCGAGTGTTTCAAGTGTTGAAAATGCCGAACCAGCCTGCTTTTCTGCCGCAAGGCGTGCGTAGCGATTTTGCGTTTAGGGGCAACTGTACTTATGCGGAAGACGGCTCCGCATTCAAATGTACCGTTCCCGAAGGTCATTATTTTATGATGGGCGATAACCGTGACAATAGCGAAGATTCGCGCTATTGGGGTTTTGTCAGCGACCGGTTGATTGTCGGCAAGGCTTTCTTTGTTTGGATGAACTTCGGCGATTTCAGCCGAATCGGCACGAAAATCCAATAAAGAGAAATGACACCGGATAAGGCCGTCTGAAATTTCAGACGGCCTTTTTAACGGTTTTAACCGTGTATTAAATACTGTTGATGTAAATTCATCTTTTTGTGTTGGAGAAGGTAAAGTCCGACCATGGCCGGATTGCCTGATTTTGGAAATTAAAGCATATTGCCGATAAAACCTGCTTGCCATAAGGGTAATACTGTTTCCATAGAGTGAGGCGAATAAGGTACAATAGCCCGGCCGTCTGAAAATTTCAGACGGCCTTTAATATGAAAGTTTTCCAGCCTCAAGCCTTTTCAATATTGGCCTGCAGTATTGAAAAGCATTCAGGCTGTTGCGAAAGACAGTGATGAAGCAAGATTTGATCAAACAAAATGCCCTGGCGCATATTCAAAAAAAACTGGGTTATTCTTTCCGAAATACGGAGCTGCTGGTGCAGGCGTTGACGCACCGCAGTTATTCGGCCAAAAACAACGAACGCTTGGAATTTATCGGCGATGCCGTTTTGGACTATACAGTAGCGAAAATGCTGTTTGACGCTTTTCCTAAATTAAGTGAAGGCGAGCTCTCGCGCTTGCGTTCCAATCTGGTCAATGAAGCGGTGTTGGCCGACATCGCAATCGAAATGAACATCGGTGAAGCTTTGTTTCTCGGAACGGGCGAGTTGAAAAGCGGCGGTTTCAGACGGCCTTCTATCTTGGCCGATGCTGTTGAAGCCTTGTTTGCCGCTGTCAGCTTGGATGCGGATTTTTCGGAAGCCGAAAGCGTTGTCCGCCGTTTATTTTCAGGCAGAGTGAAAACCGTCGATTTCAAAAACCAGGGTAAGGACAGCAAAACGCTGTTGCAGGAGGCCTTGCAGGCGAGGCGTTTTGATCTGCCCAAATACCGTATTGAAGAACAAACCACGGATGCTCAAGACGTGAAATTTACCGTTTCCTGCGACTTGGGCGAGTTGGGTTTTATTTGCCGTGCAACCGGCGGTAGCAGAAAGAGTGCGGAGCAGGAAGCAGCCAAAGAAGCGATTGTTTGGGTGGAAAAACATTATCCGCAGCGCAAAGCGAAAAGATAATTTTTCAGACGGCCTTTGGGTGACAGGCAAACAACCGGTAAAGAAAGGCCGTCTGAATATTTTGAAAGAATGATACGTATGGATATTGAAACCTTTTTGGCACAACAGCCGGCTGCGGAAGGCTACCGTTGCGGTTTTGTGGCGATTGTAGGCCGGCCGAATGTCGGCAAATCGACCTTAATGAATCATTTAATCGGCCAAAAAATCAGCATTACCAGTAAAAAAGCCCAAACCACGCGCCATAAGGTTACCGGTATTTATACCGACGATACGGCGCAATTTGTTTTTGTGGATACGCCGGGTTTTCAAACTGATCACCGTAATGCTTTGAATGACCGTCTGAACCTGAATGTAACCGAAGCGATGAGCGGTGTGGATGTAGTGGTGTTTGTATTGGAAGCCATGCGTTTTACCGAAGCAGACAGAACGGTGATCAAGCAGTTGCCCAAGCGCACGCCCGTATTGCTGGTGGTGAATAAAATCGATAAAGAAAAAGCCAAAGACAAATTGGCTCTGCAGGCGTTTATCGACAGCGTGAAGCAGGAATTCGAGTTTGCCGGACACGAAGTGGTCAGCGCCAAGCACGGGCTGCGTATTGCCAACTTGCTGGAAACCTTGAAACCTTATCTGCCGGAGGGAATTCCGCTGTATCCGGAAGATATGGTTACCGACAAATCCAGCCGTTTTCTTGCGATGGAAATCGTGCGCGAAAAACTGTTCCGCTATTTGGGCGAGGAGCTGCCTTATGCAATGAATGTCGAAGTAGAGCAGTTTAAAGAAGAAAACGGCATGTTTCACATCTATATCGCGGTTTTGGTGGATAAAGAAAACCAAAAGCCGATTGTCATCGGTAAAGGTGGGGAAAAGCTGAAGAAAATTTCCACTGAAGCGCGCTTGGACATGGAAAAACTGTTTGACTGCAAAGTGTTTTTGAAAGTTTGGGTCAAAGTGAAATCCGGTTGGGCGGACGATATCCGTTTCTTAAACGAATTGGGTCTGTGAGGCCGTCTGAAAAAATGAGGGAAAGGGTAAGCGGCGATGAGTAAAATCAGTACGGAACAGGCGCAGGCCAGAATAGCCGAAGTCCAATCGCTCTACCGGGAATGGCTGGCTTTGCAGCCCAAACTGACGGAAGCGCAGCAGGATTGGCGGCGGAGTATGGAAGTCATGCAGGCGATACGCGCTTTTTATGACAAGGAGTATCTGCCGCTTTACGAAGCGCTGGAAGAAGGTTTGCCCGTGTCGTTGAAAACCGAAGGCGAATACAGCGTAATGAGCGAAGATGCTTTGTATGACGCCATCGGCGACCAATACCACTTGGCTTGGGGCTGGATGCGGATGGCGGTGAAAGTATTGGATCCCGAATCCGAAACGGAATAATGCCGGAATGCCTGCCGCCGTAATGGGAACGGGCAGCGTGTGAAATTGTCGGAACAGAGGCCGTCTGAAAATTCGGCGGCCAGACAAAACCAAACGATGAGGAGTAAAACAGAAATGGATGCCTTGCAATTATTGACTACCCGCCGCTCGAACAAGCAGCTTGCCGCGCCCGCACCGAATGCAGAACAGCTGGAAATGATGTTGCAGTCGGCAACGCAGGTGCCTGATCACGGCAATATGCGTCCGTTTCGTTTTGCCGTTATCCAAAGCGAAGAGGGTTTGCAGCGTTTCCGCCAGTTGTTGAAGGATACGGTTGTTCAGTTGAATTTCGGCGATGAAATTCTGCAAAAAGCAGAAAAAGTCGGCAATATGGCACCCATGGTGATTGCGGTAATGTTCCGTCCCAATACCGAAGTGGCCCGCCCGAAACCGGAGTGGGAACAGATGATCAGTGCAGGCTGTGCCGCTTACGGTCTGCAGTTGGCCGCTAGCGCGCAAGGTTTCGACAATGTTTGGATTACCGGTATGTGGAGCAACAGCCCACTGTTGCGTGAGGCATTGGGTTGCCGGGACAAAGACAAAATTATCGGGCTGCTCATGGTCGGCACGGCGGCGGAACCTGCTTCCGGTGAAAAAAACACCGATTTGGCCGAGTTTGTACAATATTGGTAATTTCAGACGGCCTAAAAGATGTATCTGACTCCGGTTTTACGTTTTGCTCATCGGTTGTTGTCCGACACGGTATCCGTTGGAGATGCGGTTATGGACGGTACGGCAGGCAACGGTCACGACACGCTGTTGTTGGCGAAGTTGGTCGGTATCGAAGGAAAAGTTTGGGCTTTCGATGTTCAAGAGCAGGCATTGCAGGCAACATTAGGCCGTCTGAAAAATGAAGGCATGGAACGGCAGGTGGCTTTAATTTTGGACGGCCACCAACATGCCGCCGAGTATGTCGATCAGCCGCTTGCCGCCGCCGTATTCAATTTCGGCTGGCTGCCCGGCAGCGATAAAAGCTGCACCACGCAGGCACAAACCAGTATAGCGGCTTTGGATTCAGCTGTTGCCATGCTGAAGTCAGGCGGATTGCTGGTTGCCGTGCTTTATCCAGGCCACGAAGCGGGTAGGGAAGAAGCGGCCGCAGTGGAGACTTGGGCGGTGGCTCTGCCACAACGTGAATATGCCGTACTCAAATACGGTTTTATCAATCAGAAAAACCGGCCGCCTTACATTTTAGCGGTTGAAAAGCTGCATATGTGATGAATGTTTGGGGTAAAATAGAGGCCGTCTGAAAAATTACCGATTGAATGGAATATCATGCAATATTTAATGGTTAAGCACAGTCATGTTTTTTTTGTGGTGGTAACCGTTGTTTTGTTTAATCTGCGGTTTTGGCTGAAAGCTGCCCGTCCGGATAAGCCTTTGCCGGGTATTTTGAAAGTTTTGCCTCATTTGAACGATACGATGCTGCTGTTTACCGGATTGTGGCTGATGAAAATTACCGGCTTTATGCCCTTCGGAAATGCCAATTGGCTAGGTATGAAGATTGTATTACTGATTGCTTATATCTTTTTAGGTGCGCTGGCATTGAAAGCGCAGGCCCGTTCGGTTAAAGCGGTTTCCGGTTATGCGGCTGCCACAGCCTGTATTGCGATTATTGCCTATATGGCTTTGTATAAGCCGATTTAAACACAGGAAATGTGATGATGAACAAGCCGGGCCGGATAGCGGTGATTGCCTTGGGAAGCAATTTGGAGAACCCTGCAAAGCAGGTATTGTCCGCATTGGACGCGATAAATTTGCATCCGGAAATCAAGGTGGAAAAAGCATCTTCCCTGTATTTAAGCGAACCGGTGGGCTATGCCGACCAGCCTGATTTCGTTAATGCCGTTTGTATGGTTTCGACTTCTCTGTCGCCGAAAACCTTATTGGCAGAATTGAATACAATTGAAGCACAGTTCGGCCGTGAGCGAAGCTTCCGAAATGCTCCGCGCACATTGGACTTGGATATTGTTGCTTATGAAGGCATATGCAGCGATGATCCGCATTTGACCCTGCCGCATCCGCGTGCGCACGAGCGCAGTTTCGTGATGTTGCCTTTAGCGGAAATCGCGCCGGATTTTGAATTGCCGCAACGGGGCGTAGCGACCGTATTGGCAGCAGGGTTGGGTAACGAAGGCATCCGTTTGTTGAAAGCAGGAGAAATAGAGGCCGGTACAAAGGAAAACCAATGAAATACCGTTATATCGTGGTGGAAGGCTCGATAGGCAGCGGAAAATCCGCCTTGAGCAAACGCTTGGCAGAGCATTTCGGTGCTTTGCTGTTGTCGGAAAACCCCGAACACAATCCGTTTCTAGAACAGTTTTACCTGAATGCGGCCAATCACGGTTTGGCAACCGAACTGTATTTTCTGATGCGTCGTGCCGAAGCGGTTGAACGGATTTTGGAAGAAGAAGACAAAAGCGGCTATATCGTTTCCGATTTCTTGTTGGAAAAAGATCAGATTTTTGTTCCTACATTATTGAAAGCCAATGAAAACGGCAACGAGCAGACGCTTTTTTGGGAAGTAAAACGGAAAATCATGCCCGAATACCCTTTGCCTGATTTGGTAATTTATTTGCAAACTTCCGACGAAGTTGCGCAAAAACGCCTGCAAAAGCGGCCGGACAGCAAATACAACCTGTTCCCGAGCGGTTATTTGAGCGTAATTCAAGACGAATACCGCCGATTCTTCCATCTTTATCAAAATGCGCCGCTATTGATTGCCAATGCGGACGATATGGATTTTGCCCAAAACGACGAGCATTTTTCCATGTTGCTCCAGGCGATGGACAATATGCAGGGCAGCCGCCATTATTTGAATCTGAGCGAATGATTTTTGCATAAACCATAAAGTTGCGTAAAATCCTGCTGTTTTTTCAGACGGCCTGTGGTAGAGCGGTTTAAAATTCAGCCGTTTATGCAATTGTTTAGCTTGCAGGTTCGGTAAATTTCACCGGCTTGTGCAGCCCGGAGCGTGAGCAAGATAGATATCAAACTTGAAATCTCTGCATATGCAGCCATATTCCGCCCATCTTGGCGAAAGCCCAAATCAGAAAGCTTTAAAACAATATGATCACGGTTAACACCTTACAAAAAATGAAAGCGGCCGGCGATAAAATCGCCATGCTGACCTGTTATGAATCCAGCTTTGCCGCATTGATGGACGATGCAGGCGTGGATGTTTTATTGGTAGGCGATTCGCTCGGTATGGTTGTTCAGGGACAATCTTCAACCTTGCCGGTAACGCTGCAGGATATGTGCTACCACACTTCGGCTGTTGCCCGCGGTGCAAGAAACGCCATGATTGTCACTGATTTGCCGTTCGGTGCTTATCAGCAAAGCAAAGAGCAGGCTTTTGCCGCAGCAGCGGAATTGATGGCTGCCGGTGCGCATATGGTGAAGCTCGAAGGTGGCGTGTGGATGGCCGAAACTACCGAGTTTTTACAGTTGCGCGGTATTCCCGTTTGCGCGCATATCGGATTGACGCCGCAATCGGTACACGCTTTCGGCGGTTATAAAGTGCAGGGCAAAGGCGATAAAGCACAAGCTTTATTGAGTGATGCAAAGGCCCACGACCAAGCCGGTGCAGCTATTGTTTTGATGGAATGCGTACCTGCCGAATTGGGCAAACAGGTTACCGAAACAGTCTCTTGCCCTACCATCGGTATTGGTGCTGGAGTCGATTGCGACGGGCAGGTTTTGGTTATGCACGATATGTTGGGTATTTTCCCGGGCAAAACCGCCAAGTTTGTTAAAAACTTTATGGAAGGGCAAACCAGCATCCAAGCTGCGGTGAAAGCGTATGTAGATGCGGTGAAAACCAAAACTTTCCCTGCACCCGAACATACATTTGGTGCATAATACGGTTGTTAAACAGTTAATAATATATTCAGACGGCCTGCTTGGAGCAGAGAGGCCGTCTGAAATTTTTAAAGGTTTGGAAGAACTATGCAAATTATTCATACCGTTGAGGCATTGCGCCAATGGCGGAAAACGGCAGGAACCGTGGCTTTTGTGCCGACTATGGGCAATCTGCACGAAGGTCATCTGGCTTTGGTGCGTGAGGCGAAAAAACGTGCGGATCATGTGGTGGTGAGCATTTTTGTTAACCGCTTGCAATTCGGACAAGGCGAGGACTTCGATAAATATCCGCGCACATTGCAACAAGATGCCGATAAATTGGCCGGTGAGGGGGTGTCGGTTGTATTTGCGCCCGATGAAAAAGAACTGTATCCGAATGTAGAGCAGCGTTTTAACGTAGAGCCGCCACATCTGCAAAACGAATTGTGCGGAAAATTCCGTCCGGGGCATTTCCGCGGTGTGGCTACGGTGGTCAGCAAGCTGTTTAATATCGTCAAACCGGATACGGCTTGTTTCGGCAAGAAAGATTATCAGCAATTGGCGATTATCAAAGGGTTTGTCGAAGATTTGAATTTTGATATCGAAATTGTACCGGTAGATACCGGGCGTGCCGATGATGGATTGGCTTTATCGAGTAGAAACCAATATCTGAATCAAGCTGAACGGGCGGAAGCTCCGCGTCTATACAGAGAGCTTCAGGCGGTTGCACAAGCTGTAAAAGCAGGCAGTGTCGCTTATGCAGAGCTGGAAAACCAAGCCCGCAAGCATTTGGAAGACAATGGGTGGGTAGTCGATTATGTTGAAATCCGACATGCGGGCAGCTTGGAAGTAGCTCGTGCCGGCGACAAAGAATTGGTTGTTTTGGCAGCTGCACGTTTAGGCACGACACGTTTGATTGATAATTTGGAAATCAGTTTGAATTGATTGAACCGATACTATAAAGATGAGGCCGTCTGAATTTTCAGACGGCCTGTTGTTTTTTAAGCTGCTTATTTTATTTGAGGGCGGTTGTGCTGCCGTATCGAGCCTAATGATGCATTGGGTTTTAAAAGCAGCCAAAAATATATCATGACGTTTAAAACAATAATCCAGATTAAAAAGATATATAACACAGCAGCATTATCACCTTTCTTCGTGTGTCATGAAAACGGGGTTGTAATGCATTGTTATGGTGCTTTTTGCCATTGTAGTTACAGCCCGATACAACAAACTTTATCGTTATTTCATCAAATCCAGTCGTGCTTGAGGCGGCAGCAGCAACTCATAAGGCGGAATGCCTAATGCTACGGCCATTTTTTCAATGTTGGATAAAGCAATATTCCAACGTTTGCGCTCAACAGCGGAAACATAGGTTCTATCCAGCCCGCATTGGCGTGCCAACTCTTCCTGCGACCAGCCTTTGTTAACGCGGAATAGGCGCATGTTGTAGGCAAGTACGGCACGCAGATCATTTTCATCGGGAAGTTCTGTGGGAGCAGTGAGTTTGTTCGACATAGTAGTTCTTTTGTATTTGCTTTAACGGATTTTACTTCACATTTTTGAAATTTCAAAGTGTAAAGTTAGGAAAAGTTTATCGTTCATCAGATTCGTAGCAAATCGATAATGTAACTATGGATGACATGGCCGAAAATTAAGTATTTTATTGATATAGTCACCAATAAAATCCTATCTGATTTTGTCTGTTGAAATTGTAAATATAATTAAAGTTGCAGAAAATAATTGATTAATGACAAAAAATTATCAATTAAATTAATTGACAACTTTATTTTAAATGGATAATTTAAAACAAACAGAGATAATAGTATTTTAAGTAAAAATTAAATTATTGATTGAAAAATGATTATTTATTCTGTTTTTCTATTGTTTTATTAACTTTGATTTGAAAAATTAAAAATTAGCTTGGTTGGATGATGTAGAAATACATAAAATCTAATAACCAAACATTAAAATTCTCTACTCACTCTAAAATAAACGGGTTTCACAAAAAAGGGGTGATGCTGTAATGGTGGCGTCTACTTGACAAAATGTGTGGAAAGTAAACCGATTTATTGTCTCTATATATTTAATCTAAATTAAGAATTTTCTCGATTATTTGATTTATTTGGCCTTAACACAGATTGCTTTAAAACAGTAACAATCTTTGCCGGGGTGTGATTGAGTAACCGTTGTTTGGCTTTTTTATAAAAGCTTGGTGTGCTTATTGTTGTCTTGAGACCGTTATCTTCTATATATGTCATAAAGAATTGGAGCATAAAATGAATCAGCAGGCGGATCAAAAAACTACATTGGATAACTCGCAATTGGTTAATTTGCATCAAAAAATAGATAGTTGGCGGGAAAAAGAAAAGAATATACTTACTGAGTCTGATTTAAAGCCAAGGGTATTGGATAAAAAAGTAAAAGATCCGGCACAAAAACTTACCCGTAAAGAGCTAAATTTAATTGTTGCATATTTTGAAGAACTGAAAAAAGGAACGCCAGCTGATCTTGCTCGTTTATCTACAGGTGCTCCTTTGTTTAAAGATTTGATAAAAGACTTAGAAAAAACAATAGATAACCTGATAAAAGAATATGATAAACAGACTACGCCTAAATCATCGCTCATCCCTATAAAAGGGATAAGTAAAGTATTACAAGCCCGGCTGCGCGAATTATATATTTACGATGTAGCTGCATTGTTGTCGCGTGGAAGAACGCAGGCAGGTCGAAATAGTATTGCTGCGAAATTAAAGATTGATGTTCAGTTGGTGGAATCATGGGTGAAGCAGGCTGATCTGTGGCGTGTTTCCGGTATGACGACGGATATTGCGTATTTACTTGCTATTGCAGGGGTGCGTTGTGTAGAAGATTTGGCAAGAGTCGATGCTAAGAAAATCTTTCCGATTATCAAAGGAATTTGTTCAATAGAAATCGATTTCCGGCCACCATCTTCGGAAGGTGAAATCAACAGCTTAATTACAAATGCACAAGATTTGCTTATTTATTCAATCCGTAGTGATCATTTAAGATTGCGTTCATTGCCTAAAGCTTTGTCTAAGGCTATTAAGGCAGGTGGTGATGCCGATAGAATGGATATGCAAGGCATTGTCGAGTTTATTCAAAGAGATATGCTCACTTCTTTGTCAAAAGTAGGCGGAGGAGTGTGGTATGAGCAATTGGGTGAAACACCGCTGCATCTCTTTAAAAACGATATTAAGATTCCAGAAGTAGAGTATGTGGCCAGTGGTAAGGTCATCAAAAAAGGATTGGACTTTCTTGATGAAATCCAATACACCTTGCCGTTGCCCAATACATTGAGCGGAGTAGTGTATATCCGAAGTAAAGACAGTGCCGATAAAAGAGTTTTTCCCGGGGTTGAGGTAGAGATTAGCGGTATTGTGAGTCCCGCTGAAGATTTGAAGGATTTAAACAAAAAGCTTGCTGCTGTAACAGACAGCCAGGGTAAGTTTATTATTACTCTGCCGGATAAATACAGTATTAAAGAAGTTGTAACCATTTCAATTTCCCAAGGGGGAAGAAGACAAGAGTTTGTTAAAAACGCGAGTGAAATTTTAAATGCAGTACAAGAACGTAAAAAATTAGAAGGTTTTTATGAATTAGATGCTCTAGGCGATGAAATTGATAACTTAGAGTTGTTGATTGAACGTACTGAGAAAGAAATTATTTCACTTGAAGAACGAAAAGGCTACAACGCTAATGGCGGACAGCATGCACAAAATATTCGGATTCAACATCAGATTGATAAATTAAATAAATTACTTAACGATGATCCAGCAAGCAATAGGCCTGGTGGTTACAAATGGAAAATGCAAGAGTTGCTGGCTAAATATGATGAGATTGAAGGATGGATTTTAAAAGAATTTAATGCGTCAAGTGTGAAGATGGCATTTGGTAAGCTCTTGGCCGCTTGTAATTCTTTGAACGCTAATTTAGAAGGTGCAAATTATAACGAACGGGAAAATGACGGGTTTGTCATTATTGAAGAGCTGTTTCGCAGTGAACCTGAGGATTTGGAAAAAACTCTGCCCAAAGTTAAATTGATGGGCAATGATGATCATGTGATCCGTCTTTCTACCGATACGGCCCCATCAAAAACTTATAGTTATAGCATGTTGCAAAGATTGGTTGAGCCAAATGTTTCTTCACAAGAAAGTCGGAAGAAATTAACTAAACCTGTTAATGTTACGGATTTTAAAGAAAAAATCCGTACCAGTCCTCAGGATTGTATACGTGCAAGTTCGCTTGGTGTGGGCTATGTTCTCAATATGCATCAGGCATGGGTGCCGGACGGTTTTGCATTAGGATCGTTACTTTATTCGTTAATTCTGGCTCCGGGGGAAGAACAGCGTTTGGTAGTTCGTGAAAATAAGCAGCGCTATAGCGTTATCAATCAGGGTGCAGGTTCGGATATGGTAAGGGAGGATTACTTGCAAGATCAGTCCGATGATACCACTGCCGCATTTAATTATGCTGTTAACCAAATGTCAAATGCACAGTCTAATTATGATTATAGTGCTTCAACTAGTTCTTGGGGCTTAGGATTCGGTATTGGAGGATTTTATAGTGGATTTGCTGGGGCGCTCGGTTTGGCAGGTGGTAGCTCTAAGGCTAAAGGGACGGGGTCTGCTTCCGCCAGTCAGCATAATTTCCATAATGAGGCTTCTAATGCGGCTCAGAGTTTTCAACGCAGTATTAAAAGTGCGTCAAATCGTATTTCGCAAGCTAAGCGCATCAGTATGTCGATGGGATCGGCTGAAACTTCAGACTCCGTAGCAACCAAAATTATTGCCAATCACAACCATTCCCATACGATGACTGTCCAGTATTGGGAAGTGATGAGACGCTATAAGTTGGAGACCTGTATCGATAGTGTTGATTTGGTATTATTTGTGCCTTTAGAGTTAGTTAAATTTTTGCCGGATGAACAGCAGCAACAGACTAATACGACAAATAAAAGTAAAGGATCTGAATTTGACAAAACCCAGTTTGATCAACGCTATAAAACATTATTGAAATATGAGGATGTATTACGTTATGCCTTGCCACGCCGCTATCGTAACGGATTACGCTTGATTCAAAAATATGCAGCTTATCCGAATTGGACAATGGAAAATATAAATGATAGCTCAACAAAATTAAGTCTAACTTTCTATGGTAATTTTCTGACTTTTGATGATTTATCAGTAACATTGTATTTGAAAAATGGGCGTGGAAGTATTGCAGGAGAAATAGAGAAATATGAACGTGCTAAGATTCAGTACTTTGACGATGGGAAGTATAGGGATTGCAGTTCAACCAATGAAGTGTTGCAAGCGATTCGGGATGCGAGAAATAAACGTGGTGAAGTAAAAGTAACTTGTAGTTTTCACCTGCCGTCAGATCTAGTAAATGATGATTTAGACTATATCCGCATCAAGCATTCGGTAGAACCGTTAAATTATACTTTAAAACTTCATAGAGAATTGGAAGAGGCTGAAACTGAAGTTAAAAAAAATCTGAAGGACTATTTAAAACATTTAGCCGAAGATAATATAAAAAGTGATACAGATAGGGCGAATATTGAACATTATAAATCACTTTTACCTGAGGCTTTTATTACACCAAATATTACATTGGCCGCGTGCCGTTTGAAGTCATTAGGCAATCCGACTATTCATACCATAGAAGTAAAACAAGGGGAGGCTACGGTAGAAAGAAAACAAGGAGAAAATAAGGTAGAACAAGAAAAAACTAGGGGAATACACGCAATGCTATTGCGTAATGAGTTGAATAATGCGGTTTCTGTCAGATTGTCGGCGGACAATAAAACCTTGCGTTATTCTGAGCTCCAGTTAATGGAAGAAACATTGCAGCATGTGGCTTCAGAGACTTTGCGCTATTCACAGGTTGTATGGCAATCGTTGAGTAGCGGGGAGCGTGCAATGTTGTTGGAACCGTACACGATAGATATGAATTTCGAGGAAATTCCAGGATCTGCTGCTACTTCGGCCGCGACGGTTTCCAAGGAGATAAATATTCCTCTGTTGAATTGCGTCAATATTATGAAACCGCTCGGTTTTTATGGTAACTGTATGTTGTTGCCTTTTACCTATCCTTTAAGCCTTGCCAAAAAATTGGGTAAAACATCAGGTGAAATACAGGATGCTCTTTACCGGTACCATACAAACAATTTTCGTGTACCGACAACGGTTATCTCTTTGCCGACAGACGGTATGATTGGTGAGGCCGTGTTAGGTGAAACCAATGTAAGTGAGGAAATTGATTTGACCCGTTTCTGGAACTGGCAGGATTCTCCGATTGATAAAATGGAGATTAATAATAAGTATCTGAATAGCAATGATTATTTGTCAGGAAAATCAACAAAAGATATTTCTGCTTTGAATCTGAAAAGTGCGGATGCGCCTAAAGTAACGATGGATATGGATGTTCTTTCTGCACTGATTGGTAAAAATGCCCCTAGCTTTTCGGATATTACAGGGCAGGCGCATTTAAAAGATGTGTTGAATGCAGGTACGGCAAGCGCACAAGCGGGACGTGACAAAGTAATTGATGCTTCTGCAGATCTTGCTAAGTCGGCCTTAAGTTATGTTTCAGAGCTTAAATTCCGGAAGGAAGAGAATGAAAATCTTAAGAAAGACAATGAAAAACTAAAAGATGAAAATAAAAAGTTCAAAGAGGATAATGCAAAGTTGAAAGAAGACAATGAAAAGCTTAAGCAAGCTCAAGGAGGAGAATCAAAATAGCCGAATAAATAATAATTCGTAATAAATCGGAAACTCTCTTTGTGTTTCTATAGATGGTTGAGATGCTTACTTTTGTATATTCATATTAAATAACAAACTATGGAAACAGCAGACAAAGAAAGGTTGAAAGTGAGTTGGTGGTTATAACCCAACATGAATGAGATGCCTATTCTATTGTTTGAAAAGAGAGGTAGATAAAAAGGAATTGCTATTTTAGTAATGGAAAAAATCATTTCAGATTTTCAAAAAAAGAGGAGGTTGGAATGAATATCGATGATGTTGTGCAAAAAATCTTAGAGCAAGAAACTTCGCCGGAAGTGCAGGAATTAAAAAAATTGATTTTAAGAAGGATTGCAACAGAGAGCGATACTAAGGCATCTCGGATTCCGGCGCCGTTAAATATTACTCAAATTGGCGGTTATGTTAACTTGCTGATGAAGTTGGATAAGCAAGAGCAGCAAAGAGTTTTAGAGATGAAACAACAGAAAACTGAATATCAGCTTATGTTGGAGCAAATGTTAACTTCAGTTCTTGGTCTTCCAGTGCAAACGTCGAAAGAGTAGATAGTTTTGGTATCACGTTATTTGGATAGTAGGTGAATGTTGTTTTATGAAACATTGTTTTGTAAGCAGCAAACGTTTACAGAAAAATAATAAGATATCCGCAGCCTTGAACTTAGGGTGCGCGAGCACCGCCTGCAATGGGTGAAGCATATCACTAATAGTGTTATCGGTAGTGCGAAAAGTAGTAAGAATCGGCTCTTAATCTAGCTTGTAGCCGGGTTATGGGCCGAGGAAAAAAATCATCCTGTGATTAAAACGGCAATTGAACTGAAGCCACTCGAGTTGAGCCGGAAAATGGAAAAGGAGAGCGTTTAACTGTAAGTGATGAAAGCAGACTGATGGAGAATGTCCTTATGGGCGGTTGAAAACGCTTATAAGGGGCGCTTATTAGATTGTGGACAAAGCAAGTGGAAGAGCGGTTTTCTTGGATGTTTGAAGGTAAGGTGACAGTGGTGGGAGGGATTGAGTCAAGACGGACATCTTGGGATTAAGGAACGACAGTTTCAGCTACTGGAGAACAGTAGCGGCTATACGCATTGCTAGATATGCCCCGTTTGTGGTGTTCTTATTTCGAAAAATAAGAATGATGGGGATGGGCTTAAGCAAGTCAACTTAAGTTGATTTTGTTAGATGAACTTTACTCCTAAAGCACTGGAATCCAGGAATTCACCTTCGGGTGATTCCTAGAACCGCGCCGTATTCGGCGCGGTTTTTTATTTTATATTTGTATATAAAGTGAAAGAACGGAATCATTATGGTATTTGTCTTAACTATTAAGGACCTAATGACTTTTGCTAAGCTTCATTTTCTAAATACCAAAGTAATAAGGCCGTCTGAAATTTTCAGACGGCCTTTTCTAACGGTATATTGATACTGCTTTCTCAATTGTCGGTACTTAATGAGGCCAGTACCTCGAAATAAGTGGGGAAGGTTTTATACGTGCATTTAGGATCTTTGATGATAACAGGTGTTTTTAAGAGTGATACCAGCGCGAAACACATGGCCATGCGGTGGTCGTCGTAGGTGTCGATTTCGGCATTGGCAATTAAGGTTGCAGGAGGAGTAATGTGTATCGCTTCCGCTTCTTCAATTACGGTAGCACCAAGCTTTCTTAACTCGGTGGCCATGGCGGCAATACGGTCGGTTTCTTTAACTCGCCAGGAGCCGATATTGCGCAGTGTGCAGGTTTCTCCACTGGCTAGGGCAACAATGGCTAATGTCATGGCAGCATCGGGAATGTGGTTGGCATCCAAGTCAAACGGTAAAACGGTTTGGCCTTCCGGGCGGGATACTTCGATAAAGTTTTCTCCCCATACGACAGTGCCACCGATTTTTTCCAATTCATGGGCAAAGGCAATGTCGCCTTGAATACTGTTGCCGCCGATACCCGTGACACGGATTGGTTGCCCGGACAGCAATCCTGCTGCTAAAAAGTAAGATGCGCTGGAAGCATCGCCTTCAACATGCAAGTATTCGGGGGCATGATAGTGAGAGTTGGCCGGGATTTTGAAAATACAGTAATCGTAATGTTCGACCGTAACGCCGAATTGAGCCATCAGCTTTAAGGTGATATCTATATAAGGTTTGGAAATCAGTTCTCCTTCGACGTGGATTTCAAAAGCTTTGCCGGTCAAGGGTAGAGCCATCAGTAAAGCGGTTAGGAATTGGCTGGAAACGTTGCCTTTGATTGGAATAATACGTTGATTTGTATCGGTATAGTTGCCGATTTGCAAAGGAGGGAAGCCGTCATTGTCTAAATAGTCGATACGGGCGCCGGCAATGCGCAGCGCGTCAACCAGGTCGCCGATGGGGCGTTCGTGCATACGGGGAATGCCGTGTAGGTGGAAGTTGCCGCCTAGGATGGCGAGAACAGCTGTTAATGGTCGGAAAGCCGTGCCGGCATTACCTAAAAATAAATCGGCTTCTTGTTTTGGAAAACGTCCGCCACAACCGTATACTTTCAGACGGCCTTCTTCGATGTTTTCCAAACGTATGCCCAATGCGGTCAGTGCTTCCAACATGCGGTCGGTATCGTCGGATTTCAGCAGAGAGCGGATTTCGCATGCATTGTCGGACAGTGCGGCCAGCAATAAGGTACGATTACTGATGCTTTTTGAGCCTGGCAAGGCCACGGTTGAAGGTTTCAGAGAAACAGGCTGTAAATGGATGAAATCGGTCATTTTGGTCTTTGCAGTGTGAAATATAGCAACGGTGTTGGAGAAAACAGATAAGAATTGTTATTATGCCAACAAATCATTTTAGCGAAAATAGCATAACCCAATTAAGAGAAGATTATGGATTTGAGTAGAAAAATTATTGCCATTGACGGCCCGAGTGCTTCGGGAAAGGGTACGGTGGCCTCGCGTGTGGCTGAGCAGTTGGGATTTGATTATTTGGATTCGGGCGCTTTATATAGGTTGACGGCACTTTATGCGCAGCGGAAAGGTGTGTCGTGGGAAGATGAAGAATCGGTTGCAGCATTGGCCCGGGTGCTTCCGGTTATATTTGAAGCGCAAAAAATTTTGTTGGACGGGCAAGATGCCGGCAGCGAAATCCGTACCGAGCGGATCGGTATGGGTGCTTCTGCGATTGCACGTTTCCCGAAAGTTCGGGAAGCATTGCTGAACAGACAACGCAGTTTCCTAACTGAAAAGGGCTTGGTTGCGGACGGCAGGGATATGGGCTCGGTTGTGTTTCCGGAGGCAGGATTAAAAGTATTTCTGACTGCTTCCGCACAAGTTCGGGCAGAGCGCCGCGCCAAGCAAATAGGCATTGCCTGTGAAGGCATAGAGTTTGATCGGATTTTGTCCGACATCGAAGCAAGAGACGAAGCGGACCGCCGCCGTGCAGTTGCGCCGCTTCAGCAGCTACCCGAAGCGTTATTATTGGATACGTCGGACATGGGGATAGAGGAAGCAGTAAAAAAAGTCATTGATTGGTATGCAAAAATCTAGCTCTACTGTATAATGACGCCTGATTTTCAGACGGCCTCTTGGAGGTTGAATAATATTCTGAATAATCAATAGTATAAATATCAAACTTGCCGTGCCAGGGGCGGCAGGTTTTTTCTAAACCAACCTCACACTCCTTGGCGGTGTACCGAAAAGAGTTATATATGACTATGGAAAATTTTGCCCAACTGTTGGAAGAAAGCTTTACCCTTCAAGAGATGAATCCCGGTGAAGTGATTACCGCTGAAGTAGTGGCAATCGACAACAACTTCGTTACCGTAAATGCCGGTTTGAAATCAGAATCTCTGATTGATGTAGCTGAATTCAAAAACGCTCAGGGCGAGATTGAAGTAAAAGTCGGTGACTTCGTTACCGTAACCATCGAATCAGTTGAAAACGGTTTCGGTGAAACCAAATTGTCACGTGAAAAAGCCAAACGTGCTGCCGACTGGATTGCTTTGGAAGAAGCCATGGAAAACGGCGACATCCTGTCCGGCGTAATCAACGGCAAAGTAAAAGGCGGCCTGACCGTTATGATCAACAGCATCCGCGCCTTCCTGCCGGGTTCTTTGGTTGACGTACGTCCGGTTAAAGACACTTCTCACTTTGAAGGTAAAGAGATCGAATTCAAAGTGATCAAATTGGATAAAAAACGCAACAACGTTGTGGTATCACGCCGCGCAGTTCTGGAAGTGACTTTGGGCGAAGAGCGCAAAGCGTTGCTGGAAAATCTGCAAGAAGGTTCAGTGGTTAAAGGTATCGTTAAAAACATTACCGACTACGGTGCATTCGTTGACTTGGGCGGTATCGACGGCCTGTTGCACATCACCGACTTGGCATGGCGTCGTGTGAAACACCCGAGCGAAGTTCTGGAAGTTGGTCAAGAAGTCGAAGCCAAAGTATTGAAATTCGACCAAGACAAACAACGCGTATCTTTGGGTATGAAACAATTGGGCGAAGATCCTTGGAACGGTTTGGCCCGTCGCTATCCGCAAGGCACCCGTCTGTTCGGTAAAGTGTCTAACCTGACCGACTACGGTGCATTCGTGGAAATCGAACAAGGTATCGAAGGTCTGGTACACGTTTCCGAAATGGATTGGACCAACAAAAACGTACACCCGAGCAAAGTGGTTCAATTGGGTGACGAAGTAGAAGTGATGATCTTGGAAATCGACGAAGACCGCCGCCGTATCAGCTTGGGCATGAAACAATGTCAAGCTAATCCGTGGGAAGATTTTGCCGCTAATCACAATAAAGGCGACAAACTTTCAGGTGCGGTTAAATCTATTACCGATTTCGGTGTATTCGTTGGCTTGCCCGGCGGCATCGACGGTTTGGTTCACTTGTCTGACCTGTCTTGGACCGAGTCTGGTGAAGAAGCCGTACGCAAATACAAAAAAGGCGAAGAAGTGGAAGCCGTTGTATTGGCCATCGATGTTGAAAAAGAGCGTATTTCTTTGGGTATCAAACAATTGGAAGGCGATCCTTTCGGTAACTTCGTTAGCGTAAACGACAAAGGTTCTTTGGTTAAAGGTACTGTTAAGTCAATCGATGCCAAAGGTGCGGTTGTAGCCCTGGCTGACGATGTTGAAGCTTACCTGCCTGCTTCCGAATGGTCTAGCGAGCGCGTTGAAGATCTGCGCAACGTATTGAAAGAAGGCGAAGAAGTAGAAGCCGTTATTTCTACCGTTGACCGCAAAAACCGCAGCATCAAACTGTCTGTTAAAGCAAAAGATGCTAAAGAAAACCGCGATGCTTTGAACTCTGTAAATGCGTCTGCATCTGCTAACGCAGGTACCACCAGCTTGGGCGATTTGTTGAAAGCCAAATTGTCCGGTAACCAAGAGTAAGGTGTAGTCAATGACCAAATCTGAGTTAATGGTTCGTTTGGCTGAAGCATTTGCCGAGAAAAACGGTACTCAATTGGTCGCTAAGGACGTGGAATATAGCGTGAAAGTTTTGGTTGATACCATGACCAGAGCGCTGGCTAAAGGCCAACGTATCGAGATACGTGGTTTTGGCAGTTTCGACTTAAACCACCGTCCCGCACGTGTCGGCCGTAATCCTAAAACGGGAGAGAAAGTAGAGGTTCCTGAGAAGTATGTTCCTCACTTCAAACCGGGTAAAGAATTGCGCGAACGTGTAGACCAAGCGTTGGGTAATGCCAAATAAAACCAACTAACATCAAACGCCGCTTTTATAGCGGCGTTTTTTTATGCGGCTTTTACTATGTATTTAGGTAATGAATGTATGATAAAAAATTTATTGCGGAGACTCTGTATGGTGAAATAGGTACTTAGAAGCAAAGTTTATTGATACATTTATTTTTATATTATTGATGAGATGAAATAGGCCTGAGACCTTTGCAAAATTCCTCCCAATCCCCTAAATTCCCTCCCAAGACATTTAGGGAATTTTTCATGAGCACCTTCTTTCAGCAAACCGCACAAGCCATGATTGCCAAACACATCGACCGCTTTCCTCTACTGAAGCTGGAGCAGGTGATTGATTGGCAACCGATCGAACATTACCTCAACCATCAAAGAACCCGTTACCTTCGAGACCACCGCGGCCGTCCCGCCTATCCCCTGCTGTCCATGTTCAAAGCCGTTTTACTCGGCCAATGGCACAGCCTTTCCGATCCCGAACTCGAACACAGCCTCATTACCCGCATCGATTTCCATCTGTTTTGCCGTTTTGACGAACTGAGCATCCCCGATCACAGCACCTTATGCCGCTACCGCAACCGGCCGGCGCAAGACAACACCTTGGCCGAATTACTGGATCTGATTAACCGCCAACTGACTGACAAGGGTTTAAAAGTAGAGAAAGCATCCGCCGCCATCGTTGACGCTACCATTATTCAGACGGCCGGCGGCAAACAACGTCAGGCCATAGAAGTGGATGACGAAGGGCAAGTCAACAGCCAAACCACACCGAGTAAAGACAGCGGTGCCCGTTGGGTGAAGAAAGACGGGCGATACAGGCTGGGCTACAAACAACACACCCGCACCGATGCGGAAGGCTATATTGAGAAACTGCACATCACTGCCGCCAATGCCCATGAGTGCAAACACCTGCTGCCTTTGTTGGAAGGCCTAGCCCAAGACACGACTGTCTATGCCGATAAAGGCTACGACAGTATGGAAAACCGGCAACATCTGGAAGAACATCAGTTGCGGGACGGCATCATGTGCAAATCCCACCGCAACCGGCCGTTGACGGAAGCTCAAACCAAACGTAACCGACACTTATCGAAAACCCGTTATGTGGTCGAACAAAGCTTTGGTACGCTGCACCGTAAATTCCGCCATGCCCGGGCAACTTATTTTGGTCTGAGCAAAGTGAGTGCGCAAAGCCATCTGAAGGCGATGTGTTTGAACCTGCTGAAAGCAGCCAACAGGCTACGTGCGCCTGTTGCCATCTGAAAGGCAGCTCAGATACCCGATTATCGGGTATTTGAGGGGAATAAAGGGGATATTTAGAACGGAAAACAGCCGAAATCCTGTGTTTGGGTTTCGGCTGTTGGGTATAGGGGCTATTTTGTAAAGGTCTCGGCCTTATTTATTTATCAGGTTTATAAGGAGAAGAGAGACTGGATATGGAGAGTAATTGGTGAAAATGAGGATTGCCGGTATTGTGATTGTTGTCATTTTTCAGACGGCCTTTTTACTGACTGTCTGAATCTTGAGCCGCTGAAAAGAAGTTTGATCGGGTGTATTGGTGGGTAAATGCTTTTAATGCTTCTGCCGCAGGAGAAAGTGAACGGTTGCTGCGGCGGTAAAGATAAAAGCTGCGGTTGATAACCGGATTATCCAGTTTTCTCATCACCAAGCCGTGTTGGCGCACCCAGTCGGAGGCGTAGGGAAGGCAGATGGTAATGCCGAGACCGGCTTTAGTCATGCCGAGTGCGGTAGAAAGGAAATTGACGCGGTAGCGTGGTTGTTGGATGTATCCGGCCATATGCGGGGGGAGTGATGAAGCGAGGCGGTCTGTGAACGGGCTGCTGAGAGTAATCAGGGATTCTTCCGATAACGCCGACCATTGTACGGCGGTTTGCCGGGCTAAGCGATGGCTGTCGGGCACGACCAGATAAAAAGGCAGGGTGAACAGAAGTTCGCGTTCGATGTCGCTGCCGCAACTGCGTTCGGGGCCGATGCCGAAGTCGGCTTCATTGTCTTCAACCCGCTGCAAAACCTGTTCTACGCTGCAATCTATCAAATTGGCTTGGATATCGGGGTACTGTTTTTGGAAAGCGGCAATCAGTGCGGGAAGGGCGGAAGCAGCGAGCTGTTGCGATACGGCAATGTGCACCTGGCCTTGCTGGTGGTTTTTTAAATTATGCAATTCGATATTCAGAGAGGATACTTCATTCAAAATGCGTTGCACTTGTGGCAGCAGGGCGCTGCCGAATGCGGACAGGTGTAGTTGTCTGGTGGTTCGGTCGAATAATTTAACATCCAGATTTTGTTCCAGTTCTTTTATCAAGCCGCTGAGTGCCGATTGGGTCAGATGAAGGGCTTCGGCCGCACGGGTGAAGCTGCCGAATTGGGCAACGGTGATAAATGCTTTTAATTGCCTTAAAGTAATATTCATAAGAATTTCTGATAAATAAATAATAAAAAACTGATTGTATGATAAATAATAGCCGTTTTATGATGGTTTGAACAGAAATAGGCTGATTTGGTAGATTTTTATCTGTTTATATGAATCGGTTTTTTATTTTTAGAATAATCAATTAAATTTAATAAATCAGGAAAAAGATTATGGCTGACTTGTTTGATAATCCGATGGGTCTGTGCGGTTTTGAATTTGTAGAGTTTGCTTCTCCCGAACCCGGTATTTTGGAGCCTTTGTTTGAAAAAATGGGGTTTGCTTTGGTGGCGAAACACCGTTCTAAAGATGTTTTGCTTTATCGTCAGGGCGGTATCAATTTTATTGTGAACCGGGAGCCGGGCAGTCAGGCGGCTTATTTTGCTGCGGAACACGGGCCGAGTGCTTGCGGTATGGCGTTTAGGGTACGTGATGCACATCAGGCTTACCAGCGAGCTTTGGCATTGGGTGCGCAGCCTATCGATATTCCGACTTCGGTGATGGAACTGCGTTTGCCGGCTATCAAAGGCATCGGCGGTGCGCCGCTGTATTTGATTGACCGTTTTGAAGACGGCAAGTCCATCTACGATATCGATTTTAAATTTTTGCCGGATGTCGACCGTAATCCTTTCGGTTACGGTTTAAAAATCGTAGATCATCTGACCCACAACGTTTACCGCGGCCGTATGGATTATTGGGCGGGTTTTTACGAAAAACTTTTTAATTTCAAAGAAATCCGTTATTTCGATATCAAAGGTGAATATACCGGCTTAACCAGTCGCGCAATGACGGCGCCGGACGGTTTGATCCGCATTCCGTTAAACGAAGAAGCAAAACAGGGAGGCGGGCAGATTGAAGAATATTTGATGCAGTTTGGCGGAGAGGGCATTCAGCATATCGCCTTGCTGAGCGACAATCTTTTGGAAACCATCGACCAGCTTCGTGCTGCAGGTATTCCTTTAATGACGGCGCCGCCTGCCACTTATTATGAAATGTTGGACGAAAGACTGCCGGGGCACGGCGAGCCTGTCGATGCATTGCGTGCACGCGGCATTTTGCTTGACGGGACGACCGAGGGCGGTCATCCGCGCTTGTTGTTGCAGATTTTTTCCGAGACATTATTAGGGCCGGTATTTTTTGAATTTATCCAGCGTAAAGGCGACTACCGCGAAGGTTTCGGAGAAGGCAACTTCAAAGCCTTATTCGAATCTTTGGAAAGAGATCAAATCCGTCGCGGCGCACTGACGGTTGAAGAATAAGGGCGGTTGAGGCCGTCTGAAAAAAAGCAGTTAAAATTTTCAGACGGCCTTCATACCCCAATCGACAATCCAACCGTTAGGTGTTGCGCTATTCAATAGGAGAAACATTATGGCTGTCACCCAGGGCGTTCATCATGCGGCTTACCGTTGCAAAGACGCGAAAGAAACCGTTGAGTGGTATCAGAAACATTTGGAGATGGGTTTTGTATTGGCGATTGCCGAAGACAAAGTACCTTCCACCGGCGAGCCTGACCCCTATATGCATATTTTTTTAGATGCCGGCGGTGGCAATATTCTGGCTTTTTTCGAGTTGCCGACCAAGCCGGAAATGGGGCGTGATCCGAATACGCCGGTATGGACGCAACATATCGCGTTTAAAGTGGAAAGCATGGAAAAGCTATTAGCAACCAAAGACAAACTGATTGCAGAAGGTATCGATGTGCTCGGCCCTGTAAACCATACCCTGTTTCAATCTATTTATTTTTTCGACCCAAGCGGCCACCGTATCGAACTGGCCTGCGATGTGGCAACGGAGAAAATGAGCCGTGCTTTGGATAAAGTGAAATGGGATATGCTCAACCAGTGGGCGGAAACCAAGCGCGCGCCCCAGCATGCACGTTGGATTCATGACGGTACCGAGCCGCCGGAAGTATGAGCAGGCAACGCAGACCGCTTACCGTAAAGCAACGATACAAACCGCATTTCGGAAATGGAAATCCGAATATACCGATAAGGAAAACACATGAAATTAGCAACCTTGAAACAAGGCGGTCGGGACGGCCGTTTGGCTGTGGTCAGCCGCGATTTGAGCCGCTATGTTCTGCCGGAAATCCCGACTTTGCAGGCTGCTTTGGATGACTGGGAACAGGCGGAAGGCCGTCTGAAAAATATTTATGACGAATTAAACGCAAACCCCGAGCAGGGCGAAGCGTTTGATCCCGAGCAGTGCCATTCTCCTTTGCCGCGCGCCTATCAATGGGCCGACGGCTCGGCGTATCTCAACCATGTGGAATTGGTACGCAAAGCCCGCAATTCAGAAGTGCCGGAGTCGTTTTATGATGATCCGCTGATGTATCAGGGCGGTTCGGACAGCTTTATCGGCCCGAGAGACGAAATTTTGGCAAAACCAGAGTGGGGCATTGATTTCGAAGCGGAAGTGGTGGTGGTCAGCGGAGATTTGAAGCAGGGGGCTACACCTGAAGAAGCCGCCAAAGCCATCCGTTTGATCATGTTGGTGAACGATGTTTCCCTGCGCGGTTTGATTCCCGCCGAATTGGCCAAAGGTTTCGGCTTTTTTCAAAGCAAACCCGCCAGCGCATTCAGCCCGGTGGCGGTAACGCCCGACGAATTGGGCGATGCGTGGCAAGACAGTAAAGTGCATTTGCCTTTGCGCGTTACTTTAAACGGCAAACTGTTCGGCTTTCCGAATGCCGGTCAGGATATGACCTTTAATTTCGGCCGTTTGCTTTCGCATGTTACCCAAACCCGCGATGCGGAAGCCGGCACGATTGTCGGCTCTGGTACGGTATCGAACAAGCAGGACAATCTTTACGGTTCGTCGGTGGAAAACGGCGGTGTGGGCTATTGCTGTTTGGCCGAAGCCCGCATGTATGAAACCATTGAAACGGGTAAACCGCAAACGCCGTTTATGCAGCACGGCGATGTGGTGAAAATCGAAATGCTGGATAAAGACGGCAACAATATTTTCGGCAGCATCATCAATAAAGTGAATACGCAGTATTGATACACAACAGGCCGTCTGAAAATTTGCGCTTTTTTCAGACGGCCTTAAAGATTAAAAACATTAAAAAATCCAATCGGTTTGCCGAGCAGTCAGGCCGTCTGAAAATAAAAACAAGGTTGGCCGTATGAAGGCACAATCCCGGAGGAGAGAAACATGAACGAAGCGTTGCTGAGTATGAAACCGAGAGAGGCCGTGCCGATTGCCGGGCTGATTGTGGCGGTGATGGGTATCACCATGATCGGTTTCGAGTGGGTTCCGCATCTGTCGGTTATTTTGGTTTTATGCGGCCTGTTGGTGTTGGGCAGGTTCAGAGGTTTGAGTTTCAAAGCCATGCAAAACGGTATGGCTTCGGGTGTGATGTCGGGTATCGGTGCGATTTATCTGTTTTTCTTTATCGGCTTGCTGGTGTCTGCACTGATGATGACAGGGTCGATTCCCACTTTGATTTATTACGGTTTCGAGCTGATTTCGCCGCAAACCTTTTATTTATCCGCTTTTATTCTGACTTCGGTTATCGGCGTTGCCATTGGCAGCAGCCTGACGACTTGTGCCACTTTGGGTGTGGCATTTATCGGCATGGGCACGGCATTTGATGCCAATCCCGCGGTGGTGGCCGGCGCGGTGGTATCGGGCGCATTTTTCGGAGACAAAATGTCGCCCTTGTCGGATACGACCAGTATCGCCGCATCGATTGTCGACATCGATTTGTTCGAGCACATCCGCAACATGATGTATACGACCGTCCCCGCTTGGTTGATGACGGCTTTGATTTTCTGGTTTTTTTCAAGCGGTATCGGTCAGGCCGACTTGGCCGGCGTGGAAGCTTTCCGCCGTCAGCTCGCCGCCAGCGGTTTGATTCACGGTTATGCGCTGCTGCCGTTTTTGGTTTTGGTGGTGTTGGCGGTACGGAAAGTCAACGCCATTTACACAATCATCGCCACGATTATTACGGCTTTGGCGGTTACTTTTATTCATAGCACGCCTTCTGTCGGGCAGCTTGGCGGTTATTTCTTTACCGGTTACAAACCGGCTGAAGGTGTGGATTTGGGAGAAGTCGGACGAATCGTCTCGCGAGGCGGTATCAACAGCATGTTTTTTACCCAAACCATTGTGATTTTGGCGTTAAGTTTGGGCGGTTTGCTGAATGCATTGGGAATTTTGCCGGCATTAATGGCGGGTATCAGCCATCTGCTCACCAGCGCAGGACGGGCAACGCTGACTGTCGCTGCCACCTCTTTAGGCGTGAACGTTTTGATCGGCGAACAATATCTAAGCCTGCTGCTGGCCGGTAACACCTTCAAGCCCGTATACGAACGATTGAACCTGCATCCGCGTAACATCGCACGCACGGTGGAGGATGCCGGCACGGTAATCAATCCGCTAGTGCCGTGGAGCGTGTGCGGTGTGTTTATCAGCAATGTCTTAGAAGTATCGGTGATCGATTATCTGCCTTATGCATTCTTCTGCTATTTATGCTTGGTGTTGACATTAGTGTTCGGATTTACTGGATTAACCTTGAGTAAGGCTGATAAAAGTATTTAAACCGCTATTTTCAGACGGCCTATTGGTTCAGCAAAACAAGGATGTATCCATGAAACTTTATTCCTATTACCGCAGTTCGGCCGCTTACCGTGTGCGGATTGCCCTTAATTTGAAAAAACTGCCATATGACACCGAGTTTGTCCATTTGATGAGAAACGGAGGTGAACAAAAATCGGCAGTCTATCAAGCCGTTAATCCGCAAAAGCTTGTGCCGGCATTGGAAGACGACGGACAAATTCTGACCCAGTCTATGGCGGTTGTCGAATATTTGGACGAGGCCTATCCCGAATATCCTTTACTGCCGGAAAACATTACGGAACGCGCGCGCGTGCGGGCCATGGCGCAACTGGTTGCCTGCGACATCCACCCGCTCAACAATTTGCGCGTATTGCAGTATCTGCAAAATCGGGCAGGTCTGTCGGAAGAGGCAAAAAACGAGTGGTATGCACATTGGATTCATGAGGGTTTTGCAGCATTGGAACAGATGTTGCAAAGCGGGCAAACCGGCCGCTTCTGTCATGGAAACACCCCAACCTTGGCCGACTGTTGTCTGATTCCGCAGGTCTACAACGCCCGCCGCTTCCAAGTGGATTTGTCTGCCTATCCGACAATTTTGCGAATTGTTGCCGAGTGCGTATCTTTGCCTGAGTTTCAGGCAGCGGCTCCGGAGAATCAGCCGGATGCGGAATAAATAGGCCGTCTGAAAATTGTTTCTGTATGTTCGGATATCGAATAAGCATATGAGGAGAAAACATGAACAAACTTTACCCTAGTGCGGCGGCGGCTTTGCAGGACGTGGTGGCGGACGGGCAGACGGTGGCTGTTGGCGGCTTCGGTTTGTGCGGTATTCCGGAAGCCTTGATTGCCGCTTTGCGCGACAGCGGTGTGAAAAATCTGACCTGTATCAGCAACAATGCCGGAGTGGACGATTTCGGTTTGGGTTTGCTGCTGCAAACGCGTCAAGTGAAGAAAATGATTGCGTCTTATGTCGGTGAAAACAAAGAGTTTGAACGCCAGTTTTTATCGGGAGAGTTGGAAGTGGAGTTGACGCCGCAGGGTACTTTGGCCGAGAAACTGCGTGCCGGCGGTGCGGGTATTCCGGCATTTTTCACTAAAACCGGTGTGGGTACTCAGGTGGCCGAAGGCAAAGAAATCAGGGAGTTTGACGGCAGAGAATACGTGATGGAGCGTTCGCTCACTGCCGATATCGCTTTGGTCAAGGCTTGGAAAGCGGATAAAACCGGCAATCTGGTATTCCGTAAAACGGCGCGTAATTTTAATCCGGATGTGGCGACGGCGGGCAAGCTGACGATAGTCGAGGTGGAGGAACTGGTGGAAACGGGGGAATTGGATCCCGACCATATTCATCTGCCTGGCATTTATGTCCACCGAATTGTGGTCAATGCGGAGCCGGAGAAACGTATCGAACAACGTACGACAAAAGGGGCGTAAACATGGCTTGGACTCGCGAACAGATGGCGCAACGTGCGGCACAAGAGCTGCAAGACGGTTTTTATGTCAATTTGGGTATCGGCCTGCCGACTTTGGTGGCGAATTATATTCCGGCAGGCGTGAATGTGATGCTGCAATCGGAAAACGGCCTGCTCGGTATCGGGGCGTTTCCGACCGAGGCGGAAATCGACGCGGATTTAATCAATGCCGGTAAGCAGACGGTAACGGCTCAGCCCGGTGCCAGCTTTTTTTCCAGTTCGCAATCGTTTGCAATGATACGCGGCGGTAAAGTGAATCTGGCGATTTTGGGGGCGATGGAAGTGTCGGGACAGGGCGATTTGGCCAACTGGATGATTCCGGGAAAAATAGTCAAAGGCATGGGCGGTGCGATGGATTTGGTGGCCGGCGTACAGCGTGTGATTGTGCTGATGGAGCATACGGCGAAAAACGGCGCATTCAAAATCAAACCCCGATGCGAACTGCCGTTAACAGGTAAAAAAGTCGTTCACCGCATCATCACCGATTTAGGGGTGTTGGATGTGGTTTCAGACGGCCTGAAATTGGTGGAGTTGGCGGACGGCGTGGATTTCGATACGTTACAGGCGGAGACCGGCGTGGAGATATTGAGATAAGGCAGTGAGGCCGTCTGAAAAAAAAACGGCATAACCGTAGCGTTTGTGCCGATATTTTCAGACGGCCTTTGGCCGGGAGGAAGATAACATGATACGCGATGTGGTGATTGTTGCCGCCAAAAGAACGGCGGTCGGCAGTTTTATGGGCGGTTTGTCTGCTTTGCGTGCGCCGGAATTGGGTGCGGCGGTGATTCGGGATTTGCTGTTGCAGACAGGCGTAGCGGCAGATGAAGTGGACGAAGTGGTGATGGGCCATGTGCTGACGGCCGGTGTCGGTCAGAATCCTGCCCGTCAGGCTGCGATGTTGGCCGGATTGCCGGTGGAAATTCCGGCAACAACGGTGAATGTGGTATGCGGTTCCGGTTTGAAAGCAGTGCAGATGGCTGCCCAGGCCGTGGCCTGCGGCGATGCGGAAATCGTGATTGCCGGCGGGCAGGAGTCGATGTCGCAAAGTCCGCACTTTGTCCGTATGCGCAGCGGTATCAAAATGGGCGATGCCGGCTTGACCGACAGCATGGTTTCAGACGGCCTGACCGATGTGTACCATCAATACCATATGGGTATTACGGCGGAAAATATCGCAGAGCGTCTGCATATTTCCCGGGAAGCACAAGACATTTTTGCCTTGCAGTCGCAACAAAAAGCGGTGCAAGCCCGAAGCAGCGGCAAATTTGCCGAGGAAATCACTGCCGTTGCCGTGCCGCAGCGTCGGGGCGAAGCGGTGTGGTTTGATCAAGACGAATACATTAAAGCCGATGCTTCGGCGGAGAAACTGGCGGCCTTGCGTCCCGCATTTAAAAAAGACGGAACGGTAACGGCAGGCAATGCTTCGGGTTTGAACGACGGTGCGGCAGCGGTAATGGTGATGAGTTTGGAAAAAGCCGAAGCGCTCGGATTAAAGCCGCTGGCCTTTATCCGCGCCTATGCGGCCACCGGTATCGAGCCTGAAATGATGGGTTTGGGGCCGGTGGCGGCCATCGGCAAGACTTTGCAGAAAGCCGGTTGGACAGTTGGCGATGTCGATTTGTTTGAAGCCAATGAAGCGTTTGCCGCCCAAGCGTTGGGTGTCATGCAGCAGGCAGGATTGCCGTCTGAAAAAATCAATGTCAACGGCGGTGCGATTGCCATAGGTCATCCTATCGGTGCTTCGGGCTGCCGTATTTTGGTGACGTTGCTGCACGAGATGCGCCGCAGCAATAAGCGTAAAGGCGTGGCGGCATTATGTGTCGGCGGCGGTATGGGATTGGCATTGGCGGTAGAAAGGGAGTAAACCGCATAACCGTGTACGGATTCGGCTTTACTTGCCGGAATGGGTAATAAAGCGTCGGGCAGGCAAGCCGGTTTTGAGGCCGTCTGAAATTTTCAGACGGCCTGTTTTATTGAAAAAATTATCATTCTATTTGATAACAATTGTTTTAAATTGAAAATTTGTATATGATAACTCTTATCATATGTATTAAAGGAAATGTGTGTTTGCAGGTTGCGGATCGGAAGGTTTCGGATAGGCAAATTCCATTTTTTATCATAGTGTTGTTGAAGATGTTGGAAATCGGGCGGTATGCGGAGACGGCGTGAACAAGCCGTTTTAATTTGCCGTTTTATTGCGATAGGTAAAAGTGGAGACTGTGAGGCATATGCCGGCGCAGGCTTCGATTTGTATAGTTAATTAAAATTTTAATGTTTTACAGGCCGTCTGAATGTTCAGACGGCCTGTAAACGGTGACAGGAGCAGGTATGAATCCGTTGTGGCAGCAGTATCAAGCGGCGAAAGAAGCGGCAAAAGGGCCGTATTTCCCGCGTGAAGGCGCAGAGGCTTTGGGTGTCAGCGAAGGCTGTTTGATGGCGGCTTCGCCCGATGCGGTATATTTGGGTACGCGTATCGGCGAGCTGGTGTTGAAGCTGCACACGCTGGGTGCAGTCGAAGGCATTGTGCGTAACAGCTTGGCGGTGCACGAAAAGCAGGGCGTGTATGAAAATGTGAAGTGGTCGGACAAAGGCGGTATTGCGGTTAATGTCGGCGGTTTGGATCTGCGGATTTTTACCAAGCACTGGCATCATGCAATTGCGGTAACCGGCATGTCGCACGGCAAAATGTCGCGCTCGATTCAGTTTTATGACGAATTTGGCGTGGCCGTTCAGAAAGTGTTTATGCGCGACGAGAGCAAACTCGATACGTGGGAGGCCTTGCTGGCTGAATTCCGCCGCGAAGGTGCGCCTGAGTTTAAGACGGCCGAAAAGCCGCCCGTTGCCGTTCCTAACGATTTGCCTGCCGATAAGACGGAAGCATTCCGACAAGCGTGGTCGGCTTTGAAAGACGTACACGATTTCGGCGATATGATCGCTTCGTTCGGTTTGGACAGGCAGGCGGCTTACCGTCATGCGCCGCAAGGCGCGGCCAAGCGTCTGGATAACGGCGTTTGGGAAAAAGTATTGGAAAAAGTGCGCGACAGCGGCATGGAGATGATGATTTTTATCGGCAACCGCGGGGTGGTGCAGATTCAGACAGGTGCGGTACACAAAGTGGTTCGTGCACGCGGTTACCTGAATATTCTCGACAGTGAAACCGAGAAATTCAGTATGCATTTGAAAGATGATGGCATTGAAGAAACATGGGTGGTGCGCCGGCCGGTGGAAGGCGGCTTCGTCACCTGTTTGGAAGGATTTGATTCGCGCCGTAAAACCGTTGTCCAATTTTTCGGCCGTCGCAAGGAAGGTCAAAGCGAATTGGCGGTTTGGCAGCAGATTACTGATGATTTATTAAACGGATGAGGCCGTCTGAAAAATGAAACAGCATAAACATTCTTTATTATTGTTGCCGGTTTTACTGGCTGTATTGCCCGCTGCTTTTGCGCAACGTATCGTTACTTTGACACCGGATGTCGCCGATGTGGTGGTGGCTTTGGGTGCGGAGGAAGAAGTGGTGGCGCGTGATTTGACCACAACCAATCCTGCTTTGAAAAACAAACCGAGTATCGGCGTGTTCCGGCAGTTGAGCATGGAAACAATTGCGGCGCAGAAGCCTGATGTGGCTATCGGTTCGTGGATGGCACAGCCGCAAAGCATTTATTCCAGCCTGAACAGTATCGGTATCCGTGCGGTTAACGTCGCGCCGAAAGACGATTTGAACGATTATCCGAAGAGTATTCGGGAAATCGGCAAGCTGTTGGGCAAAACGGCAAAAGCGGAAGCGTTGGCCAAAGACTGGCAGGCCCGTATGAAGCCTATGCCTTCGACCGGCAAACGTTATCTGATTACTTATGACGGCCGTATCGTTGCCGGACGCAATACGGCAGCCGATGAATTAATCCGCCGTGCCGGAGGTGTGAATGCCGCAGCAGGTATCGAAGGCCTGAAGCCGCTGACCCGTGAAGCATGGGCGGCTGCGAAACCGGATGTGGTGATTGTTTCCGAGCATCACAGCAAAGATGTCGGTCATGTGGACGGCATGTTGAAACGCCCCGAACTGGCTGCTTCTCCTGCTGCTAAAAAGCGCAATATCCACTTTTGGCCGGCCAACGATATTTTCCGCTACGGCTTGGATACGCCGCAAGTGGTACAGCGTTTGAACGGTTTGGCTAAGTAAGTGCGGAGTGTGTCGGTATGAATCATGCGGTTGATGTCGCACAGCCTGAATATTCAGACGGCCTGAGTACCAAAAAGATTCTGGCTTGGCTGTTTGCGGCGGTATCCAGTGTCGTTGTCGTGTGGTTTTGCCTGGGTATCGGATTGGGCGGTTGGCAGTGGCCGCATGAATTGGACGAAATTACGCTGAATATCCGCCTGCCCCGTTTGGCGGTGGCACTGATTGTCGGCGCATCGTTGTCGGCGGCCGGCGCGGCTTTGCAGGCTTTGTTTGATAATCCGTTGGCCGATCCGAGTTTGATCGGTACCTCGGGCGGTGCGGCATTGGGTGTAGTGCTGATTTTGGCATTGGGTTGGGGCGGTATCAGTATTCCTTTGGCCGCTTTTCTCGGTGCGTTGGCAGTGTGTCTGCTGATTTTGTCGGCACACAGATTGCTCGGCGGCGGCACGTTGGGTTTGTTGATTCTGGGTTTTGTGATCAGCGCATTCAGCGGCGCGTTTGTGAGCTTGATTCTGTTTTTGTCCGATGATTTGGTTTTGCGTAGCGCCACCATTTGGTTGGCCGGCAGTTTGGCCGAAGCCGGTTTTGCTTCTCCGCAATATGCAGTAGCGGTAATGTTGGCCGGATTGCTGTTGCTGCTTTCCGTCGGCCGCCGTTTGGATATTTTGATGTTGGGGCATGAAACAGCGGTAACTATGGGCGTTTCACCATCACAAACCCGTTTGTTGACCGTAATCGGTGCAGCATTGCTTACCGGTGCGGCGGTTTCCCAAGCCGGTGTGATCGGCTTTTTGGGCATGATGGTGCCGAATGCCGTGGCACGCAGTATCGGCGGCGGACGTCGCGGTATTATGCTGATTTCGGCCTGGTTGGGGGCGGTGTTTTTGGTGGTGGTCGACAGCGCTTCGCGTTGGGTAACCTATCCGGTCGATGTGCCGGTCGGTATAGTGATTGCTTTGCTCGGCGGGCCGTTTTTCCTTTGGATTTTTCTGAAACCTTTGCGTGAGCGGTCGTTATGATGCAGGCTGATACCTTGTTTTCCGTACGTAGGGTAGTGTTGAACAAAAAAGGCCGTCTGATTTTGGACGTGCCGCAACTGGATCTGCCTAAAGGCTGCCATACGGCGGTGATCGGTCCGAACGGTGCCGGAAAGTCTACGCTGTTGCGCGGATTGTTGGGCGCATGGGGCGGCGATATACGCTTGCAAGGCATGCCGATTGCGGAAGCTTTAAAAGCAGGCAGCCTTGCTTGGGTGGGGCAGCACGGACAATATACGCTGCCGCTAACGGTTCGCGATTATGTGTTGTTGGGACGCTATCCGCACGGCGGTTGGTTTGATATGCCGTCGTCGCAACATATTCCCGAAGTAGAGCCTTTACTGGCAGCATTCGATTTGAGCCATTTGGCGGAACAGCGTATCGGCAGTTTGTCGGGCGGTGAACAGCAGCGTGCCAATTTGGTGCGCGCTTTGCTGCAGCAGGCACCGGTGTTGTTGTTGGACGAGCCGTGCAATCATTTGGATATCCGCCACCAGCACGGATTGATGCAGTATTTGAAGCAGAACAAACAGTCATTTAGCGCGGTGATGGTACTGCATGATTTAAATATGGCCGCGCATTATGCCGATTATATCGTGCTCTTGGATCAAGGCAGGTTGGTCGCTGCCGGTACGCCGGAAGAAGTGATGACGGCGGAAAGGCTGAGCGGGGTATACCGTTGGCCGGTGCGCCGTACTGAAGAAGACGGCAAACTGCATTTCCGTATGGATATGGTTGCCTGATAATTAGATTGGTAAATGAAGTAGGCCGTCTGAAATTTTCAGACGGCCTTTGCTTTATCCTAAGTTCTTGCGCGGTTCAGGCCGTGCCGGCATTCAGGCATACGGCGGCAAGTACATCGGCAAAATGCGCTACGGCTTCGGGGCGGGTGTCGAGATACAGGGCAGGTTCGATGAGTTCTAATTCGTTCAACAGGAAGCGTTCGGGCAGCAATGTACCGTCCACCCGTGCGTAAACCGGCATTTGGGGCAGGCTTGCCAATACGCGGGCGGCGGCGGTTACGGCAAACGGCGGCGGTTCGGCAGGCAGGATGAGGACGCCGTAGGCGGAGTTGGCGCGCCATTCGCCCGCAGGCGGTCGGCGGTGCACTGCGTGGCTGAAGCGGCCGTTGAAAAAGATTAAAGCGGTTTCGCCCGCCGTTTCAATGTCGGCAATAAACGGCTGTACGATCACGCCTTCGCGGTAGGGCAGCCAGTCTCTGATTTCGCTGCTGCTGCGGATTCTGACCACATATTTGCCGCTTTGGCCGACGGCGGGTTTCAATACGGCTTCATGCCAGCCGTGCCGCTGCATGATGCGGGTTACGGCTCCGGCATCCGGCGCGGCGGTTTCGGTCGGGATAACGTCTGCGCCGGCGGCGGCCAAGTCGCACAAATAATGTTTGTTCATGTTCCAAAGCATCAGCTCCGGCGGATTGACAAACCGGCTGCCCGAGCTTTGCGCCTGTTGCAGCCATCGGCGGAACCGCTGTGGCTCGGCGGCATAGTCCCATGCGCACAAAGGCAGTAAAAACGGACTGTCGGGCCGGTTTTGCCAGCAGTCGAAATGGGCGGATACGCCGCGTCCGCGCAGCTCGGGTATGAGTTTGAGAAGGCTCTCAGGCGGTTGGGGATAGCTGCGGCAGGTGGTAATAACGAGCATATATTCAGACGACCCCGGCTAAAAAGTATCGGAGGGTGTGCGGCACGGCGGTTGCCGTGCGGTACGGGTTTATTTTACTTGCTGCATATATTTTTTCAGACGGCCTTTGTTTTGCATGGAGCGCCGTTCCATTTCGTCTACCATGGCCTGCGCCTCGGCTTTGTTGGCGGCTTTGCCCACTTGGATGATGCCGTTCATGTTCATGGTGCGGTGGGGCGGGCAGGTATAGACATATACGCCTTCTTTATCAAGTTTGACGGTAAATTCTTTATCCTCGGCGGATAAAAATTCTTTCGCTCCTTTGGGAAGGGCTTTGCTTTGCACCCAATGTCCTTTATTGGTGGGTTTGAAGGTTACGGTATCGCCGGGCTGTACTTTTAAGAAGCCCGGCTCGAACACCATGCTGCCGTCTGCGCCGTTATCCAGCATCTTGACTTCATGATTGGCGGCAAATGCGCTGCCGGCGGCAAAGAGTAAGAGAAAGAGGTATTTTTTCATGGTGAATCCTTTCGGGATGTTTTCGGGATGTTTGTCGGGGCAATTCAGAATCCGGTTGGCGTAAAGGCTTTTCAGACGGCCTTCCGCATCGGCCGGATAACCGGAGCGCCCCGGCTGTCGTAAAGCAGTTCGACATCAACGCGGTAAAGGCGGCTGAGGATATCCGCCCGCAAAACGTCGGCCGGCCCGCCTTGTCCTTGCACTTTGCCTTCGCCCAATAAGATCAGGCCGTCTGAAAACTGGGCGGCCAAACTCAAATCGTGTAAAACCATCAATGTAACCAAGCCCTTGTTGCGCGTGTGGTCGCATACGTGTTCGAGCAGGTTGAGCTGGTGGTGCATATCCAGCGCGCTGACCGGCTCGTCAAGCATCAGGATTTCCGGATTGCGCATCAATACTTGGGCAAACATCACCAGCTGCCGTTGGCCGCCGCTGAGCAGCATCACGTCGCGGTGGGCCAAATGGGCAATGCCGAGCTGCTGCATCATGGCGGCGGCTTCGGCGAGCAAATCGTCGCCGATGTGCATATGCAGGGCGTCCATGCGCCCGAGCAAAACGACTTCCAAAGCCGTCAGCGAGGCTTCTACGGCTGTGTCCTGCGGCATATAGCCGATGCGCTTGCGCCAATTGAGTACGTGGGCTTTGCTTAAAGTATCGTTTTTATAACGGATACTTCCGCTGTAAGGTATATCGCCGAACACGGTTTTGATGAGCGACGATTTACCCGCGCCGTTGGGGCCCAGCACGGTATAAACTTTGCCCTGTTCCAAATTCAGGCTGATATGGTCGGCTACGGTAAGACTGCCGCGCCTAATGGTCAGATTTTCCAGTTGCAGCATTTCAGACGGCCTTTAAAACAATCCGAGAAACCACGCTTTGATGCGGGCAAAAAATGATTGCGGTTTGTTTGCAGAAGAATCCGCCGGCTCCGCGCCGCCGGCTCCTTTGCCGCCCTCATCCGCACAACTGTCGGGCGTTGCACAACCCAAGCGGACGAAAAATGTGCCTTCCGGCGTTACCGGCAGATATTTACGGTGGAAATCCAGATAGGTTTGCTCGGGGCGGATGTCGGCAAACGCTTCCGGATAGAGTGTTTTAGCGATGAATTGCGCGGATGCCAAGTCGGAGAGGGAACGTGAGGCGGTATGGTAAATGCCGTACACGCGCCGGTTTTGCACAGCGGGAAAGTCTCCCCATCCGGCACGCCGGGTAAAGCCGGCAAGCCTCTGCAAAGCATCTTCCGCTTTGATGCCGATACCCATAGCCATGGCATCCGGCTGCCCCAAGCCTACTTCCGTGCCGGAAATCACCACCACTTCGGGTTTGGCCACCAAAAGCTGTTCGGGGTTGATCGGCCCCCAGTCTTTCACAAACGGCGCGCTCACATTATCGCCCCCGGCAATATCGGCAATCGCGCCCCACATATTTTTTCCGAAAGTGTAGCTGTGTTCTTTCGGGCCTTTGTCGCCGAATTCTATATAAATCTTCGGCTTGGGCTGCCCGGCTTCGCTGATTCTGCGCCGAATGTCGGCGATTCCCGCCGCATACTCGCCGGCCACACGTTGCGCACGCTCCGGCGTATCGGCAATCGCACCGAAAACTTTTGCGCTTTCCACGTGTTTTTCAACGGTTTGCGCATTAAAGTCCACCACAACCACGGGAATGCCCGCCTGCTCGAAACGGGGAATTTCATTGGCAAGCGCTTCATATTGCCAGTCGGCCAACACCACTACATCGGGTTTCAATGCCAGCGTTTTTTCAAAAGAAAACGTGCCGGTGCTCACATTGCCTATATCGCCGATGTTTTTCAATTCCGGCATCTTACTGCTGTACAGCGCCCAACTTCCGGGATTGAACTTCTCCCAAAATTCACGGGAAATACCGACTACGTTGGCGAAATTTTCCGCACCCGTTACAGCAATATAATCAGGGTAATAAAAACCCAAAACCACGCGCTTGGCCGGCACATCGACTTTCACTTCGCGCCCGCGCACATCGGTAATGGTCTGCACTTGCGCCTGTGCGGCAAAAGAAGCGCACAGCAGCAAACCCGCCAATAAAGGTTTCAAAAACAATTTGTTCATATTCAGACGGCCTATCGTTTCGTTAATACAATCCAAAAGAAAAACGGCACACCTACAAAAGAAGTAACAATGCCGACCGGAAACAGCGCTCCGGGAATAATGACTTTCGACAGCACGGACGCAATCGACAAAAACGCCGCTCCGACCAACATGGCACCGGGCAGGAAAAACCGTTGGTCTTCGCCCAACAACAGCCGTGCCACATGAGGCGCCACCAAGCCGATAAAACCGATGATGCCCACAAAACTGATGGCGGTTGCCGTCATCACCGCAACCAGCACCAAAGTTTGGATACGCAGGCGTTGCAGGTTGATGCCCAAACTGGCCGCCCGCTCTTCGCCCAAACGCAAAGCGGTCAGCTTCCACACATCTTTGGCAAGCAAAGCCACACATACCGCCGTAACCAACACCGTTACGCCAAGGTTTTCCCAAGTCGCCTTCGTCAGACTGCCAAACAGCCAAAACAGGATTTGCTGCGAAATCTCCGGCGCCGCGATGTATTGGATCAGCGAAAGCACCGACTGGAATAAAAACAGCAAAGCAATCCCGACCAACACCAACATGGCGGAATTGAAACGGCGCATAGACGCAAACAGAAACAATATCGTTGCCGCCAACATAGTCATCGCAAAAGCACCTATCGGCACGGCCACCGACGAAGGCAGGCCGAAACTGCCGAAAGCGATGACCAGCGATGCGCCCAAGCCAGCTGCAGCGGCCAAGCCCAAGGTATAAGGGCTGGCCATCGGATTGTTGAGCAGGGTTTGGATTTCTGCACCACCGACACCCAATGCCGCCCCCACGACTAATGCCATCAATGCTATCGGCAGGCGCAGGTCGTACACAATGACTTTACTCATTTCGTCCGCGCTTTCCATATTCAGCAAAGATTTGACCACTTCGCCGACCGGCAGCATGGAAGGCCCCGTGGCAATATCGAGAACCAACCCGATAAGGCCGACGGTTAAAAAAGCCAATATCGCCAACCAGCGCCTGCGCTCCAAGGCACGCTGGTTTCTCACAATATCGGCAACCGTACCGGCATCGGCACGGGAAGGATTTGTAGAAGGTATTTCTCCGGTCATGATGAAAACCGTTTATGTATATTGTTGTTTGAAGATAAATTTACCCCCTCCCTCATGCACCCGCAGGCGCACGGGAAGGGGAGGCAAACCGTTCGGTTTGAAACTGTCGTTTTTCAGACGGCCTTATTTTGCTTTGGGATAAAGATAAAACGTCCCGGTCGGCACTACCGGCAGATTATTGCGGTAGAAATCCATATAGGTCTTGTCCGGATTCAAATCGGCAAAAAGCTGCGGGTAAACCGCTTTGGCCATAAACTGAAGGGAAGCGCCGTCTGAAAGCGTTCTCGAATTGGCATGGTAAGCACCGTATACCCGGTTGTTTTTGACTGCCGGAAGGCTGGCCCAGCCCGCGCGTTTTTCAAAACCTTTCAAACGGCGTTCCGCTTCGGCTTTCGGAATATTCCAACCCAACACAAACGCATCTTTGTTTTTGTTCAGTTCGGTTTCCCGTCCGGTAATCACAATGACGTCGGGCTTGGCCGCCAATACCTTTTCAGGATTGATAGGCGCATAAAAATCCACCGCCGAAGCAGAAATATTGTTCCCCCCGACCAAAGTAATCATCGGCCCCCACATAGCCTTGCCAAACGTAAAGCTGTGTTCGGCCGGGCCTTTGTTGCCAAACTCTACATACACTTTCGGCTTGGGCAGATTGGCTTTTTTCACTCTTGCCTGAATATTGTCGGCAATAGCTTTATAGTCGGCCGCCAGCTTTTTCGCTTTCGCCTGCTGCCCTGTAATCGTGCCGATGATTTCCGTTGATTTGATATGCTTGGCAACCGATTGGGCGTTGTAGTCAATTACCACAATCGGAATGCCCGCCTTCTTGATTTTGTCTAAATCCGAACCCAAGCCTTGATATTGCCAGTCGGCCAAAATCAGCAAATCCGGCTTCAGCGACAGCACTTTCTCCACCGAAAAAGTACCCACTTCCACTTCGCCCACATCGGCCAGCTGTTTCAACTTAGGCACAGCCTTACTGAATGCCGCCCAGCTCGGAGGCGCCCAATCAGACCACACCGCCTTGGAAAAACCCACCACATTATCCAAAGCATTCTTGCCGCCCACAGCCATATAGTCTTGATAATAAAAACCCAGCACGATGCGCTTGGCCGGCAAATCAAGCTTCACCTTACGCCCTGCCGTATCGGTGATTTCGACAGGCTTTGCACTGGCGGCCAACGGAGAAAACATCAAAGCCGACGCACAGGCCAGCATACCGATTTGAGGTATAAAATTAAATTTCATTTAATAATCCTTATACATAAATCTTAATGATTTTAATTATCATATCTAGGATGCTATAAAGGCCGTCTGAAAAGTTTCAGACGGCCTGAATCTTTTGTTGATGGCTAAGACAAGACATATTCTTGAAAGTTCCATTATGTTGGATTGAAACCGAAAATATATTTTTAGGAGCCAACCTGCTATCGGATTGCCATAGCGAATAGGCATTGTTACAAACATATAGGCTGAGACTGCCAAATGATTTAATACAGCATGTGTTAGGGCAGTGATCAGGCTTTTCCGGTGCTGCCGAAGCCTCCTTCGCCGCGTTCGCTGGCGGCAAATTCATTAACGATTTTGAATGCGGCTTGAGCAACGGGAACGATAACCATTTGGGCAATGCGCTCCATCGGTTCGATGGTAAAAGCAGTTTGGCTGCGGTTCCAAACCGATACTTTCAATTCGCCTTGATAATCCGAATCAATCAGGCCGACCAGATTACCCAATACGATGCCGTGCTTATGCCCCAGACCGGAGCGGGGGAGCAATACGGCGGCGTAGGCGGGATTGCCTAAATAAACAGCCAAGCCTGTGGGAATTAAGAAAGTTTCGCCGGGTTGAAGCGTTACAGCCTCATCCAAGCAGGCGCGCAGATCCAAGCCTGCTGAGCCAGGGGTAGCATAGGCAGGCAGCTGCCCGGCCATTTTGCTGTTTAATACTTTTAATTCGACTTCGATTTGCATGATGTTTCCCTATGGTTTTTCAGACGGCATTATAACCGAAGCGTTAAAAAGCGTGAATCGGGCCGTGTTTTCCGTGTATATCAAGCCGGCAAGCAGCATGGTTTAAAGCAATAACGATTTAGCTTACAACAAGTTGGCAGTAAAATTTTCAGACGGCCTTATGAATGAATCCTGTATAATCCGGCCTGTTTGATTTTATGGAGCAACGCATGAGCAGCCCGGCTTACCGAAAGCAATTGGATGATAAAAAAGCCTATATCCGCAATCTGTTTCAAGGTTTGACCACGCCTGAATTGGAGGTGTTCGAGTCGCCGGAAGAGCATTACCGTATGCGCGCGGAATTCCGTATTTGGCATGAGGGCGATGAAATTTTTTATGCGATGTTCGAGCCTGGTAAAAAAGCGGGCGGGGCGTCGCTGATCCGCTGCGATCAATTTGCACCTGCTTACGTTGCGATTAATGCGTTGATGCCGAAACTGATTGCGGCGGTTGACGGCAAGCCTGTTTTGAAAAACCGCTGGTATGCTGTGGAATTTTTATCGACTTTGAGTGGTGAAATGCTGGTTAGTATGATCTACCACAAAAAGTTGGATGAAGAATGGCAGGCTGCTGCAGAGCAGTTGCAAACCGAATTGGATATCGTCATTATCGGGCGCAGCCGTGGGCAGAAGTTGGTATTAAGCCGTGATTTTGTGACGGAAAAGCTGGCTGTCGGTAATCAACAGTTTGTTTACCGCCAAATCGAAGGCAGTTTTACCCAACCGAATGCACGCGTATGCGAAAAAATGTTGGCATGGGCCTGCGATTGTGCCGAAGGTTTGGGCGGCGATATGTTGGAACTCTATTGCGGCAACGGAAATTTTACTCTGCCTTTAGCTACGCGTTTCGACCGTGTTTTGGCAACGGAGGTATCTAAAACTTCGGTCAATGCGGCATTATGGAATATTGAAGCAAACAGCAGCAACAATGTGGCTATTGTGCGTTTGTCGGCTGAAGAGTTTACCGAAGCTTATACCGGAAACCGTGAATTCCGCCGTTTGCAGGAACAGGGCGTGGTGTTGGCGGATTATCGCTTTTCCACCATTTTTGTCGATCCGCCGAGAGCGGGTGTGGATGATGAAACGCTGAAATTGGTAGCACAGTTTGATAATGTGATTTACATTTCCTGCAATCCGGAAACTTTGCGTTCTAACTTGGATATGTTGGCACAAACGCATGAAATCTGCCGTATGGCTTTATTTGACCAATTTCCGTTTACACACCATATCGAAAGCGGCGTGCTGCTGAAAAAGCGTTAAAGCCGAATGGCTTGTGTTTTTTGAAAGGATTGCAAATAAAATAACTTTTTTGCTATTAAAAAGGCCGTCTGAAAATTTCAGACGGCCTTTTGATAATGAATGGGAATTTACACGATTTCCGCTTTGGTAATCACAACAGCATCGACGGGGACATCTGAGTGATAGCCGTGGCGGGTGGTTTTTACATCTTCGATGGCATCAACTACATCAAAACCGTCAACAACTTTACCGAATACGGCATAGCCCCAACCGTGCAGACTTGGTTCGGTGTGGTTTAGGAAAGTGTTGTCTTTGGTGTTGATGAAGAATTGTGCAGAAGCGCTGTGCGGCGCTTGGGTGCGGGCCATGGCAATGGTGTATTTATCGTTAGCCAAACCGTTTTGCGCTTCGTTTTGGATAGGATCACGGGTTTCTTTTTCGTTCATATCCTGATCCATACCGCCGCCTTGAATCATGAAGCCTTTGATAACACGATGAAAAATAACGCCGTCGTAAAAACCGTCTTTAACATATTGTTCGAAGTTGGCAGAAGTAACCGGCGCAGCTTCGTGATTAAGCTCCAAGCTGATGGTGCCGAAATTGGTGTGCAGTTTAATCATGAGGGAATTCCTTTTGTTTGGGTTATCGATAACTCGGTTTAAATGGGGTAGGGAAGATTGATTTCAAGGCCGTCTGAAAATTTTTCAGACGGCCTTGTCAGATTAATTTTCGCCCTTGATGATTTCGTCGGCAATGCCCATTGCTTGGAAACTGTCCGGGTCAGCCAAATTCCACATTCTTTCCAAAATAGGCCGTTCGCTGTTTCCGCTCAACAGCGAGCCGGATTGGATGAATTGATAATGCTCTGACAACAGTTTGATCCAACCGTCGGGTTGACGGCGCACGATGTGGTGAGGTTTCAGCTGCTGCGGATGATCCAACCCCGCGCTGCCGACGATATCGGCGAGGGCTTTCAAAGTGTTGGCGTGGAAGTTTTTCACGCGTTGGGATTTGTCCGGCACGTCCAAAGCTTTCTGACGCGACGGATCTTGCGTGGCCACGCCGGTGGGGCATTTATTGGTATGGCAGGAACGCGATTGGATACAGCCGACCGCAAACATGAAGCCGCGCGCGCTGTTACACCAGTCGGCACCCAAGCTCATCATTTTGGCGATATCGAAACCGCTCACCAACTTGCCGCTCACGCCGACTTTGATTTTGTCGCGGATGCCGGCGCCGACCAATGTATTTTGCACGAAAATCAAGGCATCAACCAAAGGCATACCGATGGAGTCCATAAACTCAACGGGTGCCGCGCCGGTGCCGCCTTCCGCGCCGTCCACCACGATAAAGTCGGGATAGTTGTCTTCTTCAATCATGGCTTTAACAATCGCCATAAACTCCCACGGCATACCGATGCAGAGTTTGAAGCCTACGGGCTTGCCGCCGGACAATTCACGCAGCTGCTGCCAGAATTTCACCAACTCGCGCGGTGTGGAAAAAGCGGGATGGCTGGCCGGAGAAATACAATCCACACCGATGGGAATGTCGCGCGTGCGTGCGATTTCTTCGGTGATTTTAGATGCGGGCAACACGCCGCCTTTGCCTGGCTTCGCGCCTTGGGACAGCTTGATTTCAATCATTTTTACTTGCTCAAGCGAAGCGCGTTCGGCGAAGGTTTTAGGATTGAAATTGCCGTGCTCGTCGCGGCAGCCGAAATAGCCCGTACCCAGCTCCCAAATCAGGTCGCCGCCGTGTTTTTTATGATAAGGGCTGATGCTGCCTTCGCCGGTATCGTGGGCAAAACCGCCCATCTTCGCGCCGCAGTTGAGCGCTTCGATGGCGGCGGCGGAAAGTGCGCCGAAACTCATGGCGGAAATGTTGAATACGGATAAGTCGTAAGGTTGCAGACAGCGCTCGTTGCCGACACGCACGCGGAAATCGTGGTTGTCGATTTTGTGGCTGTTGCCCGAGTGCAAAAACCACTCGCTGCCGGTTTTGTTCAAATCGTTGATGCTGCCGAAAGCCGTTGTGCTGTCGAGATTTTTTGCCCGTTGATAAACCAGCGAACGCTGTTGACGCGAAAACGGCACCTGCTCCTGATCGTCTTCCAAGAAATACTGGCGGATTTCGGGGCGGAAGTTTTCCAGCAGAAAACGGATGTGTCCGCCGATGGGATAGTTGCGCAGAATCGCATGGCGTCTTTGGGTAATGTCGTGTATGCCTAATAGGGTCAGTAATAGGGAAATAACAAACAGCCACCAGATTTTAAGCAAGAGGCAGACAACGGTTAATGTTCCGAAAATCCACAGTAAGCCGTAGCGGGGCATAATCAAAAAGCCGTAATTGGCAGAACGTGTGTTGGTCGGTTTAGGATTATCTTTGGACATAGGGTAGTTCCTAAAAATTAAATCAATTTTGTTTTGTAAGTCAGCATCAAGCAGGTTTGAAAAAGTTTGCTGGTTGATGAGAATTCTTATTTAATCGGTTGGGTGGGATAATAGTTGCAACAGCTTATTCGGAGTATATTGGGATTGGTTGGCACAGCTTTGATATTTCTGCTTTGCGCATGAAATATTTATTATTTTCTGTAAATAAAACAGATTATACGGCAAAGCGTAGAGAACGGTAATATCGAAGGATGGTTTTAAATTTGTTTAAATAAAGTAAGATTCTTTATTAAGCAAACAGGCCGTCTGAAATTTTCAAACGGCCTGTTTGCTTAATAAAGAATCTTACAGCAGATGAGCTACACCGGCTTTTTCTTCTTCCAATTCTTTCAAAGTAACATTGATGCGCTCTTGGCTGAATTCGTCAATTTCCAAACCTTCAACCAGTTTGTATTCGCCATTTTCGCAAGTTACCGGGAAACCGAACATAGTGCCTTCGGGAATGCCGTAAGAGCCGTCGGAAGGAATACCCATGGTTACCCATTTGCCGTTGGTGCCCAACACCCAGTCGCGGATATGGTCGATAGCGGCGTTGGCGGCAGAAGCAGCAGAAGACAGGCCGCGCGCTTCAATAATGGCAGCACCGCGTTTGCCTACGGTCGGCAGGAATACATTGGCGTTCCACTCTTGATCGTTGATCATGTCTTTTACGCTTTCGCCGTTGATGGTGGCAAAACGGTAATCGGCATACATGGTGGGAGAGTGGTTGCCCCATACGCATAATTTTTCGATGTCTGCAACTTTTTTGCCTGTTTTTTCAGCGATTTGGCTCAACGCACGGTTGTGGTCGAGACGCAGCATGGCAGTAAAGTTTTTCGCTGGCAGGTCAGGGGCAGACTTCATGGCGATATAAGCATTGGTGTTAGCCGGGTTGCCTACAACCAATACTTTTACATTGCGGTTTGCAACTTTGTTCAAAGCTGCACCTTGAACAGTAAAGATTTCGGCGTTTGCTTGCAGTAAGTCGGCGCGTTCCATGCCTTTGCTGCGTGGGCGTGAGCCTACCAAGATAGCGATTTCCGCGTCTTTAAACGCTTCTTCAGGGTTGTCGGTAGTAAACATATCTGCCAACAATGGGAATGCGCAGTCTTGCAATTCCATCATTACGCCTTTAACCGCATTTTGTGCTTGAGGCAAGTCTAAAAGTTGCAGAATAACCGGTTGGTCTTTGCCCAGCATTTCACCGCTGGCAATACGGAATAATAAAGCATAACCAATTTGGCCGGCAGCACCGGTAACGGCAACACGAACGGGTGATTTCATACCAAAACTCTCCTGAGTGGCTGTAGATTACGAAAAAATTTTCTTAAAAGCTTAGTTTCACTATTAATAACAGATGATAGCAGGCAATAAATCGACAATGCCGTGTGCCTGTTCCTTTGAATATTCTGTATGAGATTATTCGAAGCATACATATTGAATTGAAAATATTTCAACAATATTAACTGCTAAACAGTTTGTACTAAGTTTGAAGTATTCGAATAAACCGAATAGCAACGATATTTATCATACCAAATTTGCAGAGTATGGCAATCCTTTTTCTGATACTTGATTTGAATAAAATAGAGAGTTGATTAATTGTTAAAAGTGTCGCCAGTTTGGTTTGCCAGTTTGGTTTGTAAGAACAGTACTGAAAGACAAGAATGAGCTTGAAAAATTGTGAAATAGCTTATCAAGGCAATAAAGTCATATGTAGCGATAAATTTTTAAATGCTTGCCTAGTAGTAATTTTTTGTTTTGTAAAGAAGGGTATTACTAAAATTAATCGAAGCTATCTATTTGCCGGATAATGCTTTTTTAAAATGATAGGTATTTTTTACAGTAGATAATTATTTTTATTTATAATTTTGTTGTTAAGTTTTATCAAAAAAATCTGAAAAAGTACTGTTCAACAACAGTTAAATGTTGTAAGTTATATGCTAGCGTAGTCCCGTGTAGTAACCTGATATATTGGTTATTTTATTAACGGGTACCTGCGTCGGTTTTGAATTTTTTAGAAAAAGTATGATGTTTGTGAAGAGGAATTGATAATGCAGACGAAACAACGCCCAGTGTTTCTAGAACTCCCCAATATCAGATTGCCGATACCGGGGATTGTTTCTATTCTGCACCGCATCAGCGGGGTCCTTTTATTTGTGAGCCTGCCGTTGTTGTTGTGCCTGTTGGCCGGTACGTTAAGCCGTGAAGAGGCTTTTGAAACCTACCGTTCTATCGTGTCCAATCCGTTTGTCAAGCTGGTTTTAATCGGTTTGTTGTGGGCTTATTTGCATCATTTTTGTGCCGGTATCCGTTTCCTGTTTTTGGATGCGCATAAAGGCTTGGAGCTGCAAACAGCACGCGGTACCGCAAAAATCGTTTTTGTTACAGCTTTGGTATTGACTGTTATTTTAGGAGCATGGTTATGGTAGATCGTAAATTGGCCGGTGCACATTACGGCTTGCGTGACTGGGCAATGCAGCGGGCAACAGCAGTAATCATGTTGGTTTATACTGTTGCTTTTATTTTGTTTTTGTTCGCTTTGCCGGGCGATTATGATTCATGGCAAGCATTTTTTGCTCAAACGTGGGTCAAAGTATTCACTCAGGTTACTTTTGTGGCGTTATTGCTTCACGCTTGGGTAGGTATCCGTGATTTGTGGATGGACTACATTAAGCCATTTGGTTTACGCCTGTTTTTACAAGTGGCCACAATCGTTTGGTTGGTTGGCTGCCTGGTTTATTCGGTTAAAGTAATTTGGGGGTTGGTATGAGTTTTCCTGTTCGTCGTTTTGATGCAGTAATTGTTGGTGGTGGTGGTGCTGGCTTGAGAGCGGCTTTGCAATTGTCTAAGTCTGGTTTGAATACTGCTGTTTTATCTAAAGTATTTCCGACGCGTTCACATACTGTTGCTGCGCAAGGTGGTATTTCTGCTTCTTTGGGTAACGTACAGGAAGATCATTGGACTTGGCATATGTACGATACCGTAAAAGGTTCGGACTGGCTGGGTGATCAAGATGCAATTGAGTTTATGACTCGTCGTGCTCCTGAAGCTGTTATTGAATTAGAGCATATGGGTATGCCTTTTGACCGTGTAGAGAGTGGCAAAATTTATCAACGTCCTTTTGGTGGGCACACGGCAGAACATGGTAAACGTGCTGTAGAGCGTGCTTGTGCAGTAGCAGACCGTACCGGCCATGCTATGCTGCACACGCTGTATCAACAAAATGTGCGTGCTAACACGCAATTTTTTGTTGAGTGGACTGCATTGGATTTGATTCGTGATGACAACGGTGATGTTGTTGGCGTAACCGCTATGGAAATGGAAACCGGAGATGTTTACATTTTCCATGCTAAAGCAGTATTGTTTGCTACAGGCGGAGCTGGCCGTATTTATGCTTCATCAACCAATGCCTTCATGAATACAGGTGACGGCTTGGGTATTTGTGCACGTGCTGGTATTCCATTAGAAGATATGGAATTCTGGCAATTCCATCCTACTGGTGTGGCTGGTGCAGGTGTTTTGATTACAGAAGGTGTTCGCGGTGAGGGGGGTATTTTGCTCAACTGCAATGGTGAGCGTTTTATGGAACGATATGCTCCTACGGTAAAAGATTTGGCTTCTCGTGATGTTGTCTCGCGTGCTATGGCGATGGAAATTTACGAAGGCCGTGGCTGCGGTAAAAACAAAGACCATGTGTTGCTGAAAATCGATCATATCGGTGCAGAAAAAATTATGGAAAAATTGCCCGGTATTCGTGAAATTTCTATTCAATTTGCCGGCATTGACCCCATTAAAGACCCAATTCCTGTTGTTCCTACAACTCACTATATGATGGGTGGTATTCCTACCAATTATTTAGGTGAAGTCATTGTTCCAGAGGGTGATAATCCTGAAGTTGTAGTTAAAGGTCTCTATGCAGCAGGGGAATGTGCTTGCGCTTCTGTTCATGGTGCAAACCGCTTAGGCACCAACTCTTTATTGGATTTGGTAGTATTCGGTAAGTCTGCCGGCGATAGCATGATTGAATATATCAATCAGCAAAATGATTGGAAACCGTTGCCAAGCAATGCCGGTAAGCTGACAGAACAGCGTTTGGAACGTTTGAATAATCAAACTGGTGGTGAGAATGTTGATGACTTACGCCGTGAATTGCAGCGCACAGTTCAATTGCATGCAGGTGTATTCCGTACAGATGCTATTCTAAAAGAAGGTGTTGATAAGGTATTGGCTTTATATGAGCGTGCCAAATTTACAGAAATTAAAGATAAGAGCCAAGTATGGAATACTGCTCGTATTGAAGCGCTGGAGTTAGATAATTTAATGGAAGTAGCAAAAGCTACTTTGGTTTCAGCAGAGGCTCGTAAAGAATCTCGTGGAGCACATGCTTCGGATGACCATCCTGAGCGAGATGACGAGAATTGGATGAAACATACATTGTTCTATTCGGCTGATAATCGTTTGACTTACAAACCGGTTCATACAAAACCATTAACAGTAGATTATATCGAACCGGCGAAACGAGTTTACTAAGGAACACAACACCATGGAAAAAGTACGTTTTCAAGTATATCGCTATAATCCCGATGTGGATGCAAAGCCGTATATGCAGGATTATGAGCTTGAAATTGAACCTACAGATGTAAAATTACTTGATGCTTTAGTTAAATTAAAAGCGTTGGATGATAGTCTATCTTTCCGTCGTTCATGCCGTGAGGGTATTTGCGGTTCAGATGGTATGAATATTAACGGTAAGAACGGATTGGCTTGTTTGACAGATATTCGTAGTTTGAAACAGCCAATTAAATTACGCCCTTTACCTGGCTTGCCGGTTATTCGAGATTTAATTGTCGATATGACACAATTCTTCAAACAATATCATTCCATTAAACCTTACGTGGTAAATGATACCCCGGCAGATCCTGATAAAGAGCGTTTACAAAGCCAAGAAGACAGAAAAGAATTGGATGGTCTGTATGAGTGTATTTTATGCGCTTGTTGTTCTACAGCTTGTCCGTCTTTCTGGTGGAACCCTGATAAGTTTGTTGGTCCATCTGGTTTGTTGAATGCTTATCGGTTTATTGCGGATAGTCGTGATACCATTACGAACGAGCGTTTGGATAATTTGAATGACCCGTATAGGTTGTTTCGCTGCCATACTATTATGAACTGCGTTGATGTATGTCCTAAACACTTGAATCCTACTAGAGCGATTGGTAAGATTAAAGAAATAATGTTAAAACGGGCTATTTGACGATGAAAACTTTTGACGAAACTGCTAAGCGCAGAATTCGTTTCCAAACCCGTCGTGGACTGCTCGAGTTGGACATCCTGCTCGGGCGGTTTATGGAAAAAGAGTTCCATCGTCTTAGTGATGATGAACTGACTATATTTGTGGAAATTTTGGATTTACCAGATCAAGAGTTTCTTGCCCTAGTTAATCAAAAAGAAGAAACAGATAAGCTTCATTTCACACCACTACTGGAAAAAATAAGACAAGCATAAATTCGAGCAGAAATTAATGTGGTTTTTATGATTGTTGATTTATTTGCTGATAGTTTCAGTAAATATAAAGTAGTACTTTAGATTCCCAATCAGAAAAATAAAGGAGTAAGAGATGTCTAAAACGGTTAAATTACATGCCGAAGGTCAAGAGGTTTTAGAGCTGCCAGTTTTGGAAGGTACTTTAGGTAATGATGTAGTAGATATCCGTGCTTTCACAAAAGGTACCGGTATGTTTACATTCGATCCGGGTTTTGTTTCTACTGCAAGCTGTGAATCTAAAATTACCTTTATTGATGGTGATAAAGGTCAACTTTATTATCGTGGCTATCCAATTGAGCAGCTTGCTGAAAGTAGCGACTATTTGGAAACATGCTATTTGTTGATTTACGGAGAGTTGCCGACTGCACAACAGAAAGCGGAGTTTGAGCACACAGTATCTCGTCATACTATGCTTCATGAACAATTAACCTGGTTCTTCCGCGGTTTCCGTCGTGATGCTCACCCTATGGCGATGATGGTTGGTGTTGTTGGTGCATTGGCTGCTTTCTATCAAGACAGTTTAGACATTTCAAATGCAGACCATCGCCGCATTGCTGAATATCGTTTGATTTCCAAGATTCCTACGATTGCAGCAATGTGTTATCGTTATTCTAATGGCTTGCCATTTAATTACCCACGTAATGATTTATCTTACACTGCAAACTTCATGCATATGATGTTTGCGACTCCTTGCGAAGAGTACAAGCCAAATCCTGTGTTAGTACGTGCTTTGGATCGTATTTTCATTTTGCATGCTGATCATGAGCAAAATGCGTCTACTTCTACTGTTCGTTTGGCAGGTTCTTCCGGTGCGAATCCGTTTGCATGTATTGCAGCAGGTATTGCCAGCCTGTGGGGGCCTGCACATGGTGGTGCTAACGAAGCTGTGTTGAAAATGTTGGATGAAATTGGTGATGTTTCCAATGTTGCATCTTTCATGGAGGGTGTTAAAGAACGTAAATACCGCTTGATGGGCTTTGGTCACCGCGTATACCGTAACATGGATCCGCGTGCAAGTATCATGCGTGAGACTTGCTATGAAGTATTGAAAGAGTTGGGGTTAGAAAATGATCCTAAATTCAAGTTGGCAATGGAGTTGGAACAAATTGCATTGAATGATTCATATTTCGTAGAACGTAAATTGTACCCGAATGTAGACTTCTATTCAGGTATCGTATTGTCTGCATTGGGTATTCCTGTTTCAATGTTTACAGTAATCTTTGCATTGGCACGTACTGTAGGTTGGATTTCACATTGGCATGAAATGATCGCAGATCCTAATCAGAAGATTGGTCGTCCTCGTCAACTGTATACAGGCTCTCCGCGTAGAGACTACGTTTCGGTTGATAAGCGATAAAATTATTTATTTGAAGCACAAAATGGCGGAAACTAATTTCCGCCATTTTATTGTTATTTTTTATTGGGCATTTTTATTTCCTCATTGTAGTTAAATTACTTTTAAATCAATGGAGAAAATATTAGCAAACCTGATATACCAAGAGTAGAATATACATATTCAAAAATGGATACTTTCATTTTCGAAAAGCTACTTTCTATTTATACCAACAAAGGGCAAAAGCCATGATGGACGAAAAACTAAATTTTTCTTATTTATTTGGGTCCAATGCACCTTATATTGAAGAATTATACGAAAATTATTTAAATGATCCTCAATCAGTAGACGAACGCTGGAGAAACTATTTTACCGACTTGGCAGCACAGCCTGGCTTTGTTGACCGCGATGTTGCGCATCGTCCGATTCAGGAGTCTTTTGCAAACTTGGCAAAAACTCGTGCAACCGCTGCGATTTCTGGGGCTTTGGATGAGTCCATGTTGAAAAAGCAGGTTGGCGTATTGCGCATGATTTCTGCGTATCGTATCCAAGGTGTGGGTGCTGCACAGTTAGATCCTTTAAAACGTATGCCTCCTCGTAATTTAGATGCATTGGATCCTAAATTCCATGGTTTGACCGATGCTGATATGGCTGTGCAATTCAGCGTAGGAGAGGGAGATTTTTCAGGCAAAGATAAAATGACTTTGTCTGACATTGTGAGTAAATTGAAACAAACGTATTGCGGCCATATTGGTGTGGAATATATGTATATCGCCAATACTGACGAGCGTCGTTGGATTCGCAATTATTTTGAAGGTTCTTTGTCTACTCCTAATTTTAATGCAGAACAAAAACGCTATATTCTCAAGCAAATTACAGCAGCTGAGACGATGGAGCGTTATCTGCATACCAAATATGTGGGTCAGAAACGTTTTTCTGTTGAAGGTGGTGAAAGCTCCATCGCAGGTTTAAATTACTTGATTCAAAATGCCGGTAAAGATGGTGTTGAAGAAGTGATTATCGGGATGGCTCACCGAGGCCGTCTGAATGTTTTGGTTAATACTTTAGGTAAAAAACCAGGCGATTTATTTGCTGAATTTGAAGGCCGAGCTGCCGCAACTTTGCCGAGTGGTGATGTTAAGTATCACATGGGTTTCAGCTCTGATATTGCTACACCGAACGGCCCGATGCATGTAACTTTGGCTTTTAACCCTTCACACTTGGAAATTGTGAATCCTGTTGTTCAGGGTTCTGCAAGAGCCAAACAACGCCGTCGCGGTGAAGAAGGTTACGATCAAGTTTTGCCTGTTTTGATTCATGGTGATTCGGCCTTTATTGGTTTAGGTGTCAATCAGGCGACATTCAACCTATCCAAAACACGTGGTTACACCACGGGTGGCACTATTCATATTGTTATTAACAACCAAATCGGTTTTACAACTTCTGATACGCGCGATGTACGCTCAACCGTTTACTGTACCGATATCGCAAAAATGGTTGAAGCCCCGGTGTTCCATGTAAATGGTGATGATCCTGAAGCCGTGTGCTTTGTGGTTCAAGCTGCTTTGGATTACCGCAAGCAATTTGGTAAAGACGTAGTCATCGATTTGGTATGCTTCCGCAAATTGGGTCACAATGAGGGCGACGATCCTACGTTGACTCAGCCGATGATGTATAAAAGAGTTGCACAGCATCCGGGAACCCGTGCTTTATATGCTGAAAAGTTAGTGAAAGAAGGCGTTATTAAAGCCGAAGAGGCTGAATCTTATATCCAAGAATATCGCGCAGCTTTGGATAAAGGCGAGCATGTTGAGCAAACCCGCTTAACGGATTATGCAAGCAAACACCGTGTCGATTGGTCTAAGTATCAAGGTCAAGATTGGCGTGAAAAAGTAGAAAGCGGTTTGCCGGCGGCAGATATTCAGCGATTGGCCGATAAGTTTACTGCCGTTCCCGAAGGTTTTGCGTTGCACAATACGGCTAAACGTGTTTTAGAAGCGCGTAAAGCAATGGCAGCAGGAACTCAACCTATCGATTGGGGTATGGCTGAAACTATTGCCTACGCAAGTCTGGTAACCAATGGTACAGGCGTGCGTATTTCTGGTGAAGATTCAGGCCGCGGCACTTTCTCACACCGCCATGCGGTATTGCACGATCAAAAACGTGAGAAAAATGATGACGGTGCTTATATTCCGTTGCGCCATATGTCTGAAGGCCAAGCTCCATTTATCGTTATCGATTCTATCTTGAATGAAGAAGCTGTGATGGCTTACGAATACGGCTTTGCTTGCTCAGCTCCGGATAAATTGACGATTTGGGAAGCTCAATTCGGTGACTTTGCCAATGGTGCCCAAGTGGTGATTGACCAATTTATTTCTTCCGGTGAAACCAAATGGGGACGCCTGTGCGGTTTAACTACTATCTTACCGCATGGTTATGATGGCCAAGGCCCTGAACACTCTTCGGCGCGTTTGGAGCGTTGGTTGCAGTTATGTTCGGAAGAGAATATGCAGATTGTGATGCCGTCTGAAGCTTCGCAAATGTTCCATATTCTGCGCCGTCAAGCCTTGCGCTCATACCGTAAGCCGTTGGTTATCTTTATGTCTAAACGTTTACTGCGTTTCAAAGACTCTATGAGTGATTTGAAAGACTTTACCGAAGGCTCAACTTTCCGTTCGGTTATCAGTGATGATGCAGAGCGTGACAACAGCAAAGTGAAACGCGTTATTCTGTGTGCAGGTCAAGTTTATTATGATCTGGTTGCCGGTCGTGCTGAACGTAATTTGACTGAAGAAATCGCAATTGTACGTGTTGAACAGCTGTATCCTTTCCCATATGCCGAAGTTCAAGCAGAGTTGCAGAAATATCCGAATGCTAACGATATCGTTTGGGCACAGGAAGAACCGCGCAACCAAGGTGCATTCCACCAATTGCGTCACCGCATTGAGAAAATCTTGGGTGAACAGCAAAAACTGAGCTATGCAGGTCGTCCTGCAAGTGCTTCTCCTGCCGTAGGCTACATGAGCAAACATGTGGCTCAGTTGAAGCAGTTGGTTGAAGATGCAATGAATTTGAACTAATTAGTATGATGCCGTCTGAAAATATAAATTTTCAGATGGCCTTACCACCACTGGAGAATAAAATGATTGTTGAAGTAAAAGTACCTGTTTTATCTGAAAGCGTTTCAGAAGGCACATTGATGAGCTGGCATAAAAAAGTCGGCGAATATGTTGAGCGCGATGAAATTCTGATTGATGTAGAAACCGACAAAGTGGTTTTGGAAGTTCCTTCACCGCAAGCAGGTGTATTGGTTGAAATTATTGCACAAGACGGCGAAACCGTAGTGGCTGAACAACTGTTGGCCAAGATTGATACCGAAGCTAAAGCAGAAGCTTCAGCACCTGCCGCTGAAGCCAAACCGACTGAAGCTCCTGCTGCAGCTCCTGCAGCATCTAATGCTCAAGCCGGAGTAGCTATGCCTGCTGCTGCCAAATTGGCTGCTGAAAAAGGCGTAGATATTGCCGGTGTTCAAGGTTCAGGGCGTGATGGACGTGTATTGAAAGAAGATGTTCAAAATGCTGCCGCTACACCTAAAGCTGCTGCACCTGCCGTTTCCGTTCCAGCAGGCGCCCGTCCTGAGCAGCGTGTTCCGATGAGCCGTCTGCGTGCGCGTGTTGCGGAGCGTCTGTTGGCTTCCCAACAAGAAAATGCGATTTTGACCACGTTTAACGAAGTAAACATGAAACCGGTTATGGATCTGCGTGCCAAATACAAAGACAAATTTGAAAAAGAGCATGGCGTTAAATTGGGCTTTATGTCTTTCTTCGTTAAAGCTGCTGTTGCTGCTTTGAAGAAATATCCGGTATTGAATGCCTCTGTTGACGGCAACGATATTGTTTACCATGGTTACTTCGATATCGGTATCGCAATCGGCAGCCCGCGAGGTTTGGTTGTACCAATTTTGCGTGATGCGGATCAAATGAGCATTGCCGACATTGAAAAAGCCATTGTTGATTATGCGGTAAAAGCCAAAGACGGTAAGATTGCTTTGGAAGATTTGACCGGCGGTACTTTCAGCATTACTAATGGCGGTACTTTCGGTTCAATGATGTCTACTCCGATTATTAATCCGCCCCAATCTGCGATTTTGGGTATGCACGCCACTAAAGAACGTGCAGTGGTTGAAAACGGTCAAGTTGTAGTGCGTCCGATGATGTATCTGGCTTTGTCTTACGACCACCGCATCATTGACGGTCGCGAAGCCGTATTGACTTTGGTTGCCATTAAAGACGCGTTGGAAGATCCAGCACGCTTGTTGTTGGATTTGTAATCCACAATTTCAGACGGCCTCTCTTTTTAAGATGGCCGTCTGAAATATTTATTACTCTATGAACAGGCCGTCTGAAAGGTCTATATGCTCAGACGGCCTCATATTTAAAAAAAAACGCAAAGGATTAAAAATGTCTCAGTTTGACGTAGTAGTCATCGGAGCCGGTCCCGGCGGTTACATTGCTGCTATTCGTTCGGCTCAATTGGGTTTTAAAACTGCCTGTATCGATGCTGGCGTAAATAAGGCCGGTGATGCACCTGCTTTGGGCGGAACCTGCTTAAATGTGGGTTGTATCCCTTCAAAAGCACTGTTGCAATCTTCGGAGCATTTTCATGCAGCACAACATGATTTTGCCGAACACGGTATTACTGTCGGCGATGTGAAGTTTGATGCGGCTAAAATGATTGAGCGTAAAGACGCGATTGTTACTAAATTGACAGGCGGTATTAAATTTCTGTTCCAAAAAAACAAAGTGGAAAGTTTGTTTGGTAAAGGTTCTTTCAAAGGTAAAAACGGTGACCTTTATCAAATTGAAGTGGACAACAATGGCGAGAAATCCGTTGTAGAAGCCAAGCATGTAATTGTGGCTACAGGCTCCGTACCCCGTCCTCTGCCTCAAGTGGAAATCGACAATGTTAACGTGTTGGATAATGAAGGCGCGTTGAATCTGACAGCTGTTCCGGCCAAATTAGGCGTGATCGGTTCCGGCGTGATTGGCTTGGAGATGGGCTCGGTATGGAAGCGCGTAGGTGCCGAAGTAACGATCTTGGAAGCCGCTCCAACTTTCTTGGCCGCCGCAGATCAGCAGATTGCTAAAGAAGCATTCAAGGTGTTCACTAAAGAACAAGGTTTGGAAATTGAGCTGGGCGTAAAAATCGGTGATATCGTTAAAGGTGACAACAATGTAACCGTGAATTATGAAACAGCCAAAGGTGAAGCCAAAACAGAGATTTTTGATAAGCTGATTGTTTCTATCGGCCGTGTTCCAAATACAAACGGCTTGAATGTAGAAGCTGTAGGTTTGGAAAAAGACGAGCGCGGTTTCATTAAAGTGGACGGAGAATGCCGCACCAATCTGCCTAACGTATGGGCAATCGGCGATGTGGTACGCGGCCCGATGTTGGCACACAAAGCCAGCGATGAAGGCGTTGCAGTAGCCGAGCGCATTGCCGGTCAAAAACCGCATTTGGATTTCAACACTATCCCGTTTGTGATTTACACCGACCCCGAAATCGCATGGGTAGGTAAAACCGAAGAGCAACTGAAAGCCGAAGGCGTGGAATATAAAAAAGGTACTTCCGGCTTTGCTGCCAACGGTCGCGCTTTAGGTTTGGGCAAAGCCAAAGGTACGGTAAAAGTGTTGGCCTGTGCCAAAACCGACCGCGTATTGGGTGTTCACATGATCGGCCCGATGGTTTCCGAGTTGGTGGCCGAAGGCGTGATGAGTATGGAATTCTCTGCAAGTAGCGAAGACATCGCACGCATCGTTCATGCCCATCCTACTTTGTCTGAAGTATTGCATGAAGCATCTCTAGCGGTGGACAAACGTGCATTGCACGGTTAATTTGACCGCTTAAAGGCAAACCGCTTTGCGCTTGTAAAATGGTGCAGGGCGGTTTTTATTTTTCAGACGGCCTCTCAATGTAAGAAATTACGATAATGAATAAAGAATTACTGGGTATTTTATTTTTACCGGCGGGTGTAATCAGCATGTGTATGGCAGGTTTGTGGCAGATGTATGTCATGATCAGTGAAAGCCATACTTTGAACCGGTATAAAGATAAGCAGTTGGTGTGGGTGGTTGCGGCGTTATTTTTCAGTTTCAGTACAGCTGTATATTGGTTTTGTCCCAATGCGAGAAAAAAAGGCATCGTTTTTATTCTGTTGGGTGGTGGCGGCCTATTGATGTATGTTCTGGCTCGAATATGGTTGCCTTTCAGCAAGTAAAAGCGGACTGCTTTAATTTTCAGACGGCCTAACTGGTTTAAATTTGAATCCTATTATTTTGATTTTTAATATTTTTTGATTGAAAACAATAAATGCCTGGATAAGTGTGGGCTTTCACGATTATAGGCTGCCTTTACATAGTAAAACCTTTAAGATATATTGTGCAGGAGTCGGCTACTTCATGTTACATGAGAGCCGTAGTGTTCCAACATCAAATTTTACGGTGTCGCCAAACTTGTTTGTTGATGGCGGTTGCCGGATTTCCAAGAGGAGATTTTCATGACTGCCAACGTAGCAGAACGCGTACAACATGAAGGCTTGCGTGCCAAAATTATGCCGGCCGAGCAAGCTGCTGAATTTATCCGCCACGGTATGAATGTCGGCATCAGCGGCTTTACCGGTGCCGGTTATCCTAAAGCAGTTCCTGCTGCTTTGGCTCAACTCATGGAGGCTGCCCATGCACGCGGTGAAGATTTTACTATCGGTATGCTGACCGGTGCGTCAACAGCAGACGATTGCGATGGTGTTTTAGCGCGCGCAAACGGCATTGCTTTCCGTACGCCTTTCCAGTCTGATCCTACTTTGCGCAACCAAATCAATGCAGGTGCGGTGGATTATGTAGATGTTCATTTGTCTCACTTGGAGCAACAAGTACGTTTCGGCTTCTACGGTAAGATGGATGTTGCGGTAATTGAAGTAACCGGAATCTTGTCTGACGGTCGTGTGATCCCTTCTATGGGTGTAGGTACTAATAACCAATGGTTGAAATCGGCTGACAAAATCATTTTGGAAGTGAATAGCCGTCAAAATATTTTATTGGAAGGCATGCATGATATTCATCCGGATATCGGCGTTCCTCCGCACCGTAAACCGATTGCACTGACTGCGCCAGATGAGCGTATCGGTAGTCCTTATTTTGATGTGGACTTGAGCAAAGTTGTTGCCGTCGTGGTTACCGATTTGCCTGACCGTAATACAAAATTTGCCGAGCCGGACGATAATTCCAAGCGTATTGCTGCACAAATTATCGATTTCTTCTCGCATGAAGTAAAAATGGGTCGTTTACCGTCCAACTTGCTGCCTTTGCAATCCGGTGTAGGTAACGTTGCCAATGCCGTATTGGCCGGTTTGCAAGATGGTCCTTTCGATAACTTGACCGGCTATACCGAAGTATTGCAAGACGGTATGTTGGATTTGATTTTGAGCGGAAAAATGCTTTCTGCTTCAGCTACCGCGTTGTCATTCAGCCCGGATGCGTTAGACCGTTTCAACAACAACATCGAAAAACTGCGTTCAAAAATTATTTTGCGTCCGCAAGAAGTAACCAATCATCCTGAAGTTTCACGCCGCTTGGGTGTAATTGCCATGAATGCGATGATTGAGTGCGATATCTACGGTAACGTAAACTCCACTCATGTTATGGGTACTAAGATGATGAACGGTATCGGCGGCTCCGGCGACTTTGCCCGTAACGCATTCTTGTCATTCTTTGTAACGCCTTCAGTGGCCAAAGGTGGTGCAATTTCTTGTATCGTTCCGATGGTTTCTCACCATGATCATACCGAGCATGATGTGATGGTGTTGGTAACGGAGCAAGGTTTGGCTGATTTGCGTGGTAAATCTCCGCGTCAACGCGCTAAACTGATTATTGAAAACTGCGCACACCCTGACTATCGCGATATGTTGAAAGACTACTATGCACGTGCGGAAAAAGCAGGTGGCCTGCATACGCCCCATTTGTTGAATGAAGCTTTGTCTTGGCACCAGCGTTTTGTTGAAACCGGTGACATGCGTGTTAAATAATTCGTTATCTTTTAAATAATGAAAACACCCCCAACCGGTTTTCCGTTTGGGGGTGTTTTATAAAGTTTACTCATATTAACAATTTTTATGTCTTTAACGTATTAAGATGATATTGAATATGTAAGATTTGGTCTTATATAAAAAAGTAGTGGTATAGAATTATTATGATTTCACATTGCTTATTCAATGTGGAGCTGTGATGAACACACCACTTAAATGATATTATTTAATACAATATTCAGGAGGCTGCTATGAAACAAGATTTTGAAGCTCAAAAAGAAGTTTTGATGCGTGAAGTACGTTCGGTATTGGATGAAGCTGAAACTTTATTCAATAAAGGTGTAGAAAACGGTACTGAAGAAGCAAAAGAGTTGAAAGCCCGTTTGCAGGAAAAATTAAGCTCGGCAAAAGCCAAAATGCTGGATTTTGAAGAAGCAACCAGCTGCCGTGTAAAACATGCTGCCAAGCAGGCTGATCAATTGGTTCAAGACAAACCCTACTATGCAATGGGCTTTGCCGCATTGGCAGGTTTGGTAGTCGGTGTATTGTTGAACCGCAGATAATCTCTGCGATAAACAGAGGCCGTCTGAATAAGGCGGCTTTATTTTTATATATGCATAAATATATTGGAATAGGGTAAGGATTTAAATTGAAGAGTGTTTCCGGATCATCGATTTTTATGTTCGGTATCTATTGTTAGCATCGGTACGCAAAGCACGGGAAATTTAAGTTTTTGGTCATACAATATAAATCTTGCATAGGAACACACACAGCATCATTTAATAAGGGATTGGATTATATGAGCTTGGACAGAAAAATAAGTCATTTGAAAGCCATTGCCAACCACGGTTTGGATTTAATTGCGTTGCGCTTGCAGATTCTGGGTTTGGATCTTACCGGACAGATGGGCAGTTTGATTCGTTTGTTGGCAGTTATCGCTTTAAGTTCGGTTTTGGGATTGACTGCCATGATCAGTTTGTTGTTCGGTCTCAATCAGGTTTTAAGTGAAGAGGCAAAATTGTGGGTGTTTTTCAGTGTGCCTGCGGTTTGTCTTTTGGTTTTGCTGCTTGCTTGGATTTACGCTTGGCGTTCGTGGGGCAATGCCCGCAACCAATTGTTGGAAACTTTGGATGATTTGAAACAGGATATTGTTTCTTTGAGAAGCACCGATAGCCAGCAACGTAAGCTGAACCGGCCGGAGGAAATGTAATTATGACGAAGATGACCGTAAAAGAACAAAGGGAGTTGCTGCAACTGCAGGCACGATTGGTGCGTTTGAAAATATCGACCGAGCATTTACGGGCGAAGAAGCAGGCGGAACAATCCGGAAATATTACCAATATGCTTTCGTTAAGCAATTTCAGCTTGCCTGATAATGTACTGCTTAAAGTGTTGGCTTTGCCGTTGAGCTGGAAAAACCGTGCATTATTGGGTACGGGGTGGTTTCTGTTTCAGCGTTTTTTGAAGAAGTAACAGAAATATCCATGCAATTAACTATGTGCCTTAGACGATATCAAGACTAGACGGCCTATGGCTGACGGTCTTGATATTTGTTTGTTTCGGCTGTATTAAATTTGCTGACGCGGTTTTAAAGTTTAAAATCATATCATTATTATTCTGTTAGGCCGTCTGAAAATTTGAGGCCGTCTGAAAATTATTTACAATTTAAAAAACAAATACAAACAAATTAAGGTTAATTATGTTCCGCAGTATCCACATCATAGACGGGCGCGTTTTATTTGATAAAGAACCACAATCTTGGCATGCGTTCAGTAAGGATTTGGATAAGCTCAAAATCCGACAACAGCATTTTGCCGGGCAGCATGTTACAGCGAGAACGGCTTTATTACAGGTGTTTGCCGATAAGTTGGAACAGAACCGCGACCGTTTGGCGGAAATGGTTTGCGCCGAAGTAGGGCGATGTTTGCGCGAATGCAAAGCAGAATTGGATAAATCGGTTGAATTGATCCGTTATTATGCGCGCTTGGCTCCTGAGTTGCTTGCCCACAAGACTATTGCCACCCAAGCCAGTTTGAGTCAGGTTCGTTTCGAGCCTTTGGGAACGGTCTTGGCCGTCATGCCGTGGAATTATCCTGTATGGCAGGTGTTGCGTTTTGCCGTGCCGGCTTTATGCACGGGAAATGCGTGTGCGGTCAAGCCGGCTCCCAGTGTTGCCGGTGTTACGGCAGCTTTGTTTGAATTGGTGGGGGATGATTTGCCTTTTATTCCTGCTTGGCTGGACGATGCGGATGTTTTGAAAGCGATTGAACACACTGATGCTATCGCTTTCACGGGCTCAACCCGTACCGGCAGAATACTTGCGGCGCATGCGGGATTGCATTTAAAGAAAACGGTTTTGGAGTTGGGCGGTAGCAATGCTTTTATCGTAATGCCGGATGCCGATTTGGTTCAAGCTGCCAAAGATGCCTGTTATTCGCGTTTTCGTGATGCGGGCCAGTCTTGTAATGCTGCCAAGAGAATTATTGTTACGGATGAGATTGCCGAAGAATTTGTTGCCTTATTTTTGGCTGAGTGTGCGAAATTAAAAATGGGTAATCCGATGGCTGCCGAAACGACTTTGGCACCGTTGCATAGGCCGGATCTCCGCGACAAAGTGCATAGTCAAGTTGAAGATGCTTTGGAAAATGGTGCGGTTGCTTTGTGTGGAGGTTATTTACCCGAAGAAAAGGGTTGTTTTTATCCTGCAACTGTTTTGGATAATGTGAGTCCAAAGTGCAGGGTTTATCATGAGGAAGTTTTCGGGCCGGTGGCCGTTTTGCTGCGCGCACGCGACAGACAGCATGCGGTTGAGTTGGCCAACGACAATCCGTTTGGTCTCGGTGCGAGTATTTATTCTGCAGACGTTACCCAAGCTTGGTATTGGGCGGAGCAGCTGCAGACCGGTGCGGTATTTATCAACCGCCATACCAGCAGCGATTTACGTCTGCCTTTCGGTGGGGTCAAAGCTTCGGGTTATGGGCGTGAGCTGTCGGAATTCGGCCTGTATGAATTTGTAAATGTAAAGTCTTATTGGCAAAAATAAAATGACAACATTACACAGTTGGATTGTTGGATTCGGTTTGGCAGTATCTGCCGTATCCGTTTATGCACAGCAGCAGGAAGTGTATTTCAACCAGAAAGGCCAGCCTACGGCAAAGACTTCGGCTGCGGCTTATGTCAGACAATATAAGGTCGACGGTAGCCGTGTATACGCACAGGATTTTTATTATCCTTCGTTAAAAAAATATTCCGATCCTTATCAAATACATTTGGAACAAGTTAAGCGGTTTGTTCCGGTTTTGGATGATGGGGTGTTGACTCTTTGGCATTTCAACGGGCAGAAAAAAATGGTGGGTCCGTATCGTAACGGCAAGCCGGACGGGGAATGGACCAATTGGTATCCAAACGGTCAGAAATCTGCGTCTATGCCGTATAAAAACGGTAAAAGCGACGGAGTCGGTTCGCGTTATTATCGAAACGGTAAAAAAGAAAGCGAAATTCATTTTAAGCAGGATAGGGCTAACGGTTATTGGCGCCAATGGTATTCGGACGGCAGACCGCGCACCGAAATGATGATGGTGAATGACAAGCCGGTCAGTATTGTCAGTTGGAATAATGATGGCCGTCTGCTTTCTGATATTGCGATCCATGAAGGCCGACGGAGCGGGATTATGTTGGATTGGTATGAAAGCGGTGCGAAACGCATGGAAGCGATTTACCAGAATGACGAGTTGATCAAACGCACGGTCTGGAATGAAGACGGTGGTGTGCTGTCTGAAGAATAATCATGATTGAATAGTGTAGTGTTTTGCAATGAGGCCGTCTGAAAATTTCAGACGGCCTTTCGATATTGGGTATGTTTTAACTTGAGTAAACTCGGCTTTTGTATAAAGCGGTAAGGCTGTCTATCGTTGGAGCAGGGTCAAACGATAAAACCGGATAATGTTTAAGCCGGCTGCCGAAAGAGTAGGTTGGGTGTAAAAAGGCCGTCTGAAATTTTCAGACGGCCTGATAAGTAACATTAATAGCTGGCTTTGATTAATTTATCGTTTTGATAGGTTTGCTGCTGCATAATATTGCCGTTATAGGCGTAAGTGGTTAATGTCCCGTTGATCGGGTGGGTTTTAAATGTCATCAAACGTTCGCGTGGCAGGATATAGGGATCGGTCCGTTTTTTGCTGTTGTCGCCGTAAAAGTCTTGGACGATATATTCATTGCCACGTTTTTTTATCAACTGACGGTAAAATCCTCCTTTAACGGCCAGGTCGCTGGTGCCGCCTTTGGCATCGAAATAGGTGATGATTTGTTCTTCAATCACATTAATGCCACTGTTGTCCGAGCCGGCGGGTTTGTTTTTCAGGCCTACAGGAATATTAATGGATGTTCCCAAGCCGACATGACTGCCGATGTTGGTGCCGAGCCCCAAACCTACGGATACGCCGGGCGTTCCGGCTGTACATGCGCAAAGCATAACGGTGATGGTACTGAGGGTAAGGTATTTCATAATCTCTCCTGACATGGGTATAGGGATAGTGCTACGGCCGAATTTTTTAGCAGTTTTAGTGCTTGTTTTTAAAGTATATCGGCATTTTGACATATCGGTCTATGCCGGAAAAGCAAATAAAAAAAGAGCATCAGTAAAGATGCTCTAAGCGGGTAAGGTTTTGTTATATTTAGTTAGTTAGATAGTTTTGGAGAATTTAATTTCTTTTACGATGCTCAGTTCAATAGCTTGACCGTTTTTGGTAGCCGGAGACATGGACTGGGTCTGCATCCATGACACCGCTTGAGAGTCAACTTCCTGAGAACCGCTGCTGCGGGTAATGCGGATGTTATTTACAGAACCGTCTTCTTTAATGGTAAAACGCATAGCCAAATTGCCACTGACCGGGCTGGTTGCTTCCGAAGCTTTTTGATAAAAAACGATATCTTTAGCCAATGTGGTTTGAGATAAACCCAATACAGTTAAAGCAACGGCAGTAGAGATAATGTGGCGGAATTTCATCGTTTCGCTCCTAAAGTTAAATCCTGAAATGCAGGTTTTTAATATGCTGCGGCAAAGGTTAATATTATTGATTTGGTATATTTTATTTTTTGGTTTTTGAAATAATTAATTTTGGAATACTTCCGTTAATTATTTTTGGCTATTTTGTGATTAATTTTTTTTGGTTGCAATAGTTTCTATTAAAAATACTTCGACAAAAGGATTATTTTTTAGATAAGCGGTTTGTTTTTTGATAGCGGTAAAACGGCATTTTGAATATGAATAGTTTGATAAATTGTTGAAATTAATGGTTTATATATTTATGCATTTTGTGTTTTAACTTTTATTAAGCTATCTTTACGTTTTTTTTATGAATTTTGGATATTTTATCAATGTTGTTTTAATGTTACAGTAAAAAGGTAAATTAATTAATTTGCATATAAATTAATTGTTTGGGAAAAATAAGGTTTTGTTTGGAAGTCTGGATTGCCTGAATATCTATATTATAATGTCAGTCTTTATATCCACTAAATGACGATAGTTATCGGTTAAGTTTCGGGATACGGCATACGGAGCGAAGATGAAAAAGAAACTTAAATTTACAAAAATGCATGGCTTGGGCAATGACTTTATGGTGGTGGACGGTATCAGCCAAGTTTTTGATCCTTTGGCAGCTCCTTTAACCAAGTGGTCGAACAGGCATACCGGAATCGGTTTTGACCAGTTGCTTTTGGTAGAGAAAGCTTCTTCTGAAGCAGTGGATTTCCGCTACCGTATATTCAATGCCGACGGCAGCGAGGTGGAACAGTGCGGCAATGGTGCACGCTGTTTTGTACGTTTCGTGGCAGATAAACATTTGACCGATAAAAAAGAGATTGTGGTCGAAACTGCGAAAGGTATTATTTTCCCTAAGCTTGCCGATTCGGGATTGGTTATCGTGAATATGGGGCAGCCGAAGTTGAGGCCGTCTGAAATTCCCTTTGCGGCTATGGCGGAAGAGCCTGATGACGCGTTGGTTTATCAGGTAGTTCTTGGTTCGGATAAGGTTGGCGTTTCCTGTGTGAATATGGGCAATCCGCATGCTGTATTGGTGGTCGACGATGTTGCCTCTGCACCCGTAGACAGGCTTGGTGCTCAAATCGAGCCTCATATTCAGTTCCCTCAACGGGTAAATGTCGGATTTATGCAGGTGGTGGATAAGGAGCACATCCGCTTGCGTGTTTATGAGCGCGGTGTCGGTGAAACTCAGGCTTGCGGTACAGGAGCGTGTGCGGCTGTTGTTGCAGGCGTACGTTTGGGTCTGTTGTCAGCCGGCGTACCTGTACAGGTCAGCCTTCCGGGAGGGGAGCTGTTTATTGAATGGGCTCCGGGTCAAGATGTTATGATGACGGGGCCGGCAGAAACGGTCTTTGAGGGTGAAATCTTATATTGAAGCTGTGTGCAAACCGTTAGGTAGCGGGCTTGCAGACGGATGTTGGAAGTGGCGGCGGTCGGGCGGTTTTGCGGCTGCTTTATTATGCAATATCGGTAATTTGTAGCAGTATCGGGTTGATGTTGATGATGGATTTAAATTTCTGGCTGGCCGGCTTGTATATCGTGGTCTTTTTAGCGGCGGCATTCCGTGCAGGAGAGTTCCAGTGGTTGTGGGCTTCGGTGTTGCTGTGGCTAGGTGTTGGCATTATCGGCGCAAAGTTGTTGCCAGGCATTTGGGGAATTACTCGCTTGAGTCCGCTTTATCTTCCCCATTTGTATGTTACGCTGGGCAGCCTGTTTTTCTTTTTAAACCGCTGGAAAAAAACGGAACAGCCGGGTGGCTGGCATTTTGAAGGCGGGTCGGTGTTTTTAAGCCTGTTTGCCGTTAGCAATGTATTGCTCAGTTTGGTGTTTTTATTATTTGGTGTGATGGTTTGGTATCAGTTTCCAAACGGTATTACGGCCTATATTGCTGCGGCGATGTTGAATATTTATGTTTTAAAGCCGGGGTATTGGTTTATTGCACAAGCGGTTTTGATGTCTGTGTTTTATCTGCACCGCTCGGTTATTATGAAGCAGTCGCCGCATTATTTCAGCAGTAAACAGTTGAATGCGGGTTTGATGTTAGCCGCACTTTTTCAGACGGCCTCAATCGTATTGAATTTATTGGAAGTACGTTATTGAGCATTTAAAACCAAAAGTTATAAGTAAAGAGACAAGTGCTATTGGTTTTTTGTTTTTTTACAGGTTATGATTCAGGCTGTATCTGATTTTATTTTATGGAGCCCGACACGATGAATATCGCAAACAGTATTACGGATTTAATCGGCAATACCCCTTTGGTACAATTGAACCGCCTGACTGAAGGTTTGCCCGGACGCGTAGTGGCAAAACTGGAGTTTTTTAATCCCGGCAACAGCGTGAAAGACCGTATTGCCGCGTCTATGATCGAGGCTGCCGAACAGGAAGGTAAGATCAATAAAAATACCGTGATTGTCGAGGCAACCAGTGGTAATACCGGTATCGGTTTGGCTATGGTTTGTGCTGCCAAAGGATACAAGCTGGCAATTACCATGCCGGAAAGCATGAGTAAAGAGCGGCGTATGTTGTTGCGGGCTTTCGGAGCAGAATTGATTTTGACGCCTGCGGCAGAGGGTATGGGTGGTGCAATTGCCAAGGCTCAGGCTTTGGTAGATGAAAATCCGAACACTTATTTTATGCCGCGCCAATTTGATAATGAGGCCAATCCGAAAATCCACCGTGAGACGACCGCAGAGGAAATTTGGCGCGATACCGACGGACAAGTGGATATTTTTGTAGCCGGTGTCGGTACCGGAGGTACGGTAACCGGTGTGGGCGAAGTTTTGAAATCACGTAAAGAGTCGGTTCAAATTGTGGCTGTGGAGCCTCAAGCCTCTCCGGTTTTGAGTGGCGGCGAGAAAGGTCCTCATCCGATTCAAGGTATCGGCGCAGGGTTTGTTCCGAGTGTTTTGAATACCGGTGTTTACGATGAAGTGATCCAAGTGCCGAATGAGGCAGCGTTTCAAACTGCGCGCCTGATGGCTGAAAAAGAAGGTATCTTGGTGGGTATTTCTTCCGGTGCGGCAGTGTGGAGTGCATTGCAGTTGGCTGCAAAACCTGAAAACGAAGGCAAATTGATTGTGGTTTTGATTCCTTCTTATGGCGAACGTTATTTGTCTACGCCGCTTTTTGCAGATTTGGCTTAAATTGCCTTAATACAAAGAAAAATAAGCGATACGCCGTGTTTTACACGGCGCTTGCCGGTGTCGGAGTGGCAGGTGTAGGCGGTTTCAAATGTTGCAATTAAGCTGATTTTTCATCCGTTTATTCGCAAGAATTTGGATTAAGGTTTAAATCTGATTATAATAGCCCGTATGAAAAAGCAAATTCCTTTACTTATCTTATTGGCTGCTTTGGCAGGTTGTGAAACGGTTTACCTTCCGACGCTGAAGCAGGTTCCTGTATACCAAAGCGACAGTCAGATTGAGAAGCCCCGTGCTTACCGATTGTCTCAAACGCATTGGGCGGACGTTTCCAAAATCCGTGACGAGGCAACGCGCTTAAGCTATCAGGTCAGCCAAGGCGAGATTACCAAAGTGCAGGCGGCTCAGTATTTGAACCGTTTCCGTATCCGTTTGGTGGGGCGCAACAGCGTGGATGACAGTATGTATGAGGTTTATCTGCGTTCTGCGGTTGACAGTCAAAGAGGAGCGATTACGACTGCGCAATCCAAACTATACATTCAAAATGCACTCAAAGGCTGGCAGCAGCGTTGGCCTAATATGAGTGCCAAGCCTTCTAACCCTGCATTCACCAACTTCTTGATGGAAGTGATGCATATGAAACCTTTGCAATAAGTAAAAGGCTTGTGTATTTGATTACGGTAAAAAGGCCGTCTGAAATTCAGACGGCCTTTTTTTATTGTTTGTTGTACAGATAATTAAACATAGATTATATTTGACATTATTATTAAATGTATAGTTACTTTAATTATTTATAGGTGTCAAATGAGTATCAAACAATGGCCGGAAGGTGAGCGCCCGCGTGAGAAATTGTTGGAGCGGGGTGCTGCTGCTTTGAGTGATGCCGAATTGCTGGCGGTTTTATTGCGGGTCGGGACGCGCGGCATGAGTGCGGTGGATTTAGCACGTTATTTGCTGAATGAATTTGGCAGTTTGGGGAACTTGTTGAGTGCGGAGGCAAAAGTATTATCGCGTTATAAGGGAATGGGGCTGGCCGGTTATACGCAGTTTGCCGTAGTCCGTGAAATAGGAAGGCGGGTTTTGAGTGAGGAATTACGGCAGCAGCCTGTGTTTACTTCGCCTGAAAATGTGTTGGATTTTTTGCGTTTGCAGTTGGGTTTGGAGAAGGTTGAAGTCAGTATGGTGTTGTTCCTGAATCAGCAAAACCAGTTGATTGCAGAACGGGAGCTTAGCCGGGGTACGGTATCGGAAAATACGGTTTATGTTCGGGAGGTCGTGAAGCTTGCTTTGGATCAACATGCGGCTTCGATTATTTTAGCGCATAATCATCCGGGCGGTTCTCCCGAGCCGTCGCCGGAAGATGTTGCTTTTACCAAGCGTTTGCGGCAGGCGTTGGAATTGGTGGATGTGCGGTTGCTGGATCATTTTATTGTTACCGCGCAACGGGCGGTTTCGTTTGCCGAACGCGGCTTGCTGTAGTGGTTAAAGCATTGAAGTTTGGCTGTTTGTGTTTTTGCAGAATGGGGTTTCAAGCGGGCCGTCGAGTATGAATGTCATTTGATTGACTATATAATGGCGTTTTCAGACGGCCTTTGACGTATATGCTGACTTTGGAACACTTGGATTTTGACAGGAAACATATTTGGCATCCTTACACTTCGATGATTCGCCCTTTGCCGGTGTATCCGGTTGCCTCCAGTAACGGGATGTACTTGACCTTGGCTGACGGGCGCAGGCTGATAGACGGCATGTCTTCTTGGTGGTGTGCGCAACATGGATACAATCACCCGGAATTGGTCGAAGCGGCCAAAAAACAGTTGGACATTATGCCGCATGTGATGTTTGGCGGTATCACACATGAGCCTGCGGTTGAATTGTGCCGGGAATTATTAGCGGTTTTGCCGCAAGGTTTGGAATGTATTTTTTTGGCGGATTCCGGTTCTGTTGCGGTGGAAGCCGCATTAAAAATGGCTTTGCAGTATTGGCATGCGCGGGGTGAGCCGAGAAGCCGTTTTCTAACCGTTTCCTGCGGCTATCACGGCGATACGTTCGGCGCAATGAGTGTTTGCGATCCGATTAATTCTATGCACACGCTTTATAAGCGTTTTCTTCCCGAACATATTTTTGCAGCCGCGCCGCAAAGCCGTTTCGGCGGTGTGTGGCAGCCGGAAGATATCCTGCCTTTTCAGACGGCCTTGGAAGCCGGGCATCACAATATCGCCGCCGTTATTTTGGAGCCGGTTTTGCAGGGTGCCGGCGGTATGCGCGCTTATCATCCCGAATATCTCCGTCAAGTTAAGAAACTGTGCGATGAGTACGGCATTTTGCTGATTTTAGATGAAATTGCCACAGGATTCGGACGTACGGGCAAATTGTTTGCCTGTGAGCATGCCGATGTGGTGCCGGATATTATGTGTATTGGCAAGGCATTGACCGGCGGTATGATGACGCTGTCGGCCACCATTACCCGCCGTCATGTGGCGGAAACCTTATGCGGCGGCGAGGCAGGCGTGTTTATGCACGGTCCGACATTTATGGGTAATCCTTTAGCCTGTGCGGTAGCCGCAGCCAATTTGAAGATTTTGAAACGCGGACACTGGCAGCAACAAGTTGCGGCCATCGAACAGCATTTTCAGACGGTTTTACCCAAATTTTCGGCTTATCCGGAAGTGGCTGATGTGCGTATTATCGGCGCAGTCGGCGTAGTGGAAACGCGAAGGCCGGTAGATATGGCGGCCATGCAGGCGTTTTTTGTCGAGCAGGGCGTATGGATACGGCCGTTTGGCAAATTGGTCTATTTGATGCCGCCGTATATCATTCAACCCGACGAATTGAAAACATTAACCGATGCAGTCGAACAAGCGGTCCAACGACCTGATTTGTTTGCTGTTTGAATGAACGAAATTACAGATAAACCGTATTGCATGGCAGTTGGAATCCGGTTTGTCGATTGAGAGCAAAGGAAAAGTAATTATGGATTTAACGGAAACCAAAATCAGCTCCGAGCCGATTTTCGAAGGAACTTTTTTAACCATCAGCCGCGATAAAATCCGCCTGCCCAACGGCAAGGAAAGCAGCCGCTTGGTTGCCCGCCATCCCGGAGCGACTTGCGTGCTGGCGGTAACCGATGACGACAAAGTAATTTTAGTGCGCCAATGGCGTTACGCTTTGGGCAAACCGTTGCTGGAATTGCCGGCAGGGAAGTTGGATGTGGACGGGGAAGACACTGAAGCCTGCGCTTTGCGCGAGCTGGAAGAGGAAACCTGTTACCGTGCCGAGCGGGCAAAATTGGTGCACACTTTCTATACTGCGCCCGGTTTCTGTGATGAAAAAATGTATCTCTATTTGGCCGAAGGTATCAGCGAAGGCAGCAGCTTGGAAAACGATGAAGACGAATTTACCGAAACCGTATTGATGAGTCGCGAAGAAATCAAAGCGGCCATTCTCAATAATGAAATCGAAGACGGAAAAACACTGGTCGGCCTGCAATATTGGTTGTTGAACAGCTGATTTTTCAGACGGCCTCAATGAGAATATGTCGGAGACAAACATGAAGATTGTGCCGGTTCGGGCATTTCAAGACAATTATATTTGGTTGCTGCAAGAAGGCGGTAAAGCGGTTTGCGTCGATCCCGGAGAGGCCGGGCCTGTATTGGCTTATCTGAAACAGCACGGCTTGGCGTTGGAGCAGATCTGGATTACCCATCATCATCATGACCATATCGGCGGCATTGCCGGGTTGCTGGAGTCTTTTCCGCAATGCCGTATATTCGGCAACCACGATATTGGTGCGGCGGACAATCAAGTTGCCGAAGGAAGCCGTTGGCAGTGGGAAAATTGCAGCGTAGAGGTGTGGGAAACATACGGCCATACCGATTCCCATCTCAGCTATATTGTTTCTGTTTCCGACAATAAACATGTATTCTGCGGCGATACCTTATTCAGCGCGGGTTGCGGCCGGATTTTCACCGGAACGGCGCAGCAGATGTTTGCCAGTTTGCAGCGTTACCTGACCTTGCATGAAGCAACCCTGTTTTATCCGGCGCACGAATATACGGCGGCCAATTTGCGCTTTGCCGCACATATCGAGCCGGAAAACCAAGACATCGCACGTGCCGCTGCGTCTGAAAAAATGCCTACATTGCCGGTGCGTTTGGAGCACGAGTGTAAGGTTAATCCTTTCTTGCGGGTGCATGTGCTGGCGATTGCCCGGCGTGTTGAAGCCTTGTCGGGCAAAGCCTTGCATAACGACTTAGAGGTGTTTGCAGCGATGCGTGAATTAAAAAACCGTTTTTAAGCATAGAGCGAGGCCGTCTGAAAATTTCAGACGGCCTCAACTAATCCTCGAACACAAGACTTTTTAAGGAGATACGGATGACAAACGCGGTGCAACATTTTCCTGAAACCCGGACCTTTATTTTATCGGTCGGTCGGGAACAAGCAGGCCATTTAAATTATGAAATTTCAGACGGCATTTGGAATATCACCCATACCGTAGTTGATCCGGCTTTTCGCGGGCAGGGTTTGGCTAAGGTTTTGGTTGAGGCTGCAATTGAAGAGGCAAAAAAACATCAGGTGGGTTTGACGGCATCATGTGATTATGCGGCAGCGGTATTGGCAAAGCGGAAAGCGTGATTTTCCGATTGGAGACGGTTTGCAGTTTTCAAGGCCTTGATTCAATGTCGGTAATATGTCGGTTGAAAAGGCCGTCTGAAATTTTCAGACGGCCTTTTCATTATGAAGAATGTAAATCGACAGAGATTGCGGGCAATTTAGGCTTCAACGGTAAAGAATAGCTGTCGTTGTGTCAGCGGATTGCCGTTTGTGCCACTTAATTGCGCTTCGGCGGCGGAAAACTTGATGACGGCAAGATGGATGTTGCCCGATGGGTCTGCCGCGCTGTTGATGATGATGCCTGCTTCTTCACCTCCCAGTTGTACGCCCGCGCCTGCTGCTTCGGGTTCGGGAGAACTTAATACCGCCAAGCCGCGTTTGACTTGTCCGCGATATTGCGCGCGTGCGATGATTTCTTGGCCGGGATAACAGCCTTTTTTAAAGTGCACACCGCCGATGATGTGTTGGTTCAGCATTTGGGCGACGGCAGCTTCGCTGGTGGCTTCGGAAATCCATGGATAACCGCTGCGGATTTCGTGTGCGTTCCAGGCGTTTTCGTGTTCTGCATCGTATTCGGGCAGCGATTGCGCCAAACCGATTTGCAGACGGCCTTGATGGGGAAGCGTAATTTCGGTTATGCCGTTATCGGTATTGCAGGCAAAAGCTAAAGCAGGGGTGTCGGCGGAGATGGGCTGAATGCCGTCGGGAAGCGTGCCTGCTGCGGCAAAAGCGGTCAAAACTTCGAATTGGACTTTCGCACGCAAGACAAACATCTTCAGGCGTTTGACGGTTTTTTCGGTCAAATCGGCTGCCATCACCAGCAGCAAATCTTCGCCCCGGTTGATCACCAGCATATTGGCGATAACGCGGCCTTTGGGCGTGTTATAAGTGGCGTAGCAGGCTTGGTGTTCCGATAAGGCTTCGATGTGGTTGGACAGTTGGCTGTGCAGAAAAGACGCACGGTCTTCGCCGCTGACGCGGACAATGCCGAAAAAGGGCAGACGTGATGAAGTAGGCATGATGGTTCTCTGTGTATGTGTAGACAGTGGGGAATTGTAACGCCGATAGGCTGCGGATTAAAGCCCTGATGCCGGACGGGTTTGTTTTTCAGAGAGACAAGGCCGTCTGAATTTTCAGACGGCCTTATGTGTTTTTCGTTTATTTGTTGAGTAATTTTTGGGTGGCGATACGCGCTTTTTCCAAAATGCTTTCGGTCATGTGGCGTTTCATTTGGGCATAAACCAGTGTGATAACGGCGATGTCGTCACTAAAACCCAAAGGACCGAGCAGGTCGGGAATGCTGTCTATCGGGCTGAGAAAATATACCAGGGCGCCGAGAATGATGGCTTTGGTTTTTTTCGGCGTGCCGGGATCTTTAAACAGATAATAAAGGGCATAAAGCTGGCGGATAACCGGTTCGCCCAACCTTCCGGCAAAGCGTCCTATTTTGCGGAAAAAACCGGGTTCGTCCAGTTTTTTGCGGCGGAACGATGGAATAAAATCTTCGGGTGGTGTGGTTTTCATAAGGGTGTCCTTGTGTGGTGTGTGATACAGGGAAAACCGGATATCGCAAATCAACCCAACTTGCTACGGTTCGGCGGCAAACCTGTTTTTGTATTTTGCCGCTTTGTTCTCAGTTGAAAGACGTATTGAAACGGAGTCATGTTTCAGTAGGCCGTGTGGTGGCTTGGCAAAATCAAGAAATAAAGTTGGTTTGCGTTAGTTGGGAAAATGGGGTGGCTGACGGCACGTTTCAAGCGGTAGGATAAGGCATTAAAGTGCAAAAAAATGTTTGGAAAGTGCAATGAAAAAGGCCGTCTGAAAATTCAGACGGCCTTTGATTCAATAATAAGCCAAACTGCCGGATTATGCTTTGTTGGCCAAAGCGGCTTTAATGAAAGCGGTAAACAATGGATGGCCGCGACGCGGTGTGGATGTAAATTCCGGATGGAATTGGCAGGCGAAGTACCAAGGATGGTCGGGCAGTTCGATGGTTTCTACCAAGCGTTCGCGACCTGCGGAAACGCCGCCGATAACCAAGCCGGCTTTTTCCAGTTGCGGTACGAAGTTGTTGTTGACTTCATAGCGGTGGCGGTGGCGTTCACGGATGGTGGTGCTGCCGTAAATTTTTGCGGCCAAACTGTCGGGTTGCAATTCCACTTCTTGAGCACCCAAGCGCATGGTGCCGCCTAAATCGGCATTTTCGTCGCGGGTCTCAACGCTGCCGTCTGCCGTTTGCCATTCGTCAATTAAGGCGACAACGGGATAGGGGGCTTTTAAGTCAAATTCGGTGGAGTTGGCGCCTTCCATGCCGGCTTTGTCGCGGGCGTAGGCAATCAGGGCGATTTGCATGCCCAGGCAGATGCCTAAATATGGAATTTTGTTTTCACGGGCATAACGTGCCGCTGCAATTTTTCCTTCTACGCCGCGTGAGCCGAAGCCGCCCGGAACCAGAATGGCATCAAAACCTTTCAGACTTTCCGCACCGTCTTTTTCGATATCTTCGCTGTCGATATAGGTAATCTGTACATCGGTATTGGTATGGATGCCGGCATGTTTCAGGGCTTCGGTCAGCGATTTATAAGACTCGGTCAGATCCACATATTTGCCGACCATTGCGATTTTAGCGGTGTGCTTGGGGTTTTGAATGGCGTAAACGATTTTTTTCCATTCGGTTAGGTCTGCTTGGCGGACGTTTAATTGCAACTGCTCGCAGATGATGTTGTCGATGCCTTGGTTGTGCAGCATTTCGGGAATTTCGTAAATGCTGCCTGCATCATAGCTGCCTGCAACTGCACGTTCTTCAACATTGCAGAATAAGGCAATCTTGCGTTTTTCGTCTTCCGGCAGGATACGGTCCATACGGCAGATTAACACGTCGGGTTGGATACCGATTTCGCGCAGTTCTTTAACGGAATGTTGAGTCGGTTTGGTTTTGATTTCGCCTGCGGCGGCAATGTAGGGTACATAGCTTAAGTGTACGAACAGGGAGTTGCTGCGCCCCAATTGGCTGCGCATTTGACGGATGGCTTCCAAAAAAGGCAGGGATTCGATATCGCCGACCGTACCGCCGATTTCTACGATGGCAACGTCTTTACCTTCGGCACCTTCGTGGATTTTACGTTTGATTTCGTCGGTAATGTGGGGGATCACCTGTACGGTACCGCCCAGGTAGTCGCCGCGTCTTTCTTTGGCGATGACTTGTTCGTAAACCTGACCTGCGCTGAAGCTGTTTTTACGGGTCATGGTGGCGTTGATGAAACGTTCGTAGTGGCCGAGATCAAGGTCGGTTTCCGCGCCGTCTTCGGTAACGAAAACTTCGCCGTGCTGGAACGGACTCATGGTGCCGGGGTCTACATTGATGTAGGGATCCAGCTTAAGCATGGTTACGTTGAGGCCGCGGGATTCGAGAATGGTTGCAATAGAAGCGGCGGCGATACCTTTACCTAATGAAGATACGACGCCGCCGGTTACGAAGATAAACTTGGTCATGATGTTTGTCACTCTATTGGAATCCGTAATTTTACCGTGAAGCGCTCAGACTGGCAAACGGGAAATGTATGGAAAAAAGGAGTGGATTGAATGAAGTATGCCGTCTGAAATATGGTTCGGACGGCATCGGATAAGAATCATTTCAGGCAGGTGTTGAGCCATTTGGTGCGTTGCGACGGGGTAAGCAGTTGGAAAAACTGGTGTTGGCCGCGCAGTTCGTAGATGGACGCATCGATATTGGCCAAATCTCGGCGTACGATATAGTTTTTGGCTGCTTCTATATCGAAATTGACTGCGGAAAGAATCCGGATGATTTCGTTGCGGTTGCTGCTGGAATTTTTATTTCGTTTGGCAGCATTGCTCATGAGCCTGCGGTATTCGTTGCGGATTTTTTTCAATTCTTGGTGTTGTTCTTGTGACAAGGAAAGTGCCCGTATGTCACAATTACGGTGAAAATCGTCAAGGTGTAGGGGAAGCGGCCCGCTCCAAGCAGGCAAGCTGGCCGACAGCATAAACGAAGCGATGAGATATGTTTTTATGGTTTTGATTTTCATGTGGTTTTTCAAGGCTTCCCCCTTGATTGCGGTGATAAAAGGCATGAATGAAATGGCAGCAAATATAACTGATAATTTTGTCAACGAGGTATAATCATAGTTAATTTACGTTAACAGGCGGTTTTGCTGTAAAATTTTTGTCTTTTTCGTTTTGTAGGTATTATGCGGTCAACCGGTAAAGGTAAATATGATGCTGCCTGCTAATTGTTTATTATATTCATTTTAAATTTTATTTTGAAGACTTGTTTTGAGCTATTGTGATTGGAGAGGTTGTTTTGCATAAATTCCGTATTGCTCCCAGTATTTTATCTGCGGATTTTGCCCGCTTGGGCGATGAGGTGTCTGCCGTTATTGAGGCAGGAGCGGATTTGATCCATTTTGATGTGATGGATAATCATTATGTGCCGAACCTGACTTTCGGTCCTATGGTTTGTTCGGCTTTGAAACCGTATGCGACGGTGCCTATTGATGTGCATTTGATGGTGGAGCCGGTAGATGATTTGATCCGTTCGTTTTCCGATGCGGGGGCGGATATCATTACTTTCCATCCCGAAGCCAGCAGACATGTCGACCGCAGCTTGGGTTTGATTCGTGATGCGGGTTGCCGGGCCGGTTTGGTTTTGAATCCGGCAACACCGGTATATTTATTGGAAAATGTGTTGGACAAGTTAGATATGGTATTGTTGATGTCTGTCAATCCCGGATTCGGCGGCCAGAGCTTTATTCCGCAAACTTTGGTCAAAATCCGCCAGGTTCGGGATTTGTTGGATATGTATGAAGGTGAGAGCGGCAGACGTATTGCCTTGGAAGTGGACGGCGGTGTGAAAGTGGACAATATTGCCGAAATTGCGGCTGCCGGGGCGGATACGTTTGTTGCCGGGTCGGCGATTTTCGGTAAGCCTGATTATAAAGCAGTAATCGATCAGATGCGGGAAGAACTGGCTGCGGTAAAAGTTTGATTTTGAGATACCGGGTGCTGCGTATGACAGAGGCCGTCTGAAATTTCAGACGGCTTTTGTGTTTCCGGCAACCGTGACGTAAACGGTGAATTGGCGGATAATCCCGGTATTGGAATTATTTTTACGGCTGTTATTTTTATGCTTTATCTGCACCAATCCAACCGACTCGAAGTATTGGCCGGTATTTTTGCGCAACTGCAGTCGCTGCTTCCTTTAGACGATCCTTTTGCTTCGGAGGAGGTGGTTGTTCAGAGTCAGGGAATGCGCCGGTATTTGAATGCGTATTTGGCCCGCCGTTTGGGGGTGGCGGCGAATTTGAAATTCAGTTTGCCTGCAGGGTTGGCCTGGCGCTTGATGCGTGATTTTATTCCGGGTGTGCCGGCGTTGAGTCCGTTTTCGGCAGATGTGGTGGTTTGGCGCTTGCTGGATTTATTTGGTAGCAGCAGGTTTAAAGACGATGCGCAATTCGAACCGGTTAGGGCGGCGTTGTCGGAGTATCTCGGCAACGGAGATGCCGCGGCCTACCAGCTGGCAGCACAGCTGGCGGATGTGTTTGACCAATATTTGGTTTACCGTCCGCAGTGGATTGATGCTTGGCAGCAGGGAAAATTGGTAGGCTTGGGGGAGGATGAGGCTTGGCAGGCGGCTTTGTGGCGGTTTTTGGGTGACGGTATGCAGGGTGTGCCGCACCGTGTGGCGTTGTGGCAACAGTTGTTGGGGTCATTGTCTGCCGATAAGTTGCCGGAGCGTTTTTTTGTTTTCGGTGTGGCGGCAATGGCACCGATGTATCTGCAGTTGTTGCAGGCGGTGGCGCAGCATTGCGATGTGCATATTTTGGCATTGAATCCCAGTAGTGGTTATTGGGGGGATGTAATTGATGCGGCACAGATTTTAAAAAACAAAGGCGATATAGACTTGAGTCAGAGTGGTCATCCGCTTTTGGCTTCTTTGGGTAAGCAGGGGCGGGATTTTTTTGATGCGCTGTCCGAGATGCCGGATGTGGAGGAACGCGGATATTATGACGATGTAGAGAGCGGGAGTCTGCTTCGCCGCTTACAGTATCAGATTCAAACATTACAGATGCCGTCTGAAAATTTGACGGAAAACGGGTTGGAGGACGGCTCGATTCAAGTTTGTTCGGCGCACAGCCCTTTGCGTGAATTGCAGGTTTTGAAAACAAAATTATTGAGGGTGTTAAACGAACATCCTGACTGGCAACCGCATGATATCGCCGTTTTGATGCCGGATATCCAGCCCTATATGCCTTATATCGAAGTGGTGTTCGGACAGGAGCAGGACGGGGCGCAGAAGCTGCCTTATTCGGTTTCGGATGTTAAAGTCAGCAGGCGGCAGCCTTTGTTTTATGTGTTGGAGCAGGTATTCGATCTGCTGCAAAGCCGTTTTGAAGCGGATAAGCTACTGCCTTTACTGGATAGCCATCTGGTGTTGGCACGTTTTAATCTTTCGCGTGAAGACTTGCCGCTGCTGATGGATACGGTGACGCAGTTAAATATTCATTGGGGTGTAGATAAAGCCATGCGCGGCAGCGATGCTTTGTTTACCTGGCAGCAGGGTTTGGATCGGCTGATTCTTGGTTGGATGCTGCCTGAAAACGGAAACGGTTTGTGGCAGGGCATCAGTGCATGGCATGGCGATGTCAACCATTTGGCTGTGTTTGAAGGCTTTGCAGAGTTTATCCGGGTTTTATCGGATACCTTTAAAGAATGGGCGCAGCCTGCAGAAGTGCCGGTTTGGATAGAGCGTATACGCAAGCTGATCCAAGATTTAACGATGCCGGATGCGGACAGCCAATATGCCGTTCAGCAGCTGGAACAGTCTTTGGCGCGCTGGCAGGAAGAAACGGTATTGGCAGGCTTTACCGGCATATTGTCTCAGGAAACAGTTATCCGTCATGTGGAACATTTTTTAGGTAGCGAGTCTCAAGCCGGTTTTTTGCGTGGTGGCATCACGTTTTGCAGCATGGTACCGATGCGCAACCTGCCGTTTAAGATGATTTGCCTGTTGGGACTGAATGACGGCGATTTTCCAAGAAACACCAAGGCCGCGGCTTTTGACCTGATTGCCAAGTATCCGCAAAAAGGCGACCGTTCACGCCGTGATGACGATCGCTATCTGTTTTTGGAAGCCATTATTAGCGCAAGGGAAATTCTGTATTTGTCTTACTTAGGCAAGAATATTGAAAACAATAATGACAAAGCCCCTTCTGCTTTATTGGCAGAGTTGATTGATACGATTGCCGAAATGACCGGGCAGGAAGCGTCGGTTTTGTCGGAATCGTGGGTGGAAAACCATTATTTGCAGCCGTTTTCGAGAAACTATTTTTCAAAAGAAGCCGATAATAAAGCTACCCAAAGAAGCATACGTCAGGATTATGCCGAAGCTTTGAACCGGCCGTCGGGAGAAATACCGGCTTTCTTCAATCCGGATTCATTTCCAAAGCCGGAGCCGATTGAAGAGCAAATGAATATTACCCAATCCGAGTTTTTGTCTTTCTGGCGCAACCCGGTAAAAGCCTGGCTGCGGCGGACGCTCGGTTGGAGCGGAATGTATACCGAGCAGGTATGGGAAGCGGAAGAGCCTTTTAAGCCGAACTGTAATGCGAAAATTATGGCCCGTTACATAGATGCTCGAAAAAATCATGCCGATTTTACGGATGTTGCTGAAAAGCTTGAGGCAGAGAGCTTTTTTCCGGCCGATAAATTGGGCGGATTGTGGCAGGAAAGTTTTCGTCTTTCGGCTTTATCGCTCGATGCCGCATTGGTTGGCAGCAAAAAAATTCCGGCACGCGCATACCGTCTGCAAATAGGCCGTTTCTGTTTGGAAGGCAGTTTGGAAAATGTATATGAAAACGGCCAAATCATTTATCTGTATCAGAATTTAAATGCACCGCAAACCATAGAGTTGATGTTGGAACACTTGATTTTCTGCGCCGTCAGGCCGTCTGAAATTCAAACGTATGCAACACATATTGTTCAGGCCGATTGCAAAGTATCGGATTATCCGGAAATCGACAAAGACCAGGCTGAGGCAATCCTGCAAAAGTGGCTTGAGTATTATGTTTGGGGGCAAGCGCGTCCGTTGCCGTTTTTTGCCAAATTGAGTATCGAGGCCGCGAAAACCAAAATCAAAGACGAGAAAAAAGCACGGGAAGGCATAGTGTTTGAGTATCAAAACGGTCAGAGCGGTAAAGCACCTTGCGAATATGACGAAGTTAAGCTGGTGTTCGGCAGAGACAAAATCTTGCCGGTCTCGACGCCGTTATTTTGGAATATGATTGATGACCTGCTGGTTACTCTTGTGAAGCTGATTGGGTTGTAGTTCAGTTTCGGTGGCTTGAACGATAGTGTGTATGAAGTTTAAGGCCGTCTGAAAATTTTTCAGACGGCCTTAAATTTTCAGACGGCCTTGAAGCTTTTGACAGCAAGTATTAAGGCAGTTGTTTAATGGACTCTGCCAGTTCGTGGAACAATTTATTGGCATTGACCTCGGTAACCCAATGGGCGTTGACAGGCTTGCCGGTTGTTCCCCACCAATCGACTACGCTCGAGCCCATAGACAGTTCGCTTTGGGTTTCTATTTCGACGTGGCAGTCTTTACCGTTGAAAAATTCGGGGAAAACCGCATAGGCGACGGCACAGGGATCGTGTAGGGGGCCGCCTTCCAAACCGAATTTTTGGGTATCGTAACGCTCGTAACTTTGCAGAATGCCGGCCAAGCGGTTGCCGTTGATGTTGCCCAGTTGGCGCAGGGCGTCCATGCGGGCGGTAGTGATGGTGGCTTTATGTGTGACGTCCAGCGGTAATACGGCAATGGGCACGCCGCTCTGCATGACGATTTGCGCGGCATGGGGGTCGACATAGAAGTTGAATTCGGCAGCGGGGGTGATGTTGCCGGCTTCGAAATAGTTGCCGCCCATCATGACGATTTTTTTAATGGCGCGGGTAATGTCGGGGGCTAAGGTAATGGCTTGGGCGATATTGGTCAGGGGGCCGATAGGGCAGATGGTAATGCTTGAGTCATCTGCTTTGCGCAAGGTGTCGATTAGGTAGGGAACGGCATGGACAGGCTGCAGGGGGCAGACGGGGTCGTGCAGTTCGGCACCGTCCAAACCGTTTTTACCGTGAACTTCTTCTGCTGTTACCAGTTTTCTGACTAAAGGTTGGGTGGCTCCGGCGTAAACGGGGAAGTCTTTTTCGCCGGCCCAATCGCAGATAATGCGAGCGTTGTTGGCGGTGTGGTGTAAGCCGACATTGCCGGCTACAACGGTCAGGGCGAGAAATTCGATCAGGCCGCGTTTGGCTAGGCCGTGTGCCATTAAAATGGCGGCTGCGTCATCTTGGCCGGGGTCGGTATCGATAATGAGGCGGATTTTTTCTGGCATGATGTATCGTCCTTCGGGGGAAATTGAGTCATTGTATCAGGCAAAGAAGCAAAGTGGGTATGGCGTGGAAATTTATGCGGAATGGCAGTGAAAATATGGGGCGGATTGAGAAGGTTGTCATGGGTTGTGCTTATAAAACAAGACCCATATAAGTGTTTATATGGGTCTTGAATTTCCTTAAAGTGTTAGCAAAGTGTTAGCTTGGCCGGAAATTTATTTTGCAAAGTATTGGTCGTGAATCTTGTCGTATTCGCCGTTTTCACGAACTTTTTTCAAGGCGTCGTTCAGCATGTTGAGGGCCGCTTCGTCTCCTTTGCGTACGGCAATACCGTAGTGCTCGGTTTCGAAATCGGGTACTTCTACCATAGTGAAGCCTTTGTTGCTGTTGTGTTTCAGGTAGTTGCCGATAACGGCGCTGTCACTGATTACGGCATCCAAGCCGCCGTTTTCCAATTCTTTGATAACTAAAGGCAGGGTTTCGAAGCGTGCAACTTTGGGGCTGTCGTTACCTAAGATTTTTGAAGCGGCAAAATCGCCGGTTTGACCGGTTACCACGCCGACACGGTTGACTTTTTTCAGGTCTTCAACGGATTTTACGCCTTTGCCTTCAGGTACCAAGATAACTTGTGTGATTTCAAAGTAAGGCTCGGTGAAGTCCATGGTTTGTTTGCGCTCATCGGTAATGGTTACGGCTGAGATAACAATATCGGTATCGCCGTTTTTCAGAGCGGGAAACAGGCTATCCCAAGGTTGGTGTTTATACTCGACTTTGAAGTTTCCGGCTTGAGACAGGGCATTCATCAAGTCTACATCAAAGCCCTCAACGTTGTTGTTGGCGTCTTGAGATTCAAACGGAGCAAATTCGGCGTTCATTGAAACGCGGTAAACTTTGGCATCGGTTTGTGTCGCGGCAGCTTTGTCAGTGCCGCTTTGACCGCCGCAAGCGCCTAAAGCCAAAGCCGAGCAGGCCAAAGCTGCTGCAATCCATTTTTTCATGTTCATGTTTAAATATCCTTAGGTTATTAAATAAATTAACTAAACCTATTGATTCTAGCATAAGTTAATTCGGATATGTGCTCGAATTGATATAGGGGTTTATAGAAATTAACGCTGTTTTTCTCTGAAAAACGCGTAAGTCACATCATGGAAAAGATCAATGTTTGGGCTGTCTTCGTAGTCCAATTCGGCCAAAGCATCTTCAAATGCTAATTGGATAGATTCGACCACATCTTGAGCCGTTTCTGCCGGAAGGGCGCGGATCATGCCTTTAAGGGCGGTGGCTAAAACATGGTTTTGCATACGTAATGCTTCATTGGATTCTTCTAAATAGTCCAAACGCTGTTCAATGCTGCTCATAGGATATTTCCTTAAATAATCTGTTAGAATATAAACATTATATCGCAAAAGTTTTGAGTGATATCGGGAAACGAGACTGCCCGAATTGACACGGAATATGAAACTATGAATAACGACAAGCGCTCTGAAAAAATGATGACGGCAGACGGAAACGTCGGTAATGAAAAAGAAATGTCTGCTTGGGAACAAGGTTTGAGGCAATTGCGCCAAAACCGTCAAGCTGCTTCCACATCTGAGAAAAATGATCCCCATCTAACAGTGCCCACCCAAGATCTAAACCGTAAGACTGCAGAAAGAAAGCAGGAAGCCGGCCGCTTGGACGGGGATGCACGGGATGAAGCATTGCGCCAATATTTATGGCACTGGCAGCGCGAACACAATGTCGGATTGTCCGAAAAAAATCAGAATATCGACGAATTGGACGCAACCGTATTATTACAAGATGATTGGTTAAGCGCGCAAGCTTCTTTGCAAGGAGATGTTGCGGAAGCCGATATTCTTAAAAATCAGACGGTTTGGCTGAAATCATCCAACTGCCAAGCCAAGCAGGCGACCGAAGAAACAGATAAAGCCGCAGATGAAAGCGGAGAGAAAGTTTTTGATATTCCCACTGAAGTACCGGTGGTTGTTCAAGTATTAAAACCGGAAGTTGTTACAGGCAAACCGGTTTTGTGCTTATCGGAGCGAGAATTATTAATGCGCTTGGAGCAGAGACTGCTGCCACATCTGACCGATGCGGTCAATGGAATGGTGCGCGTTGCCATGCAAAAACAAATAGCCGTACTGACCCGCGAACTGCAGCAGGCATTAAGTGAAGAAACGCCGGATCTGGTTCAAGAAGTTCTGGAACACAATCTGAAAATGGTGTTATCGGAAATCCGTTACGAATTAAAATTCAAACGCTAAATTACCTTAAATGCTCGATGAAACGGGCATTGTTTTTTTGCGAGTAAAAAATGAAACAAGGCATTTTGATAGTGGGTTTGGCCGCTGCATTGGGGTTGGGATATTGGATTGGCAAACCCGGCAGCCATTCTCTCGATTCCAATATCCCTAATAGCGAAAATACGGTTCAAATAGAAAAAAACAATCGTCCGTCAAATTTCGAAAAACAGTTGCAAACTGCTTATGAACAGCAGATCAGCAATCTTCAAATTGAAGGACGCGGCCGGGTTATCAAAACACTTCCCGACGACAATAAAGGTTCGCGCCACCAACGCTTTATTTTAAAATTAAATAGCGGCCAAACTTTATTGGTTGCACACAATATTGATTTGGCTCCTAAAATTAAAGGATTGAAAAAGGGCGATATGGTTGATTTTTACGGGGAATACGAATGGTCCGAAAGGGGAGGCGTAATACATTGGACTCATCATGATCCTCAAGGCAGGCATATAGGTGGTTGGCTAAAACACAATGGCAAATTATACGAATAAGAAATTTTAATCTTGGTTTATATATAGGCCGTCTGAAAGTGGTATTTTCCAGACGGCCTATATATTTATTTTAAATATATACATATTAACTTTTAAATATCAAGAATTTTTTCGCGCCGTATCGAAATAAGCAAAATTATACGCCGGTGAGCAGAGCGGAAATGAACCAACGTCTGCTGTCGGCTGATGCCGATATGGCGTGGTGGTTTGGTTGGCCGTTGTTGGCCGGCCATAGAAGATTTGTCTTTGGACGATTTTGAGGGTTTCAAAAAAGAAGCAACCCGCCAAATTAAGGCGGGTTACAGGAAAGGTATTTGACGGTTAGGACTGCTGGCGGCGTTTTTCTTCGATTTCCCGTTGAAGGTCTCTGCACCAGCCGTTTGATTCGGGTTCTTTTTGGAATATAGGCCATAAAATCCAAATAATAGCCGGTACCAGTACAATTAGAAGCAATGGAAATCCGCCGGTTGTGAATAAACCAAAAGCTATTGCTGCAATAGCTGCTCCAACGTTCATAGCTATTTTCCTTCTATATAAGTATTTCTAGGATATTAACACATGGCGACCGATTTAGGTGTTTCGATAACGGTTTTTGCGGCTGTAGGCGGTGCATTATCCGGCCTGACTAATGTCGGAAAGGCCATGAATACAGTGAAGTTGGCAACGGACACTCTTAATTCGCGACAACAAGAACTCGGAAAGGCTTTAGAGCGAAATAAAAACCGTTTGGGCGTTGCATCTGCCAAACAATTATGGCGGGAATACGACAAAATCGGTGTTTCCATTGAAAAGCTGAAAAATATGATATATTTCTCACTTGTTAGTTAATGCAGAAATAATAAAAATACATTGGAGAATGTCTGTGGATACTCGGCTTATCCGAACTTACTACGCCCATTCCGCCGAAAACCAACCTTACGAATACTGGCAAACCATGCGCAGCCATGCCCACAATGTGGGTGAGGCGGCTGCAAGGTTTGCCGCTTTTTTTGGTGCGGAGGAAATGGCGCGTTATACCGGCCAATTGCACGATTTGGGCAAATACACGCCGGAATTTAACCGCCGCCTGCATGGTGGGCCATCGGTTGACCATGCCACGGCTGGCGCAAAAATCGCTTTCGAGCGTTGGGGGTTGCAGGGCAAGTTGATGGCGTTTTGCATTGCCGGCCATCACGCAGGCTTGGCAAACGGAAACAGCGAGGGCGATAACCGCCGCACCTTAACCCAACGCTTGGCCGTGCCATTCGGCAAAGGCATTCACGATATTCCCGAGCCGGATGAGGTGTGGCAGCAGGACATCAGCCTGCCGCAAACTTTGCCCGCGTCCCCCTTGCAGGCTGACAAACACCATCCCTTTTTCTCTTACGCCTTCTTTACCCGCATGCTGTATTCCTGCTTGGTCGATGCCGATTATCTCGACACCGAAGCCTTTTATGCGGGCTTGGAAGATAAAACCGTGCAGCGCGGCGGTCATCCCGATTTATTGCAGCTGCAACAACGCTTTAACCGCTTTATCGGCGATTTCAGACGGCATATTGCCGAAAAGCCGCAGCACACAGAAGAAGAAAAGCGCAATGCCGCCCTAAACCGCCTGCGCAGCGATATTCTCGACCACGCCGTGAGGCAGGCGGAGCAAGCGCCGGGGCTGTTTACCCTCACCGTGCCAACCGGTGGCGGCAAAACCTTCACTTCGATGGCCTTCGCCCTCGAACATGCCAAGCGGCACGGCATGCGCCGCGTGATTTATGTGATTCCCTTTACCAGCATCATCGAGCAAAACGCCGCCGAGTTCCGCAAAGCCTTCGGCGATCTGGGCGAGGCCGCCGTGCTGGAGCACCACAGCACATTTGACGACAGCAAACTCAAAGACCAGCACAGCAAAGACAAACTGCGGCAAGCCTCCGAAAACTGGGATATGCCCGTTGTCGTTACCACCGCCGTGCAGTTTTTCGAATCCCTGTTTGCCGATCGCTCTTCACGCTGCCGCAAGCTGCACAACATCTCCGGCAGCGTGATTATTCTTGACGAGGCACAAATGCTGCCGCTCAAACTGTTGCTGCCCATCATGCAGGTCATTAAAGAGTTGGCGCGTAATTATCACTGCTCCGTCGTTATGTGTACCGCCACCCAGCCCGCCACTCAAGCTGAACACGGCTTTTATCGCGGCTTCGAAAACACACGCGAGCTGGCCCCCAATCCCGCCGAATTGTTCGACAAACTGCGCCGCACCACCGTGCAGCATATCGGCCTCCAAACCGATGCCGATTTGCTCGAAAAGCTCACACAGCACAAGCAAATCCTCATTATCGTCAACAACCGCCGCCACGCCCGCAGCCTGTACGACAGCGCCAAACAGCTTGAGGGCGTTTTCCACCTTACCACCTTGATGTGCGCCAAACACCGCAGCCAAGTGTTAGAAACCATCCGAGGCCGTCTGAAAAACAGCGAACCCTGCCGCGTGATCGCCACATCGCTTATCGAAGCAGGCGTAGATGTCGATTTCCCCTTAGTCATGCGCGCCGAAGCCGGATTGGACAGCGTTGCCCAAGCCGCCGGACGCTGCAACCGCGAAGGCAAAAGGCCGTCTGAAAGCAGCTTCGTCTGGGTGTTCAAACCCGAAGAACAATGGAAAGCCCCGTCCGAACTCGGCTTGCTCTCCGCCTCCATGCGCGAAGTCGTGCGCCACCACGCGGACGACCTATTGTCGCCGCAAGCCATCCGCCGCTATTTCCAGCGCGTTTACGAAGAAAAAGGCAAAGAATTAGATAGCAAAGGCATTCTTGAAATGCACAAGAAGGCAGGCAACAGCCTCAATTTCCCCTTCCAAACCATCGCCCAAAAATTCCGCATGATCGAAACCCATATGCAGCCGCTGATTATCCCGTTCGACCAAGAAGCCGAACGCCTGATCGACAGCCTGCGCCATGCCGACCAAATCGGCAGCATTTTGCGTGAACTTCAATATTACACCGTGCAAATCCCCGAAAAAGCTTTGCGAGCCCTGTTCAAAGCAGGGCGGATAGAAACGGTTAACGAAAATCGGTTTGGGAAACAGTTTTACAGCCTGATTGGGTTGGATTTGTATGATGAAGTGGCGGGGTTGTGGTGGGAGGATGTGGAATTTTTGAAAGCAGAAACGCTGGTTTTTTAAAATTATCATCTTTAAAATATAAATATTGACAAGAAATGAACTGAATTTTACTATAAGGCTAATTTTAAAAATAAAATTTTGGAAAACTTATGCAGCAAAGCAAATTTACCCCCCATCAGTCTAAATATTTTGCTTGGCAACTGACCAGGCAGGCACAAAACGGCACTATAGAATCTCTTGCCTCTACTTTGGTAGATTCTCAGGTGGACTTAAACCCGCATCAAGTCGATGCCGCCTTGTTTGCCTGTCGAAACCCATTGTCCAAAGGCGTAATTTTGGCGGATGAGGTGGGATTGGGTAAAACGATTGAAGCCGGCTTAGTGATTTTGCAGCATTGGGCGGAGCGCAAACGTAATCTTCTCATCATCACGCCCGCCAATTTACGCAAACAATGGCACCAAGAGTTACAAGAAAAATTCGGCTTGCAAGGCATGATTTTGGAGGCCAAGAGTTATAACGCCATCAAAAAACAAGGTAAAAATCCTTTTCGTCAAAACGCACCGATTATTTGTTCTTATCAATTTGCCAAGTCTAAAGCCGATGACTTGAAAGCTGTTGATTGGGATTTGGTGGTGCTTGACGAGGCACACCGCCTGCGCAATGTCTATAAAAAAGGCAATGTGATTGCCAAAACCTTGCAAGAAGCGCTTATTAATGTACATGCCAAAGTGCTTTTGACTGCCACACCGCTGCAAAACTCGCTTTTGGAACTGTATGGCTTGGTTAGCATCATTGATCAGCATGTATTTGGCGATTTGGACAGCTTTCGCAGTCAGTTCGGCACAAAACCTTCGAAGCAAAGCCTGCAAAACCTACGTCAGCGTTTACAAGCGGTTTGCAAACGCACGTTGCGCCGTCAAGTACAAGCCTATGTTCCTTATACCGCACGTCTTGCGATTGTTCAGGAATTCACACCATCAGATGAAGAGAAAGCACTTTCTGCATTGGTAGCAGAGTATTTGCGCCGTCCTAATCTGCAAGCCATGCCGCAAGGACAAAGACAACTGATTTCACTGGTGCTATGGAAATTATTGGCTTCGAGCAGCCGTGCCATCGCCGGTGCCTTGGATACCATGAGCAAACGTTTGCAAGGCGTATTGAATGAGGCAGATACAACGGATCTCGTCGAAACGCTGGATGAAGATTATGAAAGCTTGGATGAAACTGCAGAAGAATGGGAAAACGAAAATGGTGACACACCCAGCTTAACTCGCGACCAATACCAAGCCATAACCGAAGAAATCGAAGAACTCAATTATTTTAAAACCTTGGCACAAAATATCCGTGAAGATGCCAAAGGCAAAGCATTGTTTGGTGCGTTAGAAAAAGCCTTTGCCGAGCTTAAACGCTTAGGTGCGGCACAAAAAGCCATTATCTTTACCGAATCGAAACGCACCCAAGAATACCTGCTTGAATGCTTATCCAAAAGTACCTATGCAGGTGAAAACGGCGACGGTATCGTACTCTTTAATGGCACCAACAGTGGGCCGCAAGCCCAAACCATCTACAAAAACTGGCTCAAAAAACACGAAGGCAGCGACAAAATCACAGGTTCCAAAACCGCCGATACCCGCGCCGCTCTTGTCGAGCATTTTAAAGAACACGCCACCATCATGATTGCCACCGAAGCCGGTGCCGAAGGCATCAACCTGCAATTTTGCTCGTTGGTCATCAACTATGATTTGCCGTGGAACCCGCAACGTATCGAACAGCGTATCGGGCGTTGTCACCGCTACGGGCAAAAACACGATGTGGTTGTGGTGAACTTTTTGGATAAAAGCAACGAAGCCGACGCCCGTGTTTACGAACTGCTGTCAGAAAAGTTCCAGCTTTTTGAAGGCGTATTCGGTGCCAGCGACGAAGTGCTTGGTGCTATCGGTTCAGGTGTGGATATCGAACGCCGCATTGCCGATATCTACCGCCACTGCCGTCAGCCCGATGAAATTAAAACCAGTTTTGATGCACTGCAACAAGAACTCTCCGGCGAGATCAGCGCGGCCATGACCCAAACCCGCCAAACCCTGCTGGAAAATTTCGACGAAGAAGTGCAAGCAAAACTCAAAATCCGAGCTGATGATAGCGAGCGCACCCGCAGCAAATACGAAAAATTGCTGCTCAACTTTACCCGAAGCGCACTGGGCGAACACGCCACCTTTGATGCACAGGGTTTTACCTTGAACGGGCTACCTGAAAACCTTTCAGACGGCCTGGGCCATATTCCCACAGGCCGTTATGAGCTGCCCCGCCAAAGTGGAACTGCATATCTCTATCGCATCAGCCATCCGCTAGCGCAAGTCCTGCTTGAACAAGCCAAGTCCTGCCATTGCCCGCCAGCCAAATTGGTATTTGATTACGGTGAATATCAGAAACAACACGGCAGAATCAGCACCTTGGAGCCTTATATCGGGCAAAGCGGGCAGTTAATTGCCAAGCTCGTTACCATTCGTGCTTTTAACAACCAAGAACAGTATTTGCTGATTGCCGCTATCACCGATAACGGTGAAATCTTGCAAGAAGCCGACCCGGAAAAGCTGCTTGGTTTACCTGCCAGTCAAACACTCATCACCCAGCCGCCACGGATTCAGACGGCCTTATCCCAAGACATCGCCGCACGCCGTCAAGACGTACTGAATGAAGCGCAACAACGTAATCTTGATTACTTTGAACAAGAAGTACAAAAGCTGGACGATTGGGCAGATGATCTTAAACATGGATTGGAACAAGAAATCAAAGAAACCGACCGGCAAATCAAAGAAATCCGCCGGACCGCCACTACTGCCGCCACATTGGAAGAAAAACTCGCTTGGCAGAAAAAAAAGCGGGAATTGGAAAGTAAGCGCACTAAACAGCGGCGTGAATTGTTTGACAGGCAGGATGACATTGAAAATCAGCGGAATGAACTGATTGAAGAGCTAGAACAAAATTTGCAACAGCAAGTGGAGGAAGAAGAAATGTTTTTTATTGAGTGGGAGATAATACGATGAAGCTTTATCAAAATCGTTCTGGTAATTCTAATGTCGTTTCTTATCAGATATTTGAGGATTCAATTCATGTTGTATTCAAGAATGGTCGATGTAGAAATTATTTATATACATATATAAGACCGGGTAGATATATGGTAGATCATATGAAAAATTTAGCAATACAAGGCATAGGCCTTAATTCTTATATTTCATCTGTAGTGAAAAATAATTATGAAAGGAAATGGTAAAAATGAAATCACCAAGTGAAGAATTAATCGAGTTGATTTCCCCTGTTTTATTTGAGAAAAAATTATTTTTAGCTTCTGACCTAGAGCAGTACAAAGAAAAAATAATTGCAGGAGTCATGAAGCCAGAGGATTGGTTATTGGCAGTTGAAAAAGCTATTGATAAAGAAAAAGCAGAAGCAGGGGAGTAAAAATGTCAACCGTTTTATTGAAAAGCTTATCAATTGAAAATCTTAGAGGATCGGTAACGCCTTTTGTTTTGAAGTTTGAAAAGGGTAAAAAGCTGATGATTATTTATGGAGAAAATGGTACAGGGAAATCTACAATTTCAGATGCTTTTGATTTGCTTGGGAACAGTAAAATTGGTTCATTGGAAAAAAGAGGAGTTGGTGCTTCTACTAGAGTATATTGGCCTTCATTGGGAAAAGCTTATACAGATGTTAAAGTAACACTAGAAACTTCAAACGGAACATGTGTGTTATCTCTAGATAAGAAAAATGTATTTCTTAATCAAGAAGAGTTGAAGCCGAAAGTATCGGTATTACGCCGTAGTGAAATTCTAAGATTGGTTACGGCACAGCCAGCCGATCGTTATAAAGAAATTAGTCGTTTTATTGATGTATCTGGAATTGAGGCGTCAGAAGCAAGTTTAAGAAAATTAATTAACGATAAGACTAAAGATTTTGAGAATGCAATAACACGTGTAAGCACAAATAGAAAGAATATTGAAAATTTTTGGGAACAAGTAAATCGTCCATTTCCCGCTGCTATTTTGTGGGCAGAAAGTGAAGCTAAAAAGGATTCAGTACATTTTGAGAAGAGAAAAAATGATATTGACGGTTTAATATCATGTTGGAATAAAATTGAAGGGGGTTATGATAAATTTCTATTTCTCTCTAATGAGTTAAAGGAAGCTACACTCAAGCTATCACAAGCTGAATCCATTCTAAGAGATATAAAAGAAAAGGCGTCTGAAGATTATTTGGAAGTAATGGATATTCTTCAAGCAGCAAAAAAATACTTTCACAAACATGATAATGTAAATGTGTGCCCACTTTGTGAAAGTGCTGAAAATGCGGAAAATTTAGTAGAAGAAGTCAATAAGCGAATTGAATTAAATGGTTTGTTGTCGCAATTAAATATAGCTAAGCAATCTGTTTTAAAAAATGAAGATCTAGTAAAAAGTCAACAACAACGGCTAGACGATTTTCTAAAAGATATTAAAGATAGCTTTAATCAATTGGAAGGTTACTGCTTTAATACACTTGAAATTCAAGATCTTGATCTTCCATCTTTTCCTATTCCAGATAATCCAAACGAATGGCAAAGTTGGATTGTAGAGAATCAAGGTAAAAAAGATGCCTGGAGGCAAGAATCAGATAAATGTGTAGATAACAAAAATTTTATAGAAACATTACGTAGATCATTGGATGATTTAAAGGGCAGTGAGAATGTTGCTAAAGAATTAGGTGTGACATTACCTAGCTTAAAAAAGATCTTAAATATCATTGAATCTGAACGCAAAAAGTATACTGACCATATTCTCGGGTCAATTTCAGTAAGAGTAGGACAGCTTTATGAGTTGATACACCCTAAAGAAGGACTGGATAAAATTACCTTGGCACTAGATGCAGCCAAACGAGGCTCTTTGGAGATTGCTATGGAGTTTGCAGGGAAACAAAATACGCCACCACAAGTTTATTTTAGCGATTCACATTTAGACACTTTAGGGTTATGCGTATTTTTGGCGCTAGCTGAACGTGAAAATCCAGAACAGAAAATTCTAGTTTTAGATGATGTATTAGGTAGTGTGGATGAGCCTCATGTAGAGCGTGTTATTACCATGATTTATGATGTGATTCAAAAATTTCAACATGCTATTGTTACTACACATTACCGACCATGGAGAGAAAAATTTCGTTGGGGCGTTTTAAAGCCGGAACAAGTTTGCCAGTTTGTCGAGTTAAAGCATTGGTCATTAGATAATGGCATGTCTTTATCTGGTTCCATTCCAGAGGTTGTTAGACTGAAAAAGTTATTAGAAGAATCTGATCCTGATATTCAGTCAATCACAGGAAAATCAGGTGTTATTCTAGAAGCTTTATTAGATTTCTTAACATTAAAGTATTCTTGCGCTGTTCCTAGAAAAATAGGAAATACTTATGTATTAAATGATTTATTAGGGGCGGTAAACGGTAAGTTGTTGAAAGAGTTAAAAGTAGAAATACGTGATCAATCCCATCATTCATCAGAAGTACAAATTGGTGAAATCTTGAAAGAAATAAATCAAATAGCTCAAACCAGAAATGTATTAGGAGCGCATTTCAACGAATTTTCTTTCAATCTTCATCCACAAGACGGATTAAAATTTGCTCGATTAGTTGAGAAATTATGTGATGCCTTGATTTGTCCGGATTATGGATGGCCGAATAAAGATACAGGAAGTTATTGGAAAAACAGCGGTGATACCCGCCGACTATACCCATTAAAAAAACCGAGTTGATATTTATGAAAAACCAAAAACTAGAACTCACTTGGATAGGCAAGCACAAGCGTCCTAAGTTGGAAGCCCGTATTTTATTGGAAGAGGCAGATAAGTCTTATCATGCCAAGGTGCGGTCGGAAAAGGATGTTTTTGATAACCGTCTGATTTTTGGCGATAACCTGCTCGCGCTTAAGGCCTTGGAGCAGGAATTTACCGGGAAAGTGAAGTGTGTGTTTATTGATCCGCCGTATAACACCGGTAGTGCCTTTACCCATTATGACGACGGGCTGGAGCATTCGATTTGGTTGGGGCTGATGCGCGACCGTTTGGAGATTATCAAACGCTTGCTTTCGGATGACGGTTCGCTGTGGATCACGATTGATGACAATGAAGCGCATTATTTGAAGGTGCTTTGCGATGAGATTTTTGGGCGGGGGAATTTTGTTGCAAATGTGGTTTGGCAGAAAAAATATGCTGCTACAAATGATTCTAAACAATTTAGTTCTGTCCATGATCATTTATTGGTTTATGCGAAATTAAGTGATAATTGGCGACCAAATTTAGTACCAAGAAGCGAAGAATTGAACAGCAAATATGTTAACTGGGATAATGACCCTAGAGGACCTTGGTATCCTACCAATCTATCGGTTAAAACGTATTCCGCAGCAAATGACTATGAAATTATTTCTCCTGCTGGTTTAAGTTTTCGCCCACCACCAACACGATCATGGGTTGTTTCCAAACAGAAATATGAAGAACTTTTAGCTGATGGCAGGATTACCTTTGGTAAAAAAGGAGACTCTAGACCGTACAAAAAAACTTTCTTATCTGAAGTACAACAGGGTGTTGTGCCTATCACTATTTGGGAGCATGAATTTGCGGGACACAACATTGGCGCAAAATCCGAAATGAGAGCGATGTTTGGTAATCGCAACGATCTTTTTGATACGCCAAAGCCAGAACTGTTACTTTCTAGGGTAATGCACATTGCCACCAACCCCGGCGATCTTGTCCTTGATTCCTTCGCCGGTTCCGGCACCACTGGCGCCGTTGCCCACAAAATGGGACGCCGCTGGATTATGGTGGAACTGGGCGAACATTGCCACACCCATATTATTCCGCGTCTGCAAAAGGTGATTGACGGCACTGATCAGGGTGGGATTTCCAAAGCGGTCAATTGGCAGGGCGGCGGCGGTTTTCGTTATTACCGTTTGGCACCAACGCTGATTATTAATGATCGCTGGGGCAATCCGATTATCAACCCCGACTACAACCCTGAAATGCTTGCCGAAGCGCTTGCCAAGTTGGAGGGCTTTACTTATAGGCCGTCTGAAACGCATTGGTGGCAGCATGGCTATTCCAGCGAGTGCGATTTTATTTATGTGACCACGCAGAGTTTATCTGCCGAGCAGTTGCAGGCATTGTCGGACGAAGTGGGCGAAGGGTGCAGCCTGTTGATTTGCTGTTCGGCATGGCGCGGTTTGACGGCTACTCAGGCGGCGGAGCGTTTTCCCAATCTCACTTTAAAGAAAATTCCGAAAATGATTTTGGCGCGCTGTGAATGGGGGCATGACGATTACAGTTTGAATGTTGCCAATCTGCCCTTTGCCGAAGCCGAACCCCTGCCTGAAAAAACGGATGACCAGAAGCTGCCTGTGAAAGCGAAAAAGGGCAAAAGGCTACCTGAAGAGCAAGAGGGGCTGTTTGACGGGGAGGAACAATGACGCAGGATGTACAGGTTTCACAGGGTGAATTTTTACTTTACCAAACGGAAGATGCGCAAACACGCATTCAGGTGAGGTTTGTGGAAGGCGGACTTTGGTTGTCGCAAGCGCAGATGGCAGAGCTGTTTCAGGTTTCAGTCAGAACCATCAGTGAGCATTTGGGCAATATTTTTGATGAAGATGAAGTTGACCCCGAACGAACTATCCGGAAATTCCGGATAGTTCAAATCGAGGGCAGTCGGCAGGTTCGCCGCTTGATTGATCATTATCATTTGGATGCTGTTTTGGCAGTTGGTTACCGGGTACGTTCGCATCGCGGTATGCAGTTTCGTCGTTGGGCAACCGAGCAGTTGGGTCATTATTTGGAAAAAGGTTTTCTGCTGGATAGCGAACGCTTCAAGGCAGGCAAGGATGAAGCGTATTTTGAAGCTTTGTTGGCGCAAATACGTGATATTCGTTCTTCGGAAAAGGTATTTTGGCGCAAGGTGCTGGATATTTATGCCACCAGTATCGACTACGATCCTAATACGGAAACGTCACGGCAGTTTTTCGCTACCTTGCAAAACAAGATGCACTGGGCGGCACACGGGCATACGGCTGCCGAATTGATTATGCTGCGTGCCGATGCCGAGGCACCTTATATGGGGCTGACCAATTGGGATGGACAAGGCAAGGGAAAACCGGTGCGTAAGGCGGATGTGGGCATTGCCAAGAATTATTTGAATGCCGAAGAACTGGAGGTGCTCAACCGTATCGTTACCGCTTATATCGAAGTGGCCGAGTTGCAGGCACAGGCGCGGCAGCCGATGTATATGACAGACTGGGCAAATGAGTTGGATAACTTTTTGCGCCTGACCCGCAAAGAGGTTTTGACCCATGCAGGCAAAGTATCGGCAGATGCCGCGTTGGCGCGGGCGCAAGCGGTTTATGAGCAATATCGGGCGCAACAAAGCAGGCTGCCTTCACGGGCTGAGCAGGATTTTGAACGTGCGATTGTCGAGCCGGTTAAGCAGCTTGAGCGTACGCGTAAACAGGTGCTGCCTAAAAATAAGGGTAAAAAGAATGAAACATAAGCAAATAGGCCGCCTGAAAACGCTGTTTGTGCCGCAACATGCTGCACAAGAAAAAGCGGTTGCTCGAAATTTGCGAGTAACTCACGACATCAATATCTATGCAGCTAGCCAAAATATTGGCATAACTGCCAAGTGCGGAACGACATCATGACTACAAGAATTCAACACCATATCAACGGCCGCTTGTCGCTGCGTGCGCCGCAAGCACACAGTTTGGCGAAGTTAAAGCAAGCATTGGATGCCGCGCCGCAAATACTCAAGCATGAACGTGATGTGGCGGCAGTTTTGGAAATCTTAAAGGGTGAATTTGCCACTTTGCAGGAGTTTGAGCGAGAGTTTCCGTCTTTATGTTTTGCGCTGGCAACAGGTGTGGGCAAAACCCGCTTGATGGGGGCGTTTATCGCTTATCTGCATTTGGCGCACGGCATCAACAATTTTTTTGTGCTGGCGCCCAACCTCACTATTTACAACAAGCTGATTGCCGACTTTTCGCCCAATACGCCCAAATATGTGTTTAAGGGGATTAGTGAATTTGCTCTTCATCCGCCACGGGTGATTACCGGCGAAGATTACGAGCGGCAGGATATTGCCTCCGGCGACTGGATAACGGAAGTACGGATCAACATTTTCAATATCGCCAAAATCAACTCTGAAGTGCGCGGCGGTAAAGAGCCGCGTATCAAGCGGATGCGCGAAGTGCTGGGCGACAGTTATTTCAATTATTTGGCCAATTTGCCCGATTTGGTGCTGTTGATGGACGAATCGCACCGCTATCGGGCGCAAGCGGGTATGCGGGCGATTAATGAATTGAAACCGTTATTGGGTTTGGAGTTGACCGCTACACCTTTTGTGGAAACAGGAAAAGCACCGCAGCCTTTTAAAAATGTGATTGTTGATTATCCCCTTGCGCGCGCGTTAGAAGATGGTTTTGTGAAAGTGCCGGCGGTGGTAACCCAGCGCAATTTCAATGCTAAAGACCATACACCCGAAGAAATTGAGAAAATCAAATTGGAAGACGGCGTGCGTGTGCATGAAAACACCAAAGTAGAGCTGCTCACTTATGCGCGCGAAAACGGTGTAAAGCCGATTAAGCCTTTTATGCTGGTGATTGCCCGCGATACCACGCACGCGGCTGCTTTGCTTGCCTTGATAGAGTCGGAAGCTTTTTACAGCGGGCGCTATGCAGGCAAAGTGATTCAGGTGGATTCGAGCAAATCGGGCAAAGATGAAGAAGAAATGATTGCCCGGTTGCTGGCGGTGGAAAGCGTGGATGAGCCAACCGAGATTGTGATTCACGTCAATATGTTGAAAGAAGGTTGGGATGTTACCAATCTTTATACCATTGTGCCGCTTCGTGCTGCTAATGCCCGCACTTTGATTGAGCAATCCATCGGACGCGGTTTACGTTTGCCTTATGGAAAGCGTACTGGTGTGGAGGCGGTGGATAGGCTTAATATCATCGCCCATGACCGTTTTCAGGAAATTATTGATGAAGCCAATCAGGGCGATTCGGTGTTGCGTTTGCAGCAGGTTATTTTGGAAGCACCCAGCCAAGATGATGAAAAGGTGAGTGTTCGGGTAGCTAGCACCATGGAGGTGCATTTGGGGCTGGCTGATGGGCCGTCTGAATTTATTCCTGCACAAGAATCACAATCTTATCAATCCGTTTTTACCAATGAAAATGAAAAGCGAATTGCCCGCGTGGTGATGGAGGTGGCGGCACAATATGGCCGCAGACCTGATGATGCGCCGACTTCGCAAGCATTATTGCAATCAGATATACAGGCGCAAATTACCGCCGAGGTGCAAAAACGCCTGCAACCGGCGCAGGGCGAATTACCGATGGAAAATACGCCGGATGTGGCAAATATTGTTGCCAAAACCACAAAGGTGATGGTGGATAACAATATCGATATTCCGCGCATTACCGTTGTGCCAAGCGGCGAGGTGAGCACGGGATTTCATCCGTTCACTTTGGATGCCAGCGGGTTGCGTTTACAACCGAGCGAACGGGAAATCACCATTCACAATCTGCACACTAACGAGCAAACCAGCTTGGCACGGGAAATGGGGCTGACTGAAAAACGCCCTGAAGATTATATCGTTCACGCACTAATCGATTTTGACGATATTGATTACTTTACCCAATCCGAGCTTTTATATGACTTGGCGGGGCAGATGGTGGCGTATTTGCACAGTTATTTAAGTGGAGAAGAAGCCCTGAATGTGCTGGACAAAGAACGTTGCCTGATTGCCCGTGAAATTCATGCACAAATGGCTGCGCACTTTTGGGAAAAAGCCGCCGGCTACGAAGCCAGGGTTAGCCAAGGCTTTAGTCCGCTCAAACCCTGCGCCTATACCGTGGTTGCAGGCGAGCCTGTACATGCGGTGCGCGATACCGTGGCGGATAAAACGCGCATCAAACATATGTTGTTCGGCCATTTCAAAAAATGTCTGTATCCGTTGCAAAAATTTGATTCCGACACCGAACGTCGCTTTGCCGTTATTTTAGAGCGCGACGCACAAAAATGGTTTAAACCTGCCAAAGGGCAGTTTCAAATAGATTACAAACTGGGTATGGAGCAAAAAGAATATTTGCCTGACTTTGTGGTGGAGACGGAGGATTGTATTTTGATGGCGGAAACCAAGGCGCGTGCTGATTTGAATACGCCGGAAGTGCAAGCCAAAGCCCAAGCGGCAAGCACATGGTGCCAACACGCATCCGATTACGCCAGCCAACACGGCACGAAAGCGTGGCGTTATCTGTTGATTCCTCATGATGAAGTGAGTGAAGCCAAAAAATTGGCGGATTTTTTGCGGTTTGAGAAACAGGCCGTCTGAAAATAGCTAATGTATCGCAGCCTTCGGGCTGCGTGGGTTGAAACTAAAGTTGATAGTTTAAAGTGAAAGTCAGCCGCCTTCGGGCGGCTGTGTGTAAAAGGAGCCAGCATGGCAAACAAAATACGCTTACACATCTGGGGCGACTACGCCTGCTTTACCCGCCCTGAGATGAAGGTAGAGCGTGTCTCTTACGATGTGATGACGCCCTCAGCGGCGCGAGGGATTTTGGCCGCAGTGCATTGGAAGCCGGCGATTCGTTGGGTGATTGACCGCATTCATGTATTGAAGCCGATTCGCTTCGAGTCGGTGCGGCGCAATGAGTTGGGCAGCAAGATTTCGGCCAGTAAGGTCAGCGGGGCGATGCGGCGCAAGAGTGTAGAAGATTTGTATGCGCTGATTGAGGATGACCGTCAGCAGCGCGCGGCGACGGTGTTGAAAGATGTGGCCTATGTGATTGAGGCACATGCGGTGTTAACTGCGCGGGCGGGCGAGGGCGAAACGATTGCCAAGCATATCGAGATGTTTAAACGCCGCGCCGCAAAAGGGCAGTGCTTCCAGCAGCCTTGCATGGGCGTGCGCGAGTTTCCGGCGCATTTTGCGTGGGTGGATGAGGATTCGCTGCCGAAGTCGGCGCTACCTGAAAACGAGCGCGACCGCGATTTGGGCTGGATGTTGCACGATATTGATTTCGACGGTAGCAATCTGCCGCACTTTTTCCGTGCGGAGATGAAAAACGGGGTGGTTGAAGTGCCGCCGTTTTTTGCTGAGGAGGTGAAAAAATGATTTTGACCTCTCTTGCGCGTTATTACCGCCGTTTAGCCACTGAAAACGATGTGGCGGGTAATCCGAAAGTGCCGCCTTATGGGTTTAGCGAAGAAAAAATCGGCTGGGTGCTGGTGTTGGATTCAGACGGCCTGTTGGTGGATGTGGTGCCGCATCTCACAGGCGACAAAAAGCCGCAGCCGCGCTTGATGAGTGTGCCGCGTCCTGAAAAGCGAACGTCAGGCGTGAAGCCCAATTTTTTGTGGGACAAAACCGCCTATGCGCTGGGCGTGGAAGCCAATAAAGACAAGGCTACTGCCAAAGAACAGCCATTTGTGCCGTCTGAAAAAACCTTTGCCGCTTTCCGTGAGCTGCATTTGGAAGCTCTGAAAGACACGCAAGACGAGGGCTTGCTGGCCTTGCGCCGTTTTTTGGAACGCTGGCAGCCCGAGCAATTTGCCCATCCGCCATGTTTGCCTGACATGCTCGATGCCAACGTGGTGTTCAGATTGGACGGCACGCGCGGCTATATCCATCAGCGCGAAGCGGCACAGGCATTGTGGGCAGGCCGTCTGAAAAACGATGAAGCGGAGCAGGGTTTGTGTTTGGTAAGCGGCGAACAAGCACCGATTGCGCGGCTGCATCCGGCGATTAAGGGCGTGTTCGGTGGGCAGAGTTCGGGCGGCTCGATTATCTCGTTCAATAAAGAATCGTTTACTTCTTTCGGCAAAGAGCAGGGTGCGAATGCGCCGGTGTCGGAAGTGTCTGCCTTTGCCTATACCACCGCACTCAATTACTTGCTGCGCCGTGAAAACGGCCATTGCCTGACCATCGGCGATGCCAGCACCGTTTTCTGGGCAGAAGCCGCCACGCCCGAGCAAGCTGAGGCAGCGGAAGGTTTTTTTGCCGCCGCGATGACACCGCCCGACGATGAGCAGGAAAACCAGAAAATCTTCGATGTTTTGGCGCAAGTGGTCAAAGGCCGCCCGCTTCGGGAAATCGATCCGAATTTGGACGACCAAACCCGTTTTTATATTTTGGGTTTGGCACCCAATGCTTCGCGCATTTCCATCCGTTTTTGGCTGGATACCACGTTTGGCAAGCTGGCGGAAAATATCAAAAAACATCGCGATGATTTGTCGATTAACCCGCCTGTATGGGGTGCAAAACCGCCTTCCGTTTGGCGGATATTGCTGGAAACCACGCCCAAGCGCAAAGGAGCCGACGGCCGTCTGAAAAAGTCGGAAAGCAAAGACATTCCGCCGCAATTGGCAGGGGAATACATGCGTGCCATCTTAACGGGCAGGCATTATCCGCAAACCATGCTGTCGCGCATGATTGGCCGTATCCGCTCGGACGGCTTCATTAGCGGCCTGCGGGTAGCGGTAATTAAATCGGTTTTAAAACGTAACAATTTATGCAAAGAGGAGTTTGATATGGGGCTTAATGAAGAAACTCAAGACATTCCGTACCGCTTGGGGCGTTTGTTTGCCATTATCGAATTGGCGCAATCATCTGCTTTGGGGGAGTTGAATGCCGGTGTGAGAGATAAATTTTACGGCGGTGCTTCCAGTTCGCCGCACAGCACTTTCCCCTTGCTTTTGGATAATTACCGTACCCACATCTCCGGCTTGAGAAAAGGTAAAAAAGCAAAATGGGTAACAGGAGATTCTAAAAAACTGGCCAATTGGCTGGAAAACAAAGTTGGGGAAATTGTCAGCGTTTTTGATGCTGAAACCCCGTTCCCCCGCCATTTATCGCTGGAAGAACAAGGCCGTTTTGTCATTGGTTATTACCAACAGCGGTTCAAAAAATACAGCAAGCAAGAAGGTGGAGATGTTCCTGAAGACATTGAGCTGGCCAATCATTTGAAGACAGAATCTGATTCTGAAGACGAATAAATCCAAGGAGATAAAGTGATGAGTATCCAAAACCGCTACGAATTCGTGTTTTTCTTCGACGTAACCAACGGCAACCCCAATGGAGACCCCGACGCCGGCAATATGCCGCGCCTCGACCCCGAGTCCAGCAAAGGCTTGGTAACCGATGTGTGCCTGAAGCGCAAAATCCGCAACTTTGTGGAGCTGGCCAACGAAAACCAAGCGGGCTATGAGATTTACGTGAAAGAAAAAAGCGTGCTCAACCTGCAAAACAAACGCGCTTATGAAGCCCTCGGCATCGAATCCGAAGCCAAAAAGCTGCCCAAAGACGAAGCCAAAGCCCGCGACATCACCGCATGGATGTGCAAAAATTTCTTCGATATCCGTACCTTCGGTGCAGTGATGACCACTGAAGTCAACAGCGGCCAAGTGCGCGGCCCCGTGCAGCTCGCCTTCGCCCAATCCGTCGACCCCATCGTGCCGCTGGAAGTCTCCATCACCCGCATGGCCGTAACCAACGAAAAAGACCTCGAAAAAGAACGCACCATGGGGCGCAAATACATCGTCCCCTATGCACTCTATCGTGTGCACGGCTTCGTTTCCGCCAACCTTGCCGCCAAAACCGGCTTCTCCGATGAAGACCTGCAACAGCTGTGGAACGCCTTAAGGCTCATGTTCGAGCACGACCGCTCCGCCGCCCGTGGTGAAATGGCCGCCCGCAAACTCATTGTTTTTAAACACGACAGCGCACTCGGCAACGAACCCGCGCATAAACTGTTTGAAGCCGTCAAAGTCGAGCGCATCCACGGCGAAAGCGGCACACCCGCTGCTGCATTCAGCGATTACCGCATTAGTGTGCATTCAGACGGCCTCAAGGGGGTAACCGTAGAAGAACTTCTGTGATAAAAATTCTCATAATAAGCGCTTATTAATGGTAAAAACACACTATATAAAGCGCTTAATATAGATGTTTTTTACCGCAATAAGCGCTTATGAATGAGAAAAAATACCATGATAAGCATCCCGCTCTCCGCCCTGCAACACTACGCCTTTTGCCCGCGCCAGTGTGCCTTGATTCATAACGAACAAGTATGGGCGGAGAACTATTTGACCGCACAAGGCAGCGCTTTGCATGAGCGGGTGGACGGCGGCGAGCCGGAAACGCGCAAGGGCGTGCGCTTCGAGCGCAGCGTGCATGTGTCGGCGGAAAAATTGGGTGTGCACGGCGTGTTGGATATGGTCGAGCGCGATATTCAGACAGGCCGTCTGAAGCCCGTCGAATACAAACGCGGCAAACCCAAGCCCGAGCCGTTCGATGAAATCCAGCTCTGCGCCCAAGCCCTGTGCCTGGAGGAAATGACCGGGCAAACGGTGGCAGAGGGCGCATTGTGGTACATGCAAACCCGCCACCGCGTGCCGGTGGTGTTTTCAGACGGCCTCAGGGCGGAAACGCTGGACGTTATCCGCAATGTGCGCGAACTACTGGACAGCGGTACCACCCCGCCGCCCGAATACGGCAAACGCTGTAAAGCCTGTTCGTTGATTGAGGTTTGCCAGCCGAAGTTGGTGGAGAAGGATAGGTCGGTGGGGTATGTGGCGGGGTTGTTTAGAGTGGAATAAGGTAAATGTTACTTCTATTTTAAATAGGATAATTAAATGAATAAAAAGCCTATTAATTTATGGTTAGAAAAACTGTCTCTGTGGGGAATAGTAGCGTTACTTGTGATGTCTATAATTGTTCCTTTGTTATTTCAAGAAAATAATATGTGGACTAGTTTATCGTCAAATATTGGGATAGCTCTTTTTTCAGCTCTATCTATATCTAAATTTCTGCAAAAGGAAACTAAGGATTTCATATTTAATGAAATACCACTTCTTCAAAAAGCTAATGAAGTTGGAATTGCCTCTATTTTAGAAAATGGAAGTATCGAATCACTTGATTTTAAAGAATCAAAAGTATTTATTATAGCCATGAATGATGGAAAGTTTTTCATTACGCAGAATGCTGAAAATTTATGTAATAGATTTGAAAAAGAAGGTATGACCACTACATTTATTTTGTTAGATGGGGAATCTGATGCAGCTAAACTTCTGTGTCATGCTAATGGTAAAGATGATATTAATTCATATAAGAATAAAATTGATCAAGCTGTCAAGGAGATAAAAAATTTTTCAGATAGATATTCAAAGCATAATTTTGAAATTTATATGTACTCAAAAGGTTATTTTAGATCGTCAATAATATTAACTGATAGTAAAGCGCTAGTTGGATTATATAGAAATTCGCCTGGGAAAGGTAAAATACCGTTACATATTTTAATATCCAAATCTGGTAGTGAATTTGACGCAATAAAAAATGACGTTATGCAGTTAAAAAGTTTATCTAGACCAGTACAGGTTGTAGAAACTATAAATATAGCTCAACAAAATGCTGATATTCTAAGCTAAGTATGTAGTTGGTGTAGGTCGGATACTCGTATCCGACAAATGTTTGATATTTTCGTTGTCTCAAATTATTGCGATAAATTTGAAAATGTCGGATTCAAGAATCCGACCTACCCTGTTTCAGGTAGCCTAAGCATCAATCCCTAAGAGTGCGCTCAAAATCCGAGGAGTTTTTATCATGCGCAAACTGCAAAACACGCTCTATATCACCACCCAAGGCAGTTATCTGCATAAGGAGCGGGAAACGCTGGTGGTGGAGCAGGAGCGCAAGAAGGTGGCGCAGTTGCCGGTGCATGCGATCGGGCATATATTTTGTTTCGGCAATGTGCTGGTGTCGCCGTTTTTGATGGGTTTTTGCGGCGAAAACAATGTGAATTTGGCGTTTTTTACCGAGAACGGGCGGTTTTTGGGGCGTTTGCAGGGGCGGCAGAGTGGTAATGTGTTGTTGCGGCGGGCGCAGTATCGGCAGTCGGAGCAGAATCCTGTGCCGATTGCGCGGCATATTATTGCGGCGAAGATTCAGTCGGCCAAGCGGGTGTTGCAGCGGCGTTTGCGTAATCATGGCGAGCATGCGGAGGTGTTGGCGGCGGTAACGGCGTTGAATTTTTCTTTGCAGCAGTTGAAGCGGGCGGAGTGTTTGGACAAGGTTCGCGGGATTGAGGGCGATGCGGCGGCGCGTTATTTCGGCGTGTTCCGCCATTTGCTGCGCGAAAACAGCGGTTTTGCTTTCGATGGACGCAACCGCCGACCGCCGCGTGACGGGGTGAATGCGCTGCTGTCGTTTGTGTACAGCATTTTGGGCAAGGACATCAGCGGCGCGCTGCAAGGCGTGGGTTTGGACCCGCAGGTGGGTTTTCTGCACGCCGACCGCCCGGGGCGCGACAGTTTGGCGCAGGATATTCTGGAGGAGTTCCGCGCGTGGTGGGCGGATAGGCTGGTGTTGAGCCTGATTAACCGCGGGCAGATTAAGCCGCAGGATTTTGTTGCCGAGGCGGGCGGGGCGGTGAATATCAAGCCGGAGGCGCGCAAGCTGCTGTTTCAAACCTTGCAGGCGAAAAAGCAGGAAAAGATTGTGCATCCGTTTTTGCAGGAGGAAGTGGCCGTCGGCCTGCTGCCGCATATTCAGGCCATGCTGCTGGCGCGGCATCTGCGAGGGGATTTGGCGGAATATCCGCCGTTTTTGATGCGTTGAGTTTTTCAGACAGGCATCTTCAGACGGCCTTTCCGCTTATATTTGAGGCCGTCTGAAAAAGAAATAAGGGAAAATGGCGTGTTGATGTTGATTACTTATGATATTTCGCTGGAAGGCGCAGATGGGCAGGCGAGGCTGCGGCGCATCGCCAAGCATTGCCTGGATTACGGCGTGCGCGTGCAATATTCGGTATTCGAGTGCGACGTAACGCCTGATCAGTGGGTGAAACTCAAAGCCAAGCTGCTCGACACCTACCAGCCCGAAACCGACAGCCTGCGCTTTTATCATCTGGGCAGCAAATGGCGGCGCAAGGTGGAACACCACGGCGCGAAGGCGGCGGTGGACGTGTTTCAGGATACGCTGATCGTGTGAATCGCTAACCCGTGGTTCTCATGAAAATGCGGGGTGGTTAGCGATGCAGGATTGTTCTTTAACAATCAGGACATTAGGAAAGCGGGTGTGGCGGAATAAGGCTGTGTTATACTCGCTTTTCGCGTTTTCGGAGAGCTTTAGCGAATCAGGGCCGTGCAAGCCTTGATGGATAAAGGTTTCCGAGAAGGCTACAGCCGCCTTCGGGCGGCTGTGTGTTGAAACCCTGTTAATCATTGCTGATATACGGGAATCTTCACAGCCGCCTTCGGGCGGCTGTGTGTTGAAACCGCCAGTCAAGACACCATCTAAAAAGGCGCCTGCACAGCCGCCTTCGGGCGGCTGTGTGTTGAAACTTATCCGCTTTGTACGTATCCAGTCTGCGAGCTGTACAGCCGCCTTCGGGCGGCTGTGTGTTGAAACCGGTGCTGCCGTTTGGAACAAAAAAGAATGCATGGAACAGCCGCCTTCGGGCGGCTGTGTGTTGAAACTTTTTGCATAAGCGCGGTTTTGAGTCCTGCGCAACAGCCGCCTTCGGGCGGCTGTGTGTTGAAACTGTTTCCTTTATCGGATTCGGGGTTATCAACAGGGACAGCCGCCTTCGGGCGGCTGTGTGTTGAAACCCCGATGCCGTTTTTACCGCACCCTGAAGCAGGGACAGCCGCCTTCGGGCGGCTGTGTGTTGAAACCAGTGCATTTTGATTGAGTTTCACAAAATAATCACACAGCCGCCTTCGGGCGGCTGTGTGTTGAAACATTTTTTACACATCCATAAATGAACAATTGGAAATTACAGCCGCCTTCGGGCGGCTGTGTGTTGAAACATCACTTCGGCCACGCCTTGACCAATGCTTTATGCCAACAGCCGCCTTCGGGCGGCTGTGTGTTGAAACAGCATGAAGGCTTCAGAAGCAAGCCCTACCGCGATACAGCCGCCTTCGGGCGGCTGTGTGTTGAAACCAGACGGAAACAGCATATCAGGTTCATCAGATTTACAGCCGCCTTCGGGCGGCTGTGTGTTGAAACCGTTGGTTGTTGTCTTGCCATGTGTGTATAATAAGACACAGCCGCCTTCGGGCGGCTGTGTGTTGAAACCTGTATTTCTCCGCCAGTGTTTCGGCGGATTTCATACAGCCGCCTTCGGGCGGCTGTGTGTTGAAACCCCTATAAGACGGAAATCACGTTTTCGGAAGTGCCACAGCCGCCTTCGGGCGGCTGTGTGTTGAAACCCGCAGGTAGGTTCTTGCAAGACTTCGCAGGCCGTGACAGCCGCCTTCGGGCGGCTGTGTGTTGAAACCCCATATTTCCAGCCGAACTTAGTAAAATTAAGACAGCCGCCTTCGGGCGGCTGTGTGTTGAAACCATTCCGATGACGCATTTTCTGACTTTGTTTGCCACAGCCGCCTTCGGGCGGCTGTGTGTTGAAACATCAAACGGCACCACAGGCCGCCAACTGTCGCGCACAGCCGCCTTCGGGCGGCTGTGTGTTGAAACCACTTTATTGATGCGCTTGCATCCGATGATAGGGTACAGCCGCCTTCGGGCGGCTGTGTGTTGAAACCGGAAATGTCGGAAAGTTCGTTTTCCATGCGCCCACAGCCGCCTTCGGGCGGCTGTGTGTTGAAACGAGCCTGCCGTGTCTGCAAACAAGGAAAAAGGCATACAGCCGCCTTCGGGCGGCTGTGTGTTGAAACAAAACTGAAGAAACGGAGTATTCAGCAACATTCAGACAGCCGCCTTCGGGCGGCTGTGTGTTGAAACGTGTTGAGTTAACAGAAGCTGAAACAAAAGAGCTTACAGCCGCCTTCGGGCGGCTGTGTGTTGAAACCAGCATTTTTTGAAAACGTATATCGTCAACAGGACAGCCGCCTTCGGGCGGCTGTGTGTTGAAACTCTTCATTCAGCTTTTTAACCATCGCCGCGGAGGACAGCCGCCTTCGGGCGGCTGTGTGTTGAAACGACAAAATCAAGGCATTGCGATTTTGCCAAGCCTTTAAACAGCCGCCTTCGGGCGGCTGTGTGTTGAAACTCCGTTTCGGGGTTAAAAAACTGTGCCGACGCTGCCACAGCCGCCTTCGGGCGGCTGTGTGTTGAAACCTGCATCAAGACGGGACGGCTGCGGACTTGGAAGACAGCCGCCTTCGGGCGGCTGTGTGTTGAAACAGTGCCGAATAAATGGCGGATGGCATGCGGATGAACAGCCGCCTTCGGGCGGCTGTGTGTTGAAACAAAAAGATAAAGATAAATAAAGCTAGGAAAAAGAGAAACAGCCGCCTTCGGGCGGCTGTGTGTTGAAACATTTTCCATACTCCGAATCCATGATTTTTCTGACGAACAGCCGCCTTCGGGCGGCTGTGTGTTGAAACACGGTGGGTATCCAAACCCGCGATGAGGCGGTTGAACAGCCGCCTTCGGGCGGCTGTGTGTTGAAACATAATCAGGCTCCCCTTGATTGTCATCCCAAATACAAACAGCCGCCTTCGGGCGGCTGTGTGTTGAAACTTTGTTGACGTAAAACAAAAGAATAAGCAGAACGAACAGCCGCCTTCGGGCGGCTGTGTGTTGAAACAAACAGCAGATACATAAAAGGCTTAAGCATGGAACTTACAGCCGCCTTCGGGCGGCTGTGTGTTGAAACCTGAAATTGGAACACAATACATTGACCGTTTTACAGCCGCCTTCGGGCGGCTGTGTGTTGAAACTCAAGAGCAGAAAGAACTTTTTGCAAAAGCCTTAGACAGCCGCCTTCGGGCGGCTGTGTGTTGAAACAAAGCAAGAATCAGGCTTGTATAAATTGCAAGTTACAGCCGCCTTCGGGCGGCTGTGTGTTGAAACATGTCGTCATAAACGCTGAATGTATTGTTGCTTAAACAGCCGCCTTCGGGCGGCTGTGTGTTGAAACATGGTTTTGGCCGTCTGAAATGAGACAGCAATCTATTGACAGCCGCCTTCGGGCGGCTGTGTGTTGAAACAAAGTCATAGAAATAATCGGCATTCGTAATTAATACAGCCGCCTTCGGGCGGCTGTGTGTTGAAACGTGTTGTTTGGCTTTTTCTGTTGCACGTTGCTGTACAGCCGCCTTCGGGCGGCTGTGTGTTGAAACGGCTAATGCTTCGTAATATGTGCCTGTTGCTTCACAGCCGCCTTCGGGCGGCTGTGTGTTGAAACTTCGGCCAACGGCAGATGCGGATTGGCCGCAATCAACAGCCGCCTTCGGGCGGCTGTGTGTTGAAACTTGGTCAAGGACTTCGGTGTCTCTCATCGTCAAAGACAGCCGCCTTCGGGCGGCTGTGTGTTGAAACTGTATCTCTCCCCTGAAACGGGCGATATCGGACATACAGCCGCCTTCGGGCGGCTGTGTGTTGAAACCGGCAGGAACTTTGATATTTTCTTGATATTCTGGTACAGCCGCCTTCGGGCGGCTGTGTGTTGAAACATGGCAGAGCCAGTGTGTTTTATCAGGCTGCTATGACAGCCGCCTTCGGGCGGCTGTGTGTTGAAACGACAGCTTTGGAACATCGGCTTTGTATTTCAGAGTAAACAGCCGCCTTCGGGCGGCTGTGTGTTGAAACATGGTCGATTTGGGATTTGAATCAGATGAAATCGTACAGCCGCCTTCGGGCGGCTGTGTGTTGAAACTCGTGCAGGTTTGTTGATAGACTTTCCGTTTACAGACAGCCGCCTTCGGGCGGCTGTGTGTTGAAACGAGAGCGATTTGGAACATTGATTTAAAACACATACAGCCGCCTTCGGGCGGCTGTGTGTTGAAACATTCTGAAGGGCACGCTGGTAAATATTTTTGAAACGCACAGCCGCCTTCGGGCGGCTGTGTGTTGAAACTACAAAAGGTGTCGGGTTGCTGTCGATTGTGCCTACAGCCGCCTTCGGGCGGCTGTGTGTTGAAACACGGACACGAATATGCTTTTATTGGTTGGAACGAACAGCCGCCTTCGGGCGGCTGTGTGTTGAAACGGCTAATGCTTCGTAATATGTGCCTGTTGCTTCACAGCCGCCTTCGGGCGGCTGTGTGTTGAAACTCTTCATTCAGCTTTTTAACCATCGCCGCGGAGGACAGCCGCCTTCGGGCGGCTGTGTGTTGAAACTTCGGCCAACGGCAGATGCGGATTGGCCGCAATCAACAGCCGCCTTCGGGCGGCTGTGTGTTGAAACCCATCCAATTTCCCGATACAACCCGAGACAATTTAACAGCCGCCTTCGGGCGGCTGTGTGTTGAAACTGAAATTGCAGAACCAGCATTTCCGCCAGTCAAGAACAGCCGCCTTCGGGCGGCTGTGTGTTGAAACAGGTTTTAGCCCCCGATCCCTTTATGGACGGTTTACAGCCGCCTTCGGGCGGCTGTGTGTTGAAACACGGATACCGACGGCAGTGTAACATCGCGCGCGTTTTGTCACCATTTAGCGATTTTTTTGTCACCACCCGACAAACAAACTGGTGACAAAAAATCCGCTAAAACAAACCCCGTTTAAAGATAGGTTAAACGGGGTTTTTAAACGCCTAAAGTTTGTACACCAGATTATCCTCGTATGAGGCATATTTGCTGACCTTAGCCTGCACGGTTAGCCGGGTAGAGTGATCAAATACATGCCAATTATCCAGCTGCATAGACACGACCGCATCAATATAGTCGATAAACTCCGACCGCGTAGAGCTGAAAAACAGATATGGCGGGCGTACAAGATTGACAAGTTTGAGGTAATCAACCAAGCCGAAGCGGCCGTCTTGAGCATAAGCCGCTTGTGTAGTGGATAAATAGGGCGGATCAAGCACCAACAATGCTTGCGGGTCGTCGGAAAACTGCGGAATCAACGTCTCGTAAGACTGGCGGATTATCTCCAAGCCGTCCAAGTAGTCATCGGCAACCGGATAATCGGAGAGCGGCAAATTAAAGTACCACTCGGAGCGATAAAACCTCTCTAAATTTGCCGCTTGGCGGCCGCTAAATAAAAACCAAGATGCTAAAACCACATGGCATTTGTAGCCGTCAAAGCGCTCTATCTCCCCGATTATGACTTGTTTGACGTCATCGGGTATACGTTGCTTTTTGACGTAGCCCGCAAGGTAGCCGGAGATTAAACGGCGTAAACGATTGATGTCAGGTATGGCCTTAACCCTTGCTGCGTAGTTATCAAAATCATTATAGATAACACGGGCATCAGGCTTAATGCGCTTGGCTACATGAGCCAACAGCCCGCTGCCACCGAACACATCAACAATATTCCAGCCGGATCCGCTACCGGGTATCTTATCCAAGACCCCTAAATAATGCTTAATAAAATTACGTTTTTGCCCCACAAAAGGGAGGGGCGCCTTAGCGTGGTACTTAGGCATCATATCGACCTCCGGCACTCTTAAAGGTGCTCGCAAACGGTTAATAATGATGCTCCGGACACTCTGCTTGATAACTAACGGAAAGTGCTAATCTTTTTGCAACGATGGCACTTGATTTGAATACTGCCGCTGCCTTTAGCCAACAATTTGCCGCAGGCAGGACAGCGCAACTCGCGATAAAAAATCATACTGCATCTACTTAAGTAAGTTATAATCCCCGCCGCTTGTACAAGCAAGGCGGCCTTGATGTCAATGCAGGCTTAATCTGCTTTGGCTGGCGTGTCGGTGCTGCGAACACCGGCACGCCGCCGTCCCTCCTTATCTCTATCCCTACACGTCCGCTCCCTCTCTAACGGTCAAATGCACCACATAATCCACATCAATGCTCTCAAACTTGAAATTGGACCGGATTTGTACGCTGCTGCCCGTCAAATTACAGTAATTAAGCTCCAAAAAGCTCACGTTTAAAGACTTGTGCACGATCTGATAGCTCAACTCCGGCTGGGTATAGCTGTTAGCAAACTGTACGGTTGTCCACGGATAACCGCCGTTGGACCACACATCCTGCCGCAAGTGGATACGCTCCATCTTGGGCTTGTTGAGCCGGCCGCGCAGCTGCTGGATATCCGCCTCCAACGCCGCAATCTTGGCCAGCTGCGTCTCCACCGCCTCAATACGCTGCTGCAATTGGGCGACCGCCTCGGGATTGCCGACTTGGTTGCCGGCCAACGCCGCCCGCTGCAACTCGCGCAATTGCGTCTCCAGCTGCTGCACACGCTGATCCAGCGCGGCAATCTCCGAGCTGCTCACTTGGCCGCCCGACTGCAATTGCCGCAAGCGCTGCTCCAAGTCGGATTGGGCTTGGCGGATCAGCTGTTTGCACTCTTCAATGGCACTCGATTGCGCCTTATCCGCCAACTGCTGCTTAAGGCTGGCCAGCTCGACCGCCAGCACTTCCGCCTGCTGCTTGCCGCTCTCCAAAGCCTGCAATCTGGCCTCCAAGCCGCCCGATTGGGCCAAGGCCGTCTCGACCGCCGCCAATTGTCGGCGGATTTGGCCGACATCGGCATTGCCGGTTAACAAGGCTTGCTGCAGTTGCGTCTGCAGCTGCTGCACCGTATCCAACAACCTTGCCACCTCGGGACTCTCCTCGGCATCGGCCACGGCCGCGCCCAGCTCGTCCAACCGCCGCTCGACGGCGGCAATACGCTGCTCCGCATCCTCCGGCGACAAGCCCGGCAAAATACTGATTGGCGGCTCACCCGCCGACAACAACACCGCCTCACGGCGCACGCTGCCGCCTTCGCCAAGCCGGTCGGATACCGGCGTAACAGACTGGCTGATGGTGACCGTGCCCTTGGCAATCGTTTTGACCACGCCGCCCCAAATGGCGCGCATATCATAATTACCCAGCTGCCACGTCAAGTCATGGGTAAGCCGGGAATCAAACAACACCTCGACCACCTGACCGCGCACCGTCAGCTTAGGCTTAAGCACTTGGCCGCCGTTGCCCGGCACAATATCCATCACCACCGTAGCACCCCCCACATCGCCCAAGCCCGACAGCACAAACTCAAAATAATGGGTGTCGCCTCTATATAAGTTGAGATTTTTAACCGGCGGCATGATTACTCCTTAAAATGCCCGTGCATATGCCGCCGCACGCGCTCGCTGTTGTACGCACCGCGGCAATGGTCGGCCTGCCAAAAAAACAGGGCATTGACCGCGCACTTGGCCGCGCGCCAACGTCGGCGCGGCTTGTCCGCCAAAGTGCTGTTGCGGTATATGCGGCTGCTTAGCGTCTCGTCGGCAAACCCGCCCAACACCGCATTAAGCATCTGGTCGGCAGAGATGGCGACTTGGTAGGCATAAGCCGCCACATCCAAAGACAGCTTACGCATTTCAGACGGCCTCTTGGGGCAATTGGTAAACAGGCTCGATGGCCGCTACCGCCGCCACCTCCTGCGCCGCGTCCAAACGGTCGGCATAGGCTTGACGCTGGCCGGCCACCGTTGCCGACAAGGCGGCAAACTGCTTGGCTTTGGCCAGCGCCTTGCCGCGCAAACCGTCCAAATCACAACCGCGTGCAGCGGCAATCTGCGCCAACAGCGGGGTGTCTGTACTTGGATCTTGTTCCCACGCCAAAGCCTCGTTGGCTTGCAGCGGCCATGTCTGCCGCTCAAATTCGGGCACATCGTTGGATTTTGACAGATGGCATACATAGCTTTGCGCGGCGGCGTTAATCTCCGCCAGCTTGGCCGCTTTGGCCTGCGCCAGCCACTCGGCGGCATCCTGCTCCGCCAACGCCCACTGCTTGCCGTCCCATGTGTGCCAATGGCTCGGCGGTGCGGTAAACGTGAGGCCGTCTGAAAGCCCGCCTGCGGTAACGACTATCACGGCTTGGCCGTCGGCGGTTTGGTATGCCGTCTTGCCTCGGTGGTCGGGGATATACTCCCACGCCTCGCCCGTCCAGCGTGCGGCGTGGCCGTCTCGGTTTTCGGGTGGCTCCACGTCGATGCAGCCGCCGGGGATAATGTAGCTGCCGTCGCGGGCGTTGATGTCTAAATCGGCCTCGTTTTGTCCGAGATACAGGCCGTCTGAATCTAATTGGCAGACGGGTTTTTTCCATTGTATTGTCATTTTATAACCTCGTTAAATTTTAATGATGTACAACTCTGCGATATTTGACGGAGCCAAATCACCCGTCATGCCATAGGTGGCAATGGTCTCGACGCGCTGTCCGTTGCCGCTATATCGCTCCACGCTGGTAGTGCTGTTTGCCCCTGCCGACAAGCAAAAATCTTTACCGCTGTCAATGTTGTAATTCACACCGGCCTTAGCAAATCTCATATCATCGCCAATCATAAAACCGACGCCGTGCGAGTGTTGCGGTAGTCGCGCCGTCTGTTTGGAGCCTAATGCACGACTGCTGTCCAACCCCCTGCCGTCATCCAGGCCGCGGATAAACTCGTTACGGATATCGGGGAGCGTAAATGTCGTCCTGCCGTCGCCCGCGCCGTATGTCGTGCCGATAACGGCAAACAGAGCGGCATAGGTGGCGCGGCTGACGTTGGCACCGTTACATTTAAGCCAGCCCGGCGGCGCAGTTGTGCCAGAGTAAGCAACAATCGTACCCGGCGGCGCGGCCTGCTCTGCCTTGTCGTTGACCGTCTTAACGGCCTGCGAGGTGGCAACGGTTTGGCTGTTGGCCAAATCGACGGCATCGCGGCGGTCGGACCACAGCACCAACTTGTCGCCCTGATATTTGATGGTGCCGTCGTCGCCCAATTGCAATGATTTGTTGCTGGAGGGATTTTTGAGATAGACGGCGCTGGCGGCATAGCCCAGCTCCGCCCATTGCTCTGTGTTGTTGCCCGATATGCGCAAACCACCTGCAAAGTCGACACTTTCCGAAAAGGTTTTTTTGCCGCCCACAGTTTGGTTGCCCGTAGTCTTAACGGCACTGCTCTCGACACCTGCAATACGGGCAATTACCCAATCTTGATATGCAACCGTGCGGTTGGCACTACCCAACTCCGGGAAATGTATATACCGAACTTGGCCGCTGGTTTGCTCGTACTTAATGTTAAATTTAAGTGTGCTGCCATCTGACAAAACGGATTGCGGATTGGCCTCCAAAAACCAATGCCCGCCGCCCTGCACGGGCATTCGTATTTTCCCCCAATGCTCGGCACGTCCGGCGGTTAACAGGCTGGTAAAGGTTTTTTCGCCGGCTACATCCTGATCACCGGCTTGTCCGACAAATAACCTGTTTATTGCCTCGGCGAGTTGGTTGGTTTTGGCTTTATTGGGCTGGATACCTGCGGCCGTCAACACAGCCAATATCTCGCCCTGCACCTGATTAAGCCACCATGCGGGCAGGATGGTGCCCAGCTCGCTGGTACCGTTGCCGTCTTTAAACTGTTTATCGGGGGTATCGATAGCGTGCATTGTCTATGCCTCATAAGTAAATCGCACTGCGGTATGTGCGGGTTTTAAATCTTGGATAACGGTCTCAATCACGGCATCGCCGTAATCGGTCAACCTGTCGCCCGCCGCCGAGATACCGGCGCGGAATCGGGTAATGCGGTTGTTGCCGCCGCGCACGTTAACGTGCCACACCCACATGATTTCCTGCGGCGCAAGACGGTCGCCCGCACGGTTGACACCGGCGCGGAACGGCTGCGGTTCATTGATTTGGATTTGATAGCCCGCCGCCTCGGCCAAACGCACGAAATAAGGGATACTTAAGCCGCCTGTTTCGTTTAGCTTGGCCATGACCGCCAACACACGGCGCTGGCGGTTTTTGCCCGTACCGTCCAAACCTAATACACGCTCCCAATCGGCCAGCATTTGGCCGGCGCTGCGCGGGTCGACGGCATCGGCAACGCTTTGAGCCGATTCCGCCACCGCATCCAGCGCTGCGCCGTCTATTTCTGCCTGCGCCCGCACACGCGGGGCATTGCGGGCATACGACACGGGGGGCAACAGGCCCCGCAAGATGTCTTGATAGCTCATGACGGCATCTCCGTTACATTAATCGCGCCCGCTTTAAACCACTCGATGCGGTTAACCGTATCGGCGGCGCGGTTGGCCGTCGGCGTGATCAGACGGCGGTCGATCACGCCCTCCGTATTGCTGACAGCCGCCTCGATTTGCGACACGGTCAGGCCGTCGCCGGGGATCAAGGTGTCAAAATATTCGTTTAGGGCCGTCTGTATGCGGCGTTTGGCCTCGGCCAAGTCGATGCCGTCGAGCTTGACTTGCACGGTAACGGGCACCGCCGTTACGGTTGGCTTGAGTACCAGCGCATTTTTTGCCGTTACCGGGCGCATCTCGTCGATATAAGCCTGCACGCGGCGCACGGTTTCTTCCGACGGCACACCGTCGGCGGAGGTAATCGCAATATCTACCGTGCCCAAGCCGCGGCGCAGCGGATAAACATATGCGCTGGTTACGCCGTCGACACTCAACGCCCAGTTTTTATAGTCGTAACGGTTGCCGCCTGCGGGCGGTCGGCGGATGATTTCCAGCAGCCGCGCCAGCAGCGAGGCATCGCTTTCGCGGTCGGTGCCGCCTTGCACGGTAAGGCGGCATTCGGTGGCCACGCCGGCGGGAGCGGCCATCAGTTGCGCCTCGCCGTCGCGCACATTGGCGGCCGCGCCCGGCTCTTCGGCGATTGCCGGTACTTCCGCCGTGCCGCCGCTGCCGATAACGGCGCGGGCGGTAGTGCGGTAAAAACGCTGACCGATACGCACTTGCAGGCCGTCTGAAAGCACGGATTGGGCAATGCCGCTTACAGTCAGCGTGCCGCTGGCTGTGGTCGGATTGCGGCGGCGCAAACCGCGCATGGAGGCATGCCGCTCCAAATACTCGCGGTCGGCCGTATCCGGGAAAATCTGCCGCACAATCCAGCTTTGATGCACATATTGCCCTTCGGCGCAGCTGGCCAAACGACTGGCGTGCACATAATGGTCGCTGTCGGGGCTGATATCGGCATCCGGCCACAGGCTTTTGGTATCGCGCAGGATACGCTCGCGGATTTGCTCAAATGTCGGCGTTTCAAACACGTTTAAAACCTCTTTAAATCACGGGCACTTCGTGGCGGTAGTCAAATCCGCCTGCCGCCGTATCCACCCGGATATGCAGGATCAGGCGGCCGTCGTGCGGCTGCTCTGCGCGCACGGTAATCTTGTCGGCACGCCCGCTCTTAACAATCGGTTGCAGTGCCTCCTCGGCATATTGCTCGGCCAACAGGCTGACCCGTTGCAGGTCTTTTTCACGCTGCAACAAATGCAGCAGCGAGCCGAGCGTTTTATCCGCCCACCAGCTGCCCAACGGTGTCATCAGGCGGATGTACACGGCATTTTGCAGCGTATCGACGGTGCGGCCGGTATAGTCGCCGGTGCCGGGGTTTAGCTCTTTGTCCATGCCGGCATTTTGCCGTGTTCAGACGGCCTTACGGAGTGCACTGGCTTCAAGCCTGAGGCGCAAAAAAAAAGCAGCCCGAAGGCTGCCAAAGGTCTGCTTGTCTATGCCGGTTCCGGTGGTGATATTTTGCCGCCCATGCTGTCGGTATGCGGGTGCCGGCGCAAGGATATATCGCCGGCCACCACGTCGCCGTCGGTGTTAAAACTGCCGCCCGTTTGACTCACATCGCCGCTAAATGTGGCGCCGTTGCCGCCCTCGACGGCCATGCCGCCGTTGCCGTTGATTTGGCCTTGCGCCGTCAACACCGCACTGGTCTCCACCAACGGCGCGTTAAATTTGGCATCCGTGGCCGCATTAACCTCGTATTGTTTGCAGTTAACCCGGTACACGTCGCAATCGGCCTCAATGATTTTGCCCTGCTTAATCACGATTTTTGCACCCTCATGATTAAAAATCGCCGTCTCGCCGGGCTTAAGGTTTTTGATGCGGTAGCTGCCGTGCTGGCTGCACACAATCACACCGTGCGACGTATTGCCGCCCAGCGGTATCACTACCGCTTCGCTGCCGTCGGGCGGATGGCTGGCAAAGCCGTATTCCTGCAAATGTTCAAGGTCTTGCAGGGTTTCGTGGGCCAAGCCGCTCAACTGCACGCGCTGTATCGGCTCGGACGACACCACCAGCGTGATTTTGCCCCGAAAGGCCGCGCGCAGGGTTTCGCCTATGTTTTTAGCAGTTTGCGCCGTTTTTTTTGCCAATTTACTCAAACTCATTCAAACACCGCCGTTTCCGTTTGCTTTCTGCCGCCTTTTTTGCCCTTATGGCTCACGCCTTTGCGCTTACCTTTGCGCTTGCGCGCCGCCTCGGCTTTTTTGGGGTAAGCGTCAGGTGTCCAAATGCCGTCCTCTTTGAGCCGCAGCTCGGTTTGCGTGCCGTCCATGCGCGAAAGCATAAACCGCCGCCCCATGAGAAAAAACACCGCATCGATACCGTGCTCGTCGTCGATCACATGCACACGCTGGCCGGGTTGCCACAATACGCCGTCGCGGGTTTTATGGCCGCCCACGGTTATCGTGAGTGTAAATCCCTCCAGCCGCCAGTCGGCCAGCTGCTTTTTAGCCTGCTTTTGCAATGCGGCCAAATTGTCGGCATCGGATACCACCACCGTTTTTGGGCGGTGCAGCGTCATGGTCGGGTCTTTGTACACCCACTTTAAATCGTGTTTGGCGCTGTCGCCGCTGCGGCCGTGCGATTGCGCCAAAAATGTCACCTCGGAAAAGCGGTTGTCGGTATCCCACTCAATGTCCATGCGCTCGATATTGCGGCGGCTGTCGGTGCGGCTCCAGCACAATGTCGCCACCGGCGGGCTGCTGTAATCCGCACCGCCCACCACCAACGTGCCGTCCGGCTCCAGCCACGGATGCAGCCCGACCGAGTTGGCGATATGGGTTAATGCCTGCCATACGGTTTCGCCCGGCTCGATGTCGATTTTGTCCAAAGCGGGGTTGTTTTCGGCTTTGAGCACCACCGCTTTAATCTGCGGCCACGGCGCGGCCAGCTTTTTGGCTGCATCCAATACCGTCATGCCCTTAACATTGAGCTGCGGCGCGGAGCAATCCACCAAAAAACCGGCCAAATCACGCCCGCTCAAGCTCAACTCGCGGCTGCCCTTGCTTTTGCCGTGGCGCTGGCTGCCGATAATGCCCGTCATCACGGTTTGGCCGTCTATCACCACTTCGCAGGTTTCGCCGCTTAAATCGGGTATGGCCGCTTCCGGCCCCGACCTGCCGATGGCAAAATCGAAGCTGTCGGCGGGAATTAAAAAGTCGCTGTCGATGTCGTAGCGCTCCCAGTGGCGGTGCTCTTTACCGCCCACGCGCACCGACACGGCATAGCCGTATGAATTATTTTGCATAGCTGTTGACCAAAGTGCCGCGCTTGATAAACGCGGGGTGGTGGATATGGGGATTGAGCCGCACCAGCTCTGCCGCGCGGGCGATATCGCCGTAAAACTCATGGGCGATTTGGTGTATCGTGCCGTCGATTGGGGCTTGGCGCACAATCAGCGGCGGCTTTTGGTTGATGGCCGCCGCAACCAACGCATTCAGACGGCCTGCCGCCGCGCGCAGGGATTCTGCCGTTTGGTAAGCCTCGGTATACACGGCGTTGGCCGTCAGAGTGCCCGACTCGGCAGCAGCCGTCTGCACCGCCCGCAAGGCGGCAATCTCGGCCTGCATACGGCGGCGCATGGCGCGGTTAACCTCAATCAAATCGGGCGCAGTCATCTCTTCGCCATGCGCCTCGATTAATGCCGTCGCCACCGACAACAGCGATGCCGTCGACAACAGGCGCACCGCCTGCGCTACCGGCTGCACCTGTTTGGCGGTTAAACGGTTCAAGCGGCTTTGCAGGCCGTCTGAAAAGCGGCCGGTCAGCAAATTATCAGGGATAGCGGCGGCACGGTCAGCAACAGCCGCAGCCCCGTCAAACCGCTGTCGCGGCGACCAACCGGCATGGTGCATGGCATTATCAGCCAAACCCGCCTCACTGCGCATGCCGGTATCCACCATGACCGCCATATCCGCAAACAGCTTGGCCGAGCCGCTTTTAAACGCCGCTGCGCTGTATCCGCCGCGGTCGGGAAAGGCGATTTTGTCCAAATCAAACAAACGGCGCACCGCGCCAAACGTACCCGATGCCGCACTCCAAATGCCCAGCGCGCTGCCCCATAAAGCCGATACGCCCGCATCCACCGCCAACACCGCATCAATAAAGCCGATAGCCGCCTCGCGGTAGGTATCGATATCGGCAATCAATGCCTCAAGCTCGACCAAAAAGGCGTTTTCAAAAACAAAGATTTCCTGCGCTTCGGCCGCCTCGCGGAAAGTAATATCGATGCCGGCATAATCCACATAATCGGCCTCATGGCGGTAGCTCCACGATGCCGCAATCATGTTGTGCATCCGCCCCCAAACAGGGTGCACCAGCACGCCGCCGCCCGGCTGCTCCAGCGCATCCAGCAGCTTTTTCAGACGGCCTGCATAGCCCTTGCCCCAAAACACCGCCTTAATCTGCACCTGCCGCCCGGTCGTGCCCATGTCCTCAAGGTCGATACCCTGCACAAACGGCCGCGCATGCTCGGCCAATGCCTTGCCGTTACTCTCGTCCACCGCCTCAATATCAAAGCCGACGCCCTTATAAGATGCGTCCTGCAATAAGGTATGCCATCCGCTCATTGACCCGCTCCACGCCCGAACATGGCCACTTGATACCGCGATACCTCGTGGGCAATCACGCGCCCGTCGAGCGTTACCGTCATATTGTTGTTGATGGTTTGGTTGGCCGCGGCCAGCGTGCCGTTAATTTGATTCAGCCCGCCCGTTACCGCCGCCGTCTCGGCATTCAGCGCGGCTTGGTAAGCAGCAGTTTGCTGGGTAATCGCGGCTTGATAAGCGGCGGTCTGCTGGGTGATAACGGGCGCAAGCGGTTCGGCGGGTTTAAGGGGGTCGAGCGGGCGCAATGGTTGCAAGGGTTCGGCACGCAAACGCGGCTGCGGTTGCACCGGTAAATAAGGTTTTCCCGTGCGGTATGCCTGACGCATGGCTTCCATACGTTCGCCCTCACCCTTATTGAGGCCGTCGGAATAAAACAGTAAGCCTGCGCCGACACTTGCTTTTGCACCAAGCAGTTTGCTGCCCCATTTTCCCAAAAAGCTGCCCGCCGCACCTTTCGGCGCGATACCTCCGCCTTTTTTCCCCGGCAGAAAATCCCCCAACCCCTTGCCGTTTGCCATTGCCACCAAACCCAAAGCACCGGCGGCGGCAGTGGCGGCAGCGGCCAACGCTTTGGTGGCCAGCGTCGTATTGGGAAACTCTGCGGACAAGCTGGTTAAGCCCGTCTGAAAACTAATCAACGGTTGCGTAACACCCTCCTCAATCAAGGCTATCGCCTTATTGCGCTCCTGTTGCGCCGCATCGGTTGCCATACGCGCTTGATTGAGCTTTTCCACCTTGCCGTTTTCGTGGGTAACTCCGGCCAAATTTTTCACGAATTGGTTGATTTGCTCCAAGTCGGCAGCAGCCAACAAACCTTGTTTGGCCTGTAAATCGGGCATTACTTTCGATAAAACAAAACCGCGCATCATATTCATTTGCTCGGCGGCGGTTTTGTCGCCTTTTTCGGCTTTGGCCTTGTAGCCGGCATACTCTTTATCCTGTTTGAGCATGGCATCGACAAGGCGGCTTAACACCTGCACCGCGTTTTCGCCGTTGGCTTTTCCGCGTAAAACCGAACCTTCCCAGTCGATACCTTTGCCCGGTGTTGACGGGTTATCGAGTTTAGACAACCGTTTCACGGTATCCGCCGCCAAAGTTTTATTTAAAATATTGCTTACGTTGGTTGCGGCCTCACTGGTGGTGCCTGATTTATTGGCCGCAGATTGCAGTAACGACAACAGGTAATCCAAGCCCTGCATCCCTGTTAATCCTGCCTGCTGCGCTTGCGGCAGCAGGGCGGGCAATTCGCGCACCATATCGGTGATTTCAAAATTACCGTCCAAGCCCGATTGCAAAGCATGTTCAAACGCCAATGCCAAATCTTTGCCGTTAAAACCGGCATCTTTCAGCACTTTCATCAGTTTTGCCGTGTCGTCCGGGTTGTATTGGCCGTTTTCGCTGGCAGCCATCATCGCTGCGTAAGATGTCCGGGCATCTTTTTTGACCTCTGAAAAGCTCATGCCGTTAGTCATCATGGCGCTGATCATGCCTAATGCGGAATCGGCATTGCCGCCGTTGGACTTAATTAAATCCAAAGCCAGTTTTTTCACTTCCTCCGCACCTTTTGTGGCAATCCATTGAGCCGACTTGCTTTCATCTTCGATAAACGCTTGTCGGGCTACTTGGTTGATGTTGGCATTGAGCTGCATTTTGTCGTCCATCGCAGGCTTAAGCACGGCATAGGCCGCCGTGCCCGCAGCAAGTGCGGCTCCACCGATAGCCACGCCTTTTTGCAGTTTCGAACTTTTACCCAACTCTGCATTTAATTCGGCAATGCGCTGCTTGGTCGCACGGGCGGCACGCGCCAAATCGTTTTGCGAAGCCGTGCCACTGCGACGCAACCTGTTATAGGCCGCTTCTGTTGCACGGATTTCGCGCTGTATTGCTTTTTCCGAGCGGATACCCGCTATTTCATAAGGTTTGTGCGCGCGCGCCATTTTCATGCGCGATGTGGCCGTGCGCTGCAATTGCCGCTCGGTTTCGGCCAAAAGCCGCTTTGCGCCATCATCGCGTCCGGTCAGCGACAACACCAGTTTTAACAATCCGTTTGCCATAAAAAAACAGCCTTTAAACTCACATTAACTCACGGTTAATTATGGTTTAAAGGCTGTTTGAATCGGGATTTAAGGGGCTTCAAGCCCGTCCGTCAGAATTGTTTGCGCGCCACAACAGCAACGGCACTACCTTCGACGTTTACAGTATAACGATTGCCGCCATACTCTATATCCTTGCTGGCCGCTCCGCTTTCTTTTGCTACCAACATGGTGTCCGTTATGGCTTCAAATAATGCATTACCAACTTCCGTCTCCCCCAGCTTTGCCCTCCCTTCGGTTGAGATAACAGTCTGTATAACGGCAAACATATTTCGTGCATTTTTTGCCAAATCACTTTTGTTTTCATACCCCGCGCTAACGCTCAAAACATCTTGCTTGGGGTTTAATTGGATAAACACCGCCCCGAATTCCGTTTCCATTGTGACTTGATAACCGCATTCATTTTGCACTACATTTTTATTCAATATCCCCACAGGGGCGTTGGTAGCTTTCAATCCGCTATCCATGTTTAACAACAGTTTTTCTGCCGTAACCCCCATACTTTGCGGGCAAAGATTGACCGCCTGTTTGGGTTGCTCCTGTATTACATTTGTTTGTTCCGGTTGTCGCGCAGGTTCGGTTTTTTGACCGCCACAAGCGGCAAGGATAACGGCCAAACATACAGCCCATTGTTTACTCATATTTCCCCCATAAAAAAGCCATGCAAAATCGCACGGCTATGATTTTAACATATCTTATCACTTGCTTGGCTTAGGCAACCGCCTCGAGATAATCACTCCGTCATCCGTGGGCTTTTTAACGCCTAAGCTGTCCAAGATGTCTCCAAACCAAGCCACCAGCTCGGCGTGGCACATACCGGCCACGGCATCGGCGGATATACCCGCTTTGGCCATCAAGATGACGGATTGGCGGTAATTGCGGTGGCAGTTGCGGTAGTTTCGGGACTCGGTTTTTCGGCGGCCGCCGTGGTGTTCCCGGGGTTTGCCCCAGCGGCGGTGTATTTTGCCCGCAGGTCGTCCTGTGCGGCCAAGATGATGCCGTAGTCTTCGCCGGTGAGGTTTTCCGCCAGGTATTCGGCGGTTAGCTGTTCGGGTGCGATGCCCTCAACGGTAAGCTGCTCCGCCCAATAAGCCAAGGTTTCAGTCATCAGGGCGCGGGCTTTGCCGCTTTCGCTTTGCGCTTCGCCCAAATCCATATCTTCCAATGCCGCCTGCGCGCGCAGTTCGCCGCCGATGGTCAGCGGCCGCAGCACGGCGCGTTTGGCCACACCGCCGCCGTCTGGCAAGGGCAGGCCCCACACCAAATCAAACTCGTGTTTCATGCGGTATTACTCCGTGATTTTGTGCAGCGCCACCATCTCGATATCGATAACCGCTTCCCCTTCCGATTGGTACTGCTCGCCGGTGTCAACCGTAAAGCAGTCGAGATAGGATGTGCGTTTGTCTTCTTGATTGATGGGGTAGATGGTAATTTTGGCTTTGGTAATGTTGTCCCAATCCACGGCGCGGCCGTCAAGCGGAATGGCGGCGGTAACGCTTAATTTGTGTTCGGTTACGCCGTCACAATAACCGTTGACTCGGCCGTTGCGGTTCATCGTTTTGACCGGCTTGCGGCCGGTGGTGGTTTGCGGCTTGATGCTCACAATCTCGATATCGCGGCCGTTAACTTCCATAATCACCGCGCCGGCATAAGTTGCATCGCTCATGTTTTATCCTTTTTTAAGGTTTCAGACGGCCTTTAAAACAGGTTTAAACGCCGTCTGAAAAGGGTTACAAAATCAAATCAATGCGCCCGGCAAACACATGCAGGCCGTTGACCACGTCGGCGGGGATGATGCCATTCACGCGGTTGGGGTCGTTTTGCGCACGCGCCACCACCAGCTTGCCTTTATTGGCTTCAGCGTTTTCGATGATTTCGGCTTGGTCGAGCTTGATCAATACGTCCAAAATCTCGCTCTTAACCTTGGGCAGTAGGCGGTCGCTCAATTTGTCGCGCGGGAAACGCAGGGCAATGCGCTCTTTAACGCTGCGGCGCACATAATCCAGCGTGCGGATGGTGGTAATGTCGAGTAGTGCCGGGTCGTCGGTGTTGTTGGCCGACTTGGTGTAGGTGGATACGGCACGCATAATCTGTACGCGGTTGTTGACCACGGTTAAAGGCGTCAAGCCGTTGTACAGCGCATTGTTGCACTCTGCAAACAGCGGCCATTGCGCATCAAGTGTAACGGCCAGCCCTTTGATTTCCAGCGTGTTCAGCGGCTTGGCAGGGTCTTCTTCAAAGGCCAACACCGCCGCATAACCTGCGGCAATGATGCCGTTTGGCTCTACCGCGCCTTTGTACCAAGCGCAGGTAATGCGGCCGTCGTTGATTTTGCCGGTAGCGGTGGTGGCCGTACTCAAGGTCGCACTCATACCCAATACGCCGATACAGCCGCGCTGCTCGATGGCATTGGATACGTTGGTAATATGGTTGCTCAAGGCTTTGGCGTTGGCGTCATCGCTAAACGGGCTGCAAATAATGTGATAATGCTTGCCCGCCACTTTGGCCAAGGCCGTGGCAATGTCCGCATTTTTGGCACCGCCGCTAAAGGCATCGGCTTGATAAGTCAGGCCGGTATTGCCGGTGCTCACGGTTAAGCCGCTCTCGTTGCCGATCTCGCCTTTGTGTTTGGCTGTCAACGTCACGGCTGCGCCGCTGCCGGATGCGGTAACGGTTACATCGGCGGCAGTGATGGCGGTTTTCAGACGGCCTGCCACTGTGGCGGCGGTCTCGCCGGTGTTCACAGCCGTGCTGACCTGCTTGCCGCCAATCGTGATATCCACCACGCCCGGCGCGGTGGCCGTGCCGGAAAGGGTAACGGTTGCGGTTGCCTGCACGCCTGCGCTGTGGTCGGCAATGCCGATAACGGTCAAATCCAAATAAGGGTTGTTGGCAAATGCTTGGCGCACCATCAAATGCGCCAGCGAGCCTTGTCCGAACAAATCGGCCGCCTCGGCATCGCTAAACAGTTGCACCGGCTCTAAGGCGGGCTGTCTGCCCGCGGTCAGCATGGGGGCAACCATCAATACCTTTTGCGGATTTTGCGGCAAGCCTTGCACGGCATTGCGGGTGTTAAATTCGATGTATTGCCCGGGCACGCGGATGCTGCCCGGAATCGTGTCAAAATCAATATGGGGCATTATTACTCTCCCTTAGCATTGCGGGTTTTGGTATTTGGGGCGGTATCCTCAACCACCACCAAATCGCCGTCATCAATCATGCGGCGGTAATACAGGCTGTTGCCGTCCACCTCCACCGGCTCTTGGCCGATATATTCGTGCGGGTTGTGTTCGGTCGGCACACGCAGGCCGTCTGCCGCCGTTACTTTGATTTTGCTCATTGCTTATCCTTAAGGGTTAGGTTTATAGGGATTTCACCGTCGGATTGCGGGTCGTAAATCTTGCCGTCCACCCCCTCGAAATCAGGCCACGGCTCACTCAATGTGCCCTGATACTTGGTAAAGATATGGTCGGGGTCGTCGGGATTGTCGGTGTGCTCGGGGTAGCGGTCATTCTCGAGTCCGCAGGTGTTAAAGCGGATGGCATACTCAACCGCATATATACTTACCGCGGCGTTTTGCACCAACACATGATTGGCAATCGCGCGCACCGCTTTGGGCACCAAGCCGCGGCTGTCGGCAAAACCGAGCCGCTGGCCGTCAAGCAGGCGGCGCACGGCGCGGATTAAATCGTTGCTGCCGATTTCACGGCTGTCGATTCCGCCTTGCCGCTGTGCCTGCTCGTTGCGCAGATTACGGGCTGCAACCATCACTACAAATTCCGCCGTATCCTGATAGCGGCTGTGCACGCCGCCGGTACCGGCAGGCTCAACCTTGCTGCCGCCATACGTTACCCATACCGCGGGCAGCGTATGGATTTGCCCGGCCAAATCGTCGGCCTCGCCGTTGTAGCTTTTAACCGTGCGCACCATGCGCCCCAAACCCCGTTTCAGACGGTCTGTTACCGCTTGCTCAATTTCGGTTATCACGCCCGAACACCTTATTTTTACCGTTGATAAACACAATACCGTCTTCGCCCGCAGCCACTTCTTCGCCGCTATCATCCACGCCCAGCTGCACTTCGCCTTTGGCCATAGCACGCAGCAGGTCGAGTACGTCGATTTTGTAGCGGTTGCGGATTTCTTCGGTAATCAGCACACCGTTGGCGGCGGTGAGGCGGTAGCGGGCGATATCGCAACACAAGCGCTTGAGGATGGGCGGCACATCGGTAAACGGACGTTTAAACCGACCCAGATACGCATCTATTTCTGCGGTGGCATCGGCCAGTGCCACTGCCGCCACGTCCTCGTCGATATAGCCGTCTTGGTTGCGGTCGGTCAGCTGGATAACCTCCAGCTCGCCAAACCGCGCCACCATATCCGCCATCACCGCATAAGCCATGATTTACGCCTCTTTGGTTTGCAGGGCCGGCTCGTCGATAATGCGCTGCCACGCCTCGTCGCCAATCACGGTGCGGTCGATCTCGCGCCACTCGCCGTCAAATTTCTCGCCGGCGCGCCAAAATTCGCGCCCCGATGCCGTGCGCACCAGTCTCTTATTCGGGTTGCCGGACTTAGCAGGCTTATCGGCCTGTTTGCGCAATGCTTCCAGTTCGCGCTCGGCGGCGGCTTTTGCAGATTCGGCAGCGGCCAATTGTTCTTGCAAGTCGGATAGTTCGGCCTGCGCCTTATCCAGCTCTTGCTTGAGCGCCGCCTCGACGCTCAAGTCTTGCGGGTCGGGTTGGGTTACAGATGCAACGGGGGTGTCTTTTTTTGGATTTGCCATAATCAGGTCTCCGTTCAGACGGCCTTTAAAATAGGTTTAAATGCCGTCTGAAAAATCAAGGTTGGTTTACAGGTGCACCGATACGTGCAGTTTCAGACGGCCTTTAAAGGTGTTGGTCGTACCGTTGATTTTTTCGGCTTCCAACAGCTCGCGGGCCGCGTCCTCCAACTCGGGCGGCACCACCAGCAGGCTAGGCTTGATATTGAGGGCATAGCCGCCGTTGGATTTGAGGCGGCGCATGGTGGTAATAATTTTTTGCAGGTTGGCTCTGTTCAACGCGGTTTTTTCGGCCATATGCGCCAGCTGCCACAAACCGAAACCGGCCACACAGCGGCGGCGCGCACCGTAAACATACACATCTTCCATAAACACTTTGTCGGACTTGGACGGGTCAAACTTAGTCTCAAACTCCAGCTCGGTGCGTGTTTGGAATACCAGCGGCTTAACCGTGCGGGTATCGTCAATCACATACCATGTCGGCACATTGTTATCGGTGCCGGTGGTAATGTTTGCGGCGGGCGTGTTTTGGCCGGTGCCGTCGGCTTTTTCAAATACCGGGTGATCCGTATCAAAAAAGTATTGGCCGTCATAACATTCGGTGGTTTTGCCTTTTTTGAGCAAACCCCATACCAAAGTGTCGGGCAAGGCCGCGGCAGATTCGCCCATTGCGGCCATCATCGGGCGGTACATACCCACCTGATCGTCCTCAATGTCGGTACGCTCCACGGCAACCGTCGCTTCAAACTTTTTGTTGGTCAGGCTCATGGCCTCTTTGCTCAGTTTTTCAACTTGGCGTTGGCCTACCCATTCGCGCATTTGCGGGAATTTGCCCAGCCACGCGTAAGTATTGGTAGCCGTATTCGATGGCACCGTCATGGCAATGGCCGTAATAAGACGGTTTAACCGATTCCAATCCGTTTTGAAATTCCTTGCGGAATGCGGCGGTTAGCGCCGTTAATACTGCGGTTTTATTCATTTTTAACCTTCCTGTTGTTTAACTTGTTCGGCATACTCGGCATGGCTCATACCGAGCATCTTGGCGGCCGCCTGCTCTTCCGCCGTCAATGCCGCCACATTCTCGCCCGGCTCTTTGCCTGCGGTTTGCGTGCCGGCCAAAGCCGCTACCGGCTGCGCGTTTTCGATAAATCCGGTTAAAAAGGCCAAGCCGCCTTCTTGTTTCAATACGCCTTCCGCCCATGCCTTTTGCGCGGGCAGCAGCTTGCCTGCGGCCAATGCGGCAGTAATCAGCTCGTTGCCTTTATCGGCGTTGCGCTCGGCGGTCAGCGCGGCGATTTGGCTTTGCAAATCCTGCACCACCGACACCGGCGCGTATCGGGTCAAGTCGGGCTGGCCTGCCGGCTGGGCGGACAAGGCGGCGATTTTGCTGTCTTTGTCGGCCAGCTCCTTAAACAGATCGGCAGATAAGGCAACATTTTGCGGTTTAGCCGCCAAGATTGCGGTTAACGCCGCCGTAATCTGCTCGTCGCTTGCCTGCGGCAGGCCGAGCAGTTGTTGCAACAACTCTTTCATCTGGTTTTGCTCCGTTTGGGGTTTAAAAAATTGTGCCGACGCTGCCGCCAACACTTCATCCATGCCGTCTAACGCGGGGTAATTGGTCAGCGCGGCGTGGAAAATCTTGCGCACATAGCCCTTGGTGTCGTAGCTAAACACCGCCGAGATATAACGGTATTCTTTGGCGGCAATGGCCGCTGCCGCTTTATCCGTCCACTCCACATCGGCAAACAAGCCTTTGGGGGTAAACTCCAGCCAGCGCATCCAACCGGCGGCGGGTGCGGGCTGGCCGTTTTTTTCCTTGTGCAGGGTTTGGTGCTCGTAATCGACCACCAGCTGATTGCGCGAGGCATTGGCCAGCTCCACCACGTCGCGGCCGTTTTCTTCGGTCAGATACCAAGCGGGCACATCGTGGGGGCGGCCGTCAATCGCTCTAAACTCACCGTAAGGCAGCAACTGGATGCGGCCGTCGCGCGGCTGCACCTCGAAACTGCATGCGGCAAGCGTTAATCTGTTTTGGGGCATGTTGCACATCCTTTTTGCGATGCTGTCATTTTCAGCTCAACAGCCATGCCGAAAAGAGTGGACGCGCTTCAAATCCCGCACCGCATTTCAAACCCCGTTTAAACCCCTTTTAAAATCGCGTCAGATTGGTTTTAGCCCAACCTATTACCCAAATAAAAAACGCGCTAAAAAGCGCGTTTTAAAGGCCGTCTGAAAAATCATTTAATCAGGTTGGCAAAATAATCCTGTACATCGTCCATCAAGTCTTGTTTGTCTTGGTTGGTCAGCGTTAAAAATTCCCGCTGCGGTATGTTCACTTTGCGGCCGCGTCCGGCCATGCCGCCGAAGTTGTGGATGGCGGCATACACCATATTGGTGCCGACAAGGGCGGTATCGTTGTCTGAATAGGCAACAACGCTGTCACGCAACCGCCCGCTATCCACCAGCGGTTTACCGTTGCGGTATTTCAGCCCCAGCCACTTCGGGCGGCCGCCGGCGCGGAAATTCATATGCACGGCGTAGTGCATGGTGCCCGCCAACCGCTCCATCAGCCTGTAACGGTTTTCCACACCGTCTTGCAGCCGCTCGATTTGGTTTTGCACCACGAAAATATTGTCTATTTTGATTTCAATCATGGTATGATGGTTTTCAAGTGTCGGAAAAGCGGTGAATCTCGATACCGCAGGCGAGCTTAGGCTTCTGACCGTGTGCAAGTGATTTCGAGCCTTGCCCGACACTTATTTCAATCTAATGTATTTTTTCAAAGTGCTATTCATTTTTTTCTCATCAGTTCTTCTGTAAGATTCCAAATAAAGTTCGTTGTTTTTCTCCAAGTATTTGATTACGGTAAAATACCAAGATTCTTTTATCTGTTTCGTCAGATAGATTTTCCGTTTTTTGTCATCTCTATAAATGCGGGTCGGCTCGTATATGATATCCGGCAGGTACTCATATTTATCCGCACCGAAATCTTCGCCTCGACGGCTATCAAACTGCTTAACCAAACTATCATCCGACAGCACCTTCAGGCTGCTGTGTGTTGAAATTCAGCAGATAGCTACAAGCGAGATGATAAAAGTTTTAACACTAAGGTTAAACAAGGTTTTAAAATACCTGAATTTATAGAGTAGGTTATTGTTATATTTAGGTATATCTGCTCAAATTGGTTTATATGGTTGGCGAGATAGAATACTCAAATGATGTAACGGGATATGAGGGTCAAGCGGATGACGACAAGCGGGTAAGGAGACAGTGATGTGGGTGCGGCTTGATATGGACAGGCTTTTGTTGGAATAGATTACTTTTCAAAGTGTCTGCGGCTTAAAAACGTTGGATAAGACATTCAGTGATAAAGCGTATTTTTAAGGCCGTCTGAAATTTTCAGACGGCCTCTGTTACAGGAAGATAATTTATTTCATTAGATTTTTAATTACGCCCATTACGCTTCGTGAAATAGCGCGTGTAACTTGTTTATTGATTTGGTTTCCGACTGAATCTGCAAGATCGTAGGCGATGCCTTGATTGGCTTTTTTGCGTCCGCCGAACAGGCCGCCTAAGAAGCCGCCGACAACGCCGTCTTTATCTGATTGGGCGGTGTTTGCTGTGGTTTTGGCTTGTTCTTTGGCTGCTTGCTCTGCAAGTTTCTGTTCGGTTTGTTGGGCTTCGAGTTCCATTAAGGCTTCATAGGCGGAATAGTTGTCTACCATGTCTTTATAGTGGCGGTAGAGTAAATCGCTTTGGTATCGGCTGTTACGTTCTTCTGCGGATAAGGGTGTTAAGTTGGATTGGGGCGGAAGAATGAATGAGCGTTCTACCGGTGTGGGCATGCCTTTTTCATCGAGGAAAGAAACCAATGCTTCGCCGACGCCTAATTCTGCGATGGCTTCTACGACATTGATATTCGGATTGCTGCGGAATGTTTCTGCTGCGGATTTAACGGCTTTTTGGTCGCGCGGGGTAAAGGCGCGGAGGGCGTGCTGTACGCGGTTGCCTAGTTGTCCGAGAATGCTGTCGGGTAAATCCAAGGGGTTTTGGGTAACGAAGTATACGCCGACGCCTTTTGAGCGGATCAGGCGGACCACTTGTTCGATTTGTTCCAATAGAGCGGTTGGGGCATTGTCGAATAGTAGGTGGGCTTCATCAAAAAACATGATGAATTTGGGTTTTTCGAGATCGCCGACTTCGGGTAGGGTTTCAAACAGTTCGGCCAACATCCAAAGTAGGAATGCGCTATACATTCTGGGGGAACGCATCAGTTTTTCGGAGTTGAGAATGTTGATTACGCCTTGTTTTCCTTCTGTTTGCAGCCAATCTTCCAGATTGAGAGCGGGTTCTCCGAACAATTCGCCTGCGCCTTCGTTTTCAAGCGTCAGCAGTTGGCGTTGGATGGCGCCGACGCTGGCTGCGGACACGTTGCCGTATTGGTTTCTGTATTCGGCTGCGTTTTCAGAAACATGTTTCAAAATGCCTCTGAGGTCTTTTAAATCAATCAGATGCCATCCTTTGTCGTCTGCAACACGGAAAACCAGATTGAGTAATCCTTCTTGTGTGTTGTTCAGATTCATCAGGCGGGCAAGCAGCATGGGACCCATTTCCGAAATGGTAACGCGTACGGGAATGCCGGTTTCGCCGAATACATCCCAAAAGCGTACGGGAAAGCTTTGCAGCCATGTATCGCCCAATTGGAATTCTTGAATACGTTCGCCGATTTTTCCGCTGTTGTTGCCGGCAAGTGCAATGCCGGATAAGTCGCCTTTGACATCGGCGAGAAATACCGGAATGCCTTCGTTACTGAATGCTTCGGCCATGCGTCTCAGGGTAACGGTTTTACCTGTGCCGGTGGCGCCGGCAATCAATCCGTGTCGGTTGGCCATTTTTCCCTGTATATAAAGTTCTTTGCCGTGACTGCGTGCGATGGGGAATGTAATCATGATTTTTCTTTCGAACATTGGGTCGTAAACGGGTTTATTTTCTTATGATTTATGGGGGTATGCAACAAAGGCCGTCTGAAAATTCAGACGGCCTTTGTTTATCTGAAACAAGTATTGCAGGGTAAAAAAGAGTCAGTCTTGTGTCGGGTGTGTCTATCTTAACTTTGATAAACATGGTTATATATATTTAATAATAAATATGTAATTTTCAAGTTATTGATTTAATAGATGAAGATTGTAAAAATTCTTGGCGAATCTAATGATGAGGGGTAAAATTGCTCTTTTTCAAAGGTTCCATGCCGATTGGAATATCGATAAAAACGACCGTTTTTTATCTTTCTATCTGTTGAATAATTACAAAACCGCTTTATTGATTTGAAGTATTCCCTAATATTTTTTAGGGTTATTTTTTTGCATCTTGATGAACTTTTGAAGTTATGTTTGTCTAGTTAAGATTCCTTAACTAAATTTTAGTATTAATCGTTTTATATTGATTTTTATTTAAAAATTAATGTTGTTTAAAATGATTTTTCTTGAATGATTAAGGAGTTATATTAATAAATATTGATTATTTTAGTTTTGTTCTATTGTAATTTGATATTTTTTAATGATTTTTGGTTGTTTGAAGTATTTATAAATGAGCTTACTCATCAATATCTCCAATCAATTATTTTTTATATTATTTTAATATTATTAAATATAATAATTTAGATATATATTCAGAAAGGTATATATAATGTTAAAAAAAGAGGTTAGAAGTAACAATGACTCTTTGCGCTCGGACAGAGTGATAAAAAATATTGATGCACTGTCTCATCTGGACATGAACAAAAAAACCGACTTAAACACCTTGTTAAGTGCGGCGGATAAGAAAAAAAAACATCTCACGGATAAAGGTTTGTTGGATTTTGAGATGAAAGACATCAGTTTAGACTACCAGCAGCTCGAGCTGGATATGGAAGATGTTTTACCTTCTCAAAATTATGCGTCTGCTGCTCCGAAAGCCACCGGCAGTTTGGTATCAAGTCAGTCGGATTTTCAAAAAGAAAGTGTTTCTTCTAAAGGACTTTTATCTGATAAGCAGGCTGTGCTTGAAAAAGTATCAGCCGTTGAGAAGGGGAATGCGGTTTTAAGTAACAGCGGAAAAGAGCCGGCTTCGGGTAAGCATGTTGATGTAAAAGCAGCAACGGAGGTTGCTGCTAATCATAAACCCTCAGCAGGATTTTCAGGCTTCCGTATGGCGGCAAAGTATCATCGGGTTGTTTCCGTGCCCGGTGAGGAACATGATAAAGCCAAGATTTATTACCATAGAGAGTATGGTGATTATGTAGATGTCCGTGATTTCGGTGCGGATGCTTTCGGAATTCAAGACAGCTCGGAAGCGATTGCAAAAGCCATGGAAGTGGCTCATTTGTTAAAGGCGGCGGTTTATTTTCACGGCACGTTCAAAACTACCAAACAAATTGCTATTAATCACGAAACTTCCGGTGTCCGCGCAATTTTTGGCGACGGGATGGATAAAGCCAAAATCAATTACCACTTCAGCCAAGAGGGTGAAAACCGGGTTAGCTCGCACAGCGTAGATTATCGGAAAGAAGCGGGTATTTTGATTGACGGGCAAAATAATAAAGCCGTTTCAGGTTTGTCGCTCAAATATATTCACAGTAAGCCGGAAGATTTTTACCGTAAAGGGAAAAGCTCATTCGGTAAAGTGAACGGCATATTGGTTACCGACGCGGACAATACTGTGATTGACGGTGTTGAAGTTTCCGGTGCCAACGGCTCCGGAATTTTATTTACATCGGTCAAAATGGGCCAGCCCGAAGTGCGCGGTCAGGCTTCTTATGTAGAGCGTTTGTCTACTAAAGAAATTGATGAAAGTTATCCCGGCTTATCGTTTGGAGATAACAATAAGGTTATTAACAGCTACCTTCACCATAACCGCATTGCCGGCGTGGGTTTGGCTTTCCAACGTAAATTTTTGGCAGAGGGCAATAAGCTTGCGTGGAACGGTCACGAAGACGACGGCGGTACGGGCTATGGCATCGCAGCTATGGCAGGTTCCTACAATCAAGGCTTGGTTTTCCGTAAGAATACGACTGATCATAACTACCGCAAAGGCTTGGACGTACATGACGGCAACGATATTCTGATTGAAAACAATGTTTCCATTGGAGACAGACTATACGGTATAGCCGTTTATAACCGTATGTTTGAGATGAACAATGTGAAAATTCTCAATAATAAGGTCGAGCAGGATGCGTCTTTCCGTTTGAGCAAAGACGATGACTGGGGGCTTAATAAATACGACGGCTATACAGGTATTCAAATCCAAACCAACACACAATTTAGAAACTTTGATACCAAAGACGGCAGTTTTATTATCAAAGGCAATAAAATCAGCGGCTTGGGCGTTTATAAAAATTCCATTCATACTTATGGAATCGAATTCCGCAACCACGAACACCAAATGGATTATCAGCTGGACATTGTTGACAATGAAATCAGCGGAAAAGGAACCAAATACCTGATTGCGGTCATCAACGATACATTCAACCGCCACAGCAAAACGGCCGGTATCGGTTCGGGCGAGATCAACATCATCGGCAATAAAGCCAATATCGAGCGTATCCATTCCGGTGCGGTACCGGTGTATGTGGAAGAGAAAAACCACAACGGCAAGCTGCACGGTTCGGTTAACTTTAAGCGAAACCACATCAATATTTCGGAAGATTCGCAAGGATATTCGGAAGGGCTTCATTTAAACGGCAATGCCCGTCATTACGATATCAGCAACAATAAGTTTGAGATACATGGCAAGTTGAATCACCCGATTTTAAATGTGAACGGCGACGTAACCAAAGGCGAATTGGCGCATTTGGTTGTGCAAGACAACAGCTTGATTACCGACCGCAGCAAAATGTATCGCGGTTGGACCACCTTTAAAAACTTAGATGCGAGTGTCAACGGCAACAGCCATAACGAATCCAAACTGATGTCTTTCGTAAAAACCCTGACTAGCGGTGAGTTTAATAAAGGTATCCGTGTAGAAGTCGATCCGCCGAAAGTTTCCATCGGCTCGAGATTCTTTAAAAAAGTCACTTCTTCTTTAGGGTTGTCTTCCAAAGAAAAACCGGTCGATGTCGATAAAGCGGATGCGGTGGATACATCAAACGAGGCTTATCAATATGGCGGTGTATCGGCAGGAAAAATGCATGATGCGGCGATGGACCAGCACAGTGGCAATTTGATGTAATCCGGATGAATACTCGATTGTATTGTTGTTGAGATTGATAAAAGGCCGTCTGAATTTTCAGACGGCCTTTGTTTTTAATGGGTAAATTAAAAACCGCTAAACCCGATTATTTAGGTGCTCTGGACGGTTTGCTGAAACTTCCGCTGCCGGAAGTTTTCTTTTTGCCTTTGAATCCGCCGGCCGGTTTTTTTCCGAAACCGCCTTCGCCTTTGGGCTTGCCGCCGAATTTTTTATCGCCGGGTTTGCGGTCGCCGTAACTGCCTTTGCCGCCCCAGTTGCCTTTACCTTTCGGTTTGCCGGCGCCGGCTTTGTTGCGCTTGCGGGTCGGCTCCATGCCTTCGATGGTCATTTCAGGCAGTTTGCGGCCGATATATTTCTCGATCTTGTGTACTTTGACGTATTCGTTAACTTCGGCAAACGTGATGGCTAAGCCCGTGCGTCCGGCGCGTCCGGTACGGCCAATACGGTGAACGTAGTCTTCCGCTTGTTTGGGCAAGTCGTAGTTGATCACATGCGTGATGGTGGGGACGTCGATACCGCGTGCGGCAACATCGGTGGCGACCAAGATTTTGCAGCGGCCTTTGCGCAAATCCATCAATGTACGGTTACGCCAGCTTTGAGGCATGTCACCGTGCAGACAGTTGGCGGAAAAGCCTTTTTCGTACAACTCGTCTGCCAGCTGTTCGCTCATGACTTTGGTAGAAGTAAAGATAACGCATTGGTCAATGTTGGCATCGCGCAAGATGTGGTCAAGCAGGCGGTTTTTGTGGCGGAGATCGTCGCAATACAACAGCTGTTCTTCGATTTTGCCTTGCTCGTCAACGCGTTCGATTTCGACAATTTCCGGATTTTTGGTTAATTTGCGGGCCAGCTTGCCTACCGCTCCGTCCCAAGTAGCGGAAAACAATAAGGTTTGACGGCTTTCGGGTGTGGCGGCGACGATGGTTTCAATGTCGTCGATGAAACCCATATCCAGCATGCGGTCGGCTTCGTCCAAAATCAGCACTTCCAAGCGGTCGAAGCTGATACGGCCGCTGCGCATATGGTCCATCAGGCGTCCCGGTGTGGCAACAATCAGATCAACCGGGCGGTCCAATGCGCGGATTTGCGGGCCGAAAGATGAACCGCCGACTAAGGTAACGGTACGCAGCCATTTCATGTTTTTGGCATAGGTTTGCGCATTTTTTTCAACTTGCGCCGCCAATTCGCGTGTAGGCGTCAACACCAGCGCGCGCGGGCCTTTGCCGGGTTTGTCGCTGCGTTTGGTCAAGTGTTGCAGGGTCGGCAGTAGAAAAGCCGCGGTTTTGCCGGAGCCGGTTTGCGCGGAAGCCATGATATCGCGGTTGTTTAAAGCGTGGGGTACGGCTTGGGCTTGAATGGGAGTGGGGGATTCGTAACCTGCTGCTGTTAGGGCGGAAAGAATGTTTTTATCTAAGTTTAAGTCGGCAAATTTGATCGACATGGTTTTCCTGAAAGGAACAACAACGCATTCTGCCCGCTATCGGGCAGCCTGAAGCAATGGAACGGAAAAAGCAGTCCGCGACGGCGGAGATAACGTTGGTTGTCGCAAGCATGGTGCTTGTGGTTAACATCGGCGACAACCTGCAAGTCAGACTTATTTAAACTGATGTTTAAAAGAAAGAACGGGGAAAACCGTTTAAGGGTTGGCTGAAGACGATGGCTTCAATAAAGACGAGCCTGGATAATAAAGAGTTGTGTCCAAACGGTCAAGCGTAAAGGTGTTAAGTGCGGTAAAATGCGCGTTTTGATTAAACCGAGGCCGTCTGAAAGTAAAGCATGACCGACATTACACCGTTTGCCAACCGCTTGGGCAAAAACATCAAGCATTATCTGAAGTGGGCGCGCCGCAACGATATCGAAGCATGGCGCATATATGACCGTGATATTCCGCAGTTTCCTTTTGCCGTTGATGTTTACGGCGACCAGGTTCACTTGCAGGAATACGATACCGGCTGGCTGATGCAGCCTGAAGAATACGAAGCGTGGTTGGCTGAAGTGCTGGAAGCGGTTTCGTTTGTAACCGGGTTCGCACCTGAGCAAATTCATTTCAAACGCCGCGAGCGTCAAAAGGGGACGCAGCAGTATGAAAGAACCGGTAAGCAGGGCGAAGATTTTATTGTGACGGAAAACGGCCGTAAATTTTGGGTGAATTTGGATAAATATCTTGATACCGGCCTGTTTCTCGATCACCGCAATACCCGTAAAAGAGTCGGTGAGACGGCTTCGGGCAAGCGTTTTCTCAATCTTTTTTCCTACACGGGCAGTTTTACTGTTTATGCGGCGACAGGCGGTGCGGTAAGCAGTGAAACGGTAGACTTATCCAATACGTATTTAGATTGGGCCAAGCGTAATTTTGAATTGAACCAAATCGATACGGAACAGCACCAAATCATAAGGGCGGATGTGTTTCAGTATCTTCAGACGGCCTATGAACAAGGCAAACGGTTTGATTTGATTGTGATGGATCCGCCGAGTTTTTCCAACAGCAAAAAAATGCTCGATATTCTCGACATCCAACGCGACCATACGCGTTTGATAGACGGTGCGATGGATTTGCTGGATTCAGACGGCCTTTTGTTTTTTTCCAATAATCTGCGCAGCTTTGAATTGTGTGCAGGCGTGGCGGAAAAATATTCGGTAAAAGATGTTTCCAAACAATCGGTTCCGGACGATTTCCGCAATAAAAAGATTCATCAGTGTTGGGAAATACGGCATAAGCCCTGATTTTCAGACGGCCTTGATTAAAGCGGTGAGACGGGAAAGTATGAAAATGGTTTGGTGTGTGATTGGTATGGCGGTGCTCGGCGGCTGCGTTTATGCGGAAAGCCCTTACGGCCGTGTGGCGGTGGTGGATTGGCCGGTGCAGCGGCAAACGACGGTCAATAAAAATATTACTGTCCATGCACCGGCCGGCTCGACCGTAATTTATCAGGAGGCGCAGCCTTTGCCGGCGCGTTATCCGCAACGCTACATTGGCGATTAATATTTTCAGACGGCCTTCCGGAGGTATGGAAGGTTGTATAAGCGGGAGGCCGTCTGAAAAATCAGCAGGTTTTATCAGGAAAGGAGCAATCATGAAATTGCAAAGTATTTTATTGGTTTCGGCGGCATTAGTCGGCGGCTGTGTGTACGTTGATCCGAACGGCGGCATTTATGTCGATCCGAACGGCAGCTACCGTATCGATGTGGGCGACCGTTTTCCTGAAAGGAAAAGCGATGAGCGCAACAAGTATGATGAACGAAGGCACGAAGACCGCAGAAGCAGCGAACGTGATTCGGAACGCCGTTTGCCGAATACGGGCAGAACCGTGTTGATCGAAACCGACAGCGGTAAATGTCTCGACCGCAGCCGCAGCGGCTACAAAGGTTTGATTGCCTACTCTTGTCACGGTGACAGCAATCAACGCTTCAGCATCGTCGGCAACACCATCCGTGTGGAAGGTTTGTGCTTGGATGTGGCCGGCGACAAAGGCCATAACGGGGCGGAAGTGATTGCCTACCAATGCCACGGCGGCGACAATCAGAAATGGTATCGCGAGGGCCGCACTATCCGCAGCCGTTTGAACGGTAAATGTTTGGATGCGGGCAAATACGGCAGCCAAGTGCGTATGCACCGTTGTGACGGCAGCCGCGGCCAAGACTTCTATATTGTCAGACCTTAATTGATTTTTCAGACGGCCTCTTCAAGATTGAGGCCGTCTGTTTTTTGTTTTTCATTTTGTTACCGTATCACTGCAATCATGACTGAAATTTCCGTTTCCGCATTTGGTGCCGTTGCCGCACTGGTTCTTGCGATTTTCCTGATATTGAAAAAAGTTTCTCCTGCCTACGGCATGATGTTGGGCGCATTGGTCGGCGGTTTGGTCGGTGGAGCGGGTTTGGCAGAAACCGTCGCGCTGATGATACAGGGAGCGCAGGGCATTACTACGGCGGTCATGAGGATTTTGGCTGCGGGCGTGTTGGCCGGTGTGCTGATTGAATCGGGTGCGGCCGTTGTGATTGCGGAAACGATTGTGAAGCAACTCGGTGAAAAGCGCGCGCTGCTGGCGTTGGCATTGGCTGCGATGATGTTGACGGCAGTCGGCGTGTTTGTCGATGTTGCCGTGATTACTGCCGCACCGATTGCTTTGGCTTTGGCGCAAAGAGTCGATTTATCCAAGCAGGCTGTGTTGCTGGCCATGATTGGCGGCGGTAAAGCAGGCAATCTGATATCGCCGAATCCGAATGCGATTGCAGCGGCGGATACGTTTCAAGTGCCGTTGACTTCGGTAATGGCGGCGGGCATGGTGCCTGCGCTGTTGGGATTGGCGGTAACCTATGTTTTGGCCGGACGTTTGTCGGGCAAGGGCAGTAAAGTCGGCAGCGGGGAAGTGTCTTGGCAAAACAGGCAGGATTTGCCGTCTTTTTTGGCAGCGGTTGCCGCGCCGTTGACGGCTATTGTGCTGCTGGCTCTGCGTCCGCTGGCCGACATTAAAATTGATCCTTTGGTGGCGTTGCCGGCGGGCGGATTGGTTGGCGTGTTGGCGATGGGCAAATGGAAGCAGGCCAATCATTATGCGTTAAGCGGGCTGGCAAAAATGGCACCTGTTGCCATTATGCTGCTGGGTACGGGGGCTTTGGCCGGCATAATCGCGCATTCGAGTTTGAAAAATGTGTTGATTGAGCTGCTGACGGCATTAGGTTTGCCTGCTTATTTATTGGCTTCCGTTTCGGGTGCGATGATGTCGCTGGCAACAGCTTCGACAACTGCCGGTACGGTGGTGGCGTCGCAGGTATTCAGCGGCACTTTATTGGAGTTGGGTGTGGGTGCATTGGCCGGTGCGGCGATGATTCACGCTGGTGCAACCGTGTTCGACCATATGCCGCACGGTTCGTTTTTTCATGCTACCGGCGGCAGTGTGTCTATGGATATGAAAGAGCGTTTGAAGCTGATTCCTTATGAAAGTTTGGTCGGTTTGACGATGGCATCGGTATCGACACTGATTTACGGTATGTTCGGATAGGATAGTGCGATGAAGATAGTGATTGCGCCCGATTCGTTTAAGGAAAGTCTAAGCGCGGCGGAAGTGGCCGATGCGGTTGAAGCGGGTTTGAGAACGGTGTGGCCGGACGCGGAATATGTCAAAATTCCGATGGCAGACGGTGGAGAGGGCACGGTTCGGTCGTTGACGGATGCCACAGGCGGCGTATTGCATGAAGTTGAAGTGTGTGCGCCGTTGGGTGATAAAGTTAAAGCCGTATTCGGTGTTTCAGGAGACGGTAAAACGGCGGTGATCGAAATGGCCGCCGCATCGGGGCTGCATCTGGTGCCGTCTGAAAAACGCAATCCTATGCTGACCGGCAGTTACGGAACCGGCGAGCTGATTGCTGCGGCTTTGGACTTGGGTGTCGATAAAATTATTTTAGGCATTGGTGGCAGTGCCACCAATGACGGCGGGGCAGGTATGTTGCAGGCTTTGGGTGCGGTGCTGACGGATAAAAACGGTATGCCTATTGCATGTGGTGGCTCAGCTTTGTCGGAGTTGGCCGATATCGATTTAAACGGTTTGGACGGCCGTCTGAAAAATGTGCATATTGAAGTGGCTTGTGATGTCGGCAATCCTTTGTGTGGTCATAACGGTGCTTCGGCGGTATTCGGACCGCAAAAAGGCGCAACCCCTGATATGGTGGCGCGGCTGGATGCGGCTTTGTCGAATTTTGCCGCAGTAGTGCGCCGCGATACCGGCTTGGAGATTGCCGATACGCCCGGTTCGGGGGCGGCAGGCGGCATGGGCGCAGGTTTGCAACTGTTGCCGAATGTGGTATTGAAATCCGGTGTGCAGATTGTTATCGAAGCCGTCCGGCTGGCGGAACAGGTTAAAGATGCAGATTGGGTGATAACCGGCGAAGGGCGTATGGATGCGCAGAGTATTCAAGGTAAAACACCTGTGGGCGTGGCCCGTGCGGCCAAGCAGTTTGGCAAGCCTGTCATTGCTTTGGTGGGCAGTCTGGGCGATGATTATGCGGTGGTTTACGAGCACGGCATTGATGCGGTTTTCCCGATTATCCGTACGGCCGGAGGTTTGGAAACGGCATTGCGACAGGCGGAAGCAAATCTTCAATCCGCGGCCGGCAATATTGCACGTTTGTTGGATATGAAGTTATCGAAATAATGTTATGAAACGGTTGGAAATATGAATGCAATAATGAAAAAACTGGGTGTTGTCGCAATGTCGGCTTGGTTGTGTGCCTGCGGCCAAAGCGGAGAGCCTGCGGCACAAGAAGCGGTGCCGCCCAAGCCTGCGTTTACCGTCAAATATATAGATGAAGCGGTGGTGATGAATCGTATGCCGGTTAGCCTGCAGTCTGAGTTTTCAAAAGACGGAAAAGCTGTAGTACGCTTTGCTATCAACGGTTTGTCTGACGAAAATTTTATCGATTTGACCGGGGAGCACAGGGATAATGCCGAGTCTCTCGGCGGCAAATGTATGGAATATGCGGACGACGGCAAAAAACTGGGCTGGCCTGCCGGCGGTGTTTGCCATACCGCTTTCCGTGCTTTGGCCGATAATGTCGTGGCAGATGCCGATGCGGTAACGGCCTACCTGCTTGCCCATGCCGGGTTGCAGCCTTTATCGGATAAAGACACTTATGCCGCCGTTCAAGACGGACGTTATGTGCTGGATGTCGACAATACGGGTTTGTTTGCTTTCAGACGGAGATAAATCAATGTTCAGACGGCCTTGAGCCGTGTTGATAAGGCCGTCTGAAAAAGGCTTCACTGATGCGGATAGTACCGGATAACGGCAGCTGAAACGGTAAGCGCGTTAATGTGCCAAAAGTTTACCTGCTGTGTTGGCAGGTCGGTTAGCCTGCTTTTGAGATTAAATATTCCACCAGACCCGGCACGCCTTCGGCAGCCGTTTTGGAAATCACTTCAATATGCGGCAGCCGGGTTTGCGGCTTGGGGTCAACCAAATAGATTTCTGCCATCGGTTTGGCGTAATGCATGAGGGAGGCGGCGGGATAAACCTGTAAAGACGTGCCGACAATAATCAAAATATCGGCACGGGCAACGGTTTCCACTGCTTGTGGAAACAACGGTACGTCTTCACCGAACCAAACGATATGCGGACGCAGCGGATTTCCTCGGCTGTCGGTGTCGGTCGGGTTTTGCTTGCCGCGCCAGGCGATAATTTCGCTTTCATCGGTACAGCTTCTCAGCTTGTTCAATTCGCCGTGTAAATGCAGTACATGTTTGCTGCCGGCGCGCTCGTGAAGGTCGTCTACGTTTTGTGTAACGATTTCGACTTGGTAATGCCGTTCCAATTCAACCAAAGCCAAATGTGCCGCATTCGGCTCGGCAGCTTCGGCTTGTTCGCGGCGGAGGTTATAAAAATCAATCACCTTTTGCGGCTGATTTTGAAACGCTTCCGGCGTGCAGACTTCTTCAATCCGATAGCCTTCCCACAAACCGCCGGTATCGCGGAAAGTCTGTAAGCCGCTGTCGGCACTGATGCCGGCTCCACTTAATATGACACATGTTTTCATCACTACAGCCCTATATAAATTAAGACAAATATATTATTCCGAATCCGACAATGCGGGAAAAGGCCGTCTGAAAAAAATCATGTTTTTTCAGACGGCCTTTGTTGTTAAGCACAATTTAATGTCCGCTTAAGAAATCTGTCATTGCCGCACGTAAACGTATCAAGCCTTCTTCAACGTCTTCGTTGTTGAGCAGCAGACTGGGGGCAAGACGCAAAACATTGCTGCCGGCAACCAGAACCATCAATCCGTGTTTTAGGGCAACTTGGGTTAGCACTGCTGCCTGATTTTCGTAACCTTCGGCTAATACACAGCCGATCAGCAGGCCTTTACCGCGAACGGTTTGGAATAAGCCGGTTTCTTTGCCGAGTTCTGCTAAGCCGGTTTGCAGTTTTTCGCTTTGTTTTTCGATATTCCGATACGTCGCTTCGTTGTGAATCAGATCGAAAGCACGGCTGCCGACGGCACAAGCCAAAGGGTTGCCGCCGAATGTGGAGCCGTGAGTACCCGGTCCGAAGCTGGGCGCGATTTTGTCGGTGGTCAACATGGCACCGATCGGAAAGCCGCAACCTAAGGCTTTGGCACTGCTGAGGATATCGGGAACAATACCGTAATGTTCGTAGGCAAACAGCTTGCCGCTGCGCCCCATACCGGTTTGCACTTCGTCTAAAATCAGCAAGGCGTGGTGCCGGTTGCACAGACGGCGTGCGGTTTGAAGAAACTCGCGTTCTGCTGGTAAAACGCCGCTTTCGCCCTGAACCGGCTCGATAATCACGGCGCAAGTGCGTTCGCTGACTGCAACTTCTAAGGCGGAAATATCGTTAAAAGGAATATGGGTAATGGCTGGCGGCAGGGGAGCGAAATCTTGGCTGTATTTCGGTTGGCCGCCGACTGAAACGGTAAACAGTGTGCGTCCGTGAAAGCCGTTGATGCAGGCGATGATTTCGCATTTTTCCGGGCCGTAATGGTCTCGCGCATATTTTCTCGCCAGTTTGAGTGCGGCTTCATTGGCTTCCGCGCCGGAGTTGCAGAAAAATACTTTGTCGGCAAAAGTATGCTCAACCAGTTTTCTTGCTAAATCTTGAGCCGGAAGCGTGGTGTAGATATTGGAAACATGCCACATTTTTTGGGCTTGTTCGGTTAAGGTTTTGACCAATTCGGGATGGCAATGTCCCAAAGCATTGACTGCAATACCGCCCGCCCAGTCTATATATTCTTTGCCCTCCGTGTCCCAGAGGCGGCTGCCGAGTGCGCGGTCGGGGATAACGGGAGCAAAAGAAAAATTGGGAGTCAGGTAGTTTTGCATGTCGAAATATCCTTCGTTCTGATCAATAAAAGATTGCGCTGATTATGCGCCGATTGTTGACAATTTTCAATATTGCCGAAGCCGGAATCCGACTGCTTGAGCCATGGCGGTATAGGGCTGAAGATACAATCAGGCCGTCTGAAAATTTCAACTCTAAACGGCTTTAAAGTTATATTTTCAGACGGCCTGTTTATATATGTTAAGCCTCTAAAAGCGGTTTAAGCTTCCAGATTTTTTCTGTACAACACCAAGAGTTTGCCGATGTGTTGTACCAATTGAGCGTCCACCGCTTCGCATAACGCGTTGCAGATTTCGATGCGTTCTTCACGGTCGTCGCCGAGTACCCTTACTTTGATCAACTCGTGTGCCGTCAGTGCGGAGTCGGTTTCTTTAATAACGGAATCGGTTAAGCCGTGTTGGCCGATCATCACCACAGGGTTGAGATGATGTGCCTGAGCTTTGAGCTCGAGAATTTGTTTTGTGCTGAGTTTGTCTGTCATTTTTATCGTTTGAAATAATTGGCAAAGCGTCTATTGTACGTTAATTAGCGGCGTTTCGGGAGAAAATAACGTACAATGGGCGCTTTGTGTAAATTGTTCGGAAAATTATGGCAGTCCGTTCCAAATCCTCCAAAGCATGGCTGAACGAGCATGTAAATGATCATTATGTGCATATGGCACAAAAAGACGGCTATCGTGCACGTGCGGCTTATAAGCTTTTGGAAATCAATGAAAAAGATAAGTTAATCAAACCGGGTACGATTTTGGCGGACTTAGGCAGTGCGCCGGGCAGTTGGTCTCAAGTCGCGGCAAAATTGGTCGGTAAAAACGGACAGGTTTTCGCATTGGATATCCTTCCGATGGACGATATCGAAGGCGTATCGTTTATTCAGGGCGACTTCCGTGAAGAACAAGTATTAAACCAATTTGAATCGTTATTGGATAACCGCCTCTTAGACCTTGTAATTTGCGATATGGCACCCAATATGTCGGGAAATGCGGTAACTGATCAGGCACGTAGTTTTTATTTGTGCGAATTGGCGCTGGATTTCGCCTCCGAGCATTTGAAAACGGGCGGTAATTTTCTGGTAAAAGTATTTCAGGGAGCGGGCTATCAGGAGTATATGGCTGCGATGCGCGAAGTATTCGTTACGGTACAGACGCGCAAGCCGGAAGCTTCTCGCAATCGCTCCAGTGAGATTTATTTATTAGGTAAAAATAAACGCTGACAAGGCGCATGGCCTGATTTACAATCCGTTTCTATTATTCAATCCTTATTCATTAATGGAGCCTGTTTCAGTGGGGAATACCATCAAAAATCTATTGGTCTGGTTGGTGTTGGGTGTCTGCCTGATGGCGGCATACAATGCCGTCACCGAAAATCGCGACAGTAAGCAGCAGATTGAATATTCGCAGTTTATCGAGCAAGTCAATAAAGGCGAGGTTGCCAGCGTCAATATTGAAGGTTCGGTAGTCAGCGGTTATTTGATCAAAGGCGAGCGGGCGGATAAGAGCCAGTTCTTTACCAATGCGCCGTTGGATGACAATTTGGTTCAGACGCTGTTGGATAAAAAAGTCCGCGTTAAAGTTACTCCGGAAGAAAAACCGAGTATGCTGGCCAGTCTGTTTTTCAGCTTGTTGCCGGTGATGCTGCTGATTGCCGCATGGTTTTATTTCATGCGTATGCAGAGTGGCGGAGGCGGTAAGGGCGGTGCGTTTTCGTTCGGTAAAAGCCGTGCCAAATTATTGGACAAAGATACCAATAAAGTTACTTTTGCCGATGTGGCCGGTTGCGATGAAGCGAAAGAAGAAGTTCAGGAAATCGTTGATTACCTGAAAGCGCCGAACCGTTATCAAAGTTTGGGCGGCCGAGTTCCCCGCGGTATTTTGCTGGCAGGTAGTCCGGGTACCGGTAAAACCTTGTTGGCCAAAGCTATTGCCGGTGAGGCAGGCGTACCGTTTTTCAGTATCTCCGGCTCTGATTTCGTGGAAATGTTTGTCGGCGTAGGTGCTTCCCGTGTTCGCGATATGTTCGAGCAGGCGAAGAAAAACTCGCCGTGCATTATCTTTATCGACGAGATTGATGCCGTAGGCCGTCAGCGCGGTGCCGGTTTAGGTGGCGGTAACGACGAACGCGAACAGACACTGAACCAATTGTTGGTTGAGATGGACGGCTTTGAAAGTAATCAAACCGTGATTGTGATTGCGGCTACCAACCGTCCTGATGTGTTGGATCCTGCGTTGCAGCGTCCGGGCCGTTTCGACCGTCAGGTTGTGGTTCCGTTGCCGGATATTCGCGGTCGCGAACAAATTTTAAAAGTACATGCGAAGAAAGTGCCTTTGGATGTTTCCGTGGATTTAAACTCGCTGGCTCGCGGCACGCCCGGTTTTTCGGGTGCGGATTTGGCCAACTTGGTGAATGAAGCCGCGCTGTTTGCTGGCCGTCGCAATAAGACTAAAGTTGACCAAAGCGATTTTGAAGATGCCAAAGACAAAATCTACATGGGTCCTGAGCGCCGCAGCATGGTGATGCACGAAGATGAAAAACGTGCAACTGCCTACCATGAATCGGGTCACGCTATCGTTGCGGAGAGTTTGGAAGGCACCGATCCTGTTCACAAAGTGACCATTATGCCGCGCGGCCGTGCATTGGGCTTGACTTGGCAGCTGCCGGAACGCGACCGCATCAGCATGTACAAAGATCAAATGCTGAACCAAATTTCGATTCTGTTTGGCGGACGCATTGCCGAAGATATTTTTGTCGGCCGTATTTCTACCGGTGCTTCGAATGACTTTGAGCGTGCAACACAAATTGCCCGTGAAATGGTTACCCGTTACGGTATGAGCGACAAAATGGGTGTGATGGTGTATGCGGAAAATGAAGGTGAAGTATTCTTGGGCCGCTCGATTACCCGCTCTCAGCATATTTCGGAGAAAACCCAACAGAAAGTGGATGCGGAAATCCGCCGTATTCTGGACGAGCAATACGCTATTGCTTATCAGATTTTGGATCAAAACCGCGATAAGATGGAAACCATGTGCAAAGCTTTGATGGATTGGGAGACCATCGACCGTGATCAAGTATTGGAGATTATGGCAGGTAAGCAGCCTAGTCCGCCGAAAGATTACAGCCACAATATCCGTAGCGATGCGGATGCCGTTTCAGAGCCTGCCAAGGAAGTACGGGTGTTAGATCAAAAAAACGATCAGTCTGAAGCTCAAAGTTCCGCGACTGAAATTAAGGTCGCAGATAGCAGTGCAACGGATGCGGCAGGGGCTGATACTGATTCACAAAACAACAGCAACAAACTGTAAAAGTGAAACTTTAAAAGAGGCCGTCTGAAAATTTTCAGACGGCCTCTTTTATATTTACATTTATAATGTTTGTCGGAAAAGTTTTAGTTTTAAAGGTAAAGATTATGCAGGCATATCAATGGCATTGCGGCCGTTTTAAATTAGAGTTGTCGCAACCGCAAATTATGGGGATTGTAAATGCAACACCGGATTCTTTTTCAGACGGCGGCCTGTATTCAAAAAATATCGGCTCAGCTTTAAAGCACGCTGAACAATTACTGAAAGACGGTGCCGATATTTTGGATATTGGCGGAGAATCTACTCGTCCGGGTTCGGATGAAGTGGCGGTTGAAGAAGAATGGAGCAGGCTTGAACCTGTTTTGGCAGAACTGATAACGTGGAATATTCCGTTAAGCGTCGATACCCGTCGGACTTGGGTGATGGAAAAGGTTTTGGAGAACGGCTATGCAGACATTATCAACGATGTAGCAGCATTGACTGATGAAGGTGCGGTATCTTGTTTGGCTTCTTATCAAGATATTGGGATTTGTTTGATGCATATGCAGGGTGCCCCAAAAACCATGCAGCAAAATCCCCAATATCATGATGTGGTTCGAGAAGTGGCTGATTTTCTTGCTGAACGCGTTGCTGAATGCAGCCGCGCAGGAATCCGGAAAGACAGGATTGTTTTAGATCCGGGCTTCGGCTTCGGAAAAACCTTGCAGCATAATATCGAATTGATGAAACATTTGAATGAATTCGATACTCTAATCCAATTACCTTTATTGGTCGGCGTGTCCAGAAAACGCATGATTGGCGAGCTGACCGGAGTGGAGAATCCGCTTGAGCGCGTAACAGGCAGCGTTGCTGCCGCGTTGGCAGCATTGGCAAGGGGCGCACAGGTTATACGCGTGCATGATGTAAAGGAAACCGTTGAGGCGGTAAAAGTATGGCGGGCATTAGGCGTATCTGTTTGAAGGAAAACAAACGGTGTGCGACATGTCTGTGAAACGCTAAATTGACAGCATGCAAGTAGGATTCTTCTGTTTATTGGGTTATATCAAGAAAATGTAAAGCTGTTTTGAAATGTTTGGAAGAGGCTATCCGGCTGCTTTACAATATCGTCAGACTTTGAATGGAGTTTCTCATGGCAAAAAAATATTTCGGTACCGATGGTGTGCGAGGTGAAGTAGGGCAGTTTCCGATTACGCCTGATTTCGTATTGAAGTTGGGTTATGCGGCAGGTCAGGTTTTGGTAAGACACGAAAGCGACCACAAGCCGACGGTTCTGATCGGTAAAGACACCCGTATTTCAGGCTATATGCTGGAAGCAGCGCTGATTGCGGGTTTTACTGCAGCGGGAGTCAATGTGATTCAGACCGGTCCGTTGCCGACACCCGGTGTGGCTTATCTGACCCGTGCATTGCGTTTGTCCGCAGGCGTCATGATTTCCGCATCGCATAATGTGTATTCCGACAACGGTATCAAATTTTTTGCCGAAGGCGGTGTTAAGTTGAGTGATGAAGTCGAGATGGAAATCGAAGCCCAGATCGACAAAGAAATGAAAACCTTACCTTCTGTGAGATTGGGTCGTGCCCGCCGTATCAACGGATCGGATGACCGCTATATCGAGTTTTGTAAGTCGACTTTTCCGGCCCACTTGGATTTGCGCGGATTAAAATTGGTGGTGGATACGGCTAACGGTGCGGGTTATCACGTTGCACCGAAAGTATTCCACGAATTGGGCGCGGAAGTGGTGTCTATCGGTGATGAGCCGAACGGCTACAATATCAATGATAAAGTCGGCGCAACCCATCCCAAGGCTTTGCAGGCAGCCGTATTGCAGAATGAAGCCGATTACGGCATTGCTTTGGACGGCGACGGCGACCGTGTGATTATGGTTGACCGTCACGGCAAAGTTTACGACGGCGACAGCTTGATTTATGTGATTGCCAAGGCAAGAGTACACGAAGGCGTGAATATTGGCGGTGTGGTCGGAACGGTCATGACCAATATGGCGATGGAAGTAGCTTTGCGCGATCAGGGTATCGAGTTTTGCCGTGCCAAAGTCGGCGACCGTTATGTTTTGGAACAGCTCCAACAGCGCGGTTGGCTGATCGGCGGTGAAGCCAGCGGTCATGTGTTGTGCATGGATAAACACAATACCGGCGACGGCACGATTTCCGCTTTGCAGGTGTTGGCGGCACTCAGAACCCTGCAACAAGACTTGGCTACCGTGTGTGCCGAGTGGCAGCCTTATCCGCAAACCATGATTAATGTCCGTCTGAAAAAAGGCCAAGATTGGCAAAAAGCTTCCGAAGAAGCATTGAAAGAAGTGGAAGCGGAATTGGAAGGCAAAGGCCGTGTGGTATTGCGTGCTTCGGGTACCGAACCTGTTGTGCGTGTGATGGTTGAAGCCAAACAGGCGGATTTGGCTAAAAAAGGTGCGGAGCGTATTGCTGCCGCTATCGAACAGCAATAAGCTGTTTAGGGCAGTCTGTCTGAATTGTTAGGGCAGACTGCCGTTGTTTTGTTAGAATAACGATTTTATTACAGGGATAATCGAACCGATGTTCGCCATTTTGGAAGCATTTTTTACCCAATACGGATATGCAGCCGTTTTTCTGGTTTTGGTTGCGTGCGGGTTTGGTGTGCCGATTCCTGAAGACATTACGCTGGTTACTGGCGGTGTGATTTCCGGTTTGGGTTATGCAAATGTCCATATTATGGTGGTAGTCGGTATGCTCGGCGTGTTGGTCGGCGACGGTTTGATGTTTGCGGCAGGGCGGATTTACGGGCATAAAATTCTGAAAGTACGCTTTATTGCCAAGATTATGACACCCAAGCGTTATGCTCAGGTGCAGGAAAAATTTGATAAATACGGCAACCGTGTTTTATTTGTCGCCCGTTTTTTACCGGGCTTGCGTACGCCGATTTATATTACTGCCGGTATCAGCCGTAAGATTTCATACTGGCAGTTTTTGATGATGGACGGTTTTGCCGCTTTGATTTCCGTTCCCGTTTGGGTTTATTTGGGCGATTACGGTGCGCAACAAACCGATTGGCTGATGGAAAAAGTACATCAATTTCAATCGGTGCTGTTTATTGTTTTAGGCTTGGGGGCGTTGGTAATACTGTATTTTTGGTGGAAGAAACGGCAGCGTATCCGTTTTTACCGTCAAAAATTGTCCGAGCTTCGAGAGAAGCGGAGAATGGCAAAAAAACTGAATAATATCGATAACAATCATGCTGATAACGGATAAACTGCTATAAAATTTATCTTGAAGGCCGTCTGAAATAACCGAATAATTTTCAGACGGCCTCAATATATTGATATTGAAGGTAATATTTTGCCGTGATAAGGAAGCTTGACGGCATACTATTGCAATCTGTTTACAGCGTTTTTTGGTTTTTTTATTTTCTCCGGCTTTGATTTTTCAGGTTGGTTGTATTGATTTGGGAACATGAATATGAGTAATAAAATTTACGGTGACGGTGCTTTCCGCCGGGAAGGTCTGATGGGCAGTATTGTCGAGAATACCTATGCGGGTGCGTTATCGTTTATGCGCCGCACATACACGCGCAATTTGGAAGGTGCGGATGTTGTGGTTTCGGGTGTGCCTTTGGATTTGGCCACTACATTCCGTCCGGGTGCGCGCTTGGGGCCTGCCGCCATCCGTGCGGCCAGCGTGCAGCTTGCCGAACTGAATCTGTTTCCGTGGGGATTTGATCCGTTTGACGATTTGGCGGTGATCGATTACGGCGATTGCTGGTTTGATGCACACCAGCCGTGGACGATTCGCGAAACCATCGTTCAACATGCGCGCGATATTATCCGGAATTCCAATGCCAAAATGCTGACTTTCGGCGGCGACCACTACATTACCTATCCTCTGTTGCAAGCCCATGCAGAGAAATACGGCAAACCTTTGAGCCTGCTGCATTTTGATGCGCATTGCGATACTTGGCCGGACGATGCCGAAGAATCGCTCAATCACGGTACGATGTTTTACAAAGCAGTGAAAAACGGTTTGATTGACCCGAAAACTTCCGCGCAGGTCGGTATCCGTACTTGGAACAGCGATTTCATGGGAATGAATATGCTGTTTGCCCCGTGGATTAATGAAAACGGCGTGGAAGCAACCGTAAAACGGATTTACGATGTTATCGGTGATAATCCGGTTTACCTGACGTTCGACATTGACTGTTTGGATCCTGCATTTGCACCGGGTACGGGTACGCCGGTACCCGGCGGATTAAATTCGCATACGGCTTTGAGCATTATCCGCAGCTTGGGCGATTTGAATATTGTCGGTATGGATGTTGTGGAAGTGGCACCGGCTTATGACAATGCCGAGATTACGGCGATTGCGGCGGCACATGTGGCGGCGGATATGCTGTGTCTGATGCGCAATAAAAAAGTAAACGGGAAATGGTAAACAGTTGAATCAACAGGCCGTCTGAAATTCAGACGGCCTCTCTTTACGGGAAGCAAATGAAACAGCGGATTTTTGTATTGTATACGGGCGGAACCATCGGCATGAGCCAAAGCCCGGAAGGTCTGAAACCGGATACGGCGTTGGCGGAAAAAGCATTGCAGCCGTTTGCGGAACGATGGGATTTCGATTGGCATATCTGTACGCCCCTGATTGATTCTTCGGCAGTAACTTTGTCAAACTGGCAGCAATGGCTGAATATTTTGGCGGACAAGATTGCCGATTATGACGGTATTTTGATTTTGCACGGCACGGATACGCTGGCTTATACCGCCAATATATTGACTTTGTTTTTGCAGGATTTGGATAAGCCGGTGGTTTTAACCGGTTCGCAATGGCCGTTTGGTACAGAAAACAGTGATGCGCCTTTTAACTTGGCTACGGCTGTTGCCGCGTTTGATATTCCAGATTTTGCCGGTGTGGCTTTGGCTTTTAACGGTAAACTTTTTCCGGCCGTCGGCAGCAGTAAAGTCAGCACGGAAGATGCTGACGGCTTTCTCAATGCCCATTTCGGCGTTTTGGGCGAGTGGTCGGCGCAGACAGGTTGGCAAAATCCGGCTGTGAGGCCGTCTGAAAAATCAGGCCGTCTGAAAATTTTTAATTTGGACACGAAAGCAAAAGTTGTTTGCCATACTTTAATTCCGGGTTTTTCGGTTCAGGAAATTTCAGACGGCCTGTTGCATTCCCAAGCGGGTGCGGTGGTTTTGCAGAGCTACGGGCACGGCAACGCGCCGAGCAATGAAGCATTGATTAGCGCGGTACGGTCGTTTACAGCGCGCGGCGGTTTGGTGCTGAATATCAGCCAAGTTCAGAAAGGCTGCGCAGAAGCCGTGTATGCACAAGGCAGTGCGTTGCGTCATGCCGGTGTCGTAAATGGTGGCAAGGCCAATCTGGAAACCGCCACGGCCTTGCTGACATTGGCGGTTTCGCAGGCATGGAATAGCAAACAGCTTCAGACGGCCTTATCGGAACTGGATTTGGTTTAAATGCCGGGTTTGCGATTGAAAAATTGCTGAATCGCATTATATTCAATGCAGATTTTTGTTTGATTGAGAACAAGCCGTGATGAAAAGTTTTATCCGTTTGATGCTGTTGGCGGTGTTGATGGCCGCCGTAGCTTATGCCGCTTGGTTTGCAAGGGGGCAGGCCGATCGAAACCGGCCGCTTCACCAAGTGTTGGACAGCACTGCCGTTTTGGCGCAAATCCGCCATCTCAACCGCTTGGAAAGCACGTCTTTCCATATCGATACCGTGATCAAAACACAGAAACAGGGCAATTGGTATGCCTTGTGGCAAGATGCGCAAACCGGTTTGTTTATCGCGCGCGGCAGCGTGGTGGCCGGCGTGGACTTGAATAAATTAAGCCGGGATAATGTCGATATTCTCGACGATAGGGTAATCATCAAGTTGCCGCCCGTAGAAATTCTGAGCGTCAGTCTAGACAATATCGAAGTTTACGACATGAAAACCGGCTCGTTGAATCTGCATCCGGCAGACCACAGCGTTTTGGAAACCGTGCAGACCCAAGCCAAGCAGCAGGTGTTGGCCAGTGCCTGTGAGGCAAAAATTCTGGAGCATGCGCAAACTCAGGTGCAACAGCAGTTGGAAACCCTGTTTGCGTTGACACAGACAAAAGTGTCTGTTTATCCTGCTGCTGTACCGGTATGCAAGGTAAATTGATTTTTGTAGCAACGAATAAGAAAGGACAATATATGGCACAAGTAACTTTAAGAGGCAATGCGGTGGAAGTCGGCGGCGAATTTCCCGTTAAAGGCGCGTCAGCTCCCGATTTTTCTTTGACCGCAGGCGACTTGTCGCAAAAAACGCTGGCGGATTTTGCCGGCAAACGCAAAGTTTTGAACATTTTCCCGAGTATCGATACCGGCGTGTGCGCGCAATCCGTACGCACATTCAACGAAAAAGCCGCTGCATTGGCCAATACCGCCGTATTGTGCGTTTCTGCCGACCTGCCGTTTGCACAAGGCCGTTTCTGCGGTGCGGAAGGTATTGAGAATGTAACCATGCTGTCTTCTTTCCGCAGCAGTTTCGCCAAAGAATACGGCGTGGCGATGGAAAGCGGCCCGTTGGCAGGATTAACCGCCCGCGCAGTTGTGGTATTGGACGAAAACAATGCCGTACTGCACAGCGAACTGGTGCCGGAAATCGCGCAAGAGCCGGATTATCAAGCCGCTTTGGCCGTATTATGAGCCGTTCTCTGATTTGAGCTTGAGAGGCCGTCTGAAAATTCAGACGGCCTCTTGTTATACAAACGTTTTGTTTGTTTCAGCCTATGGCAAGGCCGTCTGAAAAACGCTATCCTTAGCCTGTATTGTCTAAACAGCGATATTTATGAATTTCCACTCTTCCCGAACCGTTTGGCAGGCATTTAAACAACATAAGCGGGGCTATTTCAGTTTGATCTGTTTGGCTCTGCTTTTTGCCGTTTCCGTTTCCGCTCCGTTGTGGAGCAACGACAAGCCTTTGTGGGTGCGCTATGAGGGGCAGCACTATTTCCCGTTATTCAAAACCTATAATGAAACGCAGTTCGGAGGCGATTTCGAAACGCCGGCCGATTACCTCGATCCGCTGGTCAAGCGCAATATCACTACAAACGGCAATGACGCTTTATATCTGCCCAATCCCTATTCGGCCAATACTTTGAACGATTTTGATACCGAGCCCAATCCCGCATCGCCTTCATCTGCACATGTATTGGGTACGGATAATCGGGGCAGGGACGTGTTGGCGCGGTTGGTTTACGGATTTCGAGATTCTTTATTGTTTGCTTTGGCATTGACGGCAGTGACGACGTTGATTGGTGTGTTTGCCGGAGCGGTGCAGGGTTATTTCGGCGGTAAAACCGATTTGCTTATGCAGCGTTTCTTGGAAATTTGGGGCGGTTTGCCGGAGCTGTATCTTCTGATTATTTTGTCGTCGTTTTTCAATCCGGGTTTGTTGGTTTTGTTTGTGTTGCTTTCACTGTTCGGCTGGATGGTGTTGTCCGATTATGTTCGGGCCGAGTTTTTAAAAAACCGTCAGGCCGATTATGTGATGGCGGCAAAAAGTATGGGTGTAAGCAACCGCACCATTATCCGCCGCCACATCCTGCCCAACAGTCTGACGCCGGTTTTGGCCTTTTTGCCGTTCCGGATTTCCGGTGCTGTTTTGGCTTTGACCAGCTTGGATTTTCTCGGCCTGGGCGTGCCGGCTTCACAGGCCAGCTTGGGGGAATTGTTGGCGCAAGGCAAAGACAATTTAGATGCTTGGTGGATCGGTTTGTCTGCCTTTGGCGCATTGTCCGTCATGCTGTTGCTGCTGGTGATGATAGGAGAAGGTTTGAGACAGGCCTTTGATGTCAGAGCCAGATAGTTTTCGGAGTAACGGCGCGATATCATTTAATTGCCGATACATACAAATACGTTAGTGTTTATTTCTTAAGTTATTGAATGTTTGAATATAATTTATACTTTCGGGAAGCTGGTAAATAAATTTGATTAAAATTAAACATTTCCAAGAAGATTGTTGACATTAATAGCGGGAAAGTGTAGATATCGTTAAGAAATGTATTGAGTTGTTATATCTGATAACGGTTTAGATTCAAAGGAATAAAAATGAAAGCAAAATTGCTGTTCACATTAGGTTCGATTTTAATGTTGGGTGCCTGCACCTATGCAGACCAACGTTTTGTTACCAACCAATCGCCTGAAGAGTTGAGAGCGAACGCCGCTGCAGTAAATGCAGCCGAACGCGCAGAACGCGCCGAGCGCCGTGCCGAGCGCCGTCAGGAAATGATGGATACCGCTGATGCCATCAAGCGCGCCAATGAAGGCAGTAAAAGAATTTATATTATTCGCTAATCTCACATTAAGACATTAAGAAGGATATCAATTATGAAGAAAATTGCTGTTGCCCTTTTGGTAGCTTCTACTTTGGCAGCTTGCGCTTCTCCCAACTCAGTAGGCAATTTGGCTATCGGCGATGATTCTATGGCTATCAATGCAGGCCGTAACCGTGCGGAAGCACAAGTCAGCCGTGCGCAATTGGAACAGCACCGCAGACAACGTGCCAATACTTCCGAAGAATTGGCTCTCGAACGCGAAAAACGTCGTAATAAACACGAGGGTATGCGCGAAACTATGGGTACAACTGCTGGTGCTTTAGGTATCCTTAACGGTATTGTCGGTACGATTACGCATATCAAGCATGCATTCTAAATCTGTTTAAGAATGATATCTTGGAATAGGCCGTCTGAAATTTCAGACGGCCTATTCTATTCTGCTTGAAATAATCTTGATAAAAATGAAGGAATTGATGTTATAGCTTGGATATGCGCTGACAGCATGCAAAGATTTTCGTAACAAATAAAAGATAACAAAAAATCCCAAGCTGTAACGGCTTGGGATTGGTATTTGGCAGAGAGGAAGGGATTCGAACCCTCGATACGCTATTCACGTATACACGCTTTCCAGGCGTGCGACTTCAACCACTCATCCACCTCTCTATTGCGTAAGGAGAGAATTATATAGCCCCTTCCTATAATTTGCAAGTCATGCTTTATGCTGTGGCGGTGGCGATCAAGTAAACGGTATAGGCCGCGTAACATAAAAGCAGCAATACGCCTATGCCTCGGTTGAGCTTGCCTTTCAGCAACCAGGAAAGGGCAAACACGCCTACGGTTAAAGCGCTCATAATCAGAACATCTCTGTTCAATACTTCAGGAGCGGCTTGTAAAGGATTGATTAATGCGGCAAGTCCGACTACGGCCAAGGTATTGAAAAGGTTTGAGCCGATAACATTGCCCATGGCAATATCATGTTCGCCTTTACGTGCGGCAATGACGGATGAAGCCAGTTCAGGCAGGGAAGTACCGACGGCGACAACCGTCAAACCGATAACCAGGTCGGATACGCCGAAATTTTGCGCGATGCTGACTGCCCCCCACACCAGCATTCGGGAGCTTAATACCAAGATAATCAATCCTACTACCAACATAATCAAAGCACGGCGCAGTGGCGTTTTGTTTTCTTCATTTTCCAATTCGACGGCCAAGTCTTCAATGATGTTGTCTGCGCCTTTAAAGCTTTTTAAGACAGTAGGAATAAAAGAGGCTGCTAATGCCCCTATTAGAATAATGCCGTCCCAACGGGAAATATGACCGTCCCAAAGCAGCAGAACGGTTAAAGCAGTCACGGCAATGAGAATCGGAAATTCACGATAAATAATGTCTTTTTGTACCAGAATGGGGCTGATTAATGCAGTAATACCCAAAATCAGGGCGATATTGGTGATGTTCGAGCCATAGGCATTGCCTAAAGCGATGCCGGGCGCGCCTTCTATGGCGGAAAGAATGGAAACAATAACTTCCGGAGCGGAAGTGCCGAAACCGACAATAACCATACCGATAAAGAGTGGAGACATGCCAAAGTGGCGTGCGGTAATTGCTGCACCGTCAATAAAACGGTCGGCGCTGTATGTCAGCAGAACCAAACCGACGACCACGGCCAAGATTGCCCAAATCATAAGATTCCTTTTATATTTATATATGTTATATGTGCAAAACGGCTTATTTTACCTGAATCGTGCTGCTTTGCTGCGAATTAAAACAGGTTTTTGATCATAATTTACGGGTTTGTTGTTTCTCCGTATGGTAAACAGCTTATATGAAAAATTTGACTTTGGGAGGCTGTTAAGGTTGAAACGGATTCAAAATGGGCGCAAAATGTCGTGCGGTTTGACTCATATTATTATCATTGGCATGGGTAAACCGGTTTTTTAATGATTTTGGCGCAAACCCAGCAAAAGATGTCGGAGATTTGAATGACAAGAAAGCTTCATCCTGAAACACTCGCAATCAGAGGCTCGAAAAGCCAAACGGAATATAACGAACACAATCAGGCTTTGTTTTTAAGCAGCAGCTTTATGTTTGACGATGCCGCGCACGGTGCGGCCCTGTTTGCGAAAGAGGTTGAGGGCTATACGTATTCAAGGACGGCCAATCCGACGGTTGCTGCATTTGAAAAAAGAATTGCCTGTTTGGAAGCAGGGGAAGCCGGTGTGGCAACGTCAACCGGAATGTCTGCCATTCAGGCGGCCTTGCTGACTTTTTTGAAAGCCGGAGACCATTTGGTTGCCAGCCGCAGCTTGTTTGGCACGACGGCCGGCTTTTTAAGCGGTGTGGTTGCGAAATTCGGGATTGAAATTACTTTGGTTGGGCAAACGGATTTGGAGCAATGGCGTGCGGCGGTTCGTCCGAATACCAAAGTATTTTTTCTGGAAACGCCGTCCAATCCTTTAAACGAAGTAGCCGACTTGGCTGCGTTGGCGGAAATCGCCCATGAAGCCGGTGCATTATTGGTGGTGGACAACAGCTTTTGTTCGCCTGCTTTGCAGCAGCCTTTACGTTTCGGTGCGGATTTATCCGTTCAGTCGGCAACCAAAGCCATTGACGGTCAAGGGCGGGTGTTGGGCGGTATCGTTGTGGGCGCACAAGCGTTGGTTAAGGAAATCGCGATGTATACCAATTCTGCCGGTTTGGCTTTATCGCCTTTCAATGCGTGGGTTTTGTTGAGCGGCGCGGAAACTTTGATGGTGCGTATGGAAAAGCAGGGCAGCAATGCGCTGAAGGTTGCCCGGTGGCTGCAAAGTCATGCAAAGGTGCTGAATGTTTATTATGCGGGTTTGCCTGATCATCCGCAGGCGGCATTGGTGGCGCAGCAACAGGCAAACGGCGGTATCGTGGTGGCTTTTGAAGTGGCTGGCGGCAGGGATGCGGCTTGGAAAGTGATTGATTCCGTAGCCTTGTTTTCCAAAACGGCCAACTTGGGCGATGTACGCTCTACGATCACGCATCCTTGGACGACCACGCACGGCAGAATGGCGGCGGAAGCCAAAGAGGCGGTCGGCATCCGCGAAGGCTTGCTGCGTTTATCGGTCGGCTTGGAAAATGTCGATGATTTGATTGATGATTTGGAACAGGCTTTGGCTTTGTTGTAATATATTTCAGACGGCCTGATCCGATTGGGGCCGTCTGGAATCTGCATAGGTGACGATTATGGATGAAGCGTTGTTTGCCGAATGGGCGTTGAAAATCTGCCTGACGGTGCTGATTGTTTTTTTGGGCTTTATTGTTTGGAATTTGGGTAAGGAATCGAAAGCCGGTAAATTCGGTATGTTTATCCTGTTTTTGGTGCTGGGCTTGGGCGTATTCGGTTTTATTTTTAAAAACGTGATTATCGAGTTTTTCGTCTTGAGCAAATAAAGCCGTCGGCGGAATAAGCGTAGGTATCGGGGAGGCCGTCTGAAATCTTCATGTTCAGACGGCCTTGATATTGTTAAGATATCGGGATTGAAGATTTTCGGGTAAAGATCAGATGTGGTCGTATGTTTTAAAGCGTTTATTGCTGCTGATTCCGACGTTGCTAGGCATTTTGGCGGTTACATTCGCCATTATCCAGTTTGTTCCCGGCGGGCCTGTCGAGCAGATGGTGCAGCAGCTGACCCAGAGCGGCGTCGGCGGCGAAACGGCGGCGAAGTCGGGCGGTATGCTGTTGAAAGGCGGTAACGGCTTAAGCCCGGAAGATATGGCGGCGTTAAATGCTTTATACGGTTTCGACAAACCGCCGTTAACGCGTTTTTTCGATATGTTGGTCCGCTTTGCCCGTTTCGATTTAGGCGAAAGCTTTTTCCATCATCAGACGGTATGGGATTTGATTAAGGAAAAAATGCCCGTGTCGATGAGCTTGGGGCTGTGGACGTTTTTTCTGACTTATTTAATCTGCATTCCTTTGGGCATTGCCAAAGCAGTTCGCGACGGTTCGCGTTTTGATGCGGTAACGGGGATTGTGATTTTGGTCGGCTATACCATTCCGCCGTTTGTATTGGGTTTGGTGTTGCTGGTTTTGTTTGGCGGCGGCAGTTTTTGGGCTTGGTTTCCGCAGGGCGGCTTGGTCGGCGACGATTGGGAAAATCTCAGCTTGGCCGGAAAAATAGGCGATTATCTTTGGCATATGGTTTTACCGATTACCGCTTCCGTTGCCGGTAATCTCGCCGTTATGACGGTGCTGACCAAAAATGTATTTCTCGAAGAAATGCGGCGGCAATATGTTTACACCGCCAGAGCCAAAGGTTTGCCGGAACGGCGGATTTTATTCGGGCATATATTCCGCAATGCCATGATTCTGCTGATTACCGGTTTTCCTGCGGCTTTTATCGGCGCATTCTTTACCGGCAGCTTGCTGATTGAAACCTTGTTTTCTTTAGACGGCTTGGGCTTATTGTCTTACGAAGCCGTCATGAAGCGTGATTATCCCGTAGTGATGGGAACGCTGTATATCTTTACCCTGATGGGTTTGCTGGCCAAGCTGCTTTCCGATATCTCCTATTCGTGGGTGGATCCGCGCATTCATTTTGGCGGGCAGAAATAAAAGCAGCATTCATACAAACGGTAGGCCGTCTGAAAATTCAGACGGCCTTTTTATCCTTTGTATCGTTTACACGACTGTATTTCAAAAGTAATACCGTTTATTACTTGATTGAACCCGCAATACGCAATTATAAAGGCCGTCTGAATTTTCAGACGGCCTGTGCCCAACATAAGAATAAATATACCGCAATCCATCAGCCGGCCGGCAGAGGCTAATGCCGTTGCCCTTCATGCTCTTTGCGTTGCGCTTCGTGTGCCGTTTTCATTGCCGCCAAACGGGCACGGTCTATGGCATCGGCAATCAGCTTCGGCCTCTCTTTAAATTCAGCGGCGATGGCTGCCGTGTCGATTTGTTCGGCCAATGCCAACATAGACAGCCAATGTTCGCGCTGAGGATAAGGAGCATTTTCAAAATTCAGGCGGCCTCTGATGTCTGCAATACATACATTCAACGCAGCTTTAAAACGTTCGGGGCGGCGGAAAGCATCGGCCTGTTTTAAAGTCTTCAACACCGTTTTGGCCTGCAGAGTGAATACTGAGTGAAAAATAATGTGCCAGCGGCAAACCATCTCCGCCAGTTCGGCACATGGTTTCGGCACTTTCCAGCGGCGGTTAACGTTTTGCACCGGAATCACACCGGCCAAATCATGGCCGTAATGCTTCGGCAGAATGTCGGCAGGAGTCAGCGCCTTGCCCAAATCATGAAGCAGGGCGGCATAGCGCTCGGGCAGGCTCAAATTCATAGACGCCGCTTTCTCCAGCACCATCAAAGTATGAATACCGCTGTCCACTTCCGGATGATAGTCGGCACGCTGCGGCACGCCAAACAAAGCATCCACCTCGGGCAGCAGAATTTTTAACGCACCGCATTCGTGCAACACTTCAATCATACGTTGCGGCTGCTTTTCCATTAAACCTTTGGCCAACTCCTGCCACACGCGCTCGGCCACCAAAGCATCCACCTCTCCCGAAGCCACCATAGATTTCATCAACAGCATGGTTTCACCGGCTATCTTAAAACCGTATCGCGCGGCAAAACGGGCAATACGCAAAATCCGCACAGGATCTTCGGCAAAAGCAGGAGAAACATGGCGCAGGATGCCGTTTTCCAAATCTTTGCGGCCACCGAAGGGATCGATAATCAGGCCGTCTGAATTTTGAGCCATCGCATTAATGGTCAAATCACGCCTAAGCAAGTCTTGCTCGAGCGAAATCGTTTTGTCCGCATAAAAAGCAAAGCCCGCATAGCCCTTAGCCGTTTTACGTTCGGTACGGGCAAGCGCGTATTCTTCACGGGTTTCAGGGTGAAGAAACACGGGAAAGTCTTTTCCCACCGGTTGATAGCCGGCTTTAACCATTTCTTCCGCATCCGCGCCGACTACCACCCAATCCTTGTCTTTCACCGGAATATTCAACAAAGCATCCCGTACCGCGCCGCCTACAAGATAAATCTGCATAGAAAATACATATCTTAATGATTTAAATCATCATCATAGCATGTTTATGATGAATTTTATTTATTTCAAAAAAATATATTAACTATATTTAATTTTATAGATAATAGTAAACATTGTAATTTATAAGCATAAAAACAAAGTCAAATAATGATGTTTGCATATAATTTGTGTTACTTTTTTACATTAAAATTAGTTTTTTAACATATTTTATATATTTTACTGTTAATTTAGTTATTATTATTTTTATTTTAAAACAATGACTTAAATTTATAAATTATTTGGTATATTCTAAAATATGCAATTTAACGAAATAATCTTGTATTTAATAATTGACAATATAAAAACTCATTTAGATAATGTAAAAACCTAATGCGCTTATCTTAGGTTTTGTTAATTTATATAATTACTTCGGTAAGAAATATATAGTTAGTTAGTTTATAATTATCGGAAGTTTATTCAAGGAGATATCAATGAATAAAATGTTGAAAACTTTAAGCGTTGCTACTTTGTTGGCAATGGCATCTGCTTCTGCTTTGGCTGGTGATGAGATAGTGCTTGAAGCTGATCATAGTGAAGCTCCCGAGACAGTAGCTGTGGTAAAAAATACCGGACAAGTTCGTTTCATGGGTGTAGTTGCCGCTAGTACTTGTAGGTTTGTTGATGGAACTGATAACCAAACAGTTGATTTGGGTCAAGTAGAAAGTAACTTATTAAGACGTGAAAGCCAGACTGCAAACGAAAAAAATTTCTCAATCAAGCTGACAAATTGCCCTTTAGTAGCGACTGGTCCGCAAGGCCGTTTGTCTAATGTAGTACTCTCATTTGATGCAACTAGTCCTGCGCTTAATACTGAAGGTAGTCGCCTGACAAATACCGCCAATAGCAATGCTGCTACCAATGTAGAGATTGAATTGTTACAGCCTGGCAAGGATAGAGGTATCAACTTGAGAGAACACTCAGAGAGTCTTGCGCTTGCAAATGCAAGTCAGAATGGCGAATTAAGTTTCCCATTCAGAGCCCGTTACTTTGCAACTGGCGCTGCAACTCCCGGCTATGTAGAAAGCTCTGTTAATTTTAAAATCGATTATAAATAATTTGATTTTAGTAGCTGTATAGCTCACTCTCCCTGCTTTAACAGGGAGAGTGTTTTTACAAAAGGGGGATGAATTATATGCATATGGGAAAATTTTTATCCGCTTTGCTGATTGGTTCGTTGGCATTACCCGTTCATGCGGGAGTTATGATACATACGACCCGTGTGATATTCGATGGCAGCAAGCCGGTAGCAGCGGTTCAATTGGAGAATTCCGGAGAAGTTCCGTCTTTAATGAAATCTTGGCTGGAATACGCGGCAGAACAGCCGCAAGACAAACAAGACAAAGCACACGAAAATAAAAAACTGCCTTTTATTATCAGTCCGCCTGTTGCCAGAATCGAAGCCAAAACGCGCCAAACACTGCGCATCCGCTATACCGGCGAACCGCTTGCGGAAGACAGGGAATCTCTGTTTTATTTAAATGTGTTGGATGTTCCGCCCAAACCGAAAAAAGAACAATTGACAGGCAGTGGAAATTATATGCAGTTTGCAATTACCAGCCGTCTGAAATTTTTCTTCAGACCCAAGGGATTGCCATACGGTGTGGACGAGGCATATGAAAAAGTAACTTGGCATATCGGTAGTAATAATACCGTGGTGGTAAAAAATCCTACGCCTTATTTTATTACTTATTCTGCCGTAAGCCTGATGTCGAAAGACAAGGTGGAGCAAACTGCGAAACAAACGGATATGGTTGCGCCTTTTTCCGAGTCCGTATTTGAATTGAGCAAGCCGGGCAACAGCAAGGCAGACAGTGTTGAGTGGCAGTTGATTAATGATTTTGGCGGCATTGGTAAAGGCCGCAGCGTGTTGCAGTATTAATAGATATTTTGCCGTATTAATGGACGGTAACCCTACAATCCGTCGGTTAAACGGCAAAGCAATGAAATTCTTAGGGGAAACGCAAAAATGAAAACAAGAAATCATTGCTTAACGACTTTAAGTTTGGCTGTTTCGCTGATAGGCATTTCATCTGCTTATGCGGCAGATGAGTTTGAGTTTGATGCCTCTTTTTTCAAAGAGCGGGAGACAGGCCGGGCCTCTATTGACGTTAATCGCTTTAAATTCGGTACTCCGATTCCGGCCGGAGAGCATTTGTCGGATGTTTTTGTTAACGGAAAGTTCCGTGGCTCGTTACTGATTAAATTTATTGAAACCGATGGCGATCCGATGCAGGGAATGTGTTGGTCGCCGGAGCTTATGGAGTTGCTGGAGCTTCAGCCCGAAGCCGTTGTTTTGAAACCGGACAGCACTCAGTGCGTCAGCGCGGTTAAGGCCTTGCCGAATCTCAAACTGAATTTCAATATCGGTGAGCAGCGCCTGAATGTACAGGTTCCTCAAGCATTAATGGTGATTCATCCCGATGGCTATATTCCGCCGTCACGCTGGCAAAACGGAGTGCCGGCTTCATTTCTTCATTATGATTTCCGAGAACATTATGATCAGTCTGAAAACGGCGGAAACTGGAAAAGCCAGTTTTTAGGTATCCGTTCCGGCATGAATGCCGGCGGTTGGGCGCTAAGACAGCAAGGTTCGCAGTCTGCCGGAAGCGGTCAAGAGAGAAAATACTACCATCATGAATTTTATGTTCAGCGTGATGTGGACGCATTAAAAGGCCGTATCCGTGCCGGGGATTTCTTCTCTTACAGCAATGTTATGGACAGCTTCGGATTGCGTGGTATTTCGCTGTCTTCAGACGACCGTATGCTGCCTGATTCGCAAACCGGTTATGCTCCGCAGATTCAAGGTGTTGCCAACACCAATGCGCAGATTAAGATTTACCATAATGACAATATTGTTTATGAAACAACGGTTGCGCCGGGTCCGTTTGTTATCCGAGATTTGACTTTAGGCTCTTATAGCGGCGAAGTTAAAGTGGAAATTATTGAAGCAGACGGGCAGCGCCGTTCGTTTGTTGTGCCTTTTGCCGGAGGACACAATTTATTGCGTCCGAGAAGGCTGCGTTATGCGTTAACGGCAGGTAAATATCGCGAAAACCGGAAAATTTACGATACGGCTGTGGTGCAAGGCTCGTTGCAATACGGTTTAAATAATCAGATTACGCTTCAGAGCGGTGCAATGGCGACGAGTAATTATGCTTCGGGATTGTTCGGCATGGTATGGGGCGGTAAGGCAGGTTCGGTATCGGCAGGTTGGTCGGTAAACAGTTTGACCGATGCGGAGAAACGTAAGCGCAACGGCTCCCAGTTTCGTATTTCTTACAATAAATTCTTTCCTCAGACCGGTACTTTCTTGCAGATTGGCACGCATCAGAATTTGTCCCGATATTTTTACGGTTTGCAAGACGCGGTTTCTTTCAAGGAAAACGATTCCGTTTTCAGCCGCCGTTACGGCAATCCTTTAAAAAGCCAGTATCAGGTTTCCGTAAACCAGAGTTTGGGAAAATCCTGGGGAAGTTTGTATGTCAGCGGGCTTTCCAGAAAATACCGGAACAGCAAAGGCTATCAGCATTCGTATCAAATCGGTTACGGCAACAGCTTCCGGGGTATGCAATACAATATGAGTTTTTCTCAAAATCAAAATTTGCTAACCGGTAAGCAAGATAAGCAGGCTCATTTTACCTTGTCGATTCCGCTGGATAGGAAAGGTTTGAGTTCCAATTGGCTGAGTGCCGCACATTCCAGAGACAATGCGGGGCATACTTATTCGAGAGTCGGCTTGAGCGGCGTTTACGGCAGTCAAAGCCAATTCAGCTACGGTTTGTCTTTGGCTAAACCGGATTCGGGTAAGAACCAATACAGTGCTTATGCCAACTACAACCTGCCGTTTGTTAAAGCCGGGGTAAAAGCCCACGGAAGCGGCAGAAACCGTCAGCTTTCTTATAACTTAACCGGTGCAGTGGTTGCCCATCCTTACGGCATTACTTTAAATCATGAAATCGGCGATACGTTTGCCATTGTCCGCGCTAAAGGTGCTGCCGGTGTGCCGATTAAAAACGGTTATGGCAGTAAGCTGGATAGGTGGGGCAACGGTATTGTGTCGAGTGTAACGCCATACCGCTTAAATTATATCGGTATTGATGCAACGTATCTTCCGGACAACATTGAAGTCGGAGCAACGGAAAAAGTCATCATTCCTCGAGCCAACACGGCCAGTTTGATTGATATGGGAGCTAAAAAAGAAATCATTGCTTATTTTGATGTTGAAACTCAGGGAGATAGCTCTATCCCGATGTTTGCCGAAGTTAAAAACGAGCATGGCCGCGTGGTCGGATACAGTGTTCAAGAAGGCCGTCTGTTTGTGCGCGATATCAAACCTGTTGGTAGGTTGACTGTTTCTTTTGGTGAAAATAACAACAATAAGTGTGTGGTGTCATATAATCTCGAAAAGGATAAAAATGAATATAATATTTATCCTGCAAAATGCCTGCCCGAATAGGGGGACGTCTGAAAAAGGAATTATGATGAACAAACATTTTGCTGTTATTTCCGCTTGCGCATCGGCAGCATGGTTGCCCTTATCCGCTTCCGCCAACAGTACCGATAATCATGCTCTGATATTTCAACCTGAAATTATGCGGTTGTCTATGCCGTCTCAATGCGATGCACAGTATAGAAGGATAAATGCAGCTCATGAGCAAACTTTATGTCATGTCGAAAAGTTGATTACTTTAGACGGTAAGTTTGATGAGTCTGTTGAAATTAAAGCCAGGATAAATGACGACAAAGCGATGATTCCATTTAACCAGGGCAATAACCGTATCGGTATTGATGTGGAGCTGAACAGTGCCAAGCTTTTATCCAAAGAATGGGTGAAAATCGGCGAGCTTGCTCCCGGTGTGCATAATAAAGTGCTTAATTTCAAGCTTGATTACAAACGGTTTGGTGATGTTGGGGCGGGAAGGTATGTGCTTTCAGACGGCCATACTCCGGTTGTACAGATTCAAATTCAAAATAAAATTTGGGATATTGTTGTCGATAAGGTTGATTCTACCATTAAAGTCAGCACTTGCCGACCGAATCAATCGGATTTCAACGGTAAAACAGTGCAACTGAAAACTATCTCGGCAAACGACATCAGAAGGCCGGGTAAAGAGTTTCACGGAGCCGATTTTAATCTCGGTATAGAGTGCGATACCGGAGTTGAAGCCGTTGCTGCGCTGACGGATATGAATGACCAAAGCAATACCGGTAATATTTTAAGCATTAAAAATGATCCGAATAGCGCCCAAAATGTAGGGATCAGACTATATCGCAAGGGTGGGAACGCAGATCCGCTCAGCTATGGGCCGGTTGTGGCGGATAATGTTTTGAATGCGGAGCATAAATGGTTTCTCTCAGAAGCTGAAAAAAGAAGCGGTCTCAAATTTGAAGCCAAGTATGTCAATACCGGTAACCCCGTGATTCCCGGCTCGGTCAATGCTACGGCTATGATCACGTTAAATTATTATTGATATCGGTTTGCGCATGGCAGATTACGCCCGATACAGCGGTTGGCTGTTCGGGCGTATTTTATTATCCTGTCTTGTGCCGTTTGGGAAATACGGTTGAGAAGCTATATAATTCAGGCATATTTTCAGACGGCCTTTGCTTTTGGGCACAGGTATGCTGTTTAACCACCACTTTGTATTATGAACATTCTCGAAATCCAAAACCTAAACGCCTCTTTCCCCGGCAAACAGGTGCTGCACGATATTAATCTCAACGTCAAACAAGGCCGGAAGTTGGCGATTGTAGGCGAGAGCGGCAGTGGTAAAACCGTGTTGGCGCAGGGCATGATGCAGTTGAATCCGGCGGTGTCGTTTGAAGGCCGTCTGAAATTCAACGGCGAAAACCTGCTCGATAAACCGCCGCGTGAATTGCAAAAATGGCGCGGCAGGGAAATCGGCATGGTGTTTCAAGAGCCGATGACGGCTTTGAACCCCGTGATGCGCGTGGGCAAACAGATTGCCGAAGTGTTGGCGCTGCATCTGGGTTTGCCGCCCAAGCAGGCGTGGGCGCGGGCGGTGGAGTTGCTGGCGGAAACGGGTATTCAGAATCCCGAAGAGAAAGTGTCTGCCTTTCCGTTTCAGCTTTCGGGCGGTCAGCGGCAGCGGGCGATGATTGCGATGGCGGTGGCGGCGGAACCTAAATTGCTGATTGCCGACGAGCCGACTACCGCGCTGGATGTGGCCGTGCAAGCGCAGATTCTCGATTTGCTTTCGCGCTTGCAGGCCGGCCACAACATGACTTTGGTGTACATCAGCCACGATTTGAATTTGGTGCGCCGTTTCGCCGACGATATCGCCGTGATGCGGCACGGGCGGATTGTCGAGCAGGGCGAGGCGGCGCAGGTGTTTGCCCGTCCGCAGCACGAATACACCAAAATGCTGCTGAACGCCGGAGCGGTGCGACAGGTGCAGCCTTTGGCCGAACATGCCGCAACCGTGCTCGAGGCGGAAAACATCAGCGTGGCGGTGGGCGAGCGGGCTGGTTGGTTTAAAAAACGGCGCAAAATGCTGCTCGAACCGGTGTCGTTCGACTTGAAAGCGGGCGAAACGCTGGGCATTATCGGCGAAAGCGGCAGCGGTAAAACCACATTGGCCAAAGCGGTGATGCGTTTGATGGAGTCGGAAGGCCGTCTGAAAATCAACGGCGCACCGTGGCGGCCGGAATTGAGAAAAGCCGTGCAGATGGTGTTTCAAGACCCGTTCGGCGCGTTTAACCCGCGTATGAATGTGTTTGATATTGTCTCCGAAGCCCTGCGTGTGCACGAACCGAAAATGAGCCGCGAAACCATGCGCTCCCGTGTGGTGGAAGTGCTGCAGCAAGTCGGCCTGCCAGAGGATATTCTCGACCGCTATCCGCACGCTTTTTCAGGCGGTCAGCGGCAGCGGTTGGCGATTGCCCGAGCCATTATCGTGCACCCGAAGGTGCTGGTGCTCGACGAACCCACCAGCGCGCTCGATGTGCAGTGGCAGCAGCAGATTTTGGCATTACTGGCTGATTTGCAAAGCAAACACGGTTTGAGCTTAATCATCATAAGCCACGATTTGGCCGTGATCCGCGCTTTATCGCACCGCGTAATGGTGCTGAAAGACGGGCGCGTAATCGAGCAGGGCGAATTGGAAAAAGTGTTTGCCAAACCCGATGCGGACTATACAAAAAATCTATTAATCCATCACAATGCTTGAAATTTCTGCCGGATGCCCCTATTCTAGGGCAAACGATGAAATTTATTTCACCTCACATCCGCGACTTCAATAAGGAAAAGAATTATGAGCAGCAATTTAATCGTACACGCCACCGACGCGACTTTCGAGCAAGACGTTTTGAAATCAGACGTACCCGTATTGTTGGACTTTTGGGCACCGTGGTGCGGCCCCTGCAAAATGATCGCCCCGATTTTGGACGAAGTGGCCGCCGAATTTGAAGGCCGTCTGAAAGTGGTTAAAGTTAATATTGACGAAAACGACCAATCTCCGGCTCAATTCGGCGTACGCGGCATTCCGACTTTGATGATTTTCAAAGACGGTCAAAACGTGGCTACCAAAGTAGGCGCATTGGCCAAAGGTCAATTGGTAGCGTTTATCAATGCTTCGCTGTAATCGGGCATAAAGATAAAAAAGGCCGTCTGAAAATTTCAGACGGCCTTTTTTTTCAGACGGCATTGGCACAGAAGCCCGAACAACGCGTGCGTACTCCACACACCCTACGCATAGGATTTAGCTTTTGTACAGGCTACGGCTTGCTTTTGAAAATTCAAACAGCTTGGTAGGTCGGATACTTGTATCCGACAAAATAAGGATATGCTGTGATACCGAGATATATCAGGGGGATAAGTCGGATTCGAGAATCCGACCTACGGATCTAGGTTTGAAACAGCAAAACGTTAACCCATCGGTAGGGTGTGTGGCGCAGCCACGCACGCGGTTTTGAATGGAACAGCGTATATCGGCTACAAAGATTTTAAAATCACGCCACATTATTTATGTACAAAACAATGCCGTCTGAAAAGAAAGTTTCAGACGGCATTGGAACAGAAGCCCGAATGACGCGTGCGTGCGTACCGCACACACCCTACGCATGGGATTTAGGTTTTATACAGGCTGCGGCTTGCTTAATTTAAATTGTCTAATTTACTGATAAAAATTTTATTTCTTAATTTAGCGCGCTCTAATAATGTTGAAAATTTAATTATTTCTGTATAAATATTTCCATCTCTTCTGTCATCAAAAAAAGATGGAACAATTTTAGACGCTCTAAACCAAAAATCAAGGTGGTAAGAATGAACAAAATCAGAATCAGCCATTCTAATATCTGTTGCACTAATATCTTCACCAATTAAATAACCATAAAAAGTGGTAATTTGAAATTCATCTTCAGTAAAATTCCTAATTAAACCAGCATATTTATTAATTTGAGCCAAATAGTCAGATACATCAACATCAGGAGCTTTGAATTCAATAATAATACATTTACCTTCCTCTGGAAAAAGTAAAATATCTGGCCGCTTAATTAATCTGTTTTTATTATTTTCATTAAGAATTTCTTGTTCTTTTTTAGAAAAATTTTTTTTGAAAATCCGTTTTTGGTCAATAGTAATATTTTCTAACTTGATTTCAGAAGTTCCTTTGAAATATATAAAGTCTTCATTTATTAACCATAAATCACTATTTTCGGTATCATTTGATGATTGTTGAAAAATTAAATTATGTAATAAATCTTCATCAATCCTACCATTGTTTTTTAGATTGTCTAATTCCTTATCAAGTATTTTTTGAAAAATATCAATAACTAATTTTCTTCTCGCTACATATTGAGTTAATGCGGTCCTATTTTGTAAAGGAACGGTTTTTACAAAATCATCTATAGTGCGAAGAAGTATATCTTGATAATGCTTATCTTTAGGATTTAAATGTTCTACTTGTTCTACAACTTTTTTCAACTCAGCATCTTTTTCAGCAATAATTTCAGCATCAGCTTGGTAAACTTTTTTTAAAATTTCTTCATCTGTTGAGTTAACGTCAATTTTACCTTTTAATTTGTCTAGTGTACGTTGATTTAACAAAAACATTTTTTTTAATTTCTCTAAATTTTTGGCTTGTTTCTGTCTCAATTCAATTATTTCGGGGTATAAACGACGTAGTGTCCTATTGGCTTCATATTCAATATCATCTAATACAATAGCTTCATCATAAAATAATTCAGAAGATGAATTCTTCTTTAATTCATTAAGGGATGGGATACAGATATTACCGCGAACATCACTATCCCTTTCGTCAATATATGAACTTGATAATAAACATAGAAATCTATTGCCTTTAATTGATTCTTTGGGACTTAAAGAATTAAAATCAATACTTTGAGCAATCTCCCCTTTGCTTGTTAAGTATAATTGGTTTTGCACTAGATCCTTATCTGAGATTTTAAATATTCTAAGCGTGATTTCTTCACTACGGAGAGTTCTATCTAGATCTCTTGTATTTAATTTACGATAAAATACTTGTATATTGGATGATTTATCAGGCTCTGGTATGTCATTTGTACAAATAGAGTTTGTACCAACTACTTTATCGTCATGAAATATTTTTATTACAATTTTAGGTAAATTGTCTCTATTTTCACAAAACCATGCTAAATAATGATGAATTAAATATTTTTTAAGAGAATCTGAATTCAGTTTACTATAATTCTCTCTATCTTTATCTGTTAATGGATTTTCAAAAATTATTTGACTGCCTGTAGAATGAATTTTATCAATTTTTTCTTGCCGATCTAAGCGGATAATAGCATTTTTATCTAAAAACTCTTTATTTTTGGATAAGGTAATTGCTCTTTCGTAGAAATAATCCCCCTCTTGATATTGGCTAATAATTTTAGTTTTTTCAAAAAAATGAAGAAATTGAATACGGCCAGTCCCTTTGTTATTAAAATTTTTCCTATTGTCTTTTAGTGTAATAAATCTATTCCACTCGGTATCATTAAAGCCAATACCAGTGTCTTCAATAACAATTTTTTGAAAATCATATTTTTTATTTTCTTGAGAAAATAATTCACTAATTAAATATACGGAAATAATTATTTCAGAATCTTTGATATTATTAGATAAATTTTGGGAATTTAAAATGCGGATAGATTCTAAAGCATTAGTAAAAGCTTCAAAGATAGGTTGTAATGGTTCTATAGTTTTCTTTTTAATTTCCTCTAAAAGAGAAGAGTACCAAATACCATAACCTTCAATATATTGTGGAAATTTCATATCAAAACTCTAATTTAGTTTCTTAAAATTATTTTAAAACCTGTTTCAAATATTTTGCAGTATGACTAATTTTTTCCATTTTTACAACGCTTTCAGGCGCTCCGCAAGCAATAATCCGCCCCCCTCCATCACCGCCTTCCGGCCCCAAGTCAACAATATAATCCGCCGTTTTAATCACATCTAAATTATGCTCGATAATCACAATCGAGTTGCCTTTGCCTTTCAGACGGCCGATTACTTCCAGCAGCAGGGCGATGTCGGCGAAGTGCAGGCCGGTGGTGGGTTCGTCTAGGATGTAGAGGGTGCGGCCGGTGTCGCGTTTGGAGAGTTCGAGGGCGAGTTTGACGCGTTGGGCTTCGCCGCCGGAGAGGGTGGTGGCGGATTGGCCGAGGCGGATGTAGCCTAAGCCTACGTCCATCAGGGTTTGCAGTTTGCGGGATACGGTGGGCACGGCGTCGAAGAATTCGCGGGCTTCTTCTACGGTCATGTCGAGCACTTGGCTGATGTTTTTGCCTTTGTATTGCACTTCGAGGGTTTCGCGGTTGTAGCGTTTGCCGTGGCACACTTCGCAGGGCACGTAAACGTCGGGCAGGAAGTGCATTTCTACTTTGATTACGCCGTCGCCTTGGCAGGCTTCGCAGCGGCCGCCTTTGACGTTGAACGAGAAGCGGCCGACGTTGTAGCCGCGTTCGCGGGCAAGCGGTACGCCGGCGAAGAGTTCGCGGATGGGAGTAAAGAGGCCGGTGTAGGTGGCGGGGTTGGAGCGGGGCGTGCGGCCGATGGGGGATTGGTCAACGTTGATGACTTTGTCGAGGTGTTCGAGGCCGGTGATGTTGTCGTAGGGCGCGGGTTCTTCGTGAGCGCGGTTGAGTTCGCGGGCGGTGATTTTGGCGAGGGTGTCGTTAATCAGGGTGGATTTGCCGCTGCCGGATACGCCGGTGATGCAGGTAATCAAACCTAAAGGCAGCTCGAGGGTAACGTTTTTGAGATTATTGCCGCGTGCGCCTTTGAGCACCAGCATTCTTTTGGGGTTGACGGGCGTTCTTTCAGACGGCACGGCAATGGCTTTTTTGCCGCTGAGGTATTGGCCGGTAACGGAATCGGTGCAGGCGGAGACTTTGTCGGGGGTGTCGGCGATGATAACGTTGCCGCCGTGTTCGCCCGCGCCGGGGCCCATGTCGATCACGAAATCGGCTTCGCGGATGGCATCTTCGTCGTGTTCGACCACGATGACGCTGTTGCCGAGGTCGCGCAGGCGTTTGAGGGTGGCGAGCAGGCGGTCGTTGTCGCGCTGGTGCAGGCCGATGGAGGGTTCGTCCAACACGTACATCACGCCGGTGAGGCCGCTGCCGATTTGGCTAGCGAGGCGGATGCGCTGGGCTTCGCCGCCGGAAAGGGTTTCGGCGCTGCGGCTGAGATTCAGATAATCGAGGCCGACGTTAATCAGAAAGCCCAAGCGCTCGGTGATTTCTTTGAGGATTTTTTCGGCGATGTGTTTTTTGTTGCCTTCCAAATCGAGGGTTTCAAAAAATTGGTGCGTTTGGGTGAGCGGCCATGCGGAAATTTCGTGCAGCGGCTGTTTGCCCACATAAACATAACGCGCCTCTTTGCGCAAACGTGCGCCGCCGCAGCTCGGGCAGGCGCGGTGGCTTTGGTATTGCAACAACTCTTCGCGCACGGTGTTGGAATCGGTTTCGCGGAAACGGCGTTCGAGATTGGGGATGATGCCTTCAAAAGCGTGGCTGCGGTTGAAGGTGGTGCCTTTTTCGGAAAGGTAGCGGAAGTCGATAACGTCTTTGCCGGAGCCGTGCAAAATCACTTTTTTTACTTTTTCAGGCAGCCCTTCAAATGGGGTGTCGACATCGAAGCCGTAATGTGCGGCCAGCGATTGAATCATTTGAAAGTAAAACTGGTTGCGTTTGTCCCAACCTTTAATCGCACCGGCGGCCAAGGAAAGCTCGGGGTGCATGACCACGCGCTCGGGGTCGAAGAAATTCATATTGCCCAAGCCGTCGCAGGTGGGGCAGGCACCGACGGGGTTGTTGAAGGAAAACAGGCGCGGTTCGAGTTCGGGCAGGCTGTATGAACACACGGGGCAGGCGAATTGCGAGGAAAACCAATGTTCTTCGCCGCTGTCCATTTCCATTGCCAGTGCGCGTTCGCCGCCGTGGCGCAGGGCGGTTTCAAAACTTTCGGCCAGCCGCTGTTTGATGTCGGCTTTCACTTTCACGCGGTCGATGACCACGTCGATATTGTGCTTGATGTTTTTTTCGAGCTTGGGCACTTCGTCGAGCTGATAGACTTCGCCGTCCACGCGCACGCGGGCAAAGCCCTGCGCCTGCAAGTCGGCAAAGAAATCGACAAATTCGCCTTTGCGTTCGCGCACGGCGGGGGCGAGGATCATCACGCGGGTGTCTTCAGGCAGTTTTAAGACGGCATCCACCATTTGCGAAACGGTTTGGCTGCTCAAAGGCAAATCGTGTTCGGGGCAATGCGGCGTGCCGACGCGGGCATACAGAAGGCGAAGATAATCGTGGATTTCGGTAACGGTGCCGACGGTGGAGCGCGGGTTGTGGCTGGTGGACTTTTGTTCGATTGAAATGGCGGGCGACAAGCCTTCGATCAAATCGACATCGGGCTTATCCATCATCTGCAAAAACTGGCGCGCATAAGCGGAAAGGCTTTCCACATAACGGCGCTGGCCTTCGGCATAGAGCGTGTCGAACGCGAGCGAGGATTTGCCGCTGCCCGACAAACCGGTTACCACCACGAGCTTGTGGCGGGGAATGTCGAGATCGACGTTTTTCAGATTATGGGTGCGTGCGCCGCGGATGCGGATGGTGTCGTTGTCTTGCTTGCTCATGATGGCCTGACTGCTTGAAAAATATATTAAATGAACCGTGCATTATATCATTTTTAATCAATATAAATGTTTCCGCTATTTTCAGACGGCCTCCGGATAACGCTGCATACAAAAGGCCGTCTGAAAGCTATAATAGCGCTTATGAAACAGATTACTTCCGCACACAACGAGCAGCTGAAGCATTTGGCCAAGCTGCTTTCTCAAGCCAAAGCACGCAAAGAATACGGGCAAACCGTATTGGAAGGCGTGCATCTTTTACAGGTTTACCTGCAAAACGGTTTTCAGCCTTTACAGGTTTACATTCCCCAATCCAAATTAAATATTCATGAAATTTCAGCATTGCGTGCCGAATTGCCGGACAATTTGATTACCGTTGTCGGCGATGCCGCTTTGTCGAAAATCACCAGTTTGACGGAGGCTGAAGAAGTAATGACGCTGATCCGGATTCCGCAGCAGGAAAGCCTGCCGGCAAGCGGTGATTGCGTGGTATTGGATAAGGTGCAGGACCCGGGCAATGTCGGAACGGTTTTACGCAGCGCGGCGGCGGCCGGTATCCAACAGATGGTTTTGAGTGCCGATAGCGCCGATGTGTGGTCGCCGAAAGTTTTGCGTTCGGGCATGGGGGCGCATTTTTTGCTGAAACTGTTTACCCGCGTCGATTTATCCGAGTGGCGTAAAATGTATACCGATAAAGTTTGGGCTACTGCGTTAAGCGAGCACAATAATTTCAATTTATATGAAATGGATTTGCAGCAGCCCGCCGCTTGGGTGTTCGGCAATGAAGGCAGCGGCGTCGGCCAAGCTATGTTGTCGGCGGTGGACGGCTGCGTGAAAATCCCCATGCTTGGCGCGACCGAGTCTTTAAATGTGGCGATGGCGGCGACGGTATGCTTGTTTGAGCAAATGCGCCAACGTCTGCAGGCTTAATTAATCAGGCCGTCTGAATTTCAGACGGCCTTAAGTGTTAATCGGAATATTCAATACATTATCAGGAAACCACTATGCAATTACATTCATTTGACGAAAAATCCAAACAGCGTTTGGCCGAATTGCTCGATACCAAAGCGGAAACCGCCAATACCATGCGTTGCGACGAAGTGCAGGGCTTTATGATGGCACTGCTGTCCGGTCCGGATGCGCTGAACACGGCGGAATGGCTGCCGGAGGTGTTGGGCGACGAATCTCTGTTTGACGAAGCGGAAACGGCGGAAGTGGAAAAGTTAGTGTTAAGCTGGGCGGCGGACATGCGCTCGGCCTTGTCGGCAAAAGCCTTGCCCGAACTGCATCTTTATGATGATGACGAAGGCAATACGGATTTTTATACTTGGTGCAATGCCTATCTTTATGCTTTGGATGTGGTACCGACCGACTGGTTTGAAAAAGCGGACAACGAAGATTTTGAAGATTTGTTTTATCCCGTAATGGCCTTGGGCGGGATTTATGACGATGAAGAAGACGGCCAAGCCGTGCTGAATCTCACCGAAAAAGAAATCACCATGCTGGAAGGCGAGTTGCCGCATACGCTGCTGGATATTTACTGGTTTTGGCAGAGTATCATCAACAAACCGCAAACCGTTCGCCGGGAAGGGGAAAAAATCGGCAGGAATGATCCTTGCGTATGCGGCAGCGGCAAAAAATACAAGGCTTGTTGCGGTAAGTAATGCTTTTTTAATCCGATGCAAAAAAGGCCGTCTGAAATCCGATATAGGTTTTTCAGACGGCCTTTTTATTTTACTCGTGTATATCCATACGGCCTGTTTTGGCGGAGTTTGCCGCACACCATGAAAATCAGCCGGTTGACTATAAAAAATATTATGCCATATTAAACCGTTAAACCTAAGTTAACAAACCTTGACTAAGTTGAGTGTTTGATATTAAATGCTTTACAAACGGCTTATTGACGCATGGGCTGTTTCAATTTGCCGGTTTGGATACGGCAGATTTTATGATCATGAGAAAAAACACAGCCGTCCGTTTTGATAAATAAAATGTTTCGGCGCTTACAATCAAACAGAAATATTGAGGTTTTTTATGGGTAGCTTTAATCCGATGTATGTAACCTTCGGGATTTACCTGGTGGCCGTGTTGTTAATCGGCTTGGCGGCGTATTTCTCGACTCGAAATTTTGACGACTATATTCTCGGCGGCCGCAGCTTGGGGAGTTTTGTAACCGCTATGTCGGCAGGTGCTTCCGACATGTCGGGCTGGTTGCTGATGGGTCTGCCTGGTGCGATTTATGCCAGCGGTTTGAACGAAGCCTGGATCGCTATCGGGTTGACGGTCGGTGCTTATTTCAACTGGCTTTTGGTGGCAGGGCGTTTGCGTGTTCATACCGAATACAATAATAACGCGCTGACTTTGCCGGATTATTTCTTCCACCGTTTCGGTGCGCAAGGTAAAGCGATGAAAGTGATTGCTGCAGCCATCATTTTGTTTTTCTTTACCATTTATTGTGCTTCCGGTGTGGTGGCAGGTGCGCGTTTGTTCCAAAGCCTGTTTGACATCACTTATACCCAAGCGATGTGGCTGGGCGCGGGGGCAACCATTGCCTATACCTTTATCGGCGGCTTCTTGGCGGTAAGTTGGACCGATACCATTCAGGCTACTTTGATGATTTTCGCCTTGATTTTGACTCCGATTATGGTTTATCTGGCTTTGGGCGGTGCGGATGAAATGAATGCCGCTATTCAAAGCGTTGCCGCGACAACCGGTAAAGAATACGGCAGTCTGCTGGCCGGTACGACTTTGATGGGCATTATTTCTACTGCTGCATGGGGTTTGGGCTACTTCGGACAACCGCATATTTTGGCGCGCTTTATGGCTGCCGAAAATGTGAAATCTCTGGTGGCGGCACGCCGTATCGGTATGACTTGGATGATTTTGTGCTTGGCCGGTGCCTGTGCGGTAGGTTATTTCGGTATCGCTTATTTTGGCGGACATCCCGATCAAGTGGCGGTAATGGACGGCAACAACGAGCGTATTTTTATTGCGCTGACGACCATTCTGTTTAATCCGTGGATTGCCGGTGTGATTCTGTCTGCCATTTTGGCTGCGGTAATGTCGACTTTGTCTTGCCAACTGCTGGTATGTTCAAGCGCGATTACCGAAGACTTCTATAAAGGCTTCCTGCGCCCGAATGCTCCGCAACAGGAATTGGTGTGGATCGGCCGTTTGATGGTTTTGGCGGTTGCGGTTATCGCCATCATTATTGCTTCTGATCCGAGCAGTAAAGTATTGGGCTTGGTATCTTATGCTTGGGCCGGTTTCGGCGCGGCATTTGGCCCGGTGGTAATTTTGTCGGTATTCTGGAAACGCATGACTGCGGCGGGTGCATTGGCGGGTATGATTGCCGGTGCGGTAGTTGTGGTGGCTTGGAAAGCGACCGGCAGCAGCCTGTATGAGATTGTTCCCGGCTTTATTGCCTGCTTCATTACCGTGGTAGTGGTTTCTATGTTGGGCAAAGCACCTGAAAAAGTTCAGGAAAACTTTGAGAAAGCCGATAAAGCTTATCGCGATGCCGCATAAGTTTAGTTATCGGATAAAAGCTGCCGTTTTGAAACGGCGGCTTTTTTGTTGTTTAACCGGATAAAATTTTCAGACGGCCTCAATAAGAAATATGAAACGGTTTTTTTAGATTAACCAATTTTCATATAAAGGTTGGAGATAAACATAGTCTCGGTGTAGGTTGAGGCCGTCTGAAAAAAAGCCCTGCCGGAAGGCAGGGCATTGTTGGCAATCCGTTGAAATTACAAGCCTGACAAACGGGCCGTATCTTGGGCAATCATCAGCTCTTCGTTGGTCGGGATAACCACTGCCGAAGCTTTGCTGTCGGCAGAAGTGATGATGCCGGCGTTGCCGAAGCGCGCTTTCAAGTTGGCTTCTTTGTCTTCGGTCAAGCCTAAGAAGCCCAAGTAAGCCAAAACTTTGCCGCGGATAATATCGGAGTTTTCGCCGATACCGCCGGTAAATACCAAGGCGTCCAAACCACCGGCAGCTACGGCCATAGAAGCCGCGTATTTGGCCAAACGGTAGGCAAAGATTTCCAAAGCCAATTTGGCACCCTCGTGGCCTTTGCCGGCTTCTTCTTCAATGGTGCGGCAGTCGTTTGAAAGCTCGGAAATACCCAATAAGCCGGATTTTTTATTCAGCAAATCGGTGATTTGGTTGATGCTCATATTGGCATTTTGTTCTAAGAAAGAGAAGATGCTCGGATCAACATCACCGCTGCGTGTACCCATTACCAAGCCTTCCAGCGGCGTCAAGCCCATGCTGGTATCTTTGCACTCGCCGTTGGCCACGGCGGCAATAGAAGCGCCGTTACCCAAATGGGCAATAACCATGCGCAGGCTGTTTTTGTCTTTACCCAAGAAACGGGCGGCTTCGTCGGCTACAAAACGGTAGCTGGTGCCGTGGAAACCGTAACGGCGCAAGCCGTATTTGCGGTAAAGTTCGCGCGGAACAGCGTAAGTGTAGGCATGTTCGGGAATACTTTGGTGGAAAGCGGTATCGAATACGGCCACGTTTGGCAAGCCTTGGAAAATGTTTTGTGCGGCGCGGATGCCCAGCAAGTTTGCAGGGTTGTGCAAAGGAGCCAGCGGGATACATTTCTCAATGCCGGCAATCACTTCTTCGGTAATCACAATAGATTCGCTGTACAGCTCGCCGCCGCTCACAACGCGGTGGCCGACTGCGGCAATATTGCTGTCCAGGCCTTGTTTTTTCAATTCGTCCATCAAAGCTTCGACTGCACCGGTGTGGTCGGGTTTTGCGGCCAGTTCGACTTTGTGTTTTTCGCCGTTTACTTTAAATGTGATGTAAGCATCCGACAGATTTAATTTTTCAGCCAGGCAGCTCAACAGAACTTCTCCGCTGCCGTTGTCCAACACTGCACCTTTCAGGGAAGAACTGCCGCAGTTCAATACCAAAATCAATTTGTTTGACATTCAAACTCCTAATAATAAATAGCCTGCTTGTGCAGGCCGGTGTTGAGATGGTTGTTATTGTGTTTGCATAGCGTTAATGCAAATTAATCTGTAAAAACGAATAATAAAATGCCAACAAGGGCGCGATTATACTCAGAAAAAGGTGTGAGCTCCAATAAAACGTGTTTTGAAATACGGATTGGACATTTTTTCCCGCCGTATCGAACCTTTGGAAGAAGGGGCGTGAATGAATTCGCCATTGCCTATATAAATTCCGACATGTGAATAACGGCCGGAGCCGCCTGTATTGAAAAAGACCAGATCGCCGGTTTTCAGACGGCTTGTTGAAATGGGTCGGGACGATGCGGCCATATCGCGCGCCGTGCGCGGCAAATTGACATTCAAAGCATTCTTGTAAACGAACTGAACCATCCCGCTGCAATCGAAACCGGTCGAGTTGCTGCTGCCGCCATAGCGGTAGGGCGTTCCGATCAGGCTCATGCTGTGCAGCATCAATTCCTGTGCGGCTTGTTCGCGGTCGATGTGGGTAATGCGTACGGCTTTGGCTTTTGATTGGGCATAGCCTGCCTTTTCCGGTTTGGCGGTACTGCAAGCGGTCAGCAGGGCAAGCAGGAAAGAGAGCAGTCCGATACGGATAAAACGGTTTGGGATCATGGCAAAACTTTTCCAGTTATGTTGGTAGTATACGGAAAAAGATTATACCGACATGAGGCCGTCTGAAAAATCGCCTTTCAGACGGCATTAAACCGATTTAACACGTTTTACGGTACAATGGCGTACTTTTGATTAACACATAACAAAAAGGCTGCCGTTAAATGGCTTCTTTAGAAACTTGGATAGGCCTGCGTTATCTGCGGGCGAAAAAACGCAACGGCTTTATGTCGTTTATTACGATGATTTCGATTGCCGGTATTGCTTTGGGGGTGACGGCGCTGATTGTGGTGTTGTCGGTAATGGCCGGCTTCCAAAAAGAAATACGCGGGCAGCTGTTAAACGTAGCACCCCATGCCGAGCTGGGATATTACGACACCGGTTCGGAGGGTAATTGGCAGGATTTGCGTGAGCTTATTAAAGACAAAAAAGAAGTGCTTGCCAGCGCGCCTTATATTTCCGATCAGGCGTTGCTGGTAAATTCCGGTGAAGTTCGCGGTGTTCAGATTCGCGGTATTCTGCCTTCTGAGGAAAAAAATGTCGTCGATTACGGCAATAATATGCCGTTTGGCAGCTTTGATTCTTTAAAACCGGGCGAGTTTGACATTGTCTTAGGAACCGGGTTGGCCGATACGTTGGGGGTGTCCGAAGGGGGTAAAGTTACCTTGATTACGCCAGAAGGCAATATTACGCCGGCAGGCGTTGTTCCGCGCTTGAAGCAGTTTAATGTAGTCGGCGTAGTAAAAACAGGCGTTTATGAAGTAGACAACACTTTAGCCATGATTCATTTGAAAGACGCACAGGTTTTGTACCGCTTCGGAGAAGGCGTCAGCGGCTTACGCCTGCGTCTGGCCGATCCGCAAAATGCTCCTGCGTTTATTCATAAATTGGTTCCGGAAAACAAACTTGAGCAAATATGGGTAAGGGATTGGACGTTTTCCAACCGCAGCTATTTTGAAGCGGTTGAATTGGAAAAACGCATGATGTTCATCATTTTAACGCTGATTATCGCTGTTGCCGCCTTTAATCTGGTGTCTTCATTGGTCATGGCGGTAACCGAAAAACAAGCAGATATCGCGATTTTGCGCACTTTAGGCTTGTCTCCTGCAGGCGTAATGAAAATTTTTATGATACAGGGTGCATTTGCCGGCTTTGTCGGCACTTTGGTCGGCGTGATTTGCGGAGTGTTATTGGGTTGGAACGTCGGTAAAATCGTTGCATTTTTCGAAAAACTATTCGGCTTTAATCTGATTAATTCACAGGTATATTTCATCGATTATCTGCCGTCCGACGTTAACATGAGCGACGTATTATTGATTGCCGCCATTTCTTTGACTCTGGCTTTCCTGGCCACACTGTATCCGAGCTGGAGAGCGGCAAAAACACAACCTGCGGAGGCTTTGCGTTATGAATAATACCGTGTTGAAATGTGCCGGTGTCGGCAAGCAATACAGTGATGGTGCGTTGAATGTCCAAGTGTTGTCGAATTTAAACCTTGAAGTTTCAGGCGGCCAAAGCGTCAGCATTATCGGCTCGTCGGGAAGCGGAAAATCAACCCTTCTGCATATTTTGGGCGGTTTGGATATGCCGTCTGAAGGTACGGTTTATTTGATGGGAAATGATTTGGGTAAAATGAACCAAAAACAGTTGGGCGATTTACGCAACCAATATTTGGGCTTTGTTTACCAGTTTCACCATTTGCTGCCCGAGTTTTCCGCGTTGGAAAATGTGATGATGCCGCTGTTGATCGGCAAAAAGCCGAAAGCGGAGGCAGAGCAGGCTGCATCGGCGATGTTGGAAAAAGTCGGTTTGAAAGAACGTATGCTGCACCGTCCCAGCGAGCTTTCCGGCGGCGAAAGACAGCGCGCCGCCATCGCTCGTGCTTTGGTAACCCGCCCCAAATGTCTGCTTGCAGATGAGCCGACCGGAAATTTAGACCGAAAAAATGCGGCCAATATTTTAGATATGATGTTGGACTTAAAAAACGAACTCGGCACCGCTTTGATTGTGGTTACTCACGATGACGGGTTGGCAGGCCGTTTCGATCGGACAATGGTAATGCGGGACGGCCAACTTCACGCTAAATAAAACCTGAGAAGCCGGTTTTTATCGGAACGAATGAAATCCTTTAAATGCCGGTTGGTGTTTGAAGGATTTTTCTATTGAAAAACAGTATGCAGACAAAACAGAAAATCGTCATTACAGGGCACAGCAGCGGCTTGGGTAAAGCTTTGGCCGGATATTATGCGACACAAGGTACAACCGTATTCGGCATTTCCCGTCGGATGCTTGAAATTTCAGACGGCCTCATGCTACGGCAGCACTCTTTGGATCTTGCCGATACCGGTTTATTGGCAGCTTGGCTGGAACAGGGCGAACTGGCAGCGTTTATTGCCGATGCGGAAGAAATCGTTCTGATTAACAATGCAGGTGTGGTCGAACCGAATGCGGTTTTAGGGCGGCAGCAAACCGAGCAGATTGCCAAAGCGGTTGCTGTTAATGTTACCGCGCCTTTATTGCTCAGCAACCATCTCGCCGCACATAAATCTCTGCATTCACATTTGAAAATTGTCCATATCAGCAGTGGTGCCGGCAGAAAAGGCTATCCCGGTTGGAGCGTATACGGCGCAACCAAAGCTGCATTGGATCATCATGCCCGTTGTGTTGAAGCAGAAAGAAACAATCAGATTAAGGTTATCAGCCTTGCTCCCGGTGTTATCGATACGGAAATGCAGGACAAAATCAGGTCAGCCGATGCCGGTATGTTCCCCATGCAGCCGCGTTTTCAGGATTTGAAACGGCAAGGCGGTTTGTCTTCTCCTGAAGAAACCGCTTCTCAAATTGCCGAATGGATAGATGCTATAGATGAAGATATCCCGATTATTGCAGATATACGCGACTATATCTAACTGAGGCCGTCTGAAAATTCGGCGGTTTTATTTTCAGACGGCCTCTGGCAAATCTAAAAATCATGCCGGCAGAAATGGAATTTATCGGCAAAATTTTAATTTTATATTATTGAAACAAAAAATAATAATGGAAAAACTAGACTTTCAGACGGCCTTAAAAAATTTAGGCCAACAAGCCAAGCAAGAAGCAGAAGTTAAAGCGGCAAAAGAAGCCGAGCGGAAAAAACAGCAAGCTGAAGAGGTGGATTTTGCCAAAGAAATGGCAGGTGTTACCCCCTTGAAAAATTCACAGCGTTACGAACCGCCAAGAGATTTAAGCCCGATTAAGCCGCGTCCGAAACATGCCGATAAGTTTGAAGACGACAATTATTTTTATGTCGGCGACGGGCAATGGGTGGATGTACCCGATACGTTTAGCAAAAACGGGCAGGGGCAAAACGACATCAGAAGGCTGCAAAGCGGCCATTGGGAAGTGGTGGCGGATGTCGATCTTCACGGCTATAACCAAGAAGAAGCGCAGCAGGTTTTGAGCGAATTTATCGAATTTGTTAAAAAACGCGGTGTATGCGGCGAGATTATTCATGGTAGCGGATTGGGGTCCTCAGGTTATAAACCGGTATTGAAAAATCTTGTCCGCCGTTGGCTGATGGCACATCCCGATGTATTGGCCTACGCAGAGCCGAGAAAAGGAAACGACGGAGCCGTACGGATTTTATTAAAACGCCAATGGAATAAAGAAAGCGAATAGTTTTTACTTGTTTTAACCCTGAAATTCAATCAAGTTGCCTGCTTTTCATTTGATGATACCGATTGCTGTTTAAATATCATTAATTTTCACAATCGAAACAATAAGAAATATTTTTGAATATTTATTTTCTAAATAGAAAATTTTTAATTATTAGACCTATAAAAAAACAAAATTCTGTTGGAAAAGCAACGCTTCTGTGTTTGCATATGAAGCCGATAACTGATAGCATTTGCAATGAAAATATGCAGTAGGGTATTTTAATGCCCGAACCATAAAAATATACCGATACCAAACTTGACCCGTACTGAATTTTTTCGGCTACGGGCAAGCTTCGTAAACGAAACAAGAGTAGGCTGAAAGCCTGATTCCATAAAACTCTCAACAGAAGAAGGGATAATTATGTCCATCCAAATAAATGACGTTGACCCGATTGAAACCCAGGAGTGGTTAGATGCGTTAAGTTCGGTTTTGGAAACCGAAGGCGAAGGCCGTGCGCACTACCTGCTGGAACAATTGGTGAAATATACCCGCCGTCGCGGTGTACATATGCCGTTTGATGCCACAACCGCTTATTTGAATACGATTCCTGTAGGCAAAGAGCAAAAATCACCGGGTAATCATGAATTGGAGCACCGTATCCGTTCCATCATCCGTTGGAATGCCGCTGCAATGGTATTGCGTGCCGGCAAAAAGAATCTGGAGTTGGGTGGACATATCGCTTCTTTCCAATCTGCAGCGACATTGTATGACGTCGGCTTCAACCATTTCTGGAAAGCCAAAGGCGACGGTGAAGAAGGCGATATGGTATTCGTACAAGGTCACGCCGCCCCCGGTATTTATGCCCGCGCCTTTGTTGAAGGCCGTCTGACTGAAGAACAATTGGATAATTTCCGCCAAGAAGTAGACGGCGAAGGTTTATCTTCTTATCCGCACCCTCATTTGATGCCTGATTTCTGGCAGTTCCCGACCGTATCAATGGGTTTGGGCCCGTTGATGGCTATTTATCAAGCACGTTTCCTGAAGTATCTGGAATCACGCGGCCTGACCAAAACCAAAGGCCGCAAAGTATGGGTATTCTGCGGTGACGGTGAAATGGACGAACCTGAAAGCCAAGGCGCGATTTCTCTGGCCGCCCGCGAAGGCTTAGACAACCTGATTTTCGTCATCAACTGTAACCTGCAGCGCTTGGACGGTCCGGTACGCGGTAACGGCAAAATCATTCAGGAATTGGAAGGTAACTTCCGCGGTGCCGGTTGGAACGTATTGAAAGTTATTTGGGGCGGTCGTTGGGATGCTTTGCTGTTGAGAGACAATGACAATGCATTGAAACAACGTATGAACGAATGTTTGGATGGTGACTACCAAACTTATAAATCTAAAGACGGTGCCTATGTTCGCGAGCACTTTTTCAATACGCCCGAACTGAAAGCCATGGTTGCCAATATGTCTGACGAAGAAATTTGGTTGTTGAACCGTGGTGGTCATGATCCGCACAAAGTTTATGCGGCTTATTATGAAGCAGTGAATAATGCAGGTGGCCGTCCGACCGTGATTTTGGCAAAAACCATTAAAGGTTACGGTATGGGTGCATCAGGCGAAGGTCAAAACGTTGCCCACCAAGCCAAAAAAATGGACGTGGCTTCATTAAAACAATTCCGTAACCGTTTTAATATTCCGGTGACCGACGAGCAAATCGAAAGTGGTGATCTGCCTTACTACCGCTTCCCTGAAGACAGTGCGGAAATGCAATATTTGCGTGAGCGCCGCAATGCATTGGGTGGCTACTTGCCTCAGCGCAACCCGAATACCGAACCGTTACCTGTGCCTGAGTTGTCTGCATTTGACGCTCAATTGCAAAGCAGTGGCGATCGCGAATTCTCGACTACTATGGCATTTGTCCGCATTTTGTCGACCTTGTTGAAAGACAAGCAATTGGGCAAACGCATTGTGCCGATCGTGCCCGATGAAAGCCGTACTTTCGGTATGGAAGGCATGTTCCGCCAATACGGTATTTGGAACCCCAAAGGTCAGCAATATACCCCGCAAGACAAAGATCAATTGATGTTCTACAAAGAATCTGTAGACGGTCAAATGTTGCAGGAAGGTATTAACGAGCCGGGCGCGATGGCCGACTGGATTGCCGCGGCAACCAGCTATGCCAACAACCGTTACGCCATGATTCCGTTCTACATTTACTACTCAATGTTCGGTTTCCAACGCGTAGGCGATTTGGCTTGGGCGGCCGGTGACATGCACGCACGCGGCTTCTTGGTAGGCGGTACCGCAGGCCGCACCACGCTGAACGGCGAAGGCTTGCAACACGAAGACGGCCACAGCCACATTCAAGCTGATCTGATCCCGAACTGCTTGTCTTACGACCCGACTTTCCAATACGAATTGGCTGTGATTATCCAAGACGGTTTGCGCCGCATGTATGTAGAACAAGAAGACGTGTTCTACTACCTGACCGTGATGAACGAAAACTATGTTCACCCTGCTATGCCGCAACGCGAAGGTGTCGAAGAAGAAATCCTGAAAGGTATGTATCTGCTGAAAGCCGGCGATAACGGTGATAAGAAAGTACAACTGATGGGTTCCGGTGTCATTCTGAACGAAGTGATTAAAGCCGCCGAATTGCTGAAAAACGATTTCGGCGTAGATGCGGATATTTGGTCGGTACCTTCGTTTAATATGCTGCACCGTGATGCCATCGAAGTTGAACGCTACAACCGTCTGCACCCGATGGAAGCGGAAAAGTTGCCGTTTGTAACACAACAACTGCAAGGTCGTGACGGTCCTGTCATTGCTTCAACCGATTATATCCGCAGCTTTGCCGACCGTATCCGCGCCTATGTGCCGAACGACTATCATGTTTTAGGTACTGACGGTTTCGGCCGCAGCGATTCCCGTGCTAACCTGCGCGATTTCTTTGAAGTGGACAGCCGCCATGTTGTGGTTGCTGCACTGAATGCTCTAGCGAAACAGGGCAAAGTAACAAAAGAGACCGTTCAGCTGGCTATCGATAAGTACGGCATCAAAACCGATACTGCACCGAGCTGGAAGCGGTAATGATATTTTCAGACGGCCTCTGAAAATGAATGAGGCCGTCTGAAAAGAATATCCGCTTGAAACCGTTTTAAGTCTTACAACAAAACAACATGCCGCAGCACATGGCTGCTGCGGTTGTTAAAGGAAAGCACGATGAGTCAAATCGTAGAAATCAAAGTACCCGACATCGGCGGCCATGAAAATGTAGACGTGATTGCCGTTGAAGTGAAAGCGGGCGACACCATCGCTGTCGACGATACCCTGATTACGCTGGAAACCGACAAAGCCACCATGGACGTACCCGCCGATGCCGCGGGCGTGGTGAAAGAAGTTAAAGTCAACGTGGGCGACAAAGTTTCCGAAGGCAGCGTGATTGTCTTGGTTGAAGCCGCCGGTGCCGCCGCTCAAGCAGCGCCCGCCACCGAAAAAGCAGCCGAGCCTGCTCCTGCCGCCGCACCTGCACAAGCAGCCCCCGCTGCTGCTCCTGCTGCGGGCGGTGCAACTGTAAAAGTGGAAGTGCCTGATATCGGCGGCCACGAAAATGTGGACGTGATTGCCGTTGAAATCAAAGTGGGCGACACCGTATCCGAAGACGATACGCTGATTACTTTGGAAACCGACAAAGCCACTATGGATGTGCCGAGCACCGCTGCCGGCGTAGTGAAAGCCGTGTATGTGAAAGTGGGCGACAAAGTTTCCCAAGGCACTCAAATTATCGAAGTAGAAACCGCAGGCGGTGCCGCTGCCGCTCCTGCCGCAGCTCCCGCACAAGAAGCGCCTCAAGCCGCTGCACCTGCGCCGCAAGCTGCTCCGGCTCCTGCCGCGCCTAAAGCCGATGCCGCTCCGGTTGCCGCATTCGGCAATACGCCGGTAAACGAAGCCGCATTTGCCAAAGCCCATGCCGGCCCGTCTGCACGCAAACTGGCGCGCGAGTTGGGCGTGGATTTGAGCTTAGTTAAAGGTACGGGCTTGAAAGGCCGTATCGTCGGCGAAGACATCAAAGCCTTCGTGAAAGCCGCTATGCAAGGCGTTGCGGGCAAAGCTGCGCCTGCTGCTGCAACTGCTTCATTGGGCGGTGGTTTGGACTTGCTGCCGTGGCCGAAAGTCGATTTCAGCAAGTTCGGCGAAATCGAAGTGAAAGAACTTTCCCGCATTAAAAAAATTTCCGGTCAAAACCTGTCGCGAAACTGGGTGATGATTCCCCACGTTACCGTGAACGAAGAAGCCGATATGACCGAGCTGGAAGAGTTCCGCAAAACGCTGAACAAAGAGTGGGAGCGCGAAGGCCTGAAACTGTCGCCGTTGGCGTTCATTATCAAGGCTTCCGTAACCGCCTTGAAAGCCTTCCCCGAGTTCAATTCTTCTCTTGACGGCGAAAACCTGATTCTGAAGAAATACTACAACATCGGCTTTGCCGCCGACACGCCCAACGGCTTGGTTGTGCCGGTAATCAAAGACGTGGACAAAAAAGGCTTGAAAGAAATTTCCCAAGAGCTGACCGAGTTGAGCAAAAAAGCCCGCGAAGGCAAGCTCAAGCCCAACGAAATGCAAGGTGCCTGCTTTACCATTTCCAGCTTGGGCGGCATCGGCGGCACAAGCTTCACGCCGATTGTGAACGCTCCCGAAGTGGCCATTTTGGGCGTGTGCAAATCACAAATGAAACCGGTATGGAACGGCTCGGCTTTTGAACCGCGCCTGATGTGCCCGTTGAGCCTGTCGTTCGACCACCGCGTGATCGATGGTGCGGCCGGTATGCGCTTTACCGTGTATCTGGCGAACCTGTTGAAAGACTTCCGCCGCGTGGTGCTGTAAGGCTTTTCAGACGGCCTTTGGCAATCAGAGGCCGTCTGAAAACGAGATTGTAATGAAAGCAGTGTGTATAAACTGCTTTACAGAAAGGTTTAACAATGAGCTTGATTGAACTCAAGGTTCCCGATATCGGCGGCCACGAAAACGTGGACATCATCGCCGTGGAAATCAAAGCAGGCGATACCGTGGCGCTTGAAGATACGTTGGTTACTTTGGAAACCGACAAAGCGACTATGGACGTGCCCGCCGAAGCTGCCGGCGTGGTGAAAGAAGTAAAAGTCAAAGTAGGCGACAAAATTTCCGAAGGCGGAGTGATTGCCGTGATTGAGGCTGCCGGTGCAGCAGCCGAAGCACCCAAAGCAGAAGCTGCCCCCGCACCTGTGCAAGAAGCACCGAAAGCGGCTGCACCTGCACCGCAAGCCGCGCAATTTAGCGGTTCTGCCGATGCCGAATACGACGTAGTGGTGCTGGGCGGCGGCCCAGGCGGCTATTCCGCTGCATTTGCCGCAGCGGACGAAGGCTTGAAAGTTGCCATTATCGAGCAATACAGCACATTAGGTGGTGTATGTCTGAATGTTGGCTGTATTCCTTCTAAAGCTTTGCTGCATAATGCTGCGGTCATTGATGAAGTAAAACATTTGGCTGCAAACGGTATCAAATATCCTGAGCCGGAGATTGATATCGACATGCTGCGCGGCTATAAAGAAAAAGTTATCGGCAAACTGACCGGTGGTTTAGCCGGTATGGCCAAAGCCCGTAAAGTGGAGTTGATTCAAGGGCGGGGCGAATTTGTTGGTGCTAATCATATCGACGTAGCTTTAACCGAGAGCAGCGAATATGAGAAAGCTACTGAAACCGGCGAGAAAAAAACCATTACTTTCAAAAATGCAATTATAGCCGTCGGCAGCCGAGTAGTTAATTTGCCTTTTATTCCACAGGATCCGCGTATTGTAGATAGTACCGGTGCATTGGAGTTACGTCAGGTACCTGAAAAAATGCTGATTATCGGTGGTGGTATTATCGGTTTGGAAATGGGTACTGTATATAGCACTTTGGGAGCCCGCTTAGACGTAGTCGAAATGATGGACGGCTTAATGCAAGGTGCAGATCGCGATTTGGTGAAAGTTTGGCAAAAAATGAACGAGCACCGCTTCGACAATATTATGACTAACACCAAAACCGTTGGCGTAGAGGCTAAAGAAGATGGCATTTATGTCTCTTTTGAAGGTGAAAAAGCCCCTAAAGAGCCGCAACGCTATGACTTGGTTTTAGTTGCAGCGGGTCGTGCGCCGAATGGAAAATTATGTGGGGCCGAAAAAGCCGGTGTTGCTGTAACTGATCGCGGTTTTATCGAAGTAGATAAACAGCAGCGGACTAATGTGCCTCATATCTATGCAATTGGCGATGTGGTAGGACAGCCGATGTTGGCTCATAAAGCCGTACATGAAGGTCATGTAGCAGCAGAAAATTGTGCAGGACATAAAGCATTCTTCGATGCAAGGGTTATCCCCGGCGTGGCCTATACAGACCCGGAAGTTGCTTGGGTTGGGGTAACGGAAGAAATAGCAAAACGTGACGGCATCAAAATTACCAAATCTGCATTCCCGTGGGCGGCGTCTGGTCGCGCCATTGCCAATGGTCGGGATGAAGGTTTCACCAAATTAATTTTTGATGCTGAAACAGGTCAAGTTATCGGTGGCGGCATTGTCGGTACGCATGCCGGTGATATGATCGGTGAAATTTGTTTGGCAATCGAAATGGGTTGTGATGCTGCCGATATCGGTAAAACCATTCATCCTCATCCGACTTTGGGTGAGAGCATCGGTATGTCTGCAGAGGTGGCTTTAGGTACTTGTACCGACTTGCCTCCCCAAAGAAAGAAAAAGTAACTTTCTAGAAAAAAAGGCCGTCTGAAAATTCAGACGGCCTTTTTTGTATTATGAATTATTAAAGTTGCTTCAAATTGAGGCGAAAAGCTAATTTAATGCTGATTTCATATTTTACTACTTGTTAACCTATGAGCTGAGGGAAAAGATTTTTTAAACCTGCGACGATAATTTCAATAGATACTGCAGCAAGCAACATACCCATTACACGGTTTAAAATTGTTAATCCCGTTTCTCCCAATATTTTGCTGACCTTTGACGCGGCAATAAGTGTCAGATAACAAATCAAGCTGATAATCAAACCGGCAATCAAAATAGAGGCTGTATCCCAATAATTCTTTGCAGCAGAAGCATAAATAATGACGGTTGAAATACCTCCCGGGCCAATCATCATTGGGATGGCAAGAGGAACAACGGCAATTGCGGCGATACTTTGATTGTGTTTAGGTTGTTGAATAGTAATTTCACGGCCTTCGTCTGTACCTAAATCCGGTTTAGCCGGATTGTTGTTGCCACTCATCATAGAAATTGCAATAAGCAATACCAAAATCCCACCGCCAACTTGGAATGAGCCGACGCTGATTCCTAAAATTTTTAGCAACCAGCCACCGCTTACTGTAAAAATTGTGATGACGATCAACACTGTTAATGCTGAAACTTGGGCAACTTTTTTTCTTTCTCGGGTACTATTATTTTTTGTTAGATCCAAAAAAAGTGATAATGCGCCAAACGGGTTAATCAAAACCATGAATGCCAAAATAATTTTACTGACTTCTAATCCCATAATTGTTCCTCGTATTTATCTTTTTATTAGTTTTGTCTTTGGTTGGAAATACCCATTAATAATGCAAGTACCATCATAATAGATAAGGTTGCGGTCCCACCGTAGCTGACTAGCGGCAAAGGCACGCCTACGACCGGTAAAATACCGCTGACCATACCCATATTTACAAAGGCATAGCAGAAGAAAGTCATAGTCAGCGCACCCGCTAATGAACGGCTGTAAAGAGTAGGGGCTTTGGCGGCAATGTATAGGCCTCTGCCTAAGATTAAAAGATAAATGGCCAATAATAAAATATTGCCAATCAAACCGAATTCTTCCCCGTAAACTGCGAAGATAAAATCAGTCGTGGCTTCTGGAATATAATCCAAATGGGTTTGCGTACCATTAAGCCAACCTTTTCCCCAGAGACCGCCGGAACCAATGGCAATCATAGATTGGATAATATGATAACCGGCTCCAAGTGGATCTTTTGTGGGATCCAGAAGGGTCATGACACGTACTTTTTGATAATCGTGCATGCCGTAATTCCAAATTAGAGGTAGTGCGGCTAAAAATCCGATCACGGCAGTAGCGATTACTTTCCAAGGCAAACCGGCAAAAAATACCACAAACAGTCCGGAAGCCATAATAAGAGTAGCCGTTCCTAAGTCAGGCTGTTTTAATATCAAAACTCCGGGAATAGCAACCAAAAAAAGTGCAACGGCATAGTGGTACCACTTCAAAGACATTTCGTATTTCTGAAAATACCAAGCAACCATCATAGGCAAAGCAATTTTCATAATTTCAGACGGCTGTATTCTACCTATACCTATATTAAGCCATCGTGTAGAGCCGTTAACCGTTACACCAAAAAAATGCACGCCGATAAGCAGAATAACGCCCGTTACATACATCGGTAGAGCGAAATTTGCTAAAAATTGAGGGCGGGTTCTGGCTACGAACCACAATAATATAAAAGCCAAAACGGTGTGTATGGTTTTATTTTCAAGTTGCCTGATTTCTTGTCCGTCTGCTGAATAAAGGAGAAACAGGCTCATTACGTAGATGGTTAACATGGCATAAAAAAGCCACGGATCCATCGGCTTCCAAATATAGTATTTGATTTTGGCCAGCCAATCGTTGTTATTATTCATTTGTGCGGATTCCTGAGGCTGAAGCATTATTCACTGCTTCATAAGCTTTTTGATAAATAGATGTGTTCAGCTTAGAAGTCGGAAGACTAGTTGCCAATAATAAGTTATCTTGTTTTTTAGGAGAGGTTTTGACAGATTTGGCATCTTCTTCACTAAATCCTGCATTTCCGCCGCGAAGTTTCAGTAGATAAAAATCGCTCAAACTTCGGGCTAACGGTGCGGCATTTGCACCCCAGCCACCATTTTCTAAAATCACAGCAATGGCAATTTGGGGGCTATCTAAGGGTGCGAAAGAAATGAACCAAGCGTGGTCGCGATGCTGTTCTGCCAAAGCAGCCGCATTATAGGTTTGACCTTGTTTAATTTGTACTACTTGTGCGGTCCCCGTTTTTCCTCCCATAGTATATTGCAGCCCACTACCAACTCTCCAAGCCGTGCCTCCGGGTTTCAATACTTTAACCATAGATTGCTTAATGTATTCAAAATTGCTCCGCTTAAATGGAATCAACTTTGTCGGTTTAGGTTCGATAACCGTAATTTGCTGGCGTTCGTGATCCAATAATTCTTTTACCATATGAGGTCTGTAGACAACACCGTCGTTGGCCAATGAAGCCGTTGCATGCGCCATTTGCAAAGGAGTATAGGTGTTGTAACCTTGCCCGATACTGACGGATACCATCTCTGCAGGATTCCATTTTCGTTGCGATGGATTTTTTGATTTAGCAAAACGTTTCGCTTTCCATTCTTTAGAAGGCAATACGCCACGATATTCATGAGGAAGATCGATGCCTGTAGGTTCGCCAAGACCGAATTCGGCTAAATAAGGGGCGGTTTTATCAATGCCCAACTCGTAACCCAACCGATAAAAAAACGTATCGGATGAAACTTGTATTGCTTTGCTTAAATTGGCAGAACCGTGTCCGCTTCTGACTGAATCTCGAAATAAATGACGGGTACCCGGAATACTCCAAGCACCGGGAGCCGGCACAATGCTGCTTTGATTAATTTTTCCGCTTTCAAGTAATGCCATACCCATAAAAGGTTTGAAAGTGGAACCTGGCGGATATAGGCCCTGAGTAACCCGATTAATTAGTGGGCGCTGCCAGTCGTCGTTGAGTTTTTTCCAAGTTTCACTATCAATGCCGTCAATAAACAAATTGGGATCAAAAGTTGGTTTTGATACAAAAGCCAATACCCCTCCTGTTTGCGGATCAATCGCAATCATTGCGCCACGACGACCGCTCATTAAACGGTCTGCTTCACGTTGCAAACGGATATCCATAGCCAAGCGCAAAGTTTGGCCGGTTTGAGCAGGAACAGTTTTTAAAACACGCACAACATGCCCGTATGCATCTTTTTCAACTTCTTGGTATCCAGGCAGGCCGTGTAATTGCGATTCGTAATAGCTTTCCAGGCCAGACTTTCCTATGTGCGTACTACCTCTATAAAGAGAAGCTAGGTTATCTTCATTAAGCTTTTTTTGATCTCTGTCACTGATACGACCGATATAACCTAGAAAATGGGCAGTCAATTCTCCGTAAGGATATTCTCTAAATGTGCGTGCGTTAATTTCCACACCTTTAAAACGGTAAAGCTGGGCAGCCAGTTGCGCCGCTTCATCGGCATTTAATTTTAGTTTTAGCGGGATTTTTTCATAAGAACTAAATTCTGCTCGAAATTTTTTAAAACGCTTTAAATCCGTTTCTGTAATGTCAACATATTGTTTGAGCAACTCAATAACTTCATCTACTTTACCCTCCAATTGATTCGGAATAATTTCTAGAGAATAAGCAGGGTAGTTATGTGCCAATACGACACCGTTAACGTCAATAATTTCTCCCCTGGTAGGTGGAGTGGGAATCAGTGAAACACGGTTATTGACGGCTTTGGTAGTAAATTCTTCATGTTTTATGATTTGAAGATAAACAAATCGGCTAAGCAGAACTACAAACAAAATGATAATGAAGATGAAAGCAACAACAAGCCGCAGCAAAAAATCTTTTTGCAATGCGGCCTCATCTTTTACAGTTTGCGTATGCTGACGGGGTGTTTTCATCTGTATATATGGCGGGAGTTAAGAACAGCCAACATTATTTTACTCAATAGGGGCCATAAGAATGCACCCACAAAAGGAGCTGAAAAATCAAGCCAACCTGAAAAACGGTGGCTGTGTATCAATTGAATTAGCATTAAAATAATTTGGTTGGCCAGCAAAGCAATCAATACCGCAATTGCCTGAAAACCATAACTGTATAGAGTAATCTGACGCTGTTGCTGTTGGGTTAGAAAAGTAATTAGCATATAAGACAGGGCATGTTGCCCGACAGGGGAGGCTGTACCGACATCAACTAGCAGTCCCACAATAAAAGCAATGCCGACACCTACTGAATGGGGTCGGTTAATGACCCAGTACAACAGCATTAAAGCGGTAAATTGAGGAATCCAAAAAAAAATGTCGTGCGGAAAAGGCATAAAGTCTAAGAGCATCGTCAATACAAAGCTCAAGGTAATTATTTTTTTGGGTATCCGGTTATGGAAATCTTCAAAATCTGTCATGATCGCTAATCGGCTCGGATATTATTATTTATGTTCGGCAGGATTTTCTTGAATTGTCTACGGGGAGTTTTTTTGAGGCAATACCATAACGTATTTACTGCTTCTAAAATGAGACAGCGGCTCCAATGTAACCCGATAGTAAGGAGAACCTTGAACACGAATGACTTGTGTGGTTTTTGCGATAGGTATTCCCATAGGATAAATACTGTCCAACCCGGAGGTAACTAAAATATCGTCAGGGCGCAAATCCGCATCAATTGGGAAATAGCGAAGGCTTACCGAACCGCCGCTACCGTAAAGCAGGCTTCTTACTCCCGTTCTCGCAATCATGACCGGAATAACATTTTGGCTGTTGGTAAGTAGAGTCAATTCCGAACTGAAAGCTTGGGTTTGCGTAATTTGGCCAATCAGACCGTTTGAATCCACGACTGCATCACCGGAATTAACACCTTGATTGCTGCCTCGATTGATAATCAGCTTATCAGATAAAGGATTTTTGCCGTTTGAAATAACTTCCGCTGTAATGGCCGATCGAATTCCGTTTTGCTTTAAAGCATGAAGATTTTTTAATTCGTTTAATTCCGCTTGCTGTATTTCATTTTGCTTGATTAAAATTTTCAGACGGCCATTTTCTTGTTTAAGGCTCTGATTTTCAGTTAATAAAGCTGCTTGAGCTTGAGTGAAGCTACTAATATATTCATACAGCCGAACAGGTTGGTTTGCAAACCATTGCAACGGGTATAAAGCCGTTGCAGCAATGCTTTTAGCTTGCTGAACGGCTGAATACCGATTATCCAATACCATCAATATAATGCTGACTAACGACAACATAAGCAGTTTATTGATTGGTCGGATGCCTTTTTGGGTAAAGTTTAAGGGCTGTTCGGCCATAATGAAGTCGGTAACTGAAATTCTTACGGGTTAACAACAAATACGGAATTTAATTTTCCGATCATATCCAGAGCTTTGCCTGAGCCTCGTGCAACACAAGTCAAAGGATCTTCCGCAATCATTACCGGCAAGCCGGTTTCTTCAGCCAATAAACGATCCAATCCCTTCAAAAGAGCACCGCCACCGGTTAATACCAAACCGCGCTCGGCGATATCTGCTCCCAACTCAGGGGGCGTTTGTTCCAACGCATTTTTTACAGATTGAACGATTTGGTTTAAAGGTTCTGTCAAAGCTTCTAAGACTTCGTTGGAGCTGATTGTGAATGAGCGGGGAATACCTTCTGCCAAATTCCGGCCTTTGACTTCAATTTCTTTGACTTCCATGCCGGGGAAAGCAGAGCCGATATTTTTCTTGATTTCTTCAGCAGTTGCTTCACCAATCAACATACCGTAGTTGCGGCGGACATAATTGATAATGCTATCGTCAAAAGCATCTCCGCCAACGCGGATGGAATGAGAATAAACAACACCGGAAAGGGAAATAACGCCGACTTCGGTAGTGCCGCCGCCAATATCCACAACCATAGAGCCTGTTGCTTCTTCAATCGGCAAGCCGGCTCCGATTGCAGCCGCCATCGGTTCTTCAATTAGATTAACAGTTGAGGCACCGGCTGCAAGAGCAGAATCGCGAATCGCTTTACGTTCCACTTGCGTAGAGCCGCAAGGTACACAAATGACGATACGGGGAGCAGCGGCAAAGCGGCTGTTGTTTACTTTTTTAATGAATTGTTTCAACATTTTTTCAGTAACGTTGAAATCGGCAATCACACCGTCTTTCATCGGGCGGATAGCCTGAATGCTGCCCGGAGTGCGGCCCAACATTTTTTTAGCTTCGGTTCCTACTGCCAAAATGACACTTTTACCGTGTGCAACATCGTTTTGCATGGCCACAACCGAAGGTTCGTCCAAAACAATACCCTTATTGCGGATATAAATCAGCGTGTTGGCCGTACCCAAATCAATGGCCAGATCATTGGAAAAATAACGTGTTAAAAAGCGAAACATGAAAACTTCCTAAATGTTGTGGGCAACAATGTGTTGCTTCTAGTTTATATACTTTTACATTAACAAATAAATTCAGCGCCATGCTGTAAAACAGATAGATTGTTTAATTTGGCAAATACGCCCGATATCGTGATGACGCTGCATTCTGCAAAGGTTTCAGTTATAATCTTGCGATTAAACGGAGCAATCTGCAATGATACCTTAGATTGGGTGTTTTGCTAATCAAAAATTAAGGATTTTTTATGGCACTGACATTGAGTGATGTGGAAAAAATTGCCAAACTTTCCCGCCTGAGCCTTACTGAAGAAGAAAAAGCACAAAACTTGCAAGAACTAAACGATATTTTTGCATTGGTTGAGAAAATGCAGGGTGTAGATACGCAAGGAGTGGAGCCTATGGCGCATCCGCATGAAGTTGCATTGCGTTTAAGAAAAGATGAAGTTACGGAAACCGATCATGCAGCGGAATATCAAACCGTTGCTCCCGAAGTCCGTGAGCGCTTGTATATCGTGCCACAAGTTATCGAAGAATAAGTTGTATTTTCAGACGGCCTTTCATCTATCGATATTGAAATTATTTTTCATAGGCCGTCTGAAAAAATTGAAAGACAAACATGACCCAATACACCTTAAAACAAGCCAGCAAATTGCTGCACAGCAAACAAATTTCCGCCACTGAGCTGGCGCAAGAATACTTGAATGCCATTGATGCCCGAAACCCCTCCATCAACGGCTACATTACCTTAGATAAAGACCTCACGCTCGCCGAAGCCAGAGCCGCAGACGAACGCATCGCCGCCGGCAACGCAGGCATCCTCACCGGCGTACCGATTGCCTATAAAGACATCTTCTGCCAAAAAGGCTGGAAAAGCGCCTGCTCCAGCAAAATGCTCGACAACTTCATTTCTCCCTACACCGCCACAGTGGTTCAAAACCTGCTTAACGAAGGCATGGTAACCCTCGGCCGCACCAATATGGACGAATTTGCCATGGGTTCGACCAACGAAACTTCGTTCTACGGCGCCACCAAAAACCCGTGGAACTTGGAAAACGTGCCCGGCGGCTCTTCCGGCGGTTCCGCAGCCGTGGTAGCAGCCCGTTTGGCACCGGCAGCTTTAGGCTCCGACACCGGCGGCTCCATCCGCCAACCCGCCTCACATTGCGGCATCACCGGACTGAAACCCACTTACGGCGTCGTTTCCCGTTTCGGCATGGTGGCTTACGCCTCCAGCTTCGACCAAGCCGGCCCGATGGCGCAAACCGCCGAAGACTGCGCCATTCTGCTGAATGCCATGGCAAGCTTTGACGAGCGCGATTCCACCAGTTTGGAACGCGCCAAAGAAGACTACACCCGCGACCTGAACCAACCCCTCAAAGGCTTGAAAGTCGGCCTGCCCAAAGAATATTTCGGCGAAGGCATGAGCGCAGACGTACAAAAAACCGTTCAGACGGCCATCGACCTATTAAAAGCACAAGGCGCGGAAATGGTAGAAGTGAGCCTGCCGCAAACCGAGCTTTCCATCCCCGCTTACTATGTGCTCGCCTCCGCCGAAGCCAGCACCAACCTGTCGCGCTACGACGGCGTGCGCTACGGACACCGTGCCGAGCAGTTCGGCAACTTGGAAGAGCTGTACAGCAACACCCGCGCCGAAGGCTTCGGCAGCGAAGTCAAACGCCGCATCATGATCGGCACCTATGTACTCAGCCACGGCTATTACGATGCCTACTACCTGAAAGCCCAAAAACTGCGCCGCTTGGTCGCCAACGATTTTCAGACGGCCTTACAGCAATGCGACATCATCCTCGCACCGACCGCACCGACCGCCGCGCCTAAACTGGGCAGCGACATCAACGACCCCGTGCAAATGTATCTGAGCGACATCTACACCATCGCCGTCAACCTCGCCGGCCTCCCCGCCATGACCCTGCCCGCAGGCTTCTCTTCAGACGGCCTGCCTATTGGCGTACAGTTAATTGGCAATTATTTCGCCGAAGCGAAATTGCTGGGCGTGGCGCATCAGATGCAGCTGGAAAGTGATTGGCACAGCAAAACGCCCACCGGTGTTTAAAAAAGGGCTACCTGAAAATAATAAGGCCGTCTGAAAAATTCAAGCTGCCTTAATGACTCGTTCGATTAAATACAAATGATGAAAGATATTTAAATATGAACACTTATCAAGAAGGTTTGAACTTTGATAAAACTGTAGACTTCTTTATCTCTTTTGACGAAGAAACTGAAGAATATATAGTGGATATATTCAATGCTCAAATTGCTGACAAAGACCAAGCCTATATTGAAACATTTGAATGTGAAAACTTTGAAGAAGCTTTAGAAGCTGCACAAAACTATAAATTACTTATTGCCGCTTAAATCCGATGGCCTCTTCTAAACCTTTTTTAAAATGGGCTGGTGGGAAATTCAAACTTGCCCCATTTATTGAATTTAATCTGCCTAAACAACCCCGCAAACGCCTTATCGAACCGTTCGCGGGTTCTGCTGCCGTGTCAATGGCTTTGGATTTTGAAGCTTATTTGTTAAATGATACCAATCCTGATTTAATTGGTTTATTTCATATACTTAAAGAAGAAAAACAGCAATTTATTAATTATGCTCGTTCTTTTTTTACTTTAGAAAATAATCAGGAAATTCGCTTTTACGAATTACGGGAAAAATTTAATTCTTCTCGAGAATTAAGCGAACGTTCCGCTTTATTTATTTATTTAAACCGCCACGCATTCAACGGTTTATGCAGATATAACAGCAAAGGTGCTTTTAATGTGCCTTTTGGCCGCTACAAAACACCTTATTTCCCTGAAATGGAAATGTTGGCATTTATTGCGAAAGCCAACCGTATTGAGTTGATGTGTGCTGATTTTCAGACGGCCTTGGATTTGACAAATAGCGATGATATCGTGTATTGCGATCCGCCTTATGTGCCTTTGAGTGAAACAGCTTCATTTACCGCTTATGCTAAAGGCGGATTTGATTTAAATGACCAAACCCGTTTAGCTGAAACAGCCAAACAAATTTCAATACAATCTCAAGGTGTATTGATTTCCAATCATGATACAGCCTTTACCCGAGAGATTTACAAAGAAGCACGATTAGAAACCATTGACGTGCAAAGAAATATTGCAGCAAAAGGTAGCAGTAGGCAAAAAGTAGGCGAATTGTTGGCGATATATGGCGAGTGAATTTAACTGGTTAAAAGAAGAAGCAGCAGCTTACCATATTGGCTTGAAAAAACATATTTCAGACGGCCTCGTGATTTATAACGAAAATGCTTTAACTGTTATGCGCCGTATTTTGGATAAATATCCAAACGGCTGCTTCGATATGATTTTTGCAGACCCGCCTTATTTTTTGTCCAATGATGGTTTTACCTGCCAAAACGGGCAAATGGTTTCGGTAAATAAAGGCCGATGGGATAAATCTCAAGGGTTATCTGCCGATTTAGAATTTTATGAAGAGTGGTTACGCCTATCTTACGCACTATTGAAACCAAACGGCACAATATGGGTATGCGGTACTTATCATAATATTTACTTGATAGGCTACCTGATGCAAATCATCGGCTACCATATTTTGAACAACATTACATGGGAAAAACCCAATCCACCGCCAAATTTATCCTGCCGTTTTTTCACACATTCAACTGAAACACTGCTATGGGCGAAGAAAAGCAAAAAAGCCAAACATACTTTTCATTATGATGTAATAAAAGCACAAAACAACGATAAACAAATGAAATGTGTCTGGAAAATTGCACCACCAAGTAAAACAGAAAAAGCATTGGGTAAACACCCAACACAAAAACCGTTGGCTTTGGTTGAGCGATGCATTCAGGCGGCCTCCAATGTAGGAGATTTGATTTTTGACCCGTTTATGGGAAGTGGAACAACAGGCATAGCTGCATTAAAAAATGGGCGGAAATTTTGTGGATGTGAAATGGAAGAAGAATTTTTTGAATTATCGAAGAAAAGGTTAGGGAATGGAACGTAGAGAAGCAATTGAAAGAATGCAAGCATTGATTGGTCGAAATCTTCACGATTTAGCCGCTGAATACGGTGTAACTGTTTATGCCCCATCAGGTAAAGTGAATAAAGGCTGGGCTGGTCATGTAGTAGAGCGTTTTTTAGAGCTTCCATTAAATTCAGCTCAATCCCCAAATTTTGGTTCTTGGGAATTGAAATCCGTACCGTTGAAAACTTTGCGTAATGGTAATCTCGCTTTCAAAGAGACTATGGCTGTTACGATGATAGATCCCGTAAATGTCTGTCAAAAAGATTTTGAAGACAGTCACTTATTGTCAAAGTTAAAAAAAGCTGTAGTAGTAGCACGAACTGTCGGGCGAACAGTTGATGATCCTAGTTTTATTCACGATATAGTTGAATTTGATCTTGACGAAGGAACTGAACTTTATACAGCGGTTAAGGCAGATTACGACTTGGTTCGACAAACGCTTCTAAACCCTTCTTTGGGATTCAATTCTCTGACTGGTAAGATGGGTAGGTACATTCAGCCTCGAACCAAAGGGTCAGGACATGGCTCAACAACTCGTGCATTTTATGCACGGCCTGTTTTTTTAGCTCAATTTATTAACTTACAAAATAACTGATAGAAAGCCCCTTATGACCTGGGAAACTGTAATCGGACTGGAAATCCACGTCCAATTAAATACCAAATCCAAAATTTTCAGCGGTGCTTCTACCGCTTTCGGTGCCGAGCCGAACGCGCATGCCAGTGTGGTGGAATGCGCTTTGCCGGGCGTGTTACCGGTGATGAACCGCGAAGTGGTCGAAAAAGCCATCAAACTCGGTTTGGCTTTGGATGCGAAAATCAACCGCAAAAACGTGTTTGACCGTAAAAACTATTTCTACCCCGATTTACCCAAAGGCTATCAAATCAGCCAGTTGGATTTGCCGATTGTGGAACACGGCAAGTTGGAGATTGTGGTGGGCGACGAAGTCAAAACCATCAACGTTACCCGTGCGCACATGGAAGAAGATGCGGGCAAATCGGTGCATGAAGGTTTGAACGGTGCAACGGGCATCGACCTCAACCGCGCCGGTACGCCTCTGCTGGAAGTGGTTTCCGAGCCGGAAATGCGTTCCGCAGCCGAGGCCGTGGCTTATGCCAAAGCTTTGCACGGCTTGGTAACGTGGCTGGATATTTGCGACGGCAATATGGCGGAGGGTTCGTTCCGTATCGATGCCAACGTATCGGTGCGCCCGAAAGGCCAGCAGGAATTCGGTACTCGTCGTGAAATCAAAAACTTAAACTCTTTCCGCTTCTTGGAACAGGCGATTAATTATGAAGTGGAAAGCCAAATTGAGATTTTGGAAGACGGCGGCAAAGTGCAGCAAGCGACAATGCTGTTTGACCCCGATAAAGGCGAAACCCGCGTGATGCGCCTGAAAGAAGATGCACACGATTACCGCTATTTCCCCGACCCTGACTTGCTACCGGTGATCATTTCCGACGAGCAAATGGAACGCGCCCGCAGCGAAATGCCTGAGCTGCCGTCTGAAATGGCGCAACGCTTTATCCGCGATTTCGGCGTGAGCGACTACGATGCCCGTTTGTTGACCGCCAGTCGCTCTCAAGCCGCTTTCTTTGAAACCGCAGCCCAAGCCAGCAGACAAGGTAAGTTAGTGGCAAACTGGATGAACGGCGAATTGGCCGCTACATTGAACAAAGAAGGTTTGAGCCTGTCTGAAAGCCCGATTCAGGCCGACCGCTTGGCCGGATTGGTAGCGAAAATCGCTGACGGCACATTAAGCAACAAACTCGCCAAACAGGTGTTTGAAGCGATGTGGAGCAGCGATTTGGATGCCGAGGCCATTATCGAGCGCGACGGTTTGAAACAGATGACCGACACCGGCGCGATTGAAAAAATCATCGACGAAGTGTTGGCGGGCAACGCCAAATCGGTGGAAGAATTCAAGGCCGGTAAAGAAAAAGCCTTTAACGCGCTGGTGGGTCAAGTGATGAAAGCCAGCAAAGGCAAAGCCAATCCGCAGCAGGTGCAGGAATTGCTGAAAGCGAAACTTTCCTAACGTTTGTCTGAATATGCCGTCTGAAATTAAACCCAATTAAATTTCAGACGGCATTAATCACTAGGAGTTGTGCCATGAAAAAATGGATATTTTTGTCTGTTTGCAGCTTTGCCTTGTCGGCCTGCGGATTCCATTTAAAAGGGCAGGGTGGTTTGTCTTCTGCATTGCCTTACCATGCTTGGTATGTAGACGGTGCGCAAATCGATCAAGCTTTGGAGAATGCGCTACACCGCGCAGACGGCCGTGCAGTGAGTCGTGCCGAAGCTCAGGCTTCCATTGTCGTGCAACAAGTTGAAACGCGTCGGGATATCTACACTATTACCCGTGCTGCCGATATTAATGAATATTTACTCACTTTATCTGTCCAAGCTCAAGCTTTTCATCATGGGCAGCCTCTCGGCAAACCCATCTCGGTAACAGTTCAACGTGCTATGGATTATGCAGACGGCCAAGTTTTGGGCAAGCAGGAGGAAGAAGCTTTGATTTGGGCGGAAATGCGATCGGATGCAGCTGAACAGATTGTCCGCCGTCTCAGCTTTTTGAAAGCGCAATAATGGCAGCTATACAAATCGAGCAGTTTTCCGAACAAATGGCTTTACAGCCGTTATATGTTATTCATGGCGAAGAAGATTTGCTGCGAATTGAAGCTTTGGATATTTTGCGCTTGGCGGCCAAGCAGCAAGGCTATTTGAATCGGGAAATCTATACTGCCGATTCTGCTTCTTTTGATTGGAACGAATTGCTTCATTCGGCAGGAAGCATGGGATTGTTTGCCGATTTAAAATTGTTGGAAATCCACGTTCCTAACGGAAAACCCGGAAAGCAGGGCGGAGAAGTTTTGCAGGCTATTGCAGAACATCTTCCTGAAGACACCGTTGTCGTCGTCATATTTCCCAAGTTAGAAAAAGCACAAATACAAGCTAAATGGTTTACTGCTTTATCTTCCAAAGGTTGGGTGTTTGAAGCCAAGCCGGTTAGCGAGGCTGCATTGAAACCTTGGATAGAAGGCCGTCTGAAAAAAAAGAAACTAAACATCGAGCCAGATGCTTTGGCTTTATTTGCAGATCGGGTTGAAGGGAACCTGCTTGCGGCCAAACAGGAAATAGACAAACTGGCTTTGGTATACCCCCAAGGCTATACCGTTAGCGTGACCGATGCGGAAAATGCCGTAGCCAATGTGGCCCGTTTTGATGTGTTCCAATTGGCAAGCGCTTGGATGAAGGGCGATGCAGCACGCGTGACCAGGCTGCTCGAAGGCTTGGAAGCAGACGGGGAAGAGCCTGTATTGTTATTGTGGGCGGTGGCAGAAGATATCCGAACCTTGATACGCCTGACGGCCGCTTTGAAACAAGGACAGAGCGTGCAGGCGGTAAGAAATAGCTTAAGATTGTGGGGAGACAAACAGACTTTAGCCCCCATAGCTGTCAAACGCATTCAGATTAACCGTCTGCTTCAGGCTTTACAAGATTGTGCCAAGATAGACCGCATTATCAAAGGAGCGGAAACAGGGAATGCATGGTCGGAATTCAAACATTTGGTTACGGGGCTGGCTGTATAAAGTATAATACCGCTCTTAATAAACCTACAATAATACGCCTGAGCTTTTCAGGAAGTTAAGCAACTGAACAATTGAAGGAAACGTAATTTATGGACACCAAAACCAAAATCCGTTTAGGCGGCTTGGCCTTGTTGGCAACCGCCGTATTAAGCCTGATTCTTGTATTGTTTACCGATTCGTGGCCGATTGCCATTTTATTGGCTGTTATCATCATGGCAGCTGTTGCCGGCGGTATGATTTGGGCTTCACGTCGCCAACAAAAGCAATTTATTGAAAGATTAAAAAAATTCGATATTGATCCTGAGAACGGCAAAGTAAGCGAACCTAACCTGCGCCGTATGTATCATTCCGGCGGACAAGCTCAAAAAGATGCGGTTACCATTATGTGTTTGGCTAGACAATGTTCTGTTGATGAAGCCCATAAGTTTTTCAAACACCGTCCGACCAAGCAAGAATTAAATCAAATGGCTGCGCAGCAAAGCCGTGGTCAAAGAAGACCTTTCCGCTGATAGAATAGGCCGTCTGAAAAATAAAGTGGTTGAAGCGAAAAATGCTCCAACCACTTTATTTTTCATTAATTTATCCATATTGCTTAAAGTATTTCCCAAACCGGTAAGAGCAATGTATAAGATAAGTAAAACATCATGACCGCAATTATAAGGTCCAATATCTGCCAAGTTGTTTCCCTCCGAAATAAAGGCAACAACAGTCTTGCACCAAACCCGATACTGCAAAACCAAATGGCGGAAGTCATTAAAGCACCTGATAAAAAATACCATTTTTCTTGAAAAGACAAAGCTGCCGCACTACCGCCAATCAACATAATGGTATCAATATAAACATGCGGATTCAGCAGAGTAATGGCTAACGTTGCAGTAGCCGTTTTCCAAGCAGTAGGGGGGTCAATTTTATTTCCGGCAGCGACTATTAAAGCATTATTTGCCCGAAAAGCCCGCTTCAAGCCCGCCAATCCATAAAGTAACAGAAATATCCCGCCTGATGCAGATAAGATTAATGAAGCCGTGCTGTTTTGAGAGAAAAGGGCGGATACACCAAACGTTCCGCAGGCTATGAGTACAAAATCGCATAACCAGCAAAGCAAAACCACAATGCTGATATTCTGCTTCAACAAGCCTTGCTTTAAAACAAAAGCATTCTGAGCACCAATAGCGATAATCAAACCACCGGTAATCATCAAACCGTTAAAAAAAGCCGTCATTTAAATTTACTTATTAAACAGGCCGTCTGAAAAATACTGATTTTTTCAGACGGCCTCTACAAAATAGATAATCACAATATTACTTATGCTGCTTCCAGCTTGGTTTTGCCGCCCATATAAGGTTGCAAAGCCTTAGGAATATTAATGCTACCGTCAGCATTCTGATGGTTTTCCAACACCGCAACCAAAGTTCTTCCGACAGCCAAGCCAGAACCGTTCAATGTATGCACCAGACGGTTTTTACCGTTTTCATCTTTAAAACGGGCTTTCATGCGTCGTGCTTGAAAATCTTCACAATTAGAGCAACTGGAGATTTCACGGTAAGTATTCTGAGCCGGAACCCATACTTCCAAATCATAAGTCTTGCTGGCACCGAAGCCCATATCGCCGGTACACAACACAATCACGCGATAAGGAAGCTCCAACAACTGCAAAATTCTTTCTGCATGGGAAACCATTTCCTCAAGCGCTTGGTAAGAATGGTCCGGATGCACAACTTGAACCATCTCAACCTTGTCAAATTGATGTTGGCGGATCAAACCGCGGACATCTTTACCGTAAGCACCGGCTTCAGAACGGAAACAGGGAGAGTGAGCAGTCAACTTCAAGGGTAGGGCATCTGAAGGCAAAATCGTATCTGCAACCGTATTTGTCAATGTAACTTCTGCAGTCGGAATCAGATATTGTGTTTGCTTACTTTCATCACCACCGCGCGTAACATGAAACAGATCTTCACTGAATTTAGGCAGCTGGCCAGTGCCAAATAACGCCGAGTCATTCACAATATAAGGCGTATAAAACTCAGTATAGCCGTGCAGTGAAGTATGGGTATCCAACATAAGTTGAGCCAAAGCACGATGCAGGCGGGCAATCGAGCCCTTCATTACCGTAAAACGCGAGCCTGAAAGTTTAGCTCCGGATTCGAAATCCAATCCCAAAGGTGCGCCTAAATCTACATGATCTTTGATATCAAAATCAAATTCTTTGGGCGTACCCACTTTACGCACTTCAACATTTTCGGTTTCGTTTTGTCCTTTCGGCACATCTACGTACGGCAGATTAGGAATACCCATTACCCAAGAATCCAATTCAGTCTGAACCGCTTCATAATCATTGGCCGTTTTTTCTAACTCTTCTTTAATTCTGGCAACTTCAGCCATCACTTGTTCAGCTTCTTCATGCTTACCTTGGCCTTTAAGCATACCGATTTTTTTAGACTCACTGTTTCTGGCGGCCTGCAATTCCTCTGTACGCACTTGCAACTGTTTACGCTTAGCTTCCATAGCTTCAAAAGAAGCAGTATCAAATTCATAACCGCGATCAGCCAAACGAGAGGCAACAGCAGCAGTTTCGTTACGGAGAAGTTGGATGTCTAACATAATTTATTCCATAAAGCAGTTGATGTATAAAATGGCATTATTGTAAACCAAATTTGGCAATGTTTTTGAGAATATCCATATAAAAATTATCCTGATTTTTTTAGAATTATACCATCTTATTTTTCGTATAATAAATATTATGTTAAATTATTGGGGCTAGTTTCTTTTTAGGTTGACTATAACTACATCTACAAACCCAATAGTTTTATGCTGAAACTCATAATCAGAAACTGGTTTAGCACCGTCCATCCAACCAAACATGACTGAACCATATTGATCTTTCCCATTGTACTCCCTATCGACCTGCTAAAAATGGAGGTTGGCTGGTTATATCTGTCCCCGAATATCTATTATCCATATAAAGACATCAATCGGATTGTGTCTCTGACAATAAATATTTATTTGGAATTCCAACTAAACGCGGATTTAAATGATCTATTTTTTTCTAAAAAATCAATATGTTCACAAAACAGTAATCTAGCTTAGCAATAATAGAAACACATCTAATCTATCGACCTCAAGAATAAGCAATTTTCTTTCTAAATATGTATATTCTGCTGAAAGAAATTCATCTACTGCTGATGAATCTAATCTAGATACATCTACCATAATAACCTTATTTTTATTAATCATTAATGTATAAATATCCTCTCCCTGTTCTGGGATCATACTGAGGCAGAAAACTGATTTTAAATTTATATATTTTTCAACTAAAAAATTATATAAATTTTTGTTTCCTGTAACCATCCTCTCAGATCTGATAATATTTTTTATTAAAATGCTATCGTCGTAAGCATTCATTTTTAAACTCTCGAAACACAGTTGTTAATTCCATAATTAACTTATTAGTAAAATCATAATATTTAATTAGAATTTTCTCATATTTATTTAATCATAAATCCTGGAAAAGTAGTAACCAAATTCCCATGCTTATCTGTTAATACTGTCATTAAATTAGTAGGGGTGTTTGCATTATATTTATCTAACCCTATAGGTTTATTAAATTTAACAACTCTCTCATACAATATTTCCTGCTTTCCCATCCTATGAGAGATTCTTGTCGAGCTAATAGGGATTTTAACAACATCACTCTGTAAAATTTTTTTTCAACTCGATTTTTGAAATGACAAGCTGACTACCAGTACCTGAAAAGTGGCGTTTTTCAACATGAACCCAACCTCTATCACTATTTCCATTCGGAATATTAATTCTTGATTGGATAACCTTTCTATCAAGATTTTGCAATACAATAGGACTTGCATTAGTTGCTTTAAAAGCCCGCAGTCCATAAAGCTCCCGAGTAGCCAAAGCCGCGCCTGCAATTTCGGCCGTCAAGCTGTTGCTTTGTTGACAAACTCGGTAGGAGCAACTGCCGCCACTCTTGACCTTGCCAGATGCCAATCCTGTTGAAACTGGGTTATCGACTGGCCGGCTAACTCTGTGATACGGGCTTCACTTGCTTTCGGATATTGGGATTTTAAAATAGACTTTAACTGCGCAATACCTTTTGCATCCGTTGCCCGGGTAAAACTTTGATTGAGATGGTTTAATTCGGTGCTGTTTCCTTTCTTTGCCGCTTCGTAAGCAGCTGCCAGCGGCCTGTCATTCTGCTCGCTGATCGTATGGGCTATTTTAATTACCCTGCCTTGGCAGGCCAGTAGACTGGGGGATCTTCCGGCATGCTGTCCCGCACAATTTGCCAGTTGTTTTTTAATATCCGCATCTTGCTCAGGATATAAAAAGTTATTCATTACGGTATTTTCAGCAACATCGGCGGTTTTTTCAAAATTGCCTCCGAGCAGGGAGCTTACGGAACCGCTGACAATCTTCGTAACAGCTAAAAGTTTATCGGTTTGGCGTTGGTACTCTGCATCAGGCAAATTTATATCTGGCTTGCCATAAGCTTCCGCTACCATCTCGCCGGCCGCTGCCTCGATTGCACCGTCGAGGCACTTACCTTTATTTGTGGCCGCAGCACCGCAGCCTGCTACGGCATGGGTGATTTTGTGGGTGATGTAGTCTTCGCTCAGGCCGACTTTGATTTTACTTACAATCTCGCCGTGCACGGTATTAACCAATGCGCCCAAAGCGGCATTGCCGAGATTGTCTTTCAGGCTGCCGCCGTTGATGGCGGTGGATATTGTCGCCGAACTGCCTGCGGTAGCCAAGTTTGTGGTCAGTTCTCTCCCCCACGCTTTGTCGCTCACTTGGTTTAAAGCCGAAGATGCGCCGATCTTGTTGGCTACGCCTGTAGTAATCACGGAGGTAGCGGGATTTTTAAACGTATTGGTTGGCTATGAAAATGTAGAACGAGGCCGTCTGAAAGTTCGTTTTCAGACGGCCTCGGATGCCGGTTTCAGCCTTATGTTTACTTACTTCTGCATCTTTGTATGCTGTTTAAGCCGTTCAAGCCCAGTATTCTGTGCCGTCTTCGGGGTCTACCCAAACGGCGTAGGCGGGACAATCACCGAGAACAAACCAAATGCTCATATCAATTTCTCCCAAGTATGTTTCTTTGTACTGCGGTCCTTGAGGCCACCATTCTGCTGCAGGCGACCAAACGGCTCTAAAAATCTGCTCCCACTCTTCGGGCGTATGTTCGATAATCTTGTCGTCGCGCTGCAGTTTCAGATGGCCTCGGCGGAGCAGTTCTTTAAATAAGATGAAAAAAGATTCCGTCTGCTCTTCAAAATCATCGGAGAAATCTTCGATAATCCACCATAAAACATCCATGGCGACACCGGCATTATTTAATGCTCGCCGAACATCGGTTTCAAGACGTGCTTGATATTTTTGCTTAATACTTTCTTGCCGGTTCATTTAAACTTTATCTCCCTTTTTACATTATCATCATTAATCATACTGAGAGATGTAAGAAACTCTAGCGTTGTTTACAGTATTTGAAAGACAATACTGCCATGAACATCCATAAAAACACCCGCCTTACCCCACACCAACGCCAAGCCGTTTGGCGCGCCTATACACAGGATAAAATCACCGTTACCTCACTGGCCCGGCAATACCAAGTCAGCAGAGTTACCATTTACCGCATCCTAAAGGCCGCACGGTTGCAGCTGCTCGCACCACAAAACAGCACCAACAACCGTTTCAAACAGGCCAAATACGGAATGAAGCGTTTGGCAAAAGTGGAAAAAAACATCGAGGAAAAGCTCAAGAAACAGGCCAAACGCTACAACAAATCCTATCCCGGCGAAATGGTGCATTTCTACACCAAACGACTGCCTTTGTTGCAAAACCAAAAAGCAACCGCCTCGAGAGATTACCTGTTTGTCGCCATTGACGACTATTCCCGCGAGCTGTATGCGGCCATTTTGCCCGACCGTACAGCGGCTAGTGCAGCCAAGTTCCTTTTGCGTGATGTGATTGACTGTTGTCCTTATACCATCGAATGCGCCTATTCGGACAACGGCATGGAATACCGTGGCAATGCGTCGCATCCGTTTGCGGTTGCCTGTGTGCAGAACAACATCAACCAGAAGTTTACCCGTATTGCCCGACCGCAGACCAACGGTAAGGCAGAACGGGTAATCCGCACCCTGATGGAAATGTGGCATGACAAAGTTCCGTTTATGGATTCGGAACATAGGCAGAAGGAATTGTGCCGTTTTGTGAATTTTTATAACACGGTTAAGCCGCATAAGGGCTTGAAGGGCGATACGCCTTTTGAGGTTTTACAGGCTTATTTTTCTCAATCTGTTGTGTAAACAACGCGAGGATTTCTTACATCTCAGCCTGTCTGAAAAAACGGTTTCAGACAGGCATTACATGTCGGTAACAGGATGAGCGGTTAACGGTAAAGCTTGAAAGCCGCTTATTTTATCCGCTTAAATACCAAATCCCACACCCCGTGCCCCAACCGTTTGCCGCGGGCTTCGAATTTGGTTTCAGGCCGGTAGTCCGGCGTGGGGGCGTAATCCTGCGCAGTGTTTTCCAACTCATCAAAGCCGCTCAACACTTCCAGCATCTGCACCGCATATTCTTCCCAATCGGTTGCCAAATGGATATAGCCGCCCTGCTTCAGCTTGGGCAACAATTTCGCCACAAAAGGCGCTTGAATCAGGCGGCGTTTGTGGTGGCGTTTCTTGTGCCAGGGGTCGGGAAAGAAAATATGGATGCCGTCCAAGCTGCCGTCGGCCAGCATATGCTCCACCACCTCCACCGCATCATGGCGCATCACTCTGATATTGGATACTTTTTCTTCTTCAATCAGCTTCAAAATATTGCCCACGCCCGGGCCGTGCACATCAATCGCCAAAAAGTCTTTTTCAGGCAGGCGTTTGGCAATTTCTACCGTCGCCACGCCCATACCGAAACCGATTTCCAGCACTTTGGGATTGCCGCGGCCGAACGCTCCATTCAGATCAAACGTACTGTTTTGATAGTCGATGCCGAATTGCGGCCACATGGTATCAATCGCACGCTGCTGTGCCGCCGTCATATGGCCTTGGCGCAAAACAAAGCTGCGGATGCTGCGCTTGTGTTCTTCGGGAATATCCGGTGTCTGCTGTTCGTTGTGATTGCCCATGTGCTTTATTTCATTGCTAAAAGCGGGATTATACAATATATAGCAAATAAACTTTATTCCCGCTACGGCGTTGCTGCTCCTTGCCGTATTACTTGTACTGTCTGCGGCTTGCTGACTTTTATCAAAAATAAGTTTATTTGCTATAGACAATAACTATTAAGATTCAGATTAAACAGAGCTTTAACCAAAATACCGTCGACAGTCAAACTGTAGCGGAAACAGAACCTTGTATAATCCCTATACTTGCCGCTTTACTTTAAGGAACAGTTTTGGATACATTTTTAAGTATGAAAGTTTTTCGCCAAGTTGTTGAAAACGGGAGCTTTACCAAAGCAGCGGAGCGTATGGATTTGTCTCCGGCGATGGTCAGCAAACATGTGCGCCATTTGGAAAGCAGCATCGGGGCTAAACTGCTGCTGCGCAATACCCGCAGTTTGAGCTTAACGGAAGCAGGAGCCGAGTATTACCGACAATGCGCTTATGCTTTGGATACATTGGATCAAGCGGCACAAAAAGCTGCTTCGGGTGTGGAACAGGCACAAGGTCTATTACGGCTGACGGCACCGGTATGGTTCGCTTCCTCGCAATTCGCACAATGGCTGACCGAATATTCCGAGCAGTATCCCGATATTACGCTGGAAGTGGTTTTAGACAACCGCCACAAAGATTTGGTAAGCGAAGGCTTCGACCTTGCCCTGCGTGCATCTGACGAACCTGCACCGTCGCTGATTGTACGCAAGCTCGGCAAAGTCAATATGCTGCTCTGTGCTTCGGCAAATTTTATCGAACATTACGGCCTGCCCGAAACCCCGGAACAAGCCGCGGCCTGCCCTGCAGTTTTGCCGGGATATGTCGATATGCGGGTGCGTACGCTCCGGCATCTTAATAACGGCAAAAATGAAGAGTTGCGCCTCAAGCCGGTATTTACCAGCAACAACAGCGTAATGGTTTACCAAATGATTTTGGCAGGCTGCGGCATCGGTTACGGGCCCGACTGCCTGATTTGCGACGATTTGGCCAAAGGCAGGCTGGTTCGGCTGCTGCCCGATTATTCGATGCCTTCCCATCCGCTTTATGCGGCTTATGCCGACCGCCAATACCTGAGCGCGAAGGTACGCAGCTTTATTGATTTCATTGGCGGCAAACTAGGGCAATCCAACCCTTTTTTGTAACGACTGGTTAGGTTATATAGCATCGACAATTTCTACAATATTCAATGTTCATGCTCAAAACAAAGGATTTATTCATTCCCGCAATATTTTATAATATTGAGAAAAATTTAATTGGCTATAGTTTGCTTCATCCCTAGGTTTGGTTAAAATGGAATTCCTTTCCAATATCAAATAAATCGGAGCAAAATTATGAAAAAAATCATTTCCACTGTGTTTTTAAGTGCATTGGCTACGACTGCCGGTGCGGCGACTTATCAGATTGACGGCCATCACACCAATGCCCGTTTCAGTATCGACCACTTCAATACCAGCACCAACGTCGGCGGTTTCTACAATTTGGGCGGTACTCTGGAGTTCGATCCCGCCAAACGCACCGGTTCGATAGACTTGAGCATTCCTGTGAACTCCATTCAAACAGGCAGTCAAGACTTCACGAATCACCTGAAATCGGCCGACTTGTTCAATGCGGCCAAATACCCCGAAATCCGCTTTACCTCGACCAAGTTCAATTTCAACGGCAAAAAACTGTTGTCGGTTGACGGCAAGCTCACTATGCTGGGCAAAACCCATCCGGTTAAGCTCAAAGCACAAAAATTCAACTGCTACGACAGCCCGATTCTCAAAACCCAAGTTTGCGGCGGCGATTTCACCACCACCATCGACCGCACCAAATGGGGCATCAATTATCTGGTTGATGCCGGTATGACCAAGCAGGTCGCACTGACCATCCAAATCGAAGCCGGCAAGAAATAACGGTTAATCATTCCGAAAAAAGAATGCCTGCAATATGTTGCAGGCATTCTTTTTTTAAATATTTATATCCGTAATCAAACAACATTCTGGTACAAGATATAAACTTTACCGTGTTACCAAATGTAGCTTTCAGACGGCCTCGAAAGCCTTTTATTGCTTTTGAGGCCGTCTGAAAAAACGAATAGATAATAGGTTTGATTATTTACCGCAAGAAACGAAGTGGCGCACTTGCGGCGGTGCTTCGCCTTGGTGGAAGCGTTTTACTGCGTTTTGCAGGTCGGCGTCGGTTTTGGAAACGCGTTTGTGTTGGCGCAGATGCTCGGCCCACGATTCGACCAAGAACCATTCGAGCATAATGGAAGGATCGGCGGTGTCTTCGCTCACGCCCCATTGGTAGGCTCCGTCGCGACGGCGTTCGGCCGAAAGCGCGGTAATGGCTCGGATAAACGCTTCGCGGTCTTCGGGGCGGATGCGGTATTCGATTTGAATCAGCACCGGCCCGCGGTCGTTGGCAGGGCGGGATACGGTGAGCGGTTCGGGCCAATGGTTAGACGGGCTTAAGTCGTTTTCGCCTTGCGGCAGTTTGATGCGGTGCGCTACCAATGCGGAAACCACCAATGCCACCGCACCTGCAAGCAAGGTCAAGGGGATGCCGATAAGGCTGGCAACGCTGCCCCATAACAAGCTGCCGGCAGTCATGGCGCCGTTGAATACGGTGAGGTAAACGGCCAACGAGCGGCCGCGCACCCAGTTGGGCAGAATGCTTTGCGCCACGCCGTTGAGTGTGGTTAAAGCGGTAATCCATGATGCACCGAGCAACAGCAATATCACTACAGCCAACCATTTGGGCGGTGCGGCGGCCAAAACGGCCATCACGGCAGCGGTTACGCCTGCGGCCAAAAGCAGTAAACCGTCGGCACTCAAACGGCTGCGCAAGCGCGGCATAATCACGGCACCGAGAATCGCGCCCGCGCCTACCGCACCCAGCAAGATGCCGTAAAAGCCTGCGCTACCGTTGAGAAGTTGTCGTGCCACCAAAGGCAGCAAAGCCCAAACCGAGCTGGCGATGGCGAAGAAGACAAAGGCACGCAGCAAAACGATGTGCAGCTCGCGGCTGGCACGCACATAGCGCAATCCGGCACGGAATGCCCCGCCGAATTGTTCGGAAAGCTCGTCGCGTTGGGTTTTGGGGCGTTTCCACCACAGCAATGCGCTGATCACAAACACATAGCTCAGTACGTCGGCACCGTAAGCGAAAGCCGCACCCGCTCCGGCCAAAATCAAACCGCCGAGTGCGGGGCCGATGGCGCGGGCAATGTTTACGCCGAGAGAGTTCAAAGCTACGGCGTTTTTCAAATCTTTTTTATCGACCAGTTCCGGTACGATGGCCTGCCAAGTCGGCCCCATCAGTGCGGCACCGATACCGCCGAGGAAGGTAAGCGCAATCAGCGAGGCAACCGACTGCATGCCGCTTGCCGAGAGCAGCATCAGTCCGGCGCTGACACCGGCGAGCAGAATCTGAATGCCGATTAAGAATTTGCGGCGGTCGAGAATATCGGAAAGCACGCCGGCGGGAATGGCAAGCAGAAACACCGGCAGGGTGGCGGCGGCTTGCACCATGGCAACGGCGGCAGGCGAAGGCGATAAATCGGTCATCAGCCACGAGCTGGCAACATCGCGGATAAAGCTGCCGGTGTTGCCTAAAATGGTGGCTATCCATAACACGACAAACAAAGTTTGCCGCAACGGGGCGAAGCTGCTGCCGGAAGTTTCGGCGGCAGACGAGCGGTGTTGGGTCATATATGTTGTTCCTTTGGTTCCGTAATGTGGAAAAGCTGTTCAGACGGCCTGAGACCTTTGCCGGCTTGCTGTTTATATCGTTAAACTACTTTAAATAGATGGACTACAAATAAAAGATAGGTAGGCGCTACATTAAGGCTGCTTATCAGTTCCATAGCGGCAGTGTTTTTTCGGCTCAATCCGCTCGGATATCATGAGGCCGTCTGAAAAAACAAACATCGAGTGTGTACGGCTGCCCGGCTTTGTGCAGTGCAAGGATAAAAAGCACAAACCGGCCCGCTTCGGTTTATAAAGCGGGATGTTGTGTCTGAATCCTGCGGTTTCAGGCAGCAGGCTGCCGTGCGGTTTTGCCGGTTAGCGCAAATGGTCGGGCGCTTCCGGAGAAGGCAGACGGCTGAGTTTGCTGCCGGATAAATCGATATCGCCGAAACGCGGGTGGCCGCTGTTCCAATCGGCAACGGCACGGCGGAGCGAATCGGGGTTGTCGGCTACGAAATTCCACCAAAACAGGGTCGGGTGCGGCAAAGGTTCGCCGCCAAGCAACATGATGTGTGTTCCTGCTTCGGCCTGAATGCGGATAACGCCGTCTGCATTGCCGTCGGTGAATACCATCATTTCATCGGCGGTCGCGCGTAAGCCGTCGGCTTCTACGCTGCCGGCGAGTACGAGGATGCCGTATTCCCAACCTGAGTGTGCGGGTATTTCCAAAGTACGGGCCGTCTGAAAACGGATATCCACGCCGACCAGCGGGCTGAATTGTTTGGTCGGCGCAGTATGGCCGCCGTAGCTGCCGGTGGTTAAGATGTAATCGACACCGTTTTCGTGCCATTCGGGCAGTTCGGGATAGTGTTGGAAATCAGGTTCGATTTCCTGATGGGTCGGCAAGGCAATCCACAATTGAACGGCATGCAGGGTGTTGATGCCTTCAGGGGTTTGCTCGGTATGACTGATGCCGCGCGTGTCGCCTGTGCCGGCAGTCATCAAGTTGACCTGCTTGGGACGGATCAGTTGGCGGTAGCCGAGGCTGTCTTGATGCCACACTTCGCCTTCCAGCATCCAAGTAAAGGTTTGCAGATTGGTGTGCGGGTGCGCGCCTACCTGCATACCGTCTTCGCCCGCACCGAATTCGGCGGGGCCGGCATGGTCGAGAAAGCACCATGCGCCGATGGTACGGCGTTTGCCTTGCGGCAACAGGCGGGCAACAGGAATACCGCCGACATCTTTGATTTTGGCAGGAAGTTTTTCTGTGTTCATATCAGGGTTCCTTTGTGTGTTTATATCCGGTTGGCACGACAGCTTATAACCAACCGACTATCGTGCTGCGGGGCGCAACGTTCAAGCAAGGATTGGTGATAAGCCGTTTGCCAAATGCGGTTACGGATACGGAAAGTCATCCGTATCCGTTCGGGCGTTTTCAGACGGCCCAGCACGAGCAGCCGAGTGCGCCGAAGAAACCTTGCAGGTCTGAAACGGGTGCCGACGATGCCCATGCGCGGGCATGATCGTGGCCGTGCAGACCGCACGCGCTGGCGCAACTGCATGAAGCGATGGCTTGTTGGCGCAGCGGTGCGAGCGAGTTTTTACCGGCACCTTCGGGGTCGCCCCATGCGCCGTAGCCGCGGTATTTGTGTACCGGCGACCAATCGGGCATGGCGGGCGGCGGCGGGGTGTCCAAATCAGAGAAGCTGCCTGCGCCGTAAACGACACGGCCGCCAACTACGGTCAGATCTGAGGTCAGGAACGGGATTTCGTCTTCCGGCACGCTGAAAAAGTCTTTGCTCGGCACCATCATGTCGGCCAAATGGCCTACTTCGATGCGGCCGCGCTTGCCGACTTCGTTGGAGAACCATGCCACGTTTTCCGTCCACATGCGCAAAGCGGTTTCGCGGTCGAGCAAATTGGCTTGCGGATAGAGTTTCATACCGCCGACGGTTTTGCCGCTGATCAACCAAGACAAGGATACCCACGGATTGTAAGAAGCCACACGGGTGGCATCGGTACCGGCCGACACTTTCACGCCGCTTTCGAGAATGCGTTTCACCGGCGGCGTGTTGGTCGCGGCAGCCGTGCCGTAGCGTTCGGCAAAGTATTCGCCTTGATAGGCCATGCGGTGCTGCACGGCGATACCGCCGCCCAGTTCGGCAATGCGGTCGATGGATTTTTGCGACACGGTTTCAGCGTGGTCGAAGAACCAGTTGATGCCTTCCAACGGAATATCGCGGTTAACCTTTTCAAATACATCCAAGGCGCGGGTAATGGTTTCGTCATAAGTCGCGTGCATACGCCACGGCCATTTGTTTTGCGCCAAAATGCGTACCACTTCTTCCAATTCGCCTTCCATTTCAGGCGGCATCTCGGGGCGGGGCTGGCGGAAATCTTCAAAGTCGGCGGCAGAAAACACCAACATCTCGCCGGCACCGTTGTGGCGGAAATAATCGTCGCCCTGTTTGTAGGTTACCGAAGAAGTCCATTTGAGGAAGTCTTCTTTCTCCTCTTTCGGTTTCTGCGTAAAGAGGTTGTAGGCGATGCGCACGGTGAGCTGGTTTTCTTCGGCCAGCTTGCGGATGACTTCGTAATCGTCGGGATAATTTTGGAAACCGCCGCCGGCATCAATCACACCGGTTACGCCCAAACGGTTCAGCTCGCGCATGAAATGGCGGGTGGAGTTGACTTGGTAATCAAACGGCAGTTTGGGGCCTTTTGCCAGAGTCGAATACAGGATCATGGCATTCGGTTTGGCCAGCAACAGGCCGGTGGGGTTGCCTTTCGAATCGCGTTTGATTTCGCCTCCGGGCGGTTCGGGGGTGTCTTTGGTGTAGCCGACGGCGCGTAATGCGGCTGCATTGAGCAAAGCGCGGTCGTATAAATGCAGGATGAACACCGGCGTATCGGGCGCAACGGCATTGATTTCTTCAATAGTGGGCAGGCGTTTTTCGATGAATTGGTGTTCGGTAAAACCGCCGACCACGCGAACCCATTGCGGCGCAGGCGTAATATCGACTTGTGCTTTGAGCATGGCCATGGCATCGGCCAGCGAACGCACGCCGTCCCAACGCAGTTCCATGTTGTAATTGAGGCCGCCGCGGATGATATGGGTGTGGTTGTCGAAAAGGCCGGGTAAAACGCTGCGGCCTTTCAGGTCGATGCGGCGGGTATTTTCGCCCGCCATCGCTAAAATTTCGCTGTTGCTGCCGACTGCGGCAAATTTTCCGTCGGCAACGGCAACGGCTTGGGCAACCGGCTTGGAGCGGTCTAAAGTCGTAAATTCGCCGTTATAGAAAATTGTGTCGATTTGTGTCGTCATCATTTACTCCTTATTGTGATTCTGGTCTTGTGAGTGTGCGGTTTGGGAGATAGATGTTTGCGGAGAAAAAAATTGTTTGGAGAGCGGAATCATTTGTTCGCCCAGCAACATGCCCAAAAGCCCCAGCAAGGCCACTACGGGCGGCGCGGGAGAGCGTACATTAAGCAGGTAGTAAACCACACCAACCAATATTCCGGCTCCGAAAGAAAACACATACAACTTCATAAATATCTCTTAATGGGCAGATTAAACAGCAAAGGTGTGATTTTGATGCAAACCACACCTTCGCATTAACAACAGTAAATCAGGGGTTACTTGGCAGGGTTAGGGCCGATGCGTTCGCCGTGTTGCACGCGCTCGGGTGCTTTGTGAACCATAGTGTAGGCGTAATCCACACCCATGCCGTATGCACCAGAATGTTCTTTTACGATATCCAATACGGCATCGTAGGTTTCTTTACGGGCCCAGTCACGTTGCCATTCGAGCAAAACTTGTTGCCAAGTTACCGGAATAATGCCTGCTTGAATCATGCGTTGCATAGCGTATTCATGCGCTTCTACCGTTGTGCCGCCTGAGGCATCTGCCACCATGTAGATATCATAATTGCCTTCAGCAGCGGCAGCCAGAGCAAAGCCCAAGTTACATACTTCTGTCCACAAGCCTGCTACGATAACTTTTTTACGGCCGTTTGCAGCCAAAGCATCACGCACGTTTTGGTCGTCCCAAGAGTTCATTGAAGTACGCTCGAGAATTTTGTTCTCGGGGAATACGCTCAACAATTCAGGATAAGTGTGGCCGGAAAAGCCTTCGGTTTCAACAGTGGTGATGATGGTGGGGATGTTGAATACTTTGGCTGATTTGGCCAATGCAACCACATTGTTTTTCAGGGTTTGGCGGTCGATGGATTGTACGCCGAAGGCCATTTGCGGCTGGTGGTCGATGAAAATCAGCTGGCTGTTTTCAGGGGTTAACAAGTCTAAAAATTTGTTTGACATGACGATTCTCCATGTGTCGTTAAAAGAATTTTAAGGCAATAAAAAAGCGGCAGATTCCAGGTTTGTGGCCTGTCTGAATTTGCCGCGTTATTGCACGGTGTATTCAGGCTGTGGTTCAGCCTGAAAATAATTACAGGCCGTAAACTTTCAGGCGGTCTTCTACGGGAGCAAAAGATTTATCGCCTGCAGGCTCGGTGATGCCGCCGAATACGAGCTGGGCGCTCATTTTCCAGTTGGCCGGCAGATTCCAAGTTTTAGCCACTTCGGCATCAATAATCGGGGTGTAGTGTTGCAGGTTGGCACCTACGTTTACCGCAGCCAGCGCAGTCCAAATAGCGTATTGGCTCATGGCATCGCTGTGACCTGCCCATACGGGGAAACCGGCGGCATAAGCAGGGAACTGCTCTTGCAGGCCTTTAACAACATTTTCATCTTCAAAGAACAACACGCTGCCGGCAGCCGCTTTAAACATGTTCAGTTTGTCTTCGGTAGCTTGGAAGTTTTCGGCAGGAACGATTTTGCGCAGTTCGGCAATGGTGATGTCCCACAGTTTTTCATGTTCGGCACCGAATAACACAACGAAACGGGTAGATTGCGAGTTGAACGCAGACGGTGTGTGTTTTACGGCGTGCTCAACGATTTTTACTACTTCTTCTTTGTTTACGGGCAGATTTTTGTTCAGCGCGTAAACAGAACGGCGGTTCTCAGCAGCTTGCTGCAAAGTTTGTACAACAGACATTGTGGTTTCCTTTATTTCAGGTTGGCTAGAGGGCTGCCCGAGATTTTTCAGGCAGCTAAAAAGTTTGGATAACATTTTACTCCGATTTCCGTTAGTGTAACTGGTTGATATTGGCTTCCACATCCATCGGTACGTCCATCAACAGGATTTCCGCATCGCCCAAAGCCTCTACGTCAAAGCCGTCGGTTTCCCACAAGCCCAAGCCGTCGCGCTCGCCCAATTCGATACCGCCTACTTTGGCTTTACCTTTAATCACAAACACATACACGCCGTTGCCTTCGCGTTTTACGTCGTAACGTTTTTGGGTGCCGTCTGAAAAACGTGCCAGCGAGAACCAAGCGTTTTGGTGAATCCACACGCCTGCGTCATCAGCATTGGGAGACAGGATTTGCTGGAAGTCGTTGGGTTTGGCTTCGTTGGCAATCGTGATTTGCTGATAGCGGGGCGCTACGTTGTTTTTGCGGGGCAACACCCAAATTTGCAGGAATTTCACAGCTTGGTCGCGGTTGGCGTTCATTTCGCTGTGGGTAACGCCGGTACCGGCCGACATAACCTGCACATCACCGTTTTTGATGATGCTGCCGTTGCCCATGCTGTCGCGGTGGGCCAAATCGCCGCTCAAGGGTACGGAAATGATTTCCATGTCGCGGTGCGGGTGGGTGCCGAAGCCTTGGCCGCCTTCTACAAAATCATCATTAATCACACGCAGCACGCCGAAGCCCATGCGCTCGGGGTCGTAATAGTTGGCGAAGCTGAAAGTGTGTGCGCTTTTCAGCCAACCGTGATTAGCAAAGCCGCGTGAATTAGCCGGATGGTATACAGTTTGCATTTTATCTTTCCTTTAAATTAATTACTATTGTTAATATAACGATTTGCGATGGAGTGAATTATAGGGAGAAACTTTGTGGGGAAAAAGACACGAATGATAAATTAATTATCAACTCAGAGTAAACAATAGCTGAAAACATAAGAGGCTGGATAACTGGTGTGAAAAATATACTATCCGAAAGAATTAGAAAAGTATTTTTTGACGGACATCATGGACGTGATGAACGGGTTTGAATATTGATTTTGATTTGAGGCCGTCTGAAAAGCTTTTTAAACGGCGGGTTATTCTGGGTTGGTGAATAGCCCGCCGATGTTTGCATTTTCGTTTTTAAAATAAAAAATGAAAGGCTGAGACCTTTGCAAAACCCTCAAAAATCCTCTAAATTTCCACTCACATCAAACTCCGAGAATTTAGAGGATTTTGTTCATGAGCAGCTTTTTACACACCGATGCCCTCAACCACATCGAAAAACATCTCGACCGCTTCCCACTCATCAAACTCGACCGTATTCTTGACCGGACACCCATCGAACAATACCTCACCGGCCGCAAAACCCGCTACATGCGCGACAACGGCGGCCGTCCCGCCTATCCTTTGCTCTCCATGTTCAAAGCCATCCTGCTCGGCCAATGGCACAGCCTTTCCGACCCCGAACTCGAATACAGCCTCATCACCCGCATCGATTTCCAACTCTTCTGCCGCTTCGACGACTTCCGCATTCCCGACCACAGCACCCTCTGCCGTTTCCGCAACTGGCTGGCTCAAGACAACACCCTGGCCGGACTGCTGGATCTGATTAACCGCCAACTGACTGACCAGGGCTTAAAAGTAGAGAAAGCATCCGCCGCCATCGTTGACGCCACCATTATTCAGACGGCCGGCGGCAAACAGCGTCAGGCCATCGAAGTGGATGACGAAGGCGTTGTCTGTGGCGAAACCACCCCCGGCAAAGACCCGGATGCCGGGTGGATCAAAAAAGACGGCCGCTTCCATCCGGGCTATAAACAACACACCCGCACCGATGCGGACGGCTATATCGAGAAACTGCACATCACTCCGGCCAATGCTCATGAGTGCAAACACCTGCGCCTTGCGAACCGTTCAGATACAGACCGGCTTGGCGGTTCAGCGAAGTCGAACCGTTGCGCTCATTTCCTGCTGAAACGGTGCTGCTTTCAATGGTTATGTCTTTGCCTTTGAGGGCAATCAGGTTGGCAGCTTCCACTTTGCCGTCTGCTTTAAGGCCGTCTGAAGCTGTGGCAACCACCGCAGATGAGGCAACATTGCCGCCCAAACGGATGTTTTGCGCATCAAGTCTGACTGTCTCCCGTGTGCCCAAAGTGCCCTGATTGTCGATATTTTCAGCTTTCAATGCGATGGCCGAAGCACTGATCAAACCGCCGGCCGCATTCAAGTCGCCTTTGCGTACTACGGTATATACCTTAGGTGCTAAAACCGTTTTGGTGCTGCCGTCGGCAAGGGTAACGGTTTGGTTTTCCAGCCACAGGATATCGGAAGTGAGCAAAGCCACTTGCTCGGACGTTAAGGCGATACCCGGTACGAGATTGAACTGCTTGGCCACGGTAATGCCCGCGTCCATTAAGGCTTTAAACTGCTCTTCGTCGCTGCCGTAGCCGTCCAAACGGCGGTAGCCCGTGAGCTTGGCGATTTGTTCGTTGACCAGTCGCTGCTCGTAATAGCCGTCACCCAAACGCTTGTGGGTGGATGCGGGATCCACTGCCAAGGCTTTCAGCATATAGTCGCCCGACAGCCATTGTTTGTAGTCTATTTATTAATTAATAAATGACTGCGCATCCATACTGGCTCAACATTACTTGGCAAACTATCATAATATTCATTAGATAATTGTTTTTCTTCAGCTGAATAAGGAAGTTCTACCAAACCAATTTGTAATCTTCCATATTCTCTACCGATTTCCAGCAAATATTTCATTTCTTCCGCACACTTATAAAACGTGTCAAAAAACATTTGATATCTTTGCCTATTATCTTCATTTTCATTAAGAAAATCTATCTCAATTGCTCTCAAAATACTTTCAGCTTTTTCAACTTCCGAAAACCTTATATATCTCCTATAAAGCCTGTCAGAGATTAAATCTCCATCATCAATTTTTTCTTTTTTAATAAATTTATTTAACTTTTTAAACATATCATTTAAAAAATCTCTTTCGTATGATTCAGTTAAAAAAACAGTAGTTGGAGTAACAAATCCTGCTAATAGCATAAAAATATTCCCGAAAAATTAGTTATTGCATAAATTTAATATCTTCAATTTGGATAATTCCATTAGATTTCTTATAAATTTTATTTTGGATATCTACTCTGTCTCTAATTGAGCTTGATTGTCCTCTTAAATCAATCCATATTTCCTGTTTCATCCCTAAGGGTAAATGGCTTTTTTTTATCAACTGTTTAGAAACACTGTTTACTAAAGCCACTCTATTAGTATGAATATCATAGTTTTTTACTTCAATACTGCAAACATTTCCAATACACCAATCAGGACGTACACTACCTTTTGTTCCATAAGGCACTTCTTTACCATTTTTAAAACTTACCTGTGCCCTTGCATTTGTTGGTAAATTCCCACCTACATCTATTTCAGATTGCCTCGCCGTCGGCCTGCGTATAGAAATATTCAACTGCTTAGACTCAACAGTTGTCGCATGAGCCTTACTAGCAAGATTACCCCTACCCAACGCATAAGCTCCCAATCCCAAACTGCCTACCGTCTCCAACGCATTACCGTACTCCGGTATGCCGTAACCGATTCTGCCTATACGCGCATAAGCAGGGTCTTCCGCAAATACCGAACCGTTGGCCAAGTTCGCCGCCGATTCGTATGCGCCTATCCCCACATTCACTATCGCTTTCGGTATGTCGGTAACAACATGGCGGTTGTAGCTGTTGATTTCTTCCGGTGTTCTGCCGAAATGTTTATAACGGGCGGCATGATTTAAAACAGAGCCGTAGGCGGCATTGTAACGGCTGTTGTAGGCCGAATCTTGGTAATGCTTATCCCGTTTCGGCAAATAAGCACCCATTAGTGAAACGATATTGTCGTCTCTTTTGAACAAGTCCGCTTTTGCCGTAGCTTCGTCTACGTTTCTGAGCATCTGCCGGATAATTCTTGCTTCGGCTTCTTCTTTCGTAACTTGGCGTTTTTCCCGTTTGCTCAATTCTGCTGCAATCTGTTCGGAATAGCGTTTTGCCGTGGCATATTCATTCGGATGCAGCTGTCGGTTAAACCTGTCGGTATTCCATCCCGCTATCGCTGCGGCGGTGTTGCCGCCTACGGCAAACCCGACGGCCGCTCCGCCTAAGGTGTCAACAACTGCATCCGCATCTGGGGGTTTTGCAAAGGTCTCGGCCTAAGCTGACGGTCGCGGTTTCGGTGCGGATGTTGGTGTGGGTTATTTCACAATACATAAATAAATGCTGCCTGAAAAATTGAGATGTTTTCAGGCAGCGTTGGAAATCATATAAACACTACATACAAAGACCTGTATCTACATATAATTTAAATTCTTTTATATAGTTTTATGGTAAATTTCATTAAATCTCAATAAACCATTTTATAATTATCACCATCTTTTTTATATAACGAGTTAATAAATATTTCTTTTGAATTTATTTTCACAATTTTATCTTTCAAAGTAAATAATATTTCAAATAAATCGTCACCCTCATTTTTAAACAAAATGAAAATATCATACAACTCCATTCCTAATAAAGAATATATATCTTTATCATAAGATATGATTTGAGTATTAAGAGTAATTATAAATGACTTACCAATAAACGGGCTACTATTACTCTCAACGGGAGGTAACATTAAGCTCATAGTTAAATATGTGTCATCACTTAAATAGAAATTTGCTTTCCCAATAAAAGTTTGTTGGTCAAAAATATTATTCCAACAGCTTTTTAAAATATATAACCATTTTTTTGCTGTTCTAACAGGAACACTTCTATAAATCTTAAGATAATTTAAAAATTTTTTCTGCATTATTTTATCTTTTTAGGTTGTGTAGAATATGGAATATGGTCAGGAATATTACGATCTTTAGGATAATTTATCGCTTCTCCATATTTACTACGATCTGGAAAATTTGAAATTAAATCAGATTCAATTATACTAGCCCAAATATTGGGATCAACTTTTACTTTTTCAGGATAATGTCTCACATTCCAATGTGCAGGTTGTGAAGATTTAGTATCTATTATTTTTCCATGCATATCTACTAAATACATATGTCCTAAATGATGCCTTTGTAAAACAACATATTCTCCTTTGGTATTTTGATATAAATACTCCATAGCTTGGGTTCTACTCATATTACGAGCAGGATCACGATAAGTTACCGCCCTCACAGCCAAAGGCTTATCATTTTTTAAAATATGTCCTGATCTTTTTGCTTCTTTAAATGCCGCTTTCTCAGACTGAGAAGCATTACTCAGCCTTGAGAGTGCATAAGATATGTTCTTTTTACTGGCCTCAAGATCAACTCTTTGATTACCATTTCTATCTAAAAAAGCCACTAACGGTACTCGGTAACCCAATCTCTCTAATTGCTGTTGTGACTCAATTAATTTTTCATATTTGGTCTCATAACTTAACTGTGCCCAGCCCCTTTTGATATCTCCTACATTACCCATTAATAACGCAAACAATTCATCTACAGCATCCGCTGTTAATTCTATCCTTTGTTGTCTTTGCAAATGTCGGTTCGGTAGCGTGCGTATGGCAGAATTATTATTCTCCACCGCACTCTGCGCAACCTGACTGCCCACTACCGCACCCGCAACATCCCCCGATGCCGCGCCTACCGCCGCACCGAATACTCCGGCCAACGAACCGATATTCGCTTTTTCTTCCGCCGTCAGCTCTTTGGGAGACTTACCGTACAGGCTTTGTGCCAATGTCGGTGCCAATAATTCCGCTCCCCCCGCAGACAGCCCGCTCACAACAGCATGGCTGCCGTTGGCCGCACCGGTCAGCAAACCGCTAAGGGTATGCAGGGCGATGTGTTCTTTGCTGCCTTCTCCCGGACGTTTGCCGCCGTCGAGTTGGTTCAGTTCGTCGTTCTGTTTGAAGTGTTGGCCGATATGGTAGGACACAACGGGGTTGGCCGCGGAAGCGGCAAGACCCAATGCGCTGTCGGTCGGGGCGGATAAAGCTGCCGACGCACTGCTTAAGCCTATATTCAGGTATTGCAGGCTCTGAACTTTTTTATCGTATTCTTCTTGGCTGATCCGCCCTGCTTCCCTCGCGGCTTTCAATCCTTCTATGCGTTGGTTCACTCGGCTTTTTACATAGCCGATGTTGCTGCCGAACTGCTGTGTTACCTCCCGTTGGATATCCAGCTCTTTCTGCACCCTTTCTTTATCGAAAGTGTTGTTCAGACGGCCTGAGCGGGAGTCTGTCACCTGAAAGCGATTTCCCTTTACTTACAACTCTCTTGAAAACTCTAGCTAGGACTGTACCTAAAGAAAAAACTGTTTAGTTTACTTAATTATAATTAGCAAAAATAATTGTTTTTTCTTTAAAATAAGGTCGTTTGAAAAGTAAAAATTTTCAAACGACCTCAAGATGTTATAGATTAAATATGTCTTAATTAAGAATTATGTTTATGATAAACCTCTCTTACAGCTTTCTCAGATAGAGGTGCTTTACACTTATTACAATATTTTATAAATGGAGAAACACCTTTAGTATAAAAAATACTTTTCTCATCAAGACCTTTAACTTTTCCATTAAGCTGCTGAAAATTTTGGCAATAAGGGCATTTCCCCAGTATCATTGTTGAAATAATACTATATAAAGCCAACCCCCAAAATATTATTATTAACCAAATAAATAGTGAATCATTTGTGCGTTCATTGCCAATTATTTTATACTTTTCCAAAATCAATAAAATAGCCATCAGTATTGAATAGGGGAAAAATAATTTAGATAAAAACAATCTTCTTTGAAATTTTCTAGCTATCTCTAACTCAGCTTCTTTATTTTTTGGTATGAAGTATGTATCTTCTTCATCGTAATTTTTTCTCATATTTTTTTGTCCTATAATTTAAAAAATCCCATTTCGCGACAACGCCAACACCTACTTGTGGTTTGATTTCTGCTTTACTGGTGATATGTTTATAAATTGAAGATTTATTCTTGCTTTCATACTCTCTTCCCCCTTCAATTTCAGAACCCACAACAAGAGGTCCAAAATAACCTTCTGCAGAAGCTTTGGTCGATAATGTAGAATTATGATCCTTAGCACGCACCCCAAAAGTTTTTTCTACAATTGTAATATCAGTAGATACTCCTATATCACTGTTTTCTTTTTCCCATTTTCCTGCTTTTACTTTAACACCTATACCTGTTCCCGCTCCCCCTTCAAGTTGGGCACTTGCTCCTCTATTCCCTATTGTAAAATTTACTTTTATATTCCCACCAAAACCTACATAAAGTGCAGCTTCAGTAGAAGCCGAGAGTTTTACACCAGTTGGATACCAATAATCTTTCTTGCCATTATAAGTAGTAGTATCAACTAAGTTTCTTAAATTATTGCATTGTAACGATTTAAAATACTTTTATTTTCTCGGCTGAGCTTTTCATATTGAGATGTTGAGTTAGCCCCTGGTGTTCAGATAAAAAACGTATAGATTCATTAGATTCATTTTACAAGTCCTTATAATTTTTACTAAACCATTTGTCAAAATGGCTTGAGAAGCTAAAAAACCGCTTCGCAAGCCTTCTAACAATACCCCCTAATAAAAATTCAATCCTGATAAATAAAAAATATTATCAGAGATACAACAAAAAACGCCAAAATCATATTTAATCTTAAGATAAGAAGATTTCTTCTATTTGAAATTTTTCTATATCCAAAAGCAATTTTCCATACTATAAAACCTAACTGATTAAATTTACTGAAATAATCTGACAATCCTGATATTATATTTTCATCTTTAAACAACTTATATAAAATCAAAAATTGACAAAAAAATAACACAATATATATAAAAAATAAGATAAATATTAAATTTTCCATTTTAATTCTTTATTTTGGAGATTTTAAATTAAAAGTTTTCTGATATCCAATATTCGCCCCGGCAAATGCTGCCACACCACTCCCTAGCTTACCAGTAACAGCTAGTGGTGCTTTCCTTTCTAAATTAGCACCGGCACAAACACCTCCTACAATATAGCCACCTACGGAACTACAAACTTCTGAAAAATATCCATCATTTCTAGAAACATTAGACGCAGTAGCGCCAACAAAACCTTCTATTCCAGCTCCCGCTGTTCCAGCCAAGGTTAAAGTAACACTTTTATCTTGATTAATCGTAATACTTACATTTAGGGGCTGACGTAGATTAGCAGTCATGATAGGCTGCCAAAATGAAGATAACCCACTGTAAGTTAAAGAAGAGTCTGCAAAGAAAACTGCTTGAATATTTTGTATTGGAAGTAACCGCACGTTCTGCTGCCGATATCTTGGGTATTCAGCACAATACGGCTATTCTCTTCTACCGTAAAATCCGTCTTGTTATCAGCCGTCATTTGGCTTTGGAAGCAGATCAGGTTTTTGAGGGCGCTATAGAATTGGATGAGAGCTATTTCGGCGGTAAGCGTAAAGGAAAGCGCGGTAGGGGAGCAGCAGGTAAAGTGGTGGTTTTCGGTATCCTTAAACGTGGAGGTAAGATTTATACGGTTGTAGTGAATAATGCCCGAAAGGAAAGTTTATTTCCTGTTATTACAAGGAAAATTACACCTGATAGCGTAGTTTATACGGACTGCCTGAGCAGTTACGACGTGTTGGATGTCAGCGGTTTTCACCATCACAGGATTAATCACAGCAAAAAGTTTGCCGACCGACACAACCATATCAACGGCATTGAGAATTTTTGGAATCAGGCGAAACGTGTCTTGCGCAAATACAACGGAATCGACCGAAAATCTTTTCCTCTGTTCTTGAAAGAATGTGAGTTTCGTTTTAACTTCGGGACACCAAAGCAGCAGTTAAAAACTTTGCGGCTTTGGTGTGGTATTTAGGGCTAATCTACTTCAGCCCCTAAAAGAAACCGAGTTCCGCTTCAATCACGGGCATGACGATTTGTATAAAGTGCTGCTGGGAATGTTGCGTAAAGATCCTTTAAAATGAATTTTGCTTCTTAAGCCCCTTTTTATTTTAAACATTTCAAAAAAACAAATAAATCATCAATAATTTTCTTGTAATAAATTAAAGATATTTCCTTAACTTTGAAAGGATCTTGATTCATTGAATAGAATAAACGCAGTGTGTCTTTTACAATTTCACATCTCATACGCAAACCATTGTCTCCCAATTCTCCCAAGTACCAATAAATCGTATTTTCATCGGATAGCTCCTCATAATCAAAATCAATATGTTCAATAGGCAAATTACTTCCCTTAAATTCATGACTTAATGCTATATTTAAATTATCTTTTAATAACATTATTTGGCTATTTAATGTAATAACAGCTCCTACTCCCGGATAAGCTTTTTGATCAATCCAAAAATTTAAAGGACCCATATAATAATAACTATCTTTTACCAGTAAATCTAACTGTATAAAAAAATCTATTTTATCTCCAATTATCATTTTAAAATTTTGCCTTTCCATCCTAAATTTCTTAATTCGGCTTTAACTTTATTATCTAAAATTAATGGATTATTTTTATCGCCAGTTCCACCATTCCAATGCCACTGATTGTTGGGATCTTTAGAAAAACGATGAATATTTCCTTCCTGATCTCTGGCAAAACGTACTGTTGTCGATGAAGGTATTGGCTGAGAATTTTGAAATAAACGAAGAGAATCTTGCGGTTCTCTTCCCGCCCTAGAATTCCATCCAGCTCCTCCTGGGGTATGTTTCGGATTCGACTGATAAGTCACCGAACCATTTGGGAAATCCACCTTAACCGGTTTAGATACAGGCAAGGAAGAACCTCTATCAAAAGTACCTTGCCCTGGCTTCTTCGCATGAGTTACCGATACATTCGGAGTTGCAGCACCCGTAATTCCACCTACAATCCCCGAAGCAATCAAATCACGGTAATCTATACTGCGTTTCTCCGCCCATTGCACCGCAAAATTATAAAGCATTCCGTTCCCGGCAGATAAAGTGCTGCTTTTTGCGATGGACTTCAGGTCAACAGCACTACTCCTTCCTCTGCTTCCAACCAGTGTAGCGATTACCGTCGGATCTGCAACGGCATTACCCACCTTACTCCAAATGCCTATTTCCTTATCTAAAAAGATTAAATCTGCAGCATTAACTGTAGCAACAATCCTGCGTACATCAGGATCTTTAATCGAAGCTAAATAAGACTCCCCTGTATTTGCCGCAATAATTTCCTGATAACTCGGGCAAGTTATTCCGCCTCCTGTGCATTCTTTTATCAAATATGCCCTATTTTGGTTGCTATGCGCTAAGAATTTTTTAATGATTTCAGAGCAATCACCACCTCTTGCCTTACAGGCCTGCATTTCTTTATCAAACGTGCTGATACTTTGAGGTGTTTTTCTGAGCCCTTCCGTCAAATAATTATTCTCCACCGCACTCTGCGCAACCTGACTGCCCACTACCGCACCCGCAACATCCCCCGATGCCGCGCCTACCGCCGCACCGAATACTCCGGCCAACGAACCGATATTCGCTTTTTCTTCCGCCGTCAGCTCTTTGGGAGACTTACCGTACAGGCTTTGTGCCAATGTCGGTGCCAATAATTCCGCTCCCCCCGCAGACAGCCCGCTCACAACAGCATGGCTGCCGTTGGCCGCACCGGTCAGCAATCCGTTCAGGGTATGCAGGGCGATGTGTTCTTTGCTGCCTTCTCCCGGACGTTTGCCGCCGTCGAGTTTGTTCAGTTCGTCGTTCTGTTTGAAGTGTTGGCCGATATGGTAGGACACAACGGGGTTGGCCGCTGAAGCGGCAAGGCCCAATGCGCTGTCGGTCGGGGCGGATAAAGCTGCCGACGCACTGCTTAAGCCTATATTCAGGTATTGCAGGTTCTAACTTAATTTATGATCTTTTATATCAATACCAATATAGATATTATCTTCCAAATACATATCATTGAAATTATTAAGACATATATCTATTAATTTTAAGGTTTCTTGGTGCAAGTTTGCAGGAATAAGGCTTTCGATATCTTCTAATTCTGTTCCAGCTAAAATAATATGAATATACTGTTTATCTATTCCTAATTTTGTTAAATATTCAATTATCCCAGGCCTAAATAGTAATTTTTGAATATCATCTGTGTTAATTTTTTTATTTATAAGAGCTGTCAACACTCCCAAAATATAAGTATTTAAAAAAAACTCTACATCATTTTTATTATTTGAAATTAATATTTTATCCATTAAAAGTTACTCCAATTTCTTTTGACTTTAACATTAAACACTCTACCTGTTTTAGTATTTTGAAAATAATGAATAGATATTTTATTTCCTTGGGCATCAAAACCATCTCTATATACTTTTTTCCAATCTCCCTTTTCCACTTTTCTTAATTGGTTTAGAATAGATTGATTATTAACATTAACCTTTTTCATCCCGTTATGAACATCTCTAAACCCTTTAGGATAGCTTGGAGATTCTTTAACCGAATTATGAGTTTCACGAATATTTTTATCATCCTCATCATCAGGCGGCATAGGCGCACCCGTAGCTGACCGGCTTACCGGGTGTTTCGGCACTTGCGCCTTCTTCCCTCCTCCTTTTCCGTCATTCAATATCGGAAACAGCTTCTCCCGCTCTTCTTGCGCAGATTTTAAAGGCCGTAAGAAAGTTTCTTTACCTTTCAAACGACCTCAAAATTATAAATACCTATTAGTATTAAACCTATAGATCAATTAAAATAAATATATAAATCAATGCACTATATCATTAAACATACTTAAGAAAACACATATAAAATAATCAAATACTAACTTTTATAATACTCCCAAATTTTTTTTAAATAATAGTGCTCATCATTTTGTTCGTTATAATCGTATACTCCATAAGAAAAGAAAATTTCTTTTGCCATTCTATTAGAACACTTTACACAATTATATATAAAGTCATACTTGCCACAAAATAAATGATATAAATTATTTTGATTTCTAAAGTAAATAAAATCTAAGTTTTCATTGGTGATTATAATATAACTTTGCAAATTATTAAAATCGCTATAGAATATATTTTCCTGATTATTAGCAATCTTTCTTTGATAAATATCTCCCTCATATTCGAAAGTGAACTCAATATAATGATCAAAACCTAACGAATGTATTGAGTTAGACAACCATTCTGACTCTATTAATGTGAGAGTATTTGGAACAGGTATAGCATTCCAAGATTTATCATCAAGAAATTTTTTAGATATTGACCACTCTTCATTTAGAAAAAAAGAAAAAAATTCTTCCTTAGAATTAAATAAATTTATCATTTTTTTTCCACAATTTAAATTTAGTATCTAATTTTAATAACTTTATTAGAAGATTTACTATTAATTTGTAAAGTTGGACTACCATTTGAACTGCCTGGTCTAACTATTACGGTTCTGCCATCATTTAGTATACCTATTCTACCTTGTCCATATTGAGTATTTATTGTCCTGATATTTTGTAATTTTAAACTATCAAAATCTTTTTGAGCTTGCTGCCACGCCTCTCTATCAGTTCTATTAGGCATATTTTTTTCATATTGAGTTAGACTATTCCTATTGGAAAGTCTATTAGATTGCTTCAAAATTTTATTTACGTTGACATCTAAATCATTTTTGCCATTATCCTCATCATCAGGCGGCATAGGCGCACCCGTAGCTGACCGGCTTACCGGGTGTTTCGGCACTTGCGCCTTCTCCCCTCCTCCTTTTCCGTCATTCAATATCGGAAACAGCTTCTCCCGCTCTTCTTGCGCAGATTTTATCTGTTCCGACATCATCCCCGTAAACGTATCCGTAACGCTTCCGCAATGCTTATCCAAAGCGCAATATAAAGCACCAAATAAAGGAACCACTACCCCTTTGCCTGCCCGCGTCATATTGTTCTGTTCCGCTACGTTTCGGGCAATCAGGCCGTCTGAAAGGGCGTTGTCGGCGTTTCCTCCTGCCGCGCCTATCCCGCTGCCGAGCAGACGGTTGATAGTAGCTAAGGTTTCTTTTTGATCTTCCGTCAGTTTCGACGGATCTTTCTCTTTAAACAGCCAGTTCGATAAAATGGGCGTAACGGTTTCGGAACCGCCCGCTGCCAAAGCGGCCGTACCTGCGTTGTTACCTGCGGCATAAGCAACGGCGGCATTCCAGACGGTATGCGCCATAATATGGGCGGGTGTGCCTTGTTTGTCTTTACCTGCCTGCGGATCTACGGTTTTAAAGTAAGCTCCGATCTCTCGGCTGGCGATAGATATCGGCTCAGTTATTTCAACACATAAATAGATGCCGTCTGAAAAGGCTGGAATTTTCAGACGGCATTTAAATTTATAAAATACATAGTATTTAGATATAATTTCTACATATTCATCAAGTTTTCATATAATTTGAAGTTTAATAAATTATTCTCCAATATTTATCCACTCGTCAACATACTGTCTTGACAATGGGTCTAGCATATTGTTTATATTTAGCCAATTATTTTCTTTTTGTGAACTATTATACATAGATTCTAATAAACCAGTAGCAATACAATTTTTTAACAGCTCTTCACCACTAAGCATCCCTTCTTCAATATAGGCAAATATATCATTACATTCATTTATTGAAAAATTGGATAAATTGTTTACTATGGTTTTGCCTATTTCCCCAAATAACATTACTGGCAAATCATCCCCCCACTCACTGATAAATTTATCTATTGACAGTGATATCAAGGATATTCCTTTAATCTTATTTAAAAATTGATCGTAATTCATCTCATTTTCCTTTAATTGCATTTTGCAGATCTCTCAATATATTTTTAGCAGTTGACTGATCGCTAAAAGATGCCTCTGGATTTTTTATTAACCACCTTTCAAGTGCTACTGAATAATTTCTAGCTTTTTCACTATGTTCCCTACCTCCTACTTTTGTATTGTTTTTAAGTTCATAGCGAACCGCATCAGCTGTACTTCCACTACCTATTTTTGCATTTTCCCTATATAAATCATCGACAATTTTTTTTAAGTGTAGGATCTTTTACAATAGGTTTAGACATTTTTGCCGTTAAATGATCAGCCAAATTTCTACCACTCACACTATCGGCTTTTCCTTCCGAAGTATTATATTTTGCCTGTCTGTTTGCCCCAGCCATCTCACCATCAACAACCGAATACCGACGATTGCCGGTTGCAGAAGGACTTTTCGTGCCTGTTACATTCAAATCAGGACAACAAAATCTACTCGACATTCGTGACTGTTAACCTGCTGTTGATTAATACAAATATCTACAGCAATTTACTGCTGGCTTATTATTTCAAATAATAATTAAACTTATCTTGCCAATTGTAAAAAATATCCTGTCTTTTGACACGATCTAGAATCTCAACAATTGCATCAAATTCTTCTCCAAGATATTTTTTTGACTCTTGCGAATTATTCCAAACCAAAGTTAAAGGTCTTTCAATGTTCATGCTTAATAAATCCCACAAGGCATCAAGATTTCGACCGTAATATTGAGAAATTTTCAATTGGCTGGAGAGTTGTTTATGAAAGTCAAGACTTTCTTTAATACTTTGCCCATCTATATAAATAATCATAATTTTTATTTCCAAGTTCCTATTTTAGTCACTGTCTTATAATGGTCATTTGTAATATACAATAAACCATCATTAGAATATAAAATTCTTGTACCTGTTTGCTTGGCTCTAGAGATTGTATTATTAAGACCAATATCGGCTTCATACCAAACCCTCCCATTTGCAAATGGCAAAATCTTTGTTGAATTTTCAAAAATATCACCGCCGATTTGGCCATTTTTAACATAATTGCTTAATGGCTTTCCTGGCTTCCAACCTTGCTGGATCGCTTTATTTTTTGTTACGTAATGGCTTGGCAATTTACCTGCGGTTCTTAAGCTTTCTACTACTTCATTAGCCGCTTGCGCGGTTTTTAAATCGAGATTCAATCCTCTAACTGTTGCTGCATTAGCTTTACCCGAAGATGTTATGGGTTTAGATGCTTTATTCCCGCCAGCCATCTCACCATCAACAACCGAATACCGACGATTGCCGGTTGCAGAAGGACTTTTCGTGCCTGTTACATTTGGTGAGCTTGCTCCCCTGCCCAACGAATAAGCCCCCAACCCCAAACTGCCCGCCGTCTCCAACGCATTACCGTACTTCGGTATCCCGTAGCCGATTCTATCTATACGCACATAAGCGGGATCTTCCGGAAACGCCGAACCGTTGGCCAAGTTCGCCGCCGATTCGTATGCGCCTATCCCCACATTCACTATCGCTTTCGGTATGTCGGTAATAACATGGTGGTTGTAGCTGTTGATTTCTTCCGGTGTTCTGCCGAAATTCTTATAACGGAAGGCATGATTTAAAACAGAGCCGTAAGCGGCATTGTAACGGCTGTTGTAGGCCGAATCTTGGTAATGCTTATCCCGTTTCGGCAAATAAGCACCCATTAGTGAAACGATATTGTCGTCTCTTTTGAACAAGTCCGCTTTTGCCGTAGCTTCGTCTACGTTTCTGAGCATCTGCCGGATAATTCTTGCTTCGGCTTCTTCTTTCGTAATCCAGCTCTTTCTGCACCCTTTCTTTATCGAAAGTGTTGTTCAGACGGCCTGAAACCTTTGCAAAACCCTCAAAAATTCTTTAAATTCCCGGAGTTTGATGTGAGTGGGAATTTAAAGAATTTTTGAGGGTTTTGCAAAGGTCTCGGGCAGAAAGGTGTTGCTGTTTGGGCAGCCGGGCTTCTTGGAGCAACTGTTGGGTCAACACGTCAAGAAAAGGACCGAGCTTGGGGTAATGGGTTTGTTCTCTGCGGTAGACGGGGGGGCGACTGTATTGCGGGAGAGTTTGAGTTGTTTGGCGATTTCACGTTGTGAGAGTTTCTGCCGGTGAAAAAGCCGGTGCACTTTTGCGATGGTTTCCATACATAACATCCAGGTTGGGCTCCGCTGTGTGATAAAGCAGAGCAGTTTATAACAAACGGAGAGTGGCTCAATTTTGGAGCACAACTCCCCGTTTCCCTGGCTCAGTTTTGCACGATATTTAACAATATAGATTGAACTTTCATACAAACAACAGCTTGCTGTCAAATAAGCTAGCTAACTTGAGAAAATGTTAAAGATACTTGATCATCATCATTTGATACAACAATATCAAAGTTCCTATTTGGAAATTTCTTTTTGAGACAGATTTCCCAATTTAAACTTATTAAATTTGCAATGTTACTTAATGTTGAAATATTTGAACTACTAGATGTTTCGAAAAAAATTTCTGAAATAATCGTATAGTTCATAACTTTCTCAATTTGACTAGTAGTTAAATTTTCTCCTTCCCATTTATCAAATAATAATTGAATATCTTTAATTTCATCCTGAGTACAGCCTGATGGTAATTTTATAATGCAGTTTTTATATTCCATAAAGTCCGGATAAAGAATATTTGAAAAAATTTCAATATCTTCAGGATAAATTTTATATCCTATATATGCATCAATATCATTTCTATCAATCTGATCTTTTTTCCAAAAATGATATTTCCAATTCTCTAACATATTTTATATCTATTTTAATGTTTGATAAAATAATAAAGCTCATCAGCTCTTGCCGGTCGAGGCATTGATTTCCTAGGTGTAACAGGCTTTACCGTTCCATCCGGTAATGTATTTCTTCCATATTCAATGACATGAGGAGTAGGGATACCTGCATGAGCCTTTCCTTGCATATCGACACGTTTCAGAATCATGCCATGTTTATCATAAACGGCATAGCTTGTAATACTTCCATTTTGATTAGCACGATATAAGATTGCATTAGGTTTTTGATTTTCCCTTGGGAAATTTCCGCTTGGAATTCGCTGTGCATTTGGACTGCTAAGTAATGGGATATTTTGTTTTATAGGTTTATTTGCCCCAGCCATCTCACCATCAACAACCGAATAACGGCGATTGCCGATTGTAAAAGAACTTTTTGTGCCCATTTCATTTGGGTAGGTTGCTCCCCTACCCAACGCATAAGCTCCCAACCCCAAGCTGCCTACCGTCTCCAACGCATTACCGTACTCCGGTATGCCGTAACCGATTCTGCCTATACGCGCATAAGCAGGGTCTTCCGCAAATACCGAACCGTTGGCCAAGTTCGCCGCCGATTCGTATGCGCCTATCCCCACATTCGCTATCGCTTTCGGTATGTCGGTAACAACATGGCGGTTGTAGCTATTGATTTCTTCCGGTGTTCTGCCGAAATGTTTATAACGGGCGGCATGATTTAAAACAGAGCCGTAAGCGGCATTGTAACGGCTGTTGTAGGCCGAATCTTGGTAATGTTTAGCCGGATAATTCTTGCTTCGGCTTCTTTCTATTTGTTACCCAATAACTTAATTGCTTCCCCAAAGCTATCCTGAATCTCATATAAATTAAAAGTCCAATAATCTCTATCCAAAATAGGGAATATATCTATCTGAATTTCACCATTTTGCATATAGACTTCAGCAAATTGATTATCACCCTCCCAAATTTCCACAACCAAACTATCTCTATCAATCAAACTAATAAGTTGTAAAGTTAATTTTTTCATTTTTTAGGCTCCAAAAAACCAATAAATTTACCAGTTGAATCATATCTCAAACCACGCCCATCTGGCGCGACAACATCTGTAACTTTCCCAAAACGCCCAGTATTTCTCTGTGTAGCAACCGTTTTGGGATTGTGCAAAATATCACTCACAATTTTTTCTGCTTGTAAATTAATTAAGGATGGGCTACCTTTTGCTCGAGGGAATGCACTTCCTTCTCTATTCCCATGCTTTTGCAGTGCCCGACCCGCAACTGTCAGATTACTCCTATCTAACATTTTTGCAGTTTTTTTCAACTCATCTACTTTCCAAATCCCGAATTTTTTAGAACGTAAATTATCCGAACCAGTCTTCACTCCCCTACCCAACGCATAAGCTCCCAATCCCAAACTGCCCGCCGTCTCCAACGCTTTGCCATACTCAGGTATCCCGTAACCGACTCTGCCTATACGCGCATAAGCAGGGTCTTCCGCAAATACCGAACCGTTGGCCAAGTTCGCCGCCGATTCGTATGCGCTTATCCCTACATTCGCTATCGCTTTCGGTATGTCGGTAACAACATGGCGGTTGTAGCTGTTGATTTCTTCCGGTGTTCTGCCGAAATGTTTATAACGGGCGGCATGATTTAAAACAGAGCCGTAAGCGGCATTGTAACGGATGTTGTAGACCGAATCTTGATAATGCTTATCCCGTTTCGGCAAATAAGCACCCATCAGTGAAACGATATTTTCGTCTCTTTTGAATAAATCGGCTTTTGCCGTGGCTTCATCTACGTTTCTGAGCATCTGCCGAATAATTCTTGCTTCAGCCTCTTCTTTCGTAACTTGGCGTTTTTCCCGTTTGCTCAATTCTGCTGCAATCTGTTCGGAATAGCGTTTTGCCGTGGCATATTCATTCGGATGCAGCTGTCGGTTAAACCTGTCGGTATTCCATCCCGCTACCGCTGCCGCTGTATTGCCGCCTACGGCTCCACAGGGTATCTATGATAACTATCTGGTATTGACAAGGTATTTTTCCCCAACCTATTTTGAGCTAAAAATTTATTAAATTCATCTTGTGAAAAAGGTCCTATTTTTCTTCCTGTAGTATACTTAATTGCCCAATATTGATATTTTCCTGTATATGTAATTGAAGTATCATTTGTAATAATTACCATTCTTAAAACTAATAAATATTCATTCTTAACTTTATAATCAACCACCCCGTCTAATATAAATTGGTTAGCTTTGCCATTTGACTTTTTTAACACAGTAAGCGTTTTATCAAATTCACTTAAGTAAATATTACTATTCCAAAAGCATAAGTATGGATATAAAAATTTTAATACTATTATCAGTAAAAAACAGGGAAGAAAAAATCTCCAGATTATGTTTTTCATGGAAGTCCCTTTATTTTTCTAGGGTTAATATTACCTTTAAATTGAATGGAATATCCTGTACACCCACTATTTTTTCCACACGCTGGCTCTCCAAAATATGTCTCTAAGTTTCTCGGAATATTTCTTATTCCCGGTTTGATATCATAATCATAAGTGTCATTAAAGATTCCATAACTTCCATCTAATCTTTGAACTAGAGTTAAAGTGCCTGTAACTGCCCAAATCTCATTTGAAATAGGCTTAACAGTAATGCGTTTTCTACCATCTGGCATTTCTTCAAATTTATTTCCCGAAACTTTTAAATCTCCTAAGTAATTTACATCAAGAACAACAGTCAACCTGGAATCTGTATTAATTTGATATAAGTAATCAGCTTCTGTTTTAGTAAACCTTGAATTTGGGTTTGAACTCAAATTGTGAGCTATTTTATCTGCCAATACTTGGTTCGCCTCTTGCTCTTTTCTCGAAGGTAAATAATCTTTTAAATCATTATTCTCCACCGCACTCTGCGCAACCTGACTGCCCACTACCGCACCCGCAACATCCCCCGATGCCGCGCCTACCGCCGCACCGAATACTCCGGCCAACGAACCGATATTCGCTTTTTCTTCCGCCGTCAGCTCTTTGGGAGACTTACCGTACAGGCTTTGTGCCAATGTCGGTGCCAATAATTCCGCTCCCCCCGCAGACAGCCCGCTCACAACAGCATGGCTGCCGTTGGCCGCGCCGGTCAGCAATCCGTTCAGGGTATGCAGGGCGATGTGTTCTTTGCTGCCTTCTCCCGGACGTTTGCCGCCGTCGAGTTTGTTCAGTTCGTCGTTCTGTTTGAAGTGTTGGCCGATATGGTAGGACACAACGGGGTTGGCCGCTGAAGCGGCAAGGCCCAATGCGCTGTCGGTCGGGGCGGATAAAGCTGCCGACGCACTGCTTAAGCCTATATTCAGGTATTGCAGGCTCTGAACTTTTTTATCGTATTCTTCTTGGCTGATACGCCCTGCTTCCCTCGCGGCTTTCAATCCTTCTATGCGTTGGTTCACTCGGCTTTTTACATAGCCGACGTTGCTGCCGAACTGCTGTGTTACCTCCCGTTGGATATCCAGCTCTTTCTGCACCCTTTCTTTATCGAAAGTGTTGTTCAGACGGCCTGAGCTGACGGCCGCGGTTTCGGTGCGGATGTCGGTGTACAGGGTGGCTGCTGCGGCAGGATCGGCGGTAACGGTCAGGTTTCTTGTGCCGATGCCGCTCGGGGTGGTGCTTTCCCGGCTGTCGCTGTCGCGCCCGAAGCCCATTTGTGCGGAAACGCTTGCCCGGCCTTGGCGGGTGGTGTCTCCGTTGTCGGTACGGGTAACCGTGTTGTCGCCGTAGGCGGTGAGTTTTTGGCCGCCGATTTGCTGCCTGCCTTCTCCACCGCCCATGCTGCCGCTGATGCCGATGCCGTAGCTTTGACCTTCGTAGCGGCTGTGGTTGCGGATATCTTCGGTGTCAATGGTGGCCGTCTGAAAGCGGTTTTTGCCTTCGGCTTCGGCTTGTTCGGTAGCGGTAATCAAACCGCCTTTGAGCCGGGTGTGTTCTGCAACATTCACTTGGAAACCGTCGTCGCCGGCAAACAGTCCGCTTTGGCGGGTGGTGCCGGCATGGTCGGCTTTGAGGCGGCTGTATTCGGCGCTGCCGCTGGCGGCAAAGCCGTAACCTACGGTAATTTGGACTTCGCCTTGGTAGTGTTTGCCGTCGTAAACGGCGGTATCTTGCGGGCTGGTTATGCTGAGGCTCTTGGTATCGAGGTCTATGCCTTTGCCGAATACTTGCGCGCCTTCGACGGCGGTATGGCCGCCGCTGCGGATCTGTGTGCGGCTTTCGCTGCTGCCTATGCTGCTGTGGCGGTGTCCGGTATTGTTGCCGTCTCCCCGGCCTTTGCCGTAATTGCCGCCGGCGGTAACGCCCAGGCTTACGCCGCTGTCAACGGTAATGGCAACGCCTGCATTGAATCCTGCCCGGCGGCTGCGGCTGCGTTCTTGGTGTGCTTCTTGTGCGGAATGTAATCGCACGTCGCCGTCTGCCAGCAATGCAGTTCCTTGTTGGCCTGCGACATCGCTGCCGCTGACGGTAATAGTCGATGCTTTATCTGCGCCGGCGGCTTCAATCATAACCTTGCCGCCTGCCTGTATGCCGCTCGGGCTGACGGTATGTCCTTGTTGGCTCTGTTCGGCGGTATTGCGTTGTTCGCCGTAGGTGATATTGATGGTGGGCTTGAAGCCTTTGCCGTTTCGCACGCTTTGATAGGCCGTCTGAACGTCTTTTACGGCCCGGTAGGCACCGATGCCGGCGTTGACGGCGGCCATGGCGTTGGTACGGCTGTTTTTGCTTTCCCCGATATTTTCTGTTTGCTTAGCCGTGCTTTGAATGCTTTGTTTGGCATTATTTATCGCGTTGACGGCAGGAGAACCGACACCGACATTAATGCCTTTGCGGGTATAACTTTCTTTATCGGACACCAAGTAAGCCGCTTCTGCTGCTTCTACATTAACATTTTTTGCAAGGATATGGGTGTTCCCGTCGGCGCGGATATGGCTGCCGCGCTGGTTATAGACCTCTCCGGCTTTCAAAAGAATGTCGCCGCCGCTGCCCACATTACTGCTGAGATGGCTGCTGCGTTTATCGGTGTTTTCCGCAGTCTCAAAAGTGTATCCGATATGGGTGTTTGTTCCTGCTGAAACCATGCCGTGTGTTTTAGTGTTTACCTTTTGGTAACTGCTTTGGTTTTGCCCGGAGGTTTCAATATCCAAACGCCGGCCTGCATCTATAGCCAAACCTTTTTTGCCGTACACTTCACTGCCGCTGATGCGGGTATCTTCTCCGCTGCGGATATCTACCATGTCTCCGGCTCTGATTTGGCTGCCGTGCGCATAAGTATCGTCAATGCCTTGCTGCCGTTTCATACGGCCGTGCGTTATTCTGGTTCCGCTACTATTTGAGAAAGTTTCTGCCGCAGCGGCGGTATCGCCGCGCACCCAACCTTTTATCTTGCCGTCTGCGCCCTTTTCTTTAAGGGCTTCCCGCCAGCCTTTGACATGATTGCCGAAATTACGAACCTCCATCGGTACGGGATCAAACGCCACACCGATATTGATGCCGCGGCTTTTGCTGCGCGTTTGGCTGTCGAACTTGTCGCCGGTATGCAGGCTGCCGATATCGACGTTGCGGGCTTCGATACGCACGTTCCTTCCTGCGCCGATGACTGCGGCGCGGGTGGTAACGTTATCGTCGGCGCGGATAACGGTATCGCCGCCGATGCTGCCGATAAATGAATTTGCCCGTGGCACTCAGCATATCAATGGTATTGAATCCTTTTGGAGCTACGCGAAGCATCGCTTGGTACAGTTTAACGGTGTACCTAAGCATACGTTTTATCTGCATTTAAAAGAAACCGAGTTCCGCTTCAATCACAGGCATGACGATTTGTATAAAGTGCTGCTGGGAATGTTGCGTAAAGATCCTTTAAAATGAATTTTGCTTCTTAAGCCCCTAAAAAATTAATTTAAAATCATTACTATCTTTCTTATACAGTGAAGAAATTAAAATGTCATTTGTTTTTAAATTAATATACTTGTTGTCAAAATATAAAAAAATCTCAAATAACCCATCTTCTATATAGGAAATACTTAATTCAATACTTCCTATATTTCCATTTAAAATTTCTTGTAAATTTTCACTACAAATAATATCTGACATAGATAAAGAGATCATAAATATATCGTTTTTAAAATATGTATTTTTGTTTTCTACAGGTGGCAATACAAAATTTATAGTTAGTCTCTTATTATCATTCATCAAAACAAAGTTATAATTACTAATTAACAATTTACCATCGAAAATATTATTCCAACACGTACTGAGAATATGACGCCATTTATTCGCAGCCCTGGCAGGAATTCCTTCTGAAATTCTTAAGAAATTTAAAATATATCTTTTTTCCATTATTTAGTCCTTTTAGGTTTTGATAAATATGGGATATGATCAGGAACTTGTCGATGTTTAGGGTAACTGATAGCTTCCCCATATTTACTCAAAGAGGAATTATTTTTTATCATATCTTTTTCAATAGAACTTTGCCATATTGTTGGATTAATGTTGGTGCCCAAAGGATAATGTCTCACATTCCAATGTGCAGGTTGTGAAGATTTTAAATCAATCACATTATGATCACCTTTAACTAGATACATATGACCAAGATTATGCCTTTGCAATACAACATATTCTCCTTTGGTATTTTTATATAAATATTCAAAGGCACTTTCATCCACTTGACGAGCAGGATCACGATAAGTTACCGCCCTCACAGCCACAGGCTTATCATTTTTTAAAATATGTCCTGATCTTTTTGCTTCTTTAAATGCCGCTTTCTCAGACTGAGAAGCATTACTCAGCCTTGAGAGTGCATAAGATATGTTCTTTTTACTGGCCTCAAGATCAACTCTTTGATTACCATTTCTATCTAAAAAAGCCACTAACGGTACTCGGTAACCCAATCTCTCTAATTGCTGTTGTGACTCAATTAATTTTTCATATTTGGTCTCATAACTTAACTGTGCCCAGCCCCTTTTGATATCTCCTACATTACCCATTAATAACGCAAACAATTCATCTACAGCATCCGCTGTTAATTCTATCCTTTGTTGTCTTTGCAAATGTCGGTTCGGTAGCGTGCGTATGGCAGAATTATTATTCTCCACCGCACTCTGCGCAACCTGACTGCCCACTACCGCACCCGCAACATCCCCCGATGCCGCGCCTACCGCCGCACCGAATACTCCGGCCAACGAACCGATATTCGCTTTTTCTTCCGCCGTCAGCTCTTTGGGAGACTTACCGTACAGGCTTTGTGCCAATGTCGGTGCCAATAATTCCGCTCCCCCCGCAGACAGCCCGCTCACAACAGCATGGCTGCCGTTGGCCGCACCGGTCAGCAAACCGCTAAGGGTATGCAGGGCGATGTGTTCTTTGCTGCCTTCTCCCGGACGTTTGCCGCCGTCGAGTTGGTTCAGTTCGTCGTTCTGTTTGAAGTGTTGGCCGATATGGTAGGACACAACGGGGTTGGCCGCGGAAGCGGCAAGACCCAATGCGCTGTCGGTCGGGGCGGATAAAGCTGCCGACGCACTGCTTAAGCCTATATTCAGGTATTGCAGGCTCTGAACTTTTTTATCGTATTCTTCTTGGCTGATCCGCCCTGCTTCCCTGGCGGCTTTCAATCCTTCTATGCGTCGGTTCACTTGGCTTTTTACATAGCCGATGTTGCTGCCGAACTGCTGTGTTACCTCCCGTTGGATATCCAGCTCTTTCTGCACCCTTTCTTTATCGAAAGTGTTGTTCAGACGGCCTGAACGGGAGTCGGCGGTTTCGGTGAGGTCTTCTCTTAATATGTAAAAGAATACCGTCTGAAAAGGCTGAAATTTTCAGACGGTATCCAAATCTTATAAAGCTCGCTCAAACTTGACATACACCATATTTGAATTCTTTATGCAATCTACAACTTAATCTACATCTTGAATGTGGTAGACACTAATTGGCAAATTAACTCTATATTTAGCCAATTCCACCAATAAATCTCTATTAAAAATCTCAAAATTGCATTGATCTACATAATAAATTTCTATAAATATACTAAAATCAGTAGCACCATTTTCTTTTAGCAAATCATAGTTTTCTGAAAAAAAATTTACAAAGCTTTTTTCATACTCCAGATCTGGAAACTCTTTAGAAAATTCGTTTTCATGTATCAAATATATATCTCCACAATTACTAGTCTCATTTAACTCATGATCACTGTTATCAAAAAACTCATCAACTACAAGTGAAGTTTTCAATTTTTCAATAGTCTTGCTTGGTGTAAATTTACTTCCTGAAATGTGAATTGTAAATCTTGCATACATCATAAAAACTCCTGAATATTAATCCTAATTCTCGGGCTATTGGGTTTATTCCCTTGTATATAAATATCACCTGATTTAGAATTTCTATAGAAATCAAAATTAGTTGCCCCTCTTAACTCTTTGCCATATTTTCTCGCAATATTTCTCTTTATATTGGTTTGATGCCAATTTTTATTTCCTGTCATTTCCTGAATCTGTTTCTCATTCATTTTCTTGGCCTGAAACCTTTGCAAAACCCTCAGATGTGGATGCAGTTCAAGGCGTAGCAGCACAGTGGGTGCAGACATATCATACAGACAGGCAAACGAGCGGGCAGCGCAAAACACTGAAATGCGCCGCAGATGGTTTTTTGCAAAGGCTCAGGCCGTCTGAAAAGGTTGAAATTTTTCAGACGGCCTCAAAATTACAAGCACTTCTTGACAAGCAAACCTAGCTATTCAAATTATATAAAGATTACCACTTGCCATTGTTTAAAATTAAAAGTTTATTCTCCGATCATTTTGAGTATATATTTCAAAATTTTCCATGATATTTTTATTAATTTTTCTCAAAATCATTACCTCTTCTACCTTATCAAAATCTAAAACCGATAAAAACTGATAATCTTTGAAGCCCAATTTAGAAGTAACCAAAAATTCAAAAGCTATATCATCTATTTCTTCATATGAAAAGCTTGTCGTTACTACATCAAGCAAATTATCATCTAACGATGTTTCAATCAAAAAATCTAAATCATCTTCTGCATTTGAAGAATTATTTCCAATTATAATAATCCATTTTACGGGGATTTTGCTCAATAATTCTAAAATATTAAAACTATCAAATTGGATAAATTTTTCACTAATTAATAAAGTAGAAGGGGTAATATTATTAATTTTGTGATACAACTCATCAAATGACCCCGCGTAAATAAACTGATTATTTTCAGCAATCATTTTGCCCTCCCTTTTAAAACATCAATTCTAGTTTGAAATGCTTTAATTTCTCTTTCTAAATGTAATATTCTTCTTTCTTGAGCTGCCTTAATAACATCTTTTGGCAAGTTCTCCATTCCAGGCCTAATTGTAGGATTTTTTCTAAATTTATCAATTTTTTCCTGATGTTCTCTAATCCTTTTATTCAAAGAACGGATTTCTTTTTGCTCGCTAATAGATAAATTTTTATCATCCTCATCATCAGGCGGCATAGGCGCACCCGTAGCTGACCGGCTTACCGGGTGTTTCGGCACTTGCGCCTTCTCCCCTCCTCCTTTTCCGTCATTCAATATCGGAAACAGCTTCTCCCGCTCTTCTTGCGCAGATTTTATCTGTTCCGACATCATCCCCGTAAACGTATCCGTAACGCTTCCGCAATGCTTATCCAAAGCGCAATATAAAGCACCAAATAAAGGAACCACTACCCCTTTGCCTGCCCGCGTCATATTGTTCTGTTCCGCTACGTTTCGGGCAATCAGGCCGTCTGAAAGGGCGTTGTCGGCGTTTCCTCCTGCCGCGCCTATCCCGCTGCCGAGCAGACGGTTGATAGTAGCTAAGGTTTCTTTTTGATCTTCCGTCAGTTTCGACGGATCTTTCTCTTTAAACAGCCAGTTCGATAAAATGGGCGTAACGGTTTCGGAACCGCCCGCTGCCAAAGCGGCCGTACCTGCGTTGTTACCTGTGGCATAAGCAACGGCGGCATTCCAGACGGTATGCGCCATAATATGGGCGGGTGTGCCCTGTTTGTCTTTACCTGTCTGCGGATCTACGGTTTTAAAGTAAGCTCCGATCTCTCGGCTGGCGATAGGGGAAGCCGCTGTCAGAAGAGTACCGCCCAAACTGTTGCTTGGAGTCATTAAACCCATTGCTACACTGTCGGTCAACAGCTTCGCCATTTCCAATTTGGCAGTTTGTTTATCGTATTCTTCTTGGCTGATACGCCCTGCTTCCCTCGCGGCTTTCAATCCTTCTATGCGTTGGTTCACTCGGCTTTTTACATAGCCGATGTTGCTGCCGAACTGCTGTGTTACCTCCCGTTGGATATCCAGCTCTTTCTGCACCCTTTCTTTATCGAAAGTGTTGTTCAGACGGCCTGAGCTGACGGCCGCGGTTTCGGTGCGGATGTCGGTGTACAGGGTGGCTGCTGCGGCAGGATCGGCGGTAACGGTCAGGTTTCTTGTACCGATGCCGCTCGGGGTGGTGCTTTCCCGGCTGTCGCTGTCGCGCCCGAAGCCGATTTGTGCGGAAACGCTTGCCCGGCCTTGGCGGGTGGTGTCTCCGTTGTCGGTACGGGTAACCGTGTTGTCGCCGTAGGCGGTGAGTTTTTGGCCGCCGATTTGCTGCCTGCCTTCTCCACCGCCCATGCTGCCGCTGATGCCGATACCGTAGCTTCGGCCTTCGTAGCGGCTGTGGTTGCGGATATCTTCGGTGTCAATGGTGGCCGTCTGAAAGCGGTTTTTGCCTTCGGCTTCGGCTTGTTCGGTGGCGGTGATCAAACCGCCTTTGAGCCGGGTGTGTTCTGCAACATTCACTTGGAAACCGTCGTCGCCGGCAAACAGGCCGCTTTGAAGGGTGGTGCCGGCATGGTCGGCTTTGAGGCGGCTGTATTGTGCGCTGCCGTCGGCGGCAAAGCCGTAACCTACGGTAATTTGGACTTCGCCTTGGTAGTCTTGGCCGTCGTAAACGGCGGTATCTTGCGGGCTGGTTATGCTGAGGCTTTTAGTATCGAGGTCTATGCTTTCATATTGAAGTCAATAACTTTCTTTAACACCAACCCAACCGTTCCTTTTTTTAACATAACTTCTTTTAACACATTCTTTTGAAAATACATCAATTTCTCTTTTTCATTATGTGAAACATACCAAATGTCATCTTTATCTGATGAAGAGTCTATGTAATCAGTTAAGCAATATTTCCAATACGAAAAAGAATCTTCTTCTGATATATTTTCATTTTTAAAATGAACTGTATTAATCAAAAAATTAAACCTGTCTTCCATACACATATTAAATAAGAATTCATTTTCTAAATCATCAATTATTTGAAAAAAGCTATTAATAGATCTTACTGAATTATCTAGAAAAGTTGATGTATTAGGTAATTCGCAAGGAAGCATATCACCATCAATAAATATTGCAAAAATACCTTCTGCTTTATTGTCTGATGGATTCCAATCATCCACTGTATCAAGCCAGATACCAAAGTAATATGGATCTCCAAAAATCATTTTATTTTCCTTTTACCTTATTTACCGGGAATACCTAATTCCCTGCGGACACTAATATTTAGTTTATTGATTCTACTTCTATCTAAAGTGCCAGCCCAATGATAAACATTGCCATTTGAATCACTAAAGAATTGATGAGCCGACGAGGCGATATTGCCGCCCAAACGGATGTTCTGCGCATCAAGTTTGACTGCCTCCCGTGCGCCCAAAGTGCCTTGGTTGTCGATATTCCCGGCTTTCAATGCGATAGCCGAAGCACTATATTGTCCCGCGCATTCTCAAACTGGAACAGCTTCCCCGTCCGACCCGGATCGTTCACGTAATCGTTCAGCTGCTTTTGACTCATACCCAACTCTTCTTCTTTATCAAACGTGTTATTCAGACGGTCTCAGCGGGGGGTCTGAATATTTAATATATAAATAAATGCCGTCTATTTTTCAGACGGCATTAAAAACCCATAGAATGCATATATGCTGAACATAATTCGATATATAGGTTGAACTTTCATATCCTAACGCATGAGAAAATAATCTTCTCTTCGATGACTTTTATTCTAGATTTTTTAGTGCTAGATCCAACATTCTTCAGTGAAATAATTTCTTGCCCAGACAAGAACGTTATCTATAACTTCACTACAATAGCCTTTATCAAGGATAATTTCATATAGTTCATTTTTATAATTTCTAAAAATAATTTTCTCATTTTGGTCATTTGAAATAATCCAATTATTCTGATCACCAAACATATTTTCTTCTATATTAAGGTGAGTCGAGATATAAATTTCATATTCTTCATCTGTTTCATCTCCATTTAATATTTTACTTAAAATGCTCTCCAGTATTTGAAAAGCATCTTTAGACACCTGATCATATAAATTTTCGGTAGATATTCGATTGATGTTGCTTTGTTTCACTTTCAATGAATTGATAGCACTCAAAATGGTTACTGATTGATTCATCAACTCTGTAGGTTGGATATATCCTCCAATAATGTAGTGAAAAACACCTTCGTTTTTCATAGTCTCTCCCCATCTTGATACCCAATCATCAACAAAATCAAGTTGAATAGCAAATTTGTAAGGGTCTCCGAAAATCATTTTTTTCTCCAAAATCATACCATTTAAGAATAGTTATCGGTTTCCACCTATATCCTTTAATCTTTTTACATTAATATCAAAATGTACCTTAATGTCTCGAGGTATCTGATTAGCCTGTTGCTTCCCTTTTGCACCCGCCCAATGATATGTTCCACTACTTAAAGCATACTGATGGACAACCTCTCCATCAAAATAATAACGAAGATTGCTATTTGCATTGTTGGTAGGAACAGATTTTTCAAACATTTGGAGTGAGTTAGAAGGCTCTACACTCGCTACATGACCAAGGCGTGAACCTACTCCTCGACCAGAATGTTTGATATTTGATTGATATAATAAACCGTTTGATGCTTTTACCTTTTCTGGTACAGGTACTCCATATGGGTTAATCGATTTATTAGAGCTATTTGGCTTCTTCGCATGAGTTACCGATACATTCGGAGTTGCAGCACCCGTAATTCCACCTACAATCCCCGAAGCAATCAAATCACGGTAATCTATACTGCGTTTCTCCGCCCATTGCACCGCAAAATTATAAAGCATTCCGTTCCCGGCAGATAAAGTGCTGCTTTTTGCGATGGACTTCAGGTCAACAGCACCACTCCTTCCTCTGCTTCCAACCAGTGTAGCGATTACCGTCGGATCTGCAACGGCATTACCCACCTTACTCCAAATGCCTATTTCCTTATCTAAAAAGATTAAATCTGCAGCATTAACTGTAGCAACAATCCTGCGTACATCCGGATCTTTAATCGAAGCCAAATAAGACTCCCCTGTATTTGCCGCAATAATTTCCTGATAACTCGGGCAAGTTATTCCGCCTCCTGTGCATTCTTTTATCAAATATGCCCTATTTTGGTTGCTATGCGCTAAGAATTTTTTAATGATTTCAGAGCAATCACCACCTCTTGCCTTACAGGCCTGCATTTCTTTATCAAACGTGCTGATACTTTGAGGTGTTTTTCTGAGCCCTTCCGTCAAATAATTATTCTCCACCGCACTCTGCGCAACCTGACTGCCCACTACCGCACCCGCAACATCCCCCGATGCCGCGCCTACCGCCGCACCGAATACTCCGGCCAACGAACCGATATTCGCTTTTTCTTCCGCCGTCAGCTCTTTGGGAGACTTACCGTACAGGCTTTGTGCCAATGTCGGTGCCAATAATTCCGCTCCCCCCGCAGACAGCCCGCTCACAACAGCATGGCTGCCGTTGGCCGCACCGGTCAGCAATCCGTTCAGGGTATGCAGGGCGATGTGTTCTTTGCTGCCTTCTCCCGGACGTTTGCCGCCGTCGAGTTTGTTCAGTTCGTCGTTCTGTTTGAAGTGTTGGCCGATATGGTAGGACACAACGGGGTTGGCCGCTGAAGCGGCAAGGCCCAATGCGCTGTCGGTCGGGGCGGATAAAGCTGCCGACGCACTGCTTAAGCCTATATTCAGGTATTGCAGGCTCTGAACTTTTTTATCGTATTCTTCTTGGCTGATACGCCCTGCTTCCCTCGCGGCTTTCAATCCTTCTATGCGTTGGTTCACTCGGCTTTTTACATAGCCGACGTTGCTGCCGAACTGCTGTGTTACCTCCCGTTGGATATCCAGCTCTTTCTGCACCCTTTCTTTATCGAAAGTGTTGTTCAGACGGCCTGAGCTGACGGCCGCGGTTTCGGTGCGGATGTCGGTGTACAGGGTGGCTGCTGCGGCAGGATCGGCGGTAACGGTCAGGTTTCTTGTGCCGATGCCGCTCGGGGTGGTGCTTTCCCGGCTGTCGCTGTCGCGCCCGAAGCCCATTTGTGCGGAAACGCTTGCCCGGCCTTGGCGGGTGGTGTCTCCGTTGTCGGTACGGGTAACCGTGTTGTCGCCGTAGGCGGTGAGTTTTTGGCCGCCGATTTGCTGCCTGCCTTCTCCACCGCCCATGCTGCCGCTGATGCCGATGCCGTAGCTTTGACCTTCGTAGCGGCTGTGGTTGCGGATATCTTCGGTGTCAATGGTGGCCGTCTGAAAGCGGTTTTTGCCTTCGGCTTCGGCTTGTTCGGTAGCGGTAATCAAACCGCCTTTGAGCCGGGTGTGTTCTGCAACATTCACTTGGAAACCGTCGTCGCCGGCAAACAGTCCGCTTTGGCGGGTGGTGCCGGCATGGTCGGCTTTGAGGCGGCTGTATTCGGCGCTGCCGCTGGCGGCAAAGCCGTAACCTACGGTAATTTGGACTTCGCCTTGGTAGTGTTTGCCGTCGTAAACGGCGGTATCTTGCGGGCTGGTTATGCTGAGGCTCTTGGTATCGAGGTCTATGCCTTTGCCGAATACTTGCGCGCCTTCGACGGCGGTATGGCCGCCGCTGCGGATCTGTGTGCGGCTTTCGCTGCTGCCTATGCTGCTGTGGCGGTGTCCGGTATTGTTGCCGTCTCCCCGGCCTTTGCCGTAATTGCCGCCGGCGGTAACGCCCAGGCTTACGCCGCTGTCAACGGTAATGGCAACGCCTGCATTGAATCCTGCCCGGCGGCTGCGGCTGCGTTCTTGGTGTGCTTCTTGTGCGGAATGTAATCGCACGTCGCCGTCTGCCAGCAATGCAGTTCCTTGTTGGCCTGCGACATCGCTGCCGCTGACGGTAATAGTCGATGCTTTATCTGCGCCGGCGGCTTCAATCATAACCTTGCCGCCTGCCTGTATGCCGCTCGGGCTGACGGTATGTCCTTGTTGGCTCTGTTCGGCGGTATTGCGTTGTTCGCCGTAGGTGATATTGATGGTGGGCTTGAAGCCTTTGCCGTTTCGCACGCTTTGATAGGCCGTCTGAACGTCTTTTACGGCCCGGTAGGCACCGATGCCGGCGTTGACGGCGGCCATGGCGTTGGTACGGCTGTTTTTGCTTTCCCCGATATTTTCTGTTTGCTTAGCCGTGCTTTGAATGCTTTGTTTGGCATTATTTATCGCGTTGACGGCAGGAGAACCGACACCGACATTAATGCCTTTGCGGGTATAACTTTCTTTATCGGACACCAAGTAAGCCGCTTCTGCTGCTTCTACATTAACATTTTTTGCAAGGATATGGGTGTTCCCGTCGGCGCGGATATGGCTGCCGCGCTGGTTATAGACCTCTCCGGCTTTCAAAAGAATGTCGCCGCCGCTGCCCACATTACTGCTGAGATGGCTGCTGCGTTTATCGGTGTTTTCCGCAGTCTCAAAAGTGTATCCGATATGGGTGTTTGTTCCTGCTGAAACCATGCCGTGTGTTTTAGTGTTTACCTTTTGGTAACTGCTTTGGTTTTGCCCGGAGGTTTCAATATCCAAACGCCGGCCTGCATCTATAGCCAAACCTTTTTTGCCGTACACTTCACTGCCGCTGATGCGGGTATCTTCTCCGCTGCGGATATCTACCATGTCTCCGGCTCTGATTTGGCTGCCGTGCGCATAAGTATCGTCAATGCCTTGCTGCCGTTTCATACGGCCGTGCGTTATTCTGGTTCCGCTACTATTTGAGAAAGTTTCTGCCGCAGCGGCGGTATCGCCGCGCACCCAACCTTTTATCTTGCCGTCTGCGCCCTTTTCTTTAAGGGCTTCCCGCCAGCCTTTGACATGATTGCCGAAATTACGAACCTCCATCGGTACGGGATCAAACGCCACACCGATATTGATGCCGCGGCTTTTGCTGCGCGTTTGGCTGTCGAACTTGTCGCCGGTATACAGGCTGCCGATATCGATATTTTTGCCTTCCAGAATCAGATTGCCGCCGGACCCGACAACAGCCGCGCGGGTAGCTAAAGTATCGGTGGCTCTGATAACCGTATCACCGCCGATGCTGCCGATATTGGCTGTGCTGACATCTTGCGTGATGCCGTCGTTTTCGGTTTCGCTGCGGTGGCGGTTATAGCCGATCTGAACGCCTTTTTTACCCAGTCTGCCACTGAATCCGGATTTTTTAGTGCGTATATCACTGTTATTTTGGTAAGCGTTAACGGCTGCTTCCAAAGTAACGTTTTTACCGTCGATAACCGTTTTGTTGTCGGAAACCACTTCGCTGCCGCGCACCAAAATACCGCCTTGTGAGCCGATATACACTTCTTTGCCTTGAAGGCTGCTGCCGACAGCTTCGTCGTAATCACTTTGTTTGCGGATTTCGCTTGTAGTCTTTGAAACAATTTTATTTTTCTTCGAAGTATAGGCTTCGTCTGCACTGCTCTGCTTACGGCCTTCGGCAACGCTGACGCCATCCTTGCCGTAAACCGTTACTTTGCCTTTGCTGCTCGCAATATCCGCCTGGCGGATATCGGTTTGGCCGTCTGAAAAAATACGGATATCGCCGGCCGCCTCGATGCGGCTGCCGTGTTCTTTATGGATTCGGGCGTGGCGGTGGATATTGTCCGACAACTCGCCGTACGCTTCGCGCGTTTCGGTTTGAACCGTGCCGATATGCACATCTTTACCCTGCAGTACGGTAAGGCCGTCTGAATCGGCGTTGCGGATGTCGGCACCGTTAATGCTTAATTTGCCCGAAGCGTCAACGGCCACGATACCGCGCCCGCTCGGCGAACCGTTCAGATACAGACCGGCTTGGCGGTTCAGCGAAGTCGAACCGTTGCGCTCATTTCCTGCTGAAACGGTGCTGCTTTCAATGGTTATGTCTTTGCCTTTGAGGGCAATCAGGTTGGCAGCTTCCACTTTGCCGTCTGCTTTAAGGCCGTCTGAAGCTGCGACCAGCACTGCCGACGAGGCGATATTGCCGCCCAAACGGATGTTCTGCGCATCAAGTTTGACTGTCTCCCGTGTGCCCAAAGTGCCCTGATTGTCGATATTTTCAGCTTTCAATGCGATGGCCGAAGCACTGATCAAACCGCCGGCCGCATTCAAGTCGCCTTTGCGTACTACGGTATATACCTTAGGTGCTAAAACCGTTTTGGTGCTGCCGTCGGCAAGGGTAACGGTTTGGTTTTCCAGCCACAGGATATCGGAAGTGAGCAAAGCCACTTGCTCGGACGTTAAGGCGATACCCGGTACGAGATTGAACTGCTTGGCCACGGTAATGCCCGCGTCCATTAAGGCTTTAAACTGCTCTTCGTCACTGCCGTAGCCGTCCAAACGGCGGTAGCCCGTAAGTTTGGCGATTTGCTCGTTGACCAGTCGCTGCTCGTAATAGCCGTCGCCCAAACGTTTGTGCGTGGATGCAGGGTCCACCGCTAGGGCTTTCAGCATATAGTCGCCGGACAGCCATTGCTTATAGTCGGTGAAAGCCGGATCGGTTTCAACCAAATGAGTCGGATGATCGGGATTAACGGCAAACAATGCGCTGTTGGGCAAACGCGGGTCGGCATTCAGTGTGCGTACGCTGCCGGTTTGGTTGGCTGTGATGTCGGCAGATTTAGTGCGGTTGTTGGCACTCTCAATATTCCCAATTTGAGTGGAAAATGTTGAATTTTCCTGATAATGCTCAAAATCGTTGCCAAATGCTTGCTCGGGCAAATAGCGTGTCGAATTGATACCGTAATCCCCTCGACCTCTCCTAACCCATTTGAATTTCAAATCTTTCTTGCTTTTATGAGAATAGCTTTGCCATCCACGACCGGTTTCAACTTCATAACGCTTCTGTGCTATTGAGTCATTATCAAGCACAGAATTTTTGCTTTCGCCATGCCATCTGCCACCAATCAGAATTTGGCTGTCTTTATTCAATAAATTATTGGTATCAACTTTGAAATTACCACCTACAATAATTTGTCCGGGTTCAGAGTGCACCAAAAGGTCTGCATGAGTACGAATAGTGACTTCTTTTTCATTCCAAACCTTATATTTTAAAGAGCGTCTGCCGTCTTTAAAATCAAACTGCCCTTTAGCATCATCACCTGTTTGCCAAAAATGACCATCCTTACCTTCTACCCACCATTCTGCATTTCCCGGAAGACTATAAGCTTTGACATATCTGCTTTCTCCCTCTGCTACTTTTTCTTCTATTTCCAAGCGGTTATTAACATTGCGGATAGAATCAACGCTTAAGTCCATATCTCCTACCGACTCAATTTTTGCTCCTCTATTATTCAAAGTCTGCGCTTTTCCTTCTGCATGATAAGCATCATTCAGACGGCCTCCTATGCTTAAAGTACCCAAGCTGGCTATTAAAGAAGATGCATTTCCCAGTTGCTGTTTTCCTTCTACGATCTTATCGAAGCCACTACCTATGTTATCGATTTTCTTAGCCCCTATCGCCAAATGCCTGCGCGCGGCAATGACGCCAGCTTTGCCGGAGCTATTTTCGCGGTTGCGCAGGTTTTCGCCGCCGACGGCGACATGATCGCCGTAGATACGGCCGCTGTTGTCGATGTCTCTGCCTTTAACCGCCGTTAAACCGCCGCTGTTGGCCAAACCGGTGTTGACCAGGGTGTTTTCGGCTTCCAAACGGGTGTCGCTGCCGGATTCGGCGGTGCCGTGGTTATGCAGGGCGGCGGCTTTGACTTTTAAAGAACGGCCACCGCGCAAAGTGCCGCTGTTGCTGATGGTGCCGGTGCTTTCCAGGCTCAGCAGTCTGCCCGATTCGAGGGTTTTGCTGTTGGCGAAGCTCTCTTTCAGCTTGATGACGGTATCGCGGTTGGCGCGTGTCGTGCCACTGTTGTCCAAGGATTTCGCCTGAATGTTCAGGTCGTTGCCGGCCAGAATGCTGCCTTGGTTGTTGCGTACCTCCAGGGTGTCGGCACGGTTGTCGCCGATGTCGAGATTGCCTTGGCTGTGGATTTGACCACCGTCGTTGTTGAGGCCGTCTGAAACGGTCAGGCTGCCGCTTTGATGGGCGGTGATTCGGCCTTGGCTGTTGTCAAGGGTTTGGCTGCGCGCGGTAATGCGGTCGGTGTTCAGGCGGCCGCTGTTGCGGATGTTGCCGTCGATATTCAGACGGCCTGCTTCGATGGTGTCGGTGTTGCTGAGTTTGGCGTTGATGTTGAGGGCATTGGCCTGCACACTGCCGCTGTTATCCAGCTCCCCGGCGGTGATATCGGCTGATGCGGCCGCCCATGTACCGCTGTTGGCGGCGCGGTCGGCTTGGATAGTAGCTTCGGCGGCATAGAAGTTTGCGCTGTTGTCAAACCGGCCGGTTTGTTGCGTGAACTTGCCGACTTTGATGTCTTTCCGGTTGTTGAAGCCGCTGTTGATATTCAGATGGGTCACACCGTTGGCGGTAATGTCGCCGCTGTTGCCGAGGCCGTCTGAAATTTTCAGGCGGCCTGAAGCTTGTTTGGGCTGCGGATTGCTTTGGTTGCCGAAGCTGCTTGCGGCGCTATCGGCCGAACCGGTAGCCGAACTTTGGCTGTGTGCGTTACTGCTATCGGTATTCGGAATAGATGCGGTGTCGCGATAGCCGATCAAGCCGGTGTTTTCGGCGTGTTTTGCTTCGATATTCAGGCTCTGCGCACCGCTTTGGCTGATTTCACCGCTGTTTGCAAGGCTTGCGGTTTCGACATCCAAACGGGCGGCGTTGAGTTTGCCGCTGTTGTCAAACTTGCCGCTGTTGCGGATGCGGGCTTCTTTGGCCGAGGCAATCATGCCGCTGTTGCTTAACGAGGCCGTCTGAATATCGGCGGTGTTTTGCGACGACAACGCACCGCTGTTGTCTAAAGAGCGTGCGTTAACGGCGGTATCGCCCTTGCCGATGATACGGCCGCTGTTGCTGATTTTACCGTCGGCACTTAAAACGACGCTGCCTGCGGAAGCGTAGATTTCGCCTGCGTTGTTGACGCCTACACCTTTATCGGTGGCGGTCAGGGTGATTTTGCCTGCATACATACCGCCCAAAACGCCGGTATCGATGGCGGTTTCGGAGTTTTCACCGCTGCCTGCGGCCTGAACGGAGCCGTCCGCCGCCATATCGAAGCGGCCGGCGGTTATGTTCAGGTCTTTCGCCCAAACGCGGCCGTTGATTTCGGCGGCTTGTGTCAAAATGCGCGTGTAGTCGGCGGTACTGCCGTCCAGCCCTTCTCCGCTCACGGAAACTCTGCCTTCGCGCACTTGGAATCCTTCCAAGCCGCCATTACCGATTAGCGGTTTGCCTGTAGTTAAGGTTACGCCGGCTGCGTTGATAAAGCCGCCGCCGTCCACCTGAATGCCCGACGGGTTGGCAATCACCACTTCCGCGCGTTTGCCTGCGGTTTCGATATAACCGTTTAATAATGAAGGATTACTGCTGTTGACTTGGTTGACGATAATCCGCGCTTCGCCGCCCGCCAACATCGGATTGCCTTGAATCCAGCCGCCCAATCGGGTTTGTGTGTTGCGGCGGCTGTTATTTAGAATGGCGCCTCGTCGGGATACGTCGAATTGTTGGTATTGGTTCACCGATACGCCGCCGGTAGTCGGAGTTTGGATATTGACCTGCGGCAAACCGTTGGCTGTTTGCAGTACGACCGGCTGTTGGTTGGCCGGAGCATGGCGGTCGGCTTGGATATCGGCTGCCTGCGAAGGCAATACCCAGGCGGTGCCGACTGCCGCCATCATGAAAAAGGCAAATTGTTTGATACCGAAACGGCTGATAGAGCTGCTTGAGGTTCTGTCTGCGGAATACTTGCTGTGGCGCGAGGCGTATTCCGGCACGGCGGTCATGCAGCCTTTGTGTTGGTTGAAAATGACTTTATAGCAGTTTTTATTCAT